>NZ_SCKV01000003.1:0-557289 GCF_014155795.1 Pantoea hericii
GACCCGTGAGGCTTAACCTTACAACGCCAGAGGCGTTTTTGAGAGAGACGATTTTCAGCCTGTTACCGGATACAGTTGTGTCCTGCGGACTGAAGTCCGAAGGATTTTGCGCTGAGGCAAGGCGGCAACCGACCGATGTGAAGGAGCATACTGAAGTATGTGACTGAGCAGCGCGAGGGCGGCCAACGCAGCATCAGCACAAAAGACACAGGACAGAGCACAAAGAATTTGCCTGGCGGCTTTAGCGCGGTGGTCCCACCTGACCCCATGCCGAACTCAGAAGTGAAACACCGTAGCGCCGATGGTAGTGTGGGGTCTCCCCATGCGAGAGTAGGGAACTGCCAGGCATTATATAAGTGAAGAAGCCCCGCACGAAAGTGCGGGGCTTTTTTACGTCTGCATTATTTTGCGTCTGCGCTATGTCCCTTTAATACTATGCCCATTTAAGCTGAAACATTTTCATTTTCCGCATGAAACCTCGACATCTCACAACGATCAGGCTAATGTTGGGCATCCAGATGTCTAAACGTTTATATGGTTGCGAGAGGTGAGCAGGTTATGCCAATCAGGGTTCCCGACGAATTACCGGCAGTGAATTTTTTGCGTGACGAAAACGTCTTTGTCATGACGTCGTCGCGCGCCAGTGTTCAGGAGATCCGACCGCTTAAAGTGCTCATACTGAATCTGATGCCGAAAAAGATCGAAACAGAGAATCAGTTTCTGCGTCTGCTTTCCAACTCGCCCTTACAGATCGATATTCAGCTGCTGCGCATCGACAGCCGCGAGTCACGCAATACGCCCACTGAGCACCTCAACAACTTCTACTGCAATTTTGAAGATATCCAGCATGACAACTATGACGGCTTAATCGTGACAGGTGCGCCACTGGGGCTGGTCGATTTTAATGATGTTGCTTACTGGCCTCAGATTCAGCGCGTGCTGCACTGGGCAAATGAGCACGTCACCTCAACGCTGTTTGTCTGCTGGGCCGTGCAGGCGGCGCTTAATATTCTGTATGGCATTCCCAAGCAAACCCGGCATAACAAACTGTCCGGCGTCTATGAGCATCAGATACTGCATCCTCATGCCTTACTGACCCGGGGTTTTGATGATAATTTCCTCGCACCACACTCTCGTTATGCTGATTTTCCTACTCAACTGATCACGGATTACACCGATCTTGAGCTGTTTGCTGAATCGGAACAAACCGGTGCCTATCTGATGGCGAGTAAAGACAAACGCCTGGTATTTGTTACTGGCCATCCGGAGTATGACGCGCTGACGTTGTCTGGTGAGTATCATCGTGATTATGAAGCGGGTGTGAATCCGGAAGTCCCCTATAACTATTTCCCACAGGACAATCCGGCCCTGCCACCGCGCGCGACCTGGCGTAGCCACGGTAATCTGCTGTTCTCGAACTGGCTCAACTACTACGTTTACCAGATCACGCCATTCGATCTGCGTCGCATGAATCCAACGCTGGAGTAGTCCCGCCCGAAGATCAACTGAACCGTGTTAGCCGATGGCAACACGGTTTTTTTTCGCCTGAAAAACAGCAATGAAAGTCGTTCCTTTAATAAATAAAACTTTAAATCCATATAAAACATCAGGATAGCTGGTTTAATGTATAAGAATGGAAATAGTTTTTGATTTAGAAAAATAAATGCTTATGCTCTGATCCTGTAGCTCACAAAATAAACACCGTGTGGATCCGCTGCATTCGATCCTTTGAATACAGGAGAACGCCAGCATGACAGACTCAGTGATCAGCCCTGCGCTGAATTTCAGCCAGCCCTTTAGCCATGCCGAACAACAGCTGTTAACGCCCGAAGCGGTTTCTTTTCTGGAAGCGCTGGTCGCACGCTTTGCATCGCAACGCAACGAGCTGTTGTTGGCACGCCAGCAGCGTCAGCAACGCTATGACCAGGGCTATCTGCCAGACTTCGATATGGAAACTGCTTCCATAAGAGAGGGTGCGTGGCGTATTCAATCCATTCCGGCCGACTTAGAAGATCGTCGGGTTGAGATCACCGGCCCACCGGATCGAAAAATGGTCATTAATGCCCTGAACTCAAACGTAAAAGTCTTTATGGCCGACTTTGAGGATTCGCTGTCACCGGAGTGGTCAAAGCTGATGGAAGGGCAGCTCACACTGCGCGAGGCGGTGCAGGGCACGCTGAGTTACACCAGCGACAAAGGCAAAATTTATCAGCTCGGCGCAAACCCAGCGGTGCTGATGTGCCGGGTTCGCGGTCTGCATCTGTCAGAAAAACATGTCAGCTGGCAGGGTGAGGCGATTCCGGGCGGGCTGTTTGATTTCGCGCTCTATTTCTTCCACAACGTCCGGCCTTTACTGGCCAAAGGCAGCGGGCCTTACTTCTATCTGCCGAAAACAGAGAGCTGGCAGGAGATCGCCTGGTGGCGTGAGATCTTCAGTTTCAGCGAGGATCAGTTCGATCTGCCGCGCGGTACGATCAAGGCTACCGTCCTGATTGAAACGTTACCCGCCGTGTTTCAGATGGATGAGATCCTGTGGAATCTTCGCGATCATATTGTGGGGCTCAACTGCGGCCGCTGGGATTACATCTTCAGCTACATCAAAACCCTGAAACAGCATGCGGATCGCGTTCTGCCGGATCGCCAGTCAGTCACCATGTCGCAGCCGTTTCTGGATGCTTACTCACGTCTGCTGATTAAAACCTGTCATCGTCGGGGAGCCTTCGCGATGGGGGGAATGTCAGCCCTGATTCCTGCTAAAGACCCAACACGTAATGCCTGGGTACTGCAGCGCGTGACGGAAGATAAACAGCGTGAGGCGGGCAACGGGCATGACGGTACCTGGATTGCGCATCCGGGCCTGGCAGACACCGCTATGGCGGTCTTCAATGCCGTGCTGGGCGACCAACCCAACCAGTTGCATGTTATGCGGGAAGAGGATGCCCCGATCACGGCGGAGCAGTTACTTGCGCCCTGTCAGGGTGAGCGCACCGAAGCGGGGATGCGCGCCAATATCCGCGTCGCGCTGCAATACCTTGAAGCCTGGATCAGCGGTAACGGCTGTGTGCCGATTGACGGGCTGATGGAGGATGCCGCCACTGCTGAGATTGCTCGCACCTCAATCTGGCAATGGATTCGTCATCAGCAAATCCTGAACAACGGCCAGCAGGTTACGGCCGAACTGTTTCTGCGCTGGCTGAACGAAGAGCTGCACCTGCTGCAAAACGCGCTGGGCGAAGCCCACTTCAGCGCTGGTCGCTATGACGACGCGGCACAGCTGATGGCTCAGATCACCACCGAACGCGAACTGGTTTCCTTTCTTACCCTGCCAGGCTACCGCCTGATCCCCTGAACAGAGGAGCTATTGCCATGACACGTACTCAACAGATCGATCAACTGGAACAACTCTGGCAGACCGCACGCTGGGAGGGCATTATCCGCCCTTACAGCGCAGCAGAGGTGGTTAATCTGCGCGGCTCGGTTCTGCCTGCCTGTACGCTGGCAGAGCGCGGTGCCGAAAAGTTATGGGCGCTGCTGAACGGCGAGGCGAAGAAAGGTTACATCAACAGCCTGGGTGCGCTCAGTGGCGGGCAGGCACTGCAACAGGCCAAAGCGGGCATTGAAGCGATCTATCTCTCTGGCTGGCAGGTGGCTGCGGATGCCAATGTGGCAGGACAGATGTATCCCGATCAGTCGCTCTACCCGGTGAACTCCGTACCGGAAGTGGTGACCCGCATTAACCAGACGTTTCAGCGTGCCGATCAGATTCAGTGGTCCAGCGGCATTGAAGAGGGCGACAGCCGGCATACTGATTTCTTCCTGCCGATTGTTGCCGATGCTGAAGCCGGTTTTGGCGGCGTGCTCAATGCCTATGAGCTGATGAAGGCGATGATTCAGGCGGGGGCGGCGGCTGTCCACTTCGAAGACCAGCTGGCGGCGGTTAAAAAATGCGGTCACATGGGTGGCAAAGTGCTGGTACCGACCCAGGAAGCGATTCAGAAACTGGTAGCGGCACGACTGGCGGCCGATGTAATGGGTGTGCCAACCGTGCTACTGGCTCGCACCGACGCCGACGCCGCTGACCTGATTACCTCAGACTGCGATGAATACGATCGTCCCTTTATCCGGGGCGACAGGACGGCAGAAGGCTTCTTCCGCACTCATGCCGGTATTGAACAGGCGATCAGTCGCGGACTGGCCTATGCACCTTATGCTGACATCCTGTGGTGTGAAACCTCAACACCGGATCTGGCGATGGCGCAGCGTTTTGCCGACGCTATTCATGCGCGTTTCCCCGGCAAGCTACTGGCCTACAACTGCTCGCCCTCGTTTAACTGGAAAAAGAACCTCGATGACCGCACTATCGCGCAATTTCAGCAGGCGCTCAGCGACATGGGGTATCGCTTCCAGTTCATCACGCTGGCAGGCATCCACAGCATGTGGTTCAACATGTTCGATCTGGCCCATGCCTATGCGCAGGGTGAAGGGATGCGCCACTATGTGGAAAAGGTTCAGCAGCCTGAGTTCGCGGCCCGCGATCGCGGTTATAGCTTCTCGTCACATCAGCAGGAAGTAGGCACCGGCTATTTCGATCAGGTGACCAACATCATTCAGGGCGGTAAATCCTCGGTCACCGCGCTCACCGGCTCGACCGAAGAGCACCAGTTCTGACGCTTCTCCTCTGACGGATTCCCCGCCCGCACCATGCGGGCGGGCATTGACCGGAGCTGACTATGCCGCCACGCGAATCGTTGATTGCCCACACTATCCTGCAGGGATTTGATGCTCAGTATGGCCGCTTTCTGGATATTACTGCCGGCGCGCAGCAGCGCTTTGAGCAGGCAGAATGGCAGGCAGTGCAGCATGCCATGAAGGCTCGCATTCATCTCTATGATCATCACGTCAGCCTGGTTGCCGATCAACTGCGCGTGCTGAACGGTGCGGCAAGCTGGGATGCGATGTTCTGGCTGAGGGTTAAAGATCACTATCAAAGCCTGCTACCTGGCTATCCGCGGCACGAAATTGCCGAAAGCTTCTTTAATTCCGTCTATTGCCGGCTACACGGACATGCTGACCTGCAACCTGACCGGCTGTTTATCTTCAGCTCTCAGTCCCTGACCGCGCCGGTCACACCTCTGCGCCCCTTATCACGGCGTTACCAGCCGGAGCGGGGCTGGCGGGCATTGGTAGATCAGATACTGGAGGATCTACCGCTGACGCTACCGTGGCAGCACCGCGCGCGCGATGTGGGCTGGATTGTCCGCCACCTGGAGTCGCATTTTCCCCGACTGAGCGAGGCATGGCTCGAGGTCAACAGTGAGCTCTTTTATCGCAACAAAACGGCCTGGCTGGTGGCGCGTCTGCATCTGCCAGCGGGTATCTTTCCCTGTCTGCTGCCGATCCAGCGGACGGAAACCGGCGAACTGTGGATCGACACCTGTCTGACGGATGTAAATGACGCCAGCATTGTCTTTGGTTTTGCCCGCGCCTATTTCATGGTGTATGCCCCGGTACCTGCGGCACTGGTCGCCTGGCTGCAACCCATTCTGCCCGCCAAAACACTGGCCGAACGCTATATGGCGATTGGCTGCCAGAAGCACGGTAAAACGGAAAGCTATCGCGAATATCTTCAGGCGCTGGCAGAGAGTGAAACGGCCTTTGAGATCGCGCCTGGCGTGCGCGGCATGGTGATGCTGGTCTTCACGCTGCCGGGCTTTGACTGGGTATTCAAGGTCATCAGGGATCGCTTCGCACCACAAAAAGAGGTGACGGAAGCACAGGTCCGCGCCTGTTATCAGCAGGTCAAAGAGCACGACCGTGTGGGGCGCATGGCAGATACCCAGGAGTTTGAACAGTTTGCACTGCCGCTGGCGCGCATCTCATCGGCGCTGCTGGCGGAACTCCACGCCTGTGTGGCAGAGAAGCTGTATATCGAAGGCGATCGCCTGATTATTCGTCATCTGTGGCTGGAGCGCCGTATGCAGCCGCTGAATCTCTATCTTGCCCAGGCCAGCCCAGCCGAGCGACGTCATGCCATTGAAGAGTATGGCAATGCCATTCGACAGCTGGCGGCAGCCAATATCTTTCCCGGCGATATGCTGTTTAAAAACTTCGGCATAACCCGTCATGGGCGGGTGATATTTTACGATTACGATGAGATCCGCCCGATGCAGGAGCTGAACTTCCGGGAGGTGCCCGCGGCACGCTATGAGGAAGATGAACTCAGTGCCGAGCCGTGGTACAGCGTGGGGCCAGACGATGTCTTTCCCGAAACCTTCCGCTATGCGTTATGCAGCGAAACCGCGACCGGCGCTTTGCTGCTGGAACTGCATCCGGAAATATTCGACGCCAGCTGGTGGCGCACACAGCAGCAGCGCATCGCGCAGGGCCATGTCGAAGAGGTGATCGCCTGGCGGCAGACGCAGCGTTTCAGCGTCTGCTATACGCCAGAGAGGGTTAGCGACCGCTGTACGCCAGCGTAACCTGACGCGCTTCGCGGATGACCAGCGCACCTAATTCCGTAATCCTGTCGTCTGTCATGCGGGCGATAGGGCCGGAGATGGAGAGGGCAGCAAACGCCTCGCCATGTTCATCATAGATGGGTGCAGCGACACAGCGCAGTCCGAGTGCATGCTCTTCATCATCCAGCGAAAAGCCCGCTTTACGCACCTGTGCCAGATTCTCTTTCAAACTCTGTGGCGACATCAGGGTTTTTGGCGTGTAGTAGTGCAATCCTTTCTGATGCAGCAGGGCAGTAATCTGTTCTTCACCCAGATGGGCCAGAAAGGCTTTGCCTGCACCTGACGCATGCATCGGCAGCTTGCCGCCAATCGGTGCTGACATCCGCATCAGCTGGGTGCACTGCACCTGATCAATGATCACCGCCTGATAGTCACTGAGATCCAGCACCGCCAGATTCACTGTTTCACCGGACTGCTCCATCAGGCTCCGCAACACCGGATGAACCAGCGCCAGCAGATTACGGCTTTGCAGGAAACTGCTGCCAACCACAAAGGCGTGTGCGCCAATCGTCCATAGCCCGAGATCGCCCACCTGGCGGACAAAGCCCTGCTGCTGCATGGTGCTGAGCAGGCGATGCGTGGTGGAGTTAGGCAAACCCGCCTGCTGCGCGAGCTCGGTCAGCGCCACGCTGCCATGTGAATCTGCAATCAGCTCCAGCAGCGTGAGGCCGCGCGTCAGTGATTGAACCTGACCGCCCGCGGGTGCGGCGACAGGGATGCCGCGGGGTTTCTTACCGCGCTTAAGAGGAACGGGCGTGGCCATTGTTGTCTCTCCTTTTGCATTGTGGAAATCATTTTCGTTTTAATCGCGCGGTTTGCAAACGCTGGTTTTCTGGTCAGACCTGTGAGGCGATGATCTGAAAATCTCTCAGGTGAGGTTACTTTGTCGCCAGACAGGGTTGTGCCAGAATGGAAAACAGGGTTTTCCGCCAGCAGACTGACGTGAATGGGGCAACAGTGAGCAATAAAATCGACGCGCTACATCAGCAGCTCGCACAACGCATTATGGTGTTGGATGGTGGCATGGGCACCATGATCCAGAGTTACCGGCTGGAGGAAGAGGATTATCGCGGCAGCCGTTTTGCTGACTGGCCCTGCGATCTCAAAGGCAACAACGATCTGCTGGTGCTGAGTAAACCGGACGTGATCCGCGAGATCCACGACGCTTATCTGGCTGCAGGTGCAGATATCCTCGAAACCAATACCTTTAACGCCACGTCGATTGCGATGGCGGACTACCAGATGGAAAGCCTGTCGGCGGAGATCAATTATGAAGCGGCCCGGCTGGCACGAGCCTGCGCAGATGCGTGGACGGCGAAAACACCGGACCGCCCGCGTTATGTCGCGGGGGTGCTCGGCCCGACCAACCGCACCTGCTCGATCTCACCCGACGTCAACGATCCGGCTTACCGAAACGTCACCTTTAATCAGCTGATAGAGGCATACCGCGAATCAACCCGTGCGCTGGTGGAGGGCGGTTCCGACATCATTATGATCGAAACGGTGTTCGATACGCTGAATGCCAAAGCCGCCATCTATGCAGTGCAGACCGAGATGGAAGCGCTGGGTGTCACGCTGCCGCTGATGATCTCCGGCACCATCACCGATGCGTCAGGCCGGACGCTCTCCGGTCAGACCACGGAAGCCTTTTACAACTCGCTGCGCCATGCCGAACCGCTCTCTTTTGGCCTGAACTGCGCGCTGGGACCGGATGAACTGCGTCAGTATGTGGCGGAGCTGTCACGCATTGCTGAAGGCTACGTGACTGCCCATCCTAACGCCGGTCTGCCCAACGCGTTCGGCGAATACGATCTTGATGCAGAGTTGATGGCGCAGCAGATTGGTGAATGGGCGACCTCGGGTTTCCTGAATATTATTGGCGGCTGTTGTGGTACGACGCCGAAGCATATCGCTGCCATGGTCGCGGCGGTTGAAGGTGTTGCGCCGCGTCCATTGCCGACGATTCCAGTGGCCTGTCGTCTCTCGGGTCTTGAGCCGCTGAACATCACCGCAGAGTCACTGTTTGTTAACGTTGGTGAGCGCACCAACGTCACTGGCTCCGCAAAATTTAAGCGGCTGATCAAAGAAGAGAAGTACAACGAAGCGCTTGAAGTGGCGCTGCAGCAGGTGCAGAGCGGCGCACAGATCATCGACATCAACATGGATGAAGGGATGCTCGATGCTGAAGCAGCGATGGTGCGCTTCCTGAATCTGATTGCAGGCGAGCCCGATATTGCCCGCGTGCCGATCATGATCGACTCCTCCAAATGGGAGGTCATTGAGAAAGGGCTGCAGTGCATTCAGGGCAAAGGGATCGTGAACTCGATTTCGATGAAAGAGGGTGAAGCCGCCTTTATCCACCATGCGCGGCAGGTCCGGCGTTATGGGGCGGCGATGGTAGTCATGGCGTTTGACGAAGTGGGCCAGGCGGATACGCGTGCCCGTAAAATTGAGATCTGCCGCCGTGCTTACCACATCCTCACCGAGCAGGTCGGTTTCCCGCCGGAAGATATTATCTTCGATCCCAACATTTTTGCAGTCGCCACCGGCATCGACGAACACAACAACTACGCCATGGATTTCATCGGTGCCTGTGAAGATATCAAGCGTGAACTGCCCCATGCCATGATCTCCGGCGGCGTCTCCAACGTATCGTTTTCATTCCGGGGCAACGATCCGGTTCGTGAAGCAATACACGCGGTGTTCCTCTACTACGCCATCCGAAACGGCATGGATATGGGCATCGTTAACGCAGGTCAGCTGGCCATCTATGACGATCTGCCGACAGAACTGCGCGAGGCGGTAGAAGATGTGATCCTTAACCGCCGGGATGATGGCACCGAGCGGCTGCTGGCGCTGGCGGAGAAATACCGTGGCGGCAAAAGCGATGGTGCGCAGGAAAAGCAGCTCGCCGAGTGGCGAAGCTGGGACGTGGTGAAACGACTGGAGTATTCGCTGGTTAAGGGGATCACGGAGTTTATCGAGCAGGATACCGAAGAGGCGCGCCAGCAGGTGCCGCGTCCGATAGAAGTGATTGAAGGTCCGCTGATGTCCGGCATGAACGTGGTCGGTGACCTGTTCGGCGAAGGCAAAATGTTCCTGCCGCAGGTGGTGAAATCGGCACGCGTAATGAAGCAGGCGGTGGCTTATCTGGAGCCTTTTATCGAAGCCAGCAAAGAGGCGGGGCGCAGCAACGGTAAAATCGTGCTGGCCACCGTTAAAGGTGACGTACATGACATCGGCAAAAACATTGTCGGCGTGGTGCTGCAGTGTAATAACTACGAAATTGTCGACCTTGGCGTGATGGTGCCGGGCGAAAAAATCCTTAAAACGGCGCGCGAAGTGAATGCGGACATCATTGGCTTATCCGGTCTGATTACGCCGTCGCTGGATGAGATGGTCAATATGGCGAAAGAGATGGAGCGTCAGGGGTTTACCTTACCGCTGCTGATTGGCGGCGCGACCACCTCAAAGGCACATACTGCCGTCAAAATTGAGCAGCACTACAGCGGCCCGACGGTCTACGTGCAGAACGCCTCACGCACTGTTGGCGTCGTTTCATCACTGCTCTCCGCCACCTTAAAAGACGATTTCGTTGCCCGAACGCGCAAAGAGTACGAAACCGTACGCATCCAGCATGCGCGCAAAAAGCCGCGCACGCCGCCGGTCTCGCTGCAGACGGCGCGCGATAACGCCACGTCGATTGACTGGGAAAGCTACTCGCCGCCGGTGCCACACCGTCTCGGTGTCAGCCAGGTGGAGGCCAGCATTGCCACGCTGCGCCACTACATCGACTGGACGCCATTCTTTATGACCTGGTCGCTGGCGGGCAAATATCCCCGCATTCTTGAAGATGAGGTGGTCGGTGAAGAGGCGCAGCGTCTGTTCGCCGATGCCAATGCGATGCTCGACAGATTAAGTGATCAGTCACTGCTGAAACCGCGTGGTGTGGTCGGTATTTTCCCGGCTAACCGGGTCGGCGATGATATTCATCTCTACAGTGATGAGCGGCGCGATGAAGTGTTGTGTGTGAGTCATCACTTACGTCAACAGACCGAGAAAACCGACTTCGCCAACTACTGCCTGGCGGATTTTGTCGCGCCGAAAACCTCCGGAAAAGCGGATTATCTTGGCGCGTTCGCGGTGACAGGCGGACTGGAAGAGGATGCGCTGGCGGAGGCCTATGATCGTCAGCACGACGACTACAACAAGATCATGGTGAAAGCGCTTGCTGACCGTCTGGCGGAAGCCTTCGCCGAATACCTGCACGAGCGGGTGCGTAAGGTGATCTGGGGCTTTGCGCCCAACGAGAATCTCAGCAACGAAGAGCTGATTCGCGAAAATTATCAGGGGATACGTCCGGCGCCAGGCTATCCGGCCTGCCCGGAGCATACCGAAAAAGCCGCTATCTGGCGTCTGCTGGCAGTGGAAGCGCAGACCGGCATGAAACTCACCGAATATTATGCGATGTGGCCGGGTGCGGCGGTGTCTGGCTGGTATTTCAGCCATCCTGACAGCCGCTATTTTGCCGTGGCGCAGATTCAGCGTGATCAGGTGGAAGATTATGCGGCACGCAAAGGGATGTCGGTTACGGAGGTGGAGCGCTGGCTGGCGCCGAATCTCGGCTACGATGCGGACTAAATAAAAAAAGCGGCCCGAGGTGGTTGATAAAGCCTGGTCCGCACTGCTGTGATACCGGAGCGGCGCAGGAAAGACGGTCAGATCGGAAAGGCGCTAAAGCCAGTCTTTGGCCGCTCGGCCCGCGCAATTACGCACCTCATTCCTGAGGTGCGCCCGTAAACGGACCAACGCGTTGCGTTGTTCAAAAACGCTCCTGGCGTTTTTTGCGTCTTTACGCAGGGCGTTTGCTCCCTGAGCCTGCTTCTGTAAACAGCGTTGAGCGGCCCGAAGGCCGCCTCTGCTTAGTTGAAGCGCGCGTCGCGATCCGACGTCAGATCATACAGCTGGTACTTACGGCCCAGCATCTGACCACCATCACGCGTCAGCGGCACCCAGTTCACCTGCGCGCGACCACGCGTTGGTGTCACGGTGAACAGATCCATCGGGATGGAGATATAGAAGCCTTTGGTGAAGTCGCCTTCGCCATACTCTTCAGACGACACATTAGTTTTGGTAGCATAAACACCGACCATCACGCCGCTGTCGAAGCGCTTCGACACATCAACCGTCACGCCTTTATCTTTCGCCAGATACTGACCGACGCTGGTTTTCACCAGTACATCCTGCATGAACCATGGACGCCAGTAGCCCGTCAGGTTGCCGGTTGCCGCTTTATAGCGGTTAAACTGCATCATATTGTCCCAGTCACGCTGACGAACGTAGTTGGCATCGACGCCCACCGCCCAGTTCGCATCGACCGGACGATAAAGCACCTCGCCACCCACGCCGCCGTACATTGTCTCCAGATAGCCGCCGTAGACCTGACCATAGAA
Source organism: Pantoea hericii (assembly GCF_014155795.1). NCBI lineage: Bacteria > Pseudomonadati > Pseudomonadota > Gammaproteobacteria > Enterobacterales > Erwiniaceae > Pantoea > Pantoea hericii. The sequence goes on from NZ_SCKV01000003.1 coordinate 11,972, forward strand.
GCCATTACCGAGCTGGCCCATATAGTTCGCCTGCAGATCGTTGACGTAGACATTGTTCTCAACGTAGTCGCGGATATGGGTACGCACGCGCGGCAGGGAAGAGTCCGCCGGTGCGCCGTTGTAGTTGAACTTGTCATAGTTGTTGGCGAGGTTACCAAACAGACTGCCGCCCACCAGCAGGTGGTCCGTCAGCCAGTAATCCGCGCTGGCCATCACGCCGACCTGATACATATAGAAGCTTTCCGGGCCGCCCACCGACTGATTCAGCACCGGCGACAGGCTGTAGTTCAGGCGATCTTTACGGATAAACATCCCCTGCTCAGTGGTACCCGGATCGACCGGTTCTTTGCGTGTCTGTTGCAGCGGCTTCTCATGGCCCAGCGGATAGCCTTCCAGATCGTTACGCAGGCTGGCGACTTTCGTCTCCGTGGTTACCTGCGGCATGTTAAAGCGCGACTCGGTGACATTGATCGTGTCGATGCCGTCAGGCAGGTGGTTCATGATAATGCGGTTAGCGCGATCCACCCCTTCACGGGTATCGCGATACTTCGTCTGCTCGCCTGACACATACAGCGTATGGCCCTGAGTCTGAATACGCGGACCGTCGAGACCGGCGTTGTATTTCAGATCGGTCAGCTGAGAACCCACCACCGTCGTCTCCAGCAGTTTTGGCTGCGGCTGCGGATTGTAGGCCGGCTTCTCGCTGTCGATGTGCGCCTGGCGCAGATCGTTGAAGTTGGTTCGGATGGTGACACCAAACATAAAGGTATTGCCGCGTTCGTAGCTGGCGTTGATGTCGGCCCAGTCGGTCACACGATAGATTGCCCCAACGTTGAGCTTGCTGCGCTGATCAAGGCGGCCAGCAAAGTCATTCTGGTAGTCGTTGCCTTCATATTCCATCTTAAGGCGCAGCGGCTGCCAGGGCGTCTGATACTCCACGCCGCCAAACAGCGCCGTCGGACCATGGAACATCTGCGAGCCATTGATCGAACCCGCTTCGCCCACTTTCGGACGCTGACAATAGCTGTCGCTGTATGAGCAGAAGGGGTTCTTCAGCGTGCCGCTGTTGCCGAGGTAGCCCCAGCCGACGCCCAGCGTAAAGTCGAACGGCCCCCAGGCTTTGGTTCCCACCAAGTATTCGCTGTCGAACAGGCCAGTACCGCCGAGATCGCGGGTTCCCACCGCCACCTCTGGCAGCCAGAAACCTTCCTGCCACAGGCGCAGTTTCAAATCGAAGGCTTTATCTTTGTAGCTCTGTGTGCCGCTGAATTCTGATACCGCACTGTATTGACGGGTCCGCACGTCGGTATAACGCACCGTAGTTTCCAGCCAGGGGAAGAGCTGCAGTGAGGCAGAGTAGTAACGATACTGATCGTTGTCGCGGGCGTTGAGGCTGAATTCACCCTCTCTGGACATGCGCGCCGTCGGCACCTGCATCAGGCCAACACCACCGAAATCGGATTGTGAAGGACCCACCGGCGCGGGGAAAGTGTCAGCCTGCGCCTGACAGGCTGCCGCCACGGAAACAGCCAACAGGCTGAAGAGATAACGTTTTTTCATCAGTCTGGTATCCGGTGAGTCAGTACGGAAAGGATGCGATCGTTCAGGTCTTCATCACTGCCTGGCAGGCTCCATGACGAAAAGCCCAGCCAGATAACGCTGCCTGGCTCCACTTCCGCATGGCGGCGATTCCAGTAAGCAACCGGCACCTGCTGTGTGGCGCCTGAAGGGGCAATCACCGTGACAAAATTGCGTTCTGCCCCGGAGAGTGCGTCATGACCATCCAGATAGTCGCGTACTGATTTACCCGGCTGCCAGCTCACCTTGCCTGCGCCGCTCAGTGCGCCGAGCAGCAGCACTGAATCGGTGGGCGCCTGCAAATAGAGGTCATAGCTGCCTTCCAGCCGACGGTTGTCCGCCGGATGCAGACGAATCCAGTCCGGGTCAAGCGAAGTAAACTGGCGACCTGTCACTTCGATGGCGCTCAGCTGGCGAATCACCTCATCAATGGCCACCGCCCGATCGCCGCTGCTGTCGGCACGCCAGGCCCGTAACGCGCCCAGCGTCTGTTGATATTGCTGCCGGGCGACTGCGGTTGCGCCGCGCTCGGCAATAAAGGTACCGCGCCAGTCCGTGTTGACCTGCAGTGGAGGCAGGGTCACCAGCTGTGAGAGATCAGTGATCTGGCTCAGCTCAGCCTGACCGCCATTGTGCGGTGTATGGACAGTAACCTGCGCAGCAGCCTGCGCCCCTGCGACGCTGAACAGGCTCAGCCCGGCCAGCAAAATAGTGATTTTTTTCATGATTTCGCCGGCTTCAGAATAGTGATATCAACAGGGAAGGCATCGGCCGCCAGCATCTGATGAGCCTGCACCACATCGCCGCTGCTGTTATCGATCCAGAAGGTGTTTTCCCACTCGCGGTTACTGCTGTCGATGCTCACCTGCTCATGCCAGACACGACACGGGATGCGGTTGCCTGCAACCGTCAGCACCTCGTCGGTGCCGCGCTGGAAGGTTGAACGCACGGTCGCGCCGCGAACCTTACCCTGCTCGGTCCACTGCACGATGCGGGTCCAGCCAGCGCCGTTGCTGATATGCAGACTGTCAGCGAGCGGATCCTGTTGCAGATTGCTGACGCTCAGCAGGTTATCGGGTAAGCCCAGAGTTTTAACCAGACGGCCATGCTGTGTTACCAGCATCGCCTGATCCTGAGTGACCCATTTCTGCTGTCCCTGCTCGCTGTAGCCCAGCACCACAAAAATGCGCGGACCGTCATTCAGACGAGCGTAGAGACTGGCATAGGGGAGATTGTTGACCTGTTGATCGGTAACGGTGACGTCATCCGGACCGTTAACCGCGAGCAGCAAAGTCTGTTCAAGACCTTTTTGCGTTTGTGTACAGGCCTGCAGCAGCAGGCAAGCGAGCAGCAGAGGAAGTTGGCGCACTGTGTGTCCCTGATAAGTCATGCCAAAGTAAAAATAACCACACAGGCGTGTGGTTATGTTTAAAGGTGCTCTGCCCGTCCCGTCTGGCTGCAAAGCGGCAGACAATGTGGCTCCGCTGAAATCCTCACCGTAGTCAGTTTTTCAGCCTCGCCGGTTTGTTACCGTTCAGTAATCAGACGCGTTTCGGGCATCCATCAACGAGTGGTGCTCGTCGTGGTTGTGGTTGTTGTACCGGTATTTGCACCGTCACCACCGCCAGAAGCGGCAATGCCGAGCCCGACCAACGCACCAAGTGCGCCGATACCGACAGCGGTAGAAGCACCAGCAGAGATTGCTCCCGCCTGCGCGCCTGCTGCCGTACCTGCTTCACCTGCTTCCTGCGGCGCAGCAAATGCGCTTGAGGAGGCGGCAACGAGGATCAAGGCTGCACCGGCAACCATAGTTTTTTTCATAACAACGTTTCCTGCATTGAGTGAATGAAGGATCTCTGACCAGCGACAATGGCTATGCAGACAGGCTGCGACCAGTGCGACGGACAGTCCCATTGCGGGCGCGTTCATTATAGGGCAACAAAATATCAGAGTTCAGTGCTATAAAAACCAGGTCAAATGGCGGGATGATTGCGTGATTTAATCAGTAATATTGGGGATAACTGCTTTTTATATCGGAGTATTTCCGGTTGATACCCTATATTTCGCTGCTGCTAAGGGGAATGCAAAGCGTAATGTTCTTTTTTATTTATAAATGGTACGGAATAAGAATAATCAGAATTTACTCAGAAGGTCTTAAATTAAATATGGCTATGAATCAATAGTTAACCTCGTAAAGTCGCTATTATCAGATCCACTTTATACTGGATTAAACGCTGTTCCGGAGCGTGATGTTCAGAATTATCCTGGGGTATTTTAAGACTTTTCCCGTGCTGGCAGGCATCTCTGTCCTGATGAATTACCCAATAAGATGTTAAAACAGACAAAAAAAGGGCGACAAGGTTGCCGCCCGGTAAAATTAATGCCGATTAACGCCAGGATTTATAACGATTAATTAAGGCATTGGTGGAACTGTCGTGAGTGGTAATTTCATCCTCATTTTCCAGTTCCGGCAGAATACGGTTTGCCAGCTGCTTACCTAATTCCACACCCCACTGATCGAAAGTGTAGATATTCAGGATGGCGCCCTGAGTGAAGATTTTGTGCTCATACAGGGCAATCAGCGCACCCAGGCTGTATGGGGTGATCTCACGCAGCAGGATGGAGTTAGTCGGGCGGTTCCCTTCAAACACTTTGAACGGCACGATATGGGCCACTGACTCTGCAGATTTACCGGCATCGGTAAACTCTTTCTCGACAACGTCGCGTGATTTACCAAACGCCAGCGCTTCGGTCTGGGCAAAGAAGTTAGAGAGCAGCTTCGGATGGTGATCTGTCAGCGCGTTATGGGTAATAGCCGGCGCAATAAAGTCACACGGAACCAGCTTGGTGCCCTGATGGATCAGCTGATAAAACGCGTGCTGACCGTTAGTGCCAGGTTCACCCCAGATGATGGGGCCAGTCTGGTAGTCCACCGGATGACCGGCGCGATCCACATACTTGCCGTTTGACTCCATATTTCCCTGCTGGAAATAGGCGGCAAAGCGGTGCATGTACTGGTCATAAGGCAGAATCGCTTCGGTTTCAGCACCAAAGAAATTGTTGTACCAGATGCCAATCAGCGCCAGCAGCACCGGCAGGTTCTGCTCAGCCGGGGTCGTTGCGAAATGCTGGTCCATGGCATGTGCGCCGCTCAGCAGCTGCTCGAAGTTTTCGAAGCCAATTGAGAGAATGATCGACAGACCGATGGCTGACCACAGTGAATAGCGGCCGCCAACCCAGTCCCAGAATTCAAACATGTTGTTGGTGTCGATACCGAATTCACCCACCGCTTTGGCATTGGTCGACAGCGCAGCAAAGTGTTTCGCTACGTGCTGCTGATCGCCAGCAGTTTTCAGGAACCAGTCGCGCGCACTGTGGGCGTTGGTCATAGTTTCCTGAGTCGTGAAGGTCTTGGAGGCAACCAGGAACAGGGTGGTTTCCGGGCTGAGGTCTTTCAGCGTTTCGGCGATATGGGTGCCGTCAACGTTAGAGACAAAATGCATGTTCAGATGGTTTTTATACGGGCGCAGCGCCTCTGTCACCATAAATGGGCCGAGGTCGGAGCCGCCGATGCCGATATTCACCACGTCAGTGATCGCTTTACCGGTATAGCCTTTCCATTCGCCGCTGATGATGCGCTCTGAGAAGCCTTTCATCTTGTCCAGCACCGCGTTGACGTCTGGCATCACATCTTTGCCATCCACCAGAATCGGCGTGTTGCTCCGGTTGCGCAGTGCGACATGCAACACCGCACGATCTTCAGTGCGGTTAATCTTCTCACCCGAGAACATAGACTTGATGGCACCGCTGAGATCGGTCTCTTTGGCCAGCGCCTGGAGCTTATCGAGCGTTTCCTGGGTGATGCGGTTTTTGGAGAAATCCACCAGCATCTGATCATCAAAGGTGGCAGAGAATTTGGCAAAACGATCGGCATCCTGGGCGAACAGATCGGCAATTTCTACCGATTTCATCTGCTCAAAATGCTGTTGCAGCGCTTTCCAGGCTGCGGTTTGTGTCGGATTGATATTTTTCATGGCAACACTCTTGTTGATATTAAGAACCGTCATTCCATCGGAGGCACATCATGCCCGTTTAGCGTTTCAGTATGACCACAGTTGTAACTGAAAGGAAAAATTTTGTCAGCGCGCACCGGACAGGCGATCGGCACGCTGTGGTTTATCGTCAGCATTCACTGGCGCGAACACCCCGCGGGGCACAGACCCAGCGCGCAGCAAAGTGTGGCGCAAAAGTCTGCGCAAAACGTTGTGCCGTATCAGGGATTGCTGCAGGTGCTGAACCCATTAAGCACTGTAACCGCTGCGGCGCGGGTTAATTTGTTTTCTGATGCGGCTCTCCAGCCATCGCTGACATTGACAGCAGGTCCAGAAAAGGCTAAATCTATGCGCCTACTTGCGCACCTGTGCGCAAGCCAGAAGAGGCGCGTCGCCCAGGTAGTGTGTTGGAGGAACCGTATCCGGTGAAAACACATAATGGGGAGCGACGCCGAGGTGGGTCAGCACGCGGTGTGCTGCCTGTCGGCTACAGGGGCTGAATCCTCTGGGTTGTCACCAGAAACGTCTGCAGTCGACGTTTCGCAAGGTGGGGCGCTTCTGGGTGACTCGTCTATCTGATCTTGTCCGCCCGTTTCTGCTCTTTCCTTGTGCCTGGCTGAAAGAATGTTTCTCGACCCTTTCATCGGCGAGAACAAGATAACCTGACACGAGGTCCTACATGTCTCAAACTCTGATAGTGGCAAAATTTGGCGGCACCAGCGTAGCCGATTTTGAAGCGATGAACCGCAGCGCCGATGTGGTGTTGCAGGACGCCAGTACGCGTCTGGTTGTGCTCTCTGCTTCGGCGGGCATTACCAATCTGCTGGTGGCGCTGGCTGAAGGCCAGCAGGCTCCGCAGCGCGCTGTTCTGCTTGATGATATCCGCCGTATTCAGTATGCCATTGTCGATCGCCTGCAGCATCCGGAAGTGATCCGCGATGAAATCGATCGGATGATCGACAATATCAGCATGCTCTCTGAAGCGGCTTCACTGGCCACCTCTAACGCCCTGACTGATGAACTGGTCAGCCACGGCGAGCTGATGTCATCACTGCTGTTTGTGGAAATTCTGCGTGAACGTCAGGTTAACGCGGAGTGGTTCGATGTCCGTAAAGTGATGCGCACCGACGATCATTTTGGCCGGGCTGTACCGGATGTTGAGGTGCTGGCGGAGCAGGCGACGGCGCAGTTACAGCCGCGCATCGGGCAGGCATTGGTCATTACTCAGGGCTTCATTGGCAGTGAACGTGAGGGGCGCACCACCACCTTAGGGCGTGGCGGCAGTGATTACACCGCCGCGCTGCTGGGCGAAGCGCTGAATGCGGCGCGGGTGGATATCTGGACAGATGTGCCAGGCATCTACACCACCGATCCCCGCGTGGTGCCGACGGCGAAGCGCATTGACGAGATCACTTTTGAAGAAGCCGCCGAAATGGCGACGTTTGGCGCGAAAGTGCTGCATCCCGCGACACTGCTTCCTGCTGTGCGTCGGGGTATTCCGGTCTTCGTCGGTTCCAGCAAGGATCCGGCAGCGGGCGGAACCCGCGTCTGCAACGAAACCCGTAACCCGCCGTTGTTCCGGGCGCTGGCTTTACGCCGCAAGCAGACGCTGTTAACGCTGCATAGCCTTAACATGCTGCATACGTTTGGTTTCCTCGCCGAACTCTTCAACATTCTGGCACGTCACAACGTCTCGGTTGACCTGATCACCACCTCCGAAGTAAGCGTGGCGCTGACCCTCGACACCACCGGTTCGACCTCAACCAGCGCCAGTCTGCTGACCCAGGCCTTGCTGACTGAACTCTCGTCGCTGTGCCGGGTAGAGGTGGAAGAAGATCTGGCGCTGGTGGCGATTATCGGCAATCAGCTGTCAAAAGCGTGCGGTGTCGGCAAAGAGGTGTTTGGTGTACTCGATCCGTTTAACCTGCGGATGATTTGCTACGGTGCCAGCAGCTACAATCTCTGCTTCCTGGTGCCCGGCAACGATGCGGAAAGCGTGGTACGTACCCTGCATCGCAATCTGTTCGAGTAATCTTCTGGTTAATGCCGATTATCGGTGCCGTGCCAGGTGGTTCGATCTACCGCGGTTTAGAGGAAAAAGCAGCGTAATTTCGCCAATATTCTGCGGATCGGCAGCAGTCGATCCGCATTTTGCCGCCTCGCCCCATCTTCGCCTTACGCCGTGATAATGAAATGTTATGATCCCGCCTTCGTCACGGCAGTCGTTCCTGTCTGGCGATTCTCTATGGCAAACCTGCATAAAACATAACATTCTTATAAGGAAGTCTGGCTATGCTCGCCACGTTAACCCGCCTGTTCCCGCTCTGGGCCGTGCTGTTGTCTGTCGCCGCGTATTACTCTCCTGGTACCTTTCTCGGCATCGGCCCCTGGGTCACCTATCTGCTGATGCTGATTATGTTCGGCATGGGTGTGACGCTGAATATCGACGATTTCAAACGGGTGCTGACCCGACCTGCGCCGGTAATTGCCGGAACTTTCCTGCACTATCTGGTGATGCCGTTAGCCGCCTGGGGACTGGCAAAACTGTTTCATATGCCGCCCGATCTGGCAGCCGGCATGATTCTGGTCGGCTCCGTGGCCAGCGGCACCGCCAGCAACGTGATGATCTATCTGGCGAAAGGGGATGTGGCGCTGTCGGTCACGATCTCGTCAGTTTCTGCGCTGGTGGGGGTGTTCGCCACGCCGTTGTTAACCCGCTTTTACGTTGATACCCACATTCAGGTTGATGTGGTGGGTATGCTGCTGAGTATTGTGAAGATCGTGGTGATCCCGATTAGCCTTGGACTGATCATTCATCACAGCATGAACAGCGTGGTTCGCCGGGTGGAACCCTGGCTGCCTGCATTTTCCATGGTCTGCATTCTGCTGATCATCAGCGCGGTGGTGGCGGGCAGTCAGGGCTTTATTGGATCGGTGGGTCTGATGGTGATCGCGGCGGTAATCCTGCATAACGCGATTGGCCTGCTTGGTGGTTACTGGGGTGGCAAGCTGTTTGGTTTCGATGAGTCGACCTGCCGTACGCTGGCGCTGGAAGTTGGCATGCAGAACTCCGGGCTGGCGGCGACGCTGGGCAAACTCTACTTCTCACCGCTGGCGGCATTGCCGGGCGCGCTGTTCTCGGTGTGGCACAACCTGTCAGGTTCACTGCTGGCGGGTTACTGGTCCGGTAAGCCGATTAAGAAGAAGTAACTGTGGCGGCGCATGATGATGCGCCGCTTCTCATTATTGTTGCGCCGGGTGTTTTCAGCCTGGCGCAATGGTCTGTTCACACGCCTTATTCGTAATCCCGCTCATCGTCGGGCTGTTCCAGCACGGTATAGGCCACGCTGCAGAACAGCGAATTCAGACGCTTCATGTCGCCGAGTAGACCAAGGTGCAGTGAGCTGGTCTCAATGCTCTGCACGTTCTGCTGGTGCAGGCGATCAACATGGGCGTGAGAGTAGCGGCGAATCATCAGGCGGAAGCGATGTTTCGCGCGGCGCAGCCGTTTGGCGCTGGTGACATCATGCGACAGAAACACCGACAGGCTCATTCTGAGGTTGGCAATCAACAGCTCCTGCAGCTCCTGCAGCTCTTTTAATCCCTCGGCAGAAAACGCGCGGCCCGCTGCCAGCGACTTGTCAGCCACATCGCCGCTCATCCGTTCAATAATGTCTCCGGCCTGCTCCAGATTCAGCGACATCTCGATAATTTCGCCCCAGCGGCGCGAATCCTCTTCGGGGAGATCCTCTTTTGGCATCCGCGCCAGATAGAGCTTGATGGCGGTATAGAGCACATCGACATCATCATCCAGCCGACGCACCGTACGCTCCTCGCGGGATTCGCCATGCACGACTTTATTAAACGCCTCCAGCATCTGTTCCACCACGTCACCGATGCGCAGCGCTTCGCGGGCGGCATTCACCAGCGCCAGCGCCGGGGTATCCAGCGCGCTGCGATCGAGATGCTTAGGCTTGAGGTGCAGTGCGTTATCGACGTCGTCGGCAATCATACGACGGCAAAGGCGCGCCATCAGGTCAGCAAACGGCACCATCGCCACGCAGCGAATCAGGTTGTAAAACACATGGAAGAAAATCACTAACTCTTCATCGTTAACCGGCAGCTTATCAAGCCAGGTAGCCACAATATCGACAAACGGCAGGATTACGATGCAGCCAACGAACTTAAATAGCAGGCTGCCGAGCGCCACGCGTTTACCGGCGGCATTCGAGCCGCTGGCGTTGATCATTGCCAGCAGGCCACTCCCAAGGTTGGCACCAATCACCAGACAGAGCGCGACCTTGAACGAAATGACCCCGGTGGCGGTCAGCGTTGCGGTGATCAGCACGGCGGCCAGACTGGAGTAACTGATAATGGCGAATACCGCACCCAGCAGTGCATCAAGCATCACGTCGCCGGTCAGGCTGGAGAAGAGGACCTGGACACCGGCGGCCTGGGTAATCGGACGAGCCGCTTCAACAATCAGCTGCAATGCCAGCAAAATCAGGCCCAGACCAATGCTGGCCCGGCCTAACTGACCGGCGCGGGTCTGCTTGCGGCTGAGGAAAAAGACCACGCCAAAAAAGATAAACAGCGGTGAAAGCCAGGAGAGATCAAAGGTCAGGATACGCGCCATGATGGCGGTACCGACATCCGCACCCAGAATCACTACCAGCGCGGGTGTCAGGCTGACCAGATTCTGCGCCACAAACGAGGTGACCAGCAAGGTCGTGGCGTTGCTGCTCTGCACCAGGGTGGTCACACCGATGCCCGCCAGAAACGCCATCGGTTTTTTTTCTATGCTGCGGCTCAGGACGCGGCGCAGATCGGCACCATAGACCCGCATGATGCCGGTTCGCACAATATGCGTGCCCCAGACCAGCAGGGCCACTGCAGAGAGTAGATTAAGCAGGGTTAACACGTGGTGTCGCTCCTTGTGTCAGGCTGCAAGCAGCACAGACTGCCAGCCTGACAGAGAGAGCAATCTGTGAAAGGGGATTGCCGTACTATGCGTGATTTTTTCCTGTGTTTTAAGCAACCTGGCGCAAAGTCGACATCTCTAATTGTAGACCAATCTTCCTGCCTGCGGGGTGCAAATCCGCCGCCGAGCGGTTTAGCACATCCACTGAAAGTTCGACGTCATGCGCGCGGATCCGATAGCGGATCACGTTGCCCAGCAGACTGTGGCTGAGAATTTCCGCAGGAATGCCCTGGTCTGGCGCGGTGAACAGCATCGATTCCGGACGAATGGCCACCTGGCTATTAAAAGGCTGACCGGTCAGTCGCGTTGCCTGTTCAGCACTCAACAGGTTGTAGTTGCCAATAAATCCGGCGGCGAACAGATCGACCGGCTGGGTATAGAGTGCTTCGGCGTCGCCGTTCTGCACGATTTTACCCCGGTTCATCAGCACGATGCGATCGGAGAGCGTCAGCGCCTCCTCCTGGTCATGGGTCACGAACAGGGTGGTGAGATTCAGCTCACGCTGGATGCGCCGGATCTGATCGCGCAGATGACGACGGATACGCGCATCCAGCGCCGACAGCGGCTCATCCAGTAGCAGCAGTCGCGGACGCGTCACCAGTGAACGCGCCAGCGCCACGCGCTGACACTGCCCGCCCGACAGCTGGTGCGGATAACGGCGCGCATAGTCGCTGAGTTCAACCAGCTCCAGCACCTCCAGCACCCGCTGGCGGATTTGTGCTTCGGGCAGTTTCTGCATCTTCAGGCCAAACGCGACATTCTTCTCCACCGTCATGTTGGGAAACAGCGCATAACTCTGGAACACCATGCCGATGGCGCGCTTCTGCGGGGCCAGCGGCACGATATCTTTGCCTTCCAGCCGGATTTCACCGCTGTCGACGCTGGTTAATCCCGCCAGACAGCGCAGCAGCGTTGATTTACCACAGCCGCTGGGGCCAAGCAGGGTGACAAATTCCCCTTCAGCGGCGCTGAAATCGATCTGCTCGAAGATGGGCGTCGGTCCATAGGACTTGTTCAGCTCTCTGACCTCAAGGTAACTCATATTCAGCCTCGTTCGGGATTCAGGGCGTTGGCCAGCCAGGTGACCAGCAGCACCACAAAGAAGTAGGAGATCACCAGCGCGCTGGTGAAGTGACCGCTGCCGTTACGCATGTTGAAGAGGTAAACCTGCAGGGTTTCATAGCGGTTGCCGACCAGCAGGTTAGCGAAGACAAACTCACCAATCAGAAAGGAGAAAGAGAGCAGTACGGCAATCAGCATCCCTTTGCGCAGGTTGGGGAGCACCACCCAGATCGCTGCCTGCCAGGTACTGGCCCCCAGAAGCTGTGCCGCATCAATCAGCTCTTTGAGATTGATCGCCTGCATATTGTTCGACAGTGCCCGGTAGATAAAGGGGAGTGCGATAGTGAAATAACAGCCAATCAGGATCCACGGCGTGCCGGTCAGCATCAGTGGTGACGACGAGTAGAGCTGGAGTAATCCCACGGATGACACCACTGGCGGCACGGCGAACGGCATCAGGATCAGGATGTTCATTACTGAATCCAGCCGGGGAAAGTAGTAAGCAATTACAAACATGGCAGGCAGCACCAGCGCTAGCGAGAACAGCAGCGCACCAAAGCAAATCAGCAGCGAATGGCCCAGCGCCGTCAAAAATCGCGGGTCGCTCCAGAGCTGGATGAACCACTTCAGGCTGTAGCCCTGCGGCAGAATGGTATTGCTCCAGTCGGAGGAGATTGCATAAAGCAGCGTGGCCAGCAACGGCAGCGCCAGCAGGGTAAAGAGTAACCCGACCATGATTCGATGATAGAGGTGCTCAGCACGTGACATGACGGCTCCTTTCATGGCTGTTTCGCATTGAGATAGCTGCGGCGCACCAGATACTGCTGTACCAGGGTAATCAGCGCCATGATAGCCACCAGCAACATTGCCAGCGCGCTGCCGGTGTTGGGATCCAGCGAGATATCACCGGAAACCAATGCAGCGATGCGCACCGGAACCACGTTGAAATTACCGGTGGTCAGGGCGTAAATCGTGGCGTAAGCGCCGAGGGCATTCGCCAGCAGAATCACAAAGGTTCCGAGCAGCGCCGGGAAAAGAATTGGCAGTCCGATGTGCCACCAGTAGCGCCAGCGGCTGGCGCCCAGTAGTGCGGCCGACTCCTGCCACTCTTTTTTCAGCCCGTCGAAGGCGGGATAGAGCAGCAGCACGCCCAGCGGAATCTGAAACCAGGTGTAGACCAGTACCATGCCGTTGCGCGAGAAGAGTCTGAAGCTCTCAATCACACCATAATGGCGCAGCAGCAGCGTCAGGCAGCCGTTCAGCCCCAGCAGAATCACAAAGGCAAACGCCAGCGGGACACCGGCAAAGTTACTGGTCATGTTGGTAAAGGAGATAAGAAAGCGCTGCAGTCGTCCGCCGCCGAGCTGATGCAGCGAATAGCCGGTGACCAGCGCAATCAGTAATCCCCAGACGCTGGACCAGAGCGAGATATCCAGCGAAAATCGAAATGCCTGCTGGTAGAAGGGTGAGGTGAGGATGTCGTGATAGTTATCCCAGCCCCACTGGCTGTTCATGTCACTCCAGAAGCTGTTGATGGCGATCCACAACAGCGGTGCCAGCTGGAAGGCGACCCAGAACAGGGTGAAAGGTAACAGCAGCAGCAGTGCGACGCCTTTTCCCTTCATCTTTGTGACTCCGCCAGCAGGCCGCGGCAGACCGGCTTGTCATGCGCCACCTCAAGCAGTTCACACAGCGTGCCACACAGGTCGGTTTGCTGCGGCGCAAGGTCAGGCTGCAGCGAGAAAGCATGACCAAAGACAAACAGCGGCACCGTGGTCTCCTCCGGCAGAATCCCGCCGTGGGAGCGATCGTCATTCATGCCGTGATCGGCGGTCACCATCACCTGATAGCCCTCGGCCAGCCACAGCGGCATCCACTGCGACAGCAGGCCGTCGGCGATACGTGCCCGGTTGCGGTACTGCGGCGAAGAGAGCCCCGACTTATGACCGGCATCGTCGATATTCATCGGGTGGATCAGCAGAAAATCGGGATCGTGACGCAGCCGCAGGCTCTCCGCATCTTCAAACAGATGCGAGTCAGGATAGCTATCGTCAGAGTAGAAGTGGCCGAACTGAATGGGCAGGTCCGGCGCATCGGTGTGACGATCGCGTGCCGGAACGAACGGAGTGCGGTTGTAAAGCTCACTCACCCAGTGGTAGGCCGCCGCCGCCGTAGTCAGGCCCGCCGCACGCGCAAAGTGAAACACGCTGCGCTCGCGACTTAACCGGCTGACGCCATTATGAATAATGCCGCTTCTGACCGGCGGAACCCCGGTCAGAATGCACTCATAAAGCGGGCGCGACAGCGACGGCAATTCACAGGTCATACGGTAATAGAACCCGTTGCCCTGTGAACATTCGGCATGCAGGTAACCCATTGCATGTTGTGCGACCTGATTGCTCAGGCCGTCCAGCACTACCAGGATGGTCTTCATTCCGTTCTCCCTGCCGCGAATTACTGCTGCATGTTGATGATGACGTTTTCCTGCCACAGGCGCGGCAGCATTTTCGACGATTTATCCCAGGCAGCCTGATCCTTAACCGGACGGGCATTTTTATATTCTGATTGCGGCAGCAGGCGAGCCTGAACGTCTGCTGGCAGCGTCAGATGCTCAGCACGAATCGGGCGGGCATAGCCTTTAGCCAGATTGATCTGTCCCTGGTCTGAGAAGATATATTCGCGCGTCAATTTTGCGGCGTTAGGGTGTTTCGCATATTTGTTGATGATGGTGGTGTAGCCGGAGGTCACTGAGCCATCAGACGGAATCACCACTTCGTAGCGATTTCTGTCAATCTGGTCGCGGTAGTTAAGGGCGTTAAAGTCCCACACTACTGCCATCTGCACTTCACCTTTTTCAATGTTGGCAATCACCGGATCGGTCACGCCAAGACGCCCCTGTTTTGCCAGATCGGCAAAGAAGGCCAGCGCCGGTTTCAGGTTCTTCTCATCACCGCCTAAGGCGTAGTTGGCAGCCAGGACGCCGTTGGCCGCCTGAGCTGCCACGCCGACGTCACCGATAGTAACCACATACTTACCTTTCTTCAGATCGGCCCAGCTGTGGGGGATATCTTTAACCTGCTGCTTGTCGATCAGAAAAGCGATGGTGCCGGTATAAGCCAGTGCCCAGTTACCCTCTTTATCTTTGGCCCAGGCCGGAATCTGATCCCAGTGCGTCGGTTTGTAGGGCTGGGTTACACCCTTCGCGACAGCGATTGGACCAAAGGCGGCGCCCACATCGCCGATGTCAGCGCTGGCGTTCTCTTTCTCTGCATCAAATTTCGCCAGCTCCTGCGCCGATGACATATCGGTATCGCTGTGCTTAAGGCCATATTTGGTGCTGATGTCGTTCCAGGTATCTTTCCAGTTGGCCCAGCTGTCTGGCATCCCGACGCTGTTGACCTGACCTTCACTGCGCGCCGCTTTTTCCAGCGCGGCGAGGTCGTTATCGGCGGCCTGCGCAACGGGCAGGGTGAGGACTACAGCACTGGCTACTACAGAGGCGATAAACGCTTTCATCTCAGTTGCTCCGGGTGTAAGTTGATGGGCCTGGCTGGTCTAGTCCAGCAAGAACCGAGCCAATGTAGCCCCTCTATATGAACGATTTATGACAAAGCGGCGCTGTGCGGGGAATGGGCGATGAAAGACGTGGCGCGTTCGCCCGCCACAGGCGTGTTTATCTGACCAGTAAAAGTGCGAAGTCGCACCAAAATGAGGCTACTGTTGTGGAGTCGATAGCACTCAAAACGGCGGATGCGATAGCCAGCGCACTGCTGACACGCATTCAGACAGGTGAGTTCAGCGGCGGACGCCTGCCGGCAGAGCGTGCCTTAAGCGAGGCGTTCAGCACCACGCGGATTACTCTGCGGGAAGCGCTGGGCAAGCTGGAAGCGCAGGGGATGATCTACCGTGAACTGCGTCGTGGCTGGTTTATCGCACCGCCGCGTCTGATCTACAACCCGCTGCATCACAGCCACTTTCATGCCATGGCGACGCAGCAGGGGCGTCAGGCAACCACTGAGGTGATCGCCGCTGAGCAGGTCGCGGCGCACGAGAGCGTAGCCACTGCGTTGCGGCTGGCACCCGGCTCGGCGGTTTACTGCATACGCCGCCTGCGGCGCATTGATGGGCGTGCGGTGCTCTATGTTGAGCACTACCTCAATCCCCGTTTTTTCCCTGGCCTGCTTGATGAAGACCTGACCCGTTCCCTGACCGATCTCTATGACCAGCGCTACGGTATTCGTTATGGCGGCGCGCGTTTTACGATTATGCCAGGCCCTTTACCCGAGGTCGCAGCGCCCACACTGAATGTGGCACCGGGCAGCCCCGGCTTGCTGATCACCCGCATCAACCGCAATCAGCAAGAAGAGGTGATTGACTGCGATTGTGAATACTGGCGTTACGATGCGCTCTGTGTTGATGTGGAGGCCTGAGGCGTTATTGTGATTTGCGTCACACTCGCGCATGATGCTGCGCTAATAACTCCTTTTTAAAGGCGCAACATGAGTGACAAAAATCCTTTGGCCCGCCACCTTGCAACGGTACTGCAATGGGTGCTGAATCTGGGGCTACTGAGTCTGGCGATTATCCTGATCGTCTTTTTAGGCAAAGAAACGATTCATCTGGCAAACGTGCTGTTTAACACCAGCGAGCAGGCTTCCTCCTATCTGCTGATTGATGGAATCGTCATCTATTTCCTCTATTTCGAATTTATCGCCCTGATTGTTAAGTACTTTCAGTCGGGCTATCATTTTCCCCTGCGCTATTTTGTCTATATCGGGATCACGGCGATTATCCGCCTGATCATCGTCGACCATAAAAATCCCTTCGATACGCTCTGCTACTCTGCGGCGATTCTGATTCTTGTCGTCACCCTGTGGCTGGCAAACAGCAACCGGCTGAAACGCGAGTAATCCTCCTGCCGTCTGACACGACGGCAGGTGTTCGCATCGCCTCTCTGCGCTAAACTAGCGACCTGAAAATTATCGGGAGTGGTGCTATGTCGCAAGACGCACTCAGCTTATTACGTTCGCTCAACTGGCTTTCTCCGTCGCAGGCCACCCTTGCGCCGCCATTGCTTGACTGGCTGATGGAGGAGGATTCAATGACGCGCCGTTTTGAACAGCACTGTCAGCGGGTCACGGTTCAGCCGCTGCGTGAAGGCTTTATCGACGCCAGCGAGTTGGGTGAGGAAAGGGCGTTATTGCCAGACGACGAACGCTTCTGGCTGCGTGAAGTGCTGCTGTTCGGCGACGATCAGCCCTGGCTGGCTGGCCGCACGCTGGTGCCGGAAAGTACCCTCAACGGGCCAGAGGCGATGCTGCAACAGCTGGGCACCCGTCCTCTGGGTCGCTATCTTTTCTCCTCGTCGACGCTGACCCGCGATTTTATTGATCCGGGCCAGGTAGAGGGATTGTGGGGACGGCGTTCACGCCTGCGTCTTTCCGGCAAACCGCTGCTGCTGACTGAACTGTTTTTGCCGGCATCGCCGCTCTATCGCGATCTGGTCTGAGGATTCTGTGGTGCAAAATAGCTTAAGTATGAATAAGTGGCGGGCCTATGCTCGCCTGATGCGTATTGATAAACCGATCGGTACGCTGCTGCTGATGTGGCCAACGCTCTGGGCGTTATGGCTGGCGGATATGTCGATTCCGCCGCTGCCGGTGCTGGCGGTGTTTGTGGCCGGGGTTTTCGTGATGCGAGCAGCCGGTTGTGTGATCAATGACTACGCCGATCGGAAAGTCGATGGTCACGTTGAGCGCACAAAGCACCGTCCACTGGCCAGCGGCGCGGTCAGTGCAAAAGAGGCTAAGCTGCTGTTTGTGATTCTGGCGCTGGTGGCGTTTGCGCTGGTGCTGACCATGAATCTGATGACGATTATGCTCTCCGTCGTGGGGCTGGCGCTGGCCTGGGTCTATCCCTTTATGAAGCGCTATACCCATCTGCCGCAGGTCGTTTTGGGTGCCGCGTTTGGCTGGGCAATTCCCATGGCGTGGTCCGCAGTTAGTGAGTCCTTACCTCTGGTCTGCTGGCTGGTATTTATCGCTAATATCTGCTGGACGGTGGCTTATGACACGCAGTATGCGATGGTGGACCGGGATGATGATCTGAAGATTGGTGTGAAATCGACGGCGATTTTATTTGGTCGCTTCGACAAGCTGATCATTGGCCTGCTGCAACTGGCGACCCTGCTGCTGATGGCGCTGGTGGGCATGATGCTGCATCTGAATGGTGCCTTCTACTGGACGCTGCTGCTGGCGGCTGCGCTGTTTGTTTATCAGCAGAAGCTGATTGCCGGGCGCGAACGTCAGCCCTGCTTCCAGGCTTTCCTGAATAACAACTACGTCGGGATGGTGCTGTTCCTGGGCGTACTGATGAATACGCCGCCGTTCAGTCAGCTGTTCTGAAAGTTTTGGGCATAAAAAAGGCGACCTCATGAGGTCGCCTTTTTACAATGCGCGCGGCGGTCAGTCGTGCGCCACCGCGGTTTCAATGGTCATGCGGACATCACTGGTGACCAGGTCAGCCAGAATATGCCAGGTCGCCAGGGTCTGCGCGACATCGGCATCACCGCTGTCGCTGATATACCCTTCATCACGCAACGTCAGTACCAGTGAGGTAAAGACCGCTTTGTCGAAGAACTCCGGCGCATTGATTCCGTGCAACACTGACAGACGCTGTGCCAGCGTCCGGCTCTCTTTCTCCAGCGTGCCACGGTTAATCGTCGGCTTGGCGCTGAGAATCGAGAAGGTAATGGCATAACGCTGCAGCGTTTCGCGCACACCGGCGGCCAGCAGTTGCAGCGTGCGATAGCGTGCTGCGGTAAAGCGCAACTCACCCGCTTCGACGGTAATCAGGCCCTGACGTGCCAGCTCCTGACTTACGTCAGTCAGCAGTTGTGGCAGCTCATCGGTCTGCCAGCGCAGGAACAGTTCACTCTTCAGCATCGGATAGACCAGGCTCACCTGACGCAGCAGTTCCGCTTCACTCAGCGTCTGATGTTGCTGAACAATGGCGGCAATCAGCGACGGCATCACCAGCATGTGATGAATGTTGTTACGGTAGTAGGTCATCAACACTGCCTGCTCACGTGGCAGAATGATGATGTCGCCAATACTGTCTTTTTCACTCTCAAATTTGTTCATACCCAGGGCGTGATCCAGCAGCGCTTCTGCGGAAAGATCGGGTACGGTCGCATTGGGCGAATAAGGCACATTACGCAGCAACTGGGTATAGCACTCCAGCTGTTCAATCAGCTGTTCACGGGTTAGTGAGCGCTGACGTGACGCCAGCAGCGCCGTGACACAGAGGTTCATCGCGTTAGCCGCGCCCGCTTCATTAATACGCACCATCAGACTGGCCGCGATGTCATTAACGGTCGGCGTTAACCAGCTCGGACGTTGCGGCTCAATCGGATCGATCGCGTCGCGCCATTCCGGCACCCGCTTATTGAGATAGTTGACCAGCGGCAGCGGTTCGCCGAAGTTAACGTAACCCTGACCGAGATTGCGCAGCTTGCGTAAGCCGCGCACCATCTGCATGAAGCCCTCTTTCTCTTTGGCTGCACCGCGTAGTTCTTTGGCGTAAGTGCCCACTTCCATCACGTGCTCATAACCGATGTAGATCGGCACCAGCGTGATGGGGCGATTTCCGCCGCGCAGCATCGCCTGTAAGGTCATGGCTAAGGTGCCGGTTTTAGGGTCAAGCAGGCGACCGGTACGTGAACGGCCTCCTTCGACAAAGTATTCAACTGAATAGCCGCGGGTGAACAGCTCGCCGAGATATTCGCGGAATACCGTGGCGTAAAGCTTATTGCCTTTAAAGGTACGACGAATAAAGAAGGCGCCCAGACGACGGAAAATCGGTCCGGCTGGCCAGAAGTTGAGATTGATACCCGCGGCAATGTGCGGCGGCACCAGCCCCTGATGATAGAGCACATAGGAGAGCAGCAGATAATCCATGTGGCTGCGATGGCAGGGTACATAGACAATCTCGTGGCCATCCTGCGCCAGCTGGCGAACTTTTTCACCGCCATTGACGTTGATGCCCTGATAGAGACGACTCCAGAGCCAGCCCATCACACGGTCGGTGACGCGAATGGCTTCATAGGAGAAGTTAGCAGCGATCTCTTCCATCATCTCAACAGCATTCTGCTGGGCTTTCTCATGGGAGATTTTTTTGCTGCGCGCTTCATCTTCGACGGCTTTTTCAATCGCTTTGGATTGCAGCAGACGATTAAACAGATCCTGACGCGCCGGTAAACGCGGGCCGATCGCCGCCAGTCGCTGACGGGCAAAATGGATGCGTGCCACGCGAGCCAGTTTCTGGGCAATCGACTTGTCCGTACCGTGTTCCGTTGCCATGCGGCGCAGCGAGACGGTCGGCGAGAAGCGGACAAAACTGTCACGTCCGTGCCAGATGACCGCAAAGAATTTCTGCACCCCATTCAGCACACGCAGATGCGGCGTCGCTTCGCCCTGGACTTCACGTCCTGGCGCACGGCCAAACATCACGGTGACCGGCAGCATCTGAATATCCAGCTCAGGATTATTGCGATGCAGGTCGAGGTAATCGTGAAAGATTTTTACCGATTCAACGCTGGGCACAAAATAGGGGAATACGCGTGGGCCATTATGAATAAACACGTGGCGCGGCAGCAGCGAACCATCAATCTCCAGCGGAATCAGCGGATCGGGCAGATGATGCCGCAGACACTGTGCACGTAAAGTCAGTAAGTCAGCCTTCGAATCGTAAGGCAAAACATACATAATAGGTCGGGTCGGATCCAGACCATGTTCAGACACGGGATCGGCCGGAATGGCCTTACTTTTTACCAAAAAGGAGAGTGGTAAATTAAGTAATTTGTAATAGAGTTTACGCCAACCTGACATAGACAACATGAAGCCTCTTGTTAGCAAAGCGCCGCAAGCATACCAGAAAGCGCAGCGAAGATCTGTGGTGGTGCCAATTGCACGCAGCCCAGACATTGACGTCAATTGAATGAAAGGGTTCCCACATCATGGCAAATAATGCCACCGGACTTATCAGAATAGTAAAAGCCGCAGGCTACTCCTGGCAGGGACTGCGCGCCGCCTGGCAGCATGAAGCCGCCTTTCGGCAGGAAGCCCTGGCTGCGCTGGCCGCTATTATTATCGCGTGCTGGCTGGATGTCGATGTGATCGCCCGCATCCTCATGATTGGCGCCGTGGTGCTGGTCGTCATTGTCGAAATCCTCAATAGCGCCATTGAAGCGGTGGTTGACCGGATTGGTCAGGAACATCATCCCCTGGCGGGCCGGGCCAAAGACATGGGCTCGGCGGCGGTACTGATCAGCATCTTACTGGCCCTGTTTGTCTGGGTCGCGCTGCTCTGGACACATTTGCGATAAGCCTTCCATAACGCGCCTGAGGGCGCGTTTTCCCTGACAATCGGTTTCCATTTCGCCAATACCTGTATATACTCACAGCGACTGTATAAACAACCAGGGGGCGGGATGAAAGCATTAACCAGCAGGCAGCAGCAGGTCTATGACCTGATTCGCGACCATATATCTTCAACGGGCATGCCGCCTACGCGTGCAGAGATCGCCGCGCAACTGGGCTTCCGTTCGCCAAATGCGGCTGAAGAGCATCTGAAAGCGCTGGCGCGTAAAGGCGTTATTGAGATCGTTTCGGGTGCATCACGCGGCATTCGTCTGTTAATGGAAGAAGAAGTTTCAGAAGGACTACCGCTGATTGGCCGGGTTGCTGCCGGTGAGCCGATCATGGCGCAGGAACATATCGAAACCCACTACAAAGTGGATCCGGGCCTGTTCAAGCCTTCTGCCGACTTCCTGCTGCGCGTCAGCGGAATGTCGATGAAAGATATCGGGATTATGGACGGCGACCTGCTCGCGGTACATAAAACCCAGGATGTGCGCAACGGTCAGGTTGTCGTTGCACGCATTGATGATGAAGTCACCGTTAAACGCTGGAAAAAGCAGGGTGCTATCGTGCATCTTCTGCCTGAAAACAGCGATTTTGACCCTATCGTGGTCGACACCCGTGCGCAGTCACTGACCATTGAAGGTCTTGCGGTTGGCGTGGTGCGTAACGGCGAGTGGCTTTGATTCTGAGGCCTGCGTGCATTCGCCTTTTCTGATGCTATTCTGTCTGCCCTAATTTTGTTGCCTGCTTTGCTGCAGCGACACTGAGCACGGAACGGCGAATGCGCTTTATCACGGCAACGGATAAAAATCTCTGGCGGCTTGCGCTGCCGATGATCCTTTCAAATATCACCGTTCCCTTACTGGGCGTGGTCGATACTGCAGTTATTGGTCATCTCGACAGCCCTGTCTATCTTGGCGGGGTTGCGGTCGGGACCACAGTGACCAGCTTCCTCTTTATGCTGCTGCTTTTCCTTCGAATGAGTACCACTGGCCTGACGGCGCAGGCGTTTGGTGCGGGCGATAAAACCGCTCTGGCACGCGCGCTGACGCAGCCGCTGATCATTGCGCTGCTGGCCGGCGTGCTGTTCATCGCATTGCGTTATCCGATTATTCAGCTGGCGACCCATCTGGTAGGTGGCAATCCTGATGTACTGGAACAGGCGGCGCTGTTTATTCAGATTCGCTGGCTCAGTGCACCTGCCACGCTGGCAAACCTGGTCATCCTGGGCTGGCTGTTGGGCGTTCAGTATGCGCGGGCGCCGGTAATCCTGCTGATAGTGGGCAATCTGGTGAACATCGTGCTCGATCTCTGGCTGGTGATGGGGCTGCACTGGGGTGTCGCGGGAGCAGCAACCGCCACGGCGCTGGCGGAGTACATCACGCTGGGCGTCGGCGGCATCATGGTCTGGCGGGTGTTAAAGCTGCGCGGTATTACGTTTAATCTGCTGAAGCAGAGCTGGCGCGGTGACAGCGGCCGACTGCTGCGACTGAACCGGGATATCATGTTGCGCTCTCTGATGCTGCAGCTCTGTTTCGCCTCGCTGACCGTGCTGGGTGCGCGGCTGGGTCCGGACGTGGTGGCGGTTAACGCGGTATTACTGATGTTCATTACCTTTACTGCCTACGCGCTGGATGGTTTTGCCTACGCGGTTGAAGCTTTTGCCGGCGAAGCGCATGGCGCAAAAGATGGCAGTAAATTGCAGCACGTCTGGCACTCAGCCTGTCGGCAGGCGGTGGTAGTCGCGCTCTTCTTCTCGCTGGTTTATGCCATTTTTGGCCCGCAGATTGTTACCCTGCTGACCTCTCTTGAGTCACTGCAGCAGACAGCTGACCGCTATCTGGTCTGGCAGATAATCATGCCGCTGATCGGCGTCTGGTGTTATCTGCTGGATGGAATGTTCATCGGGGCGACACGTGGACGCGAGATGCGTAACAGCATGGTCGTGGCGGCGGCTGGCTACTTTCTGACGCTTATCAGCGTACCGTTGCTGGGCAACCACGGTCTCTGGCTGGCGGTGACGGTATTCCTGGCGCTGCGCGGCCTGTCACTGTGGCTCATCTGGCGTAAGCACTGGCGTCAGAACAGCTGGTTTGAGGCGTGATCCAGCAGCGCTGACTCGGGAGGATACGGATTATTCTGTATTATTCTGCATTTTTGAAATTTACTACTACAATTAACTATAACAAGCGAAGTTAACCCGCGCTTTGTATCGTTATTTTGTTAAACAGCAAGATAATTATTTAACCCGAGGATTGGAGGTCTGCCATGAACAAAGATGAAGCGAGCGGCAACTGGAAGCAGTTCAAAGGCAAAATGAAAGAGAAATGGGGCAAGCTGACCGACGATGATATGCAGGTTATCGAAGGTAAACGCGATCAGCTGGTCGGTAAAATCCAGGAACGCTACGGCTATGCAAAAGATGAAGCAGAGCGCGAAGTAGCAGACTGGGAAGGCACCAATAAAGATTACCGCTGGTAATCAGCGCATTCCCCGATAGCCCGCTAAAATCGTTCCGGCGCGCCTGCACCGGAACAGTACAGGGACGGAACCGCACAAGGATGTGCCCGTCAGCCGCGTTTTCCCCGCTTTTTACCCTCATCCTGATGATTATGATCGCAACTCTCATGGTGCGTGCAGGCTTCAACGACGGCACAACTTTCACATAAACCATGTGCTTCAATCACGCTGTGGCGTAATGCAAACTGCGCTTCACCCGCCAGTGTCGCGATAATCTTTTCTACGCCCTGTGCCTGTTTCTCAGTAACGGCTGCACAACGGTCACAGACCAGCATGACTGACGTATGTGCCGGTGCTTCAAAGTGGTGACACATGACGTAGCTATTGTTGGATTCCACCCGATGAATGAAACCCTGTTCCAGCAGAAAGTCCAGCGCCCGATAGACCGTGGGCGGCTTAGCCTGTGGTTCGCTGACGCGAAGTTGATCCAGCAGGTCGTAGGCGCTGATAGAGCCCGGCTGTTCCGCCATCAGGCGCAAAACCTCAGCACGCTGCGAAGTCAGACGCACACCGCGCTGCAGGCACATTTTTTCGGCCTGAATCAAAATTTGCTGCGACGTCATGTTGGTCATGAAAATTCTCCGCTGGATAAGTGATGTTATTTTATCACACATAGTTTCGCGGTGCTGAGGTTGGTTTTTGTCTGATAAAACAGCATTATTCGCCTGATAAAGCAGCATATTTAGAATTCAGCCCGCTTTTTATCTCAAATATGACGATAATTCAGATCCATTCTGCAACCGTCTGAAGCGGAATTTGTTGGCATTTTGCTTTGCATCTCACTGAGTTAAGAAGTAATGTTCAGAAAGACTTAAGAAAAGTCTGGCATTGTTTGAAATGCACCGATGCAGTCTGAACTATTACAACGGTTTTTTGATTGGAAAACGTCCAATCCTTTGAATTAAGACACTGTTTCCTTTGAATTCACAGCAATAACGCGTTAGCCAGGGTTCACAATAGGGCTAACAAACTATTCAGTCGTTGAATGTTTCAATGACAATTTCTCAGGTGATGGCAGGCAAATGGTGAAAAAATCCGCTCAACGTTCAGCGCTGAAGTACTCCGCTGTAGTGACCGCGCTTTTCCTTTCTTCTTCCGCCATGGCGGCAGGGACCTGGTACGATGCACGTAATGACGCCATGGGTGGCACCGGCGTAGCATCTTCTCTTTATGGTTCCGCAGTGCTGGCGAACCCGGCATTGATGACGCGTGCTAAACCCGACGATAACGTCAGCATTATTGTTCCTTCAGCGGGTATTCAGGTTACTGACAAAGATAAGCTGCTTGATAAAGTTGATGATATTTCGGACACCGTGGATCGTTACCGCACAGTGCTGAATAACTTTACGCCAGCGGATTTCTTCCGCGGCTACCCTGAATTACGCGCCGCCTCCGGCGATGTCGCTAACAAACTCAGCGATTTGCGTGGCAACAAAGCGGATGGCAGTGCGGGTGCGGCCGTGGCCGTGACCATCCCCAATGAGACCCTGCCTTTCGCCTTTATCACCAAAGCCTACGGAACCGCGCACGTCCGCGCCAATGTCGTACAGGGTGATATCGACTATCTGCGCGGTGTTGCTGACGGTACGCGGTTCCCACGTCCTGGCGATCAAAATAACCTGCGCTCCAGCGCCAATGGCCTGGCGGCACTGACCACCGATTACGGTGTCGCGGTGGCGCATGAGTTCACCATCGCCGGTCAGCCAGTATCTGTTGGTGTGACGCCAAAAGTGCAGAAAACCTGGCTCTATAACTATACCGCCAGCATCTACAACTACGACAAGAACGACATCAACAATAGTAAGTATCGCAGCACCGACACCGGCTTTAACGTTGATGCCGGTCTGGCGACCACCTTTGCTGAAAACTGGACGCTGGGCGTGACCGGACAGAACCTGGTTTCACGCGATCTGCAGACCAAAGAAGTGAATGGTTACCGCGACACCTACCAGATTCGCCCGCTGGTCACCACCGGTCTCTCCTGGGATAAAGGTCCGTTTACCGTGACGGGCGATGTGGATCTGACTGAAACCAAACGCTTCAAAAGCCAGGATAACAGCCAGTATGCGGCGGTGGGCGCGGAATACCGCGTATTTGACTGGCTGCAGCTGCGTGGCGGTTATCGTGCGGACATGCGTTCTCACGACGAGAATGTCGCCACAGCAGGTTTTGGTGTGTCACCGTTTAACAAAGCCGTCCATCTGGATCTGGCTGGCTCAGTGGGTGCTAACAACACCTGGGGCGCGATGATGCAGCTCGGCTTTAACTTCTAACCGCGTTATTCAGGCTGTCGGGGTCGGGCGATGCACTATCGCCCGCCCTTGTGTTATCCTTGCACAGAATTCCATCATCTTTAATTACCGGATTGCCTGCGCTTCATGTCTAATTTCTCTTCGCAACGCTTCTCTATTGCCCCTATGCTCGACTGGACCGATCGTCACTGTCGCTATTTTCATCGTCAGCTGACCGGCGATACGCTGCTCTACACCGAAATGGTGACCACAGGCGCGATCATTCATGGCAAAGGGGATTACCTGGCTTACAGTGAGGCGGAACATCCGGTCGCATTGCAGCTCGGTGGAAGCGATCCGGCGGCGCTGGCGCAGTGCGCGAAGCTGGCAGAGCAGCGTGGCTACGATGAAGTGAACCTCAATGTCGGCTGTCCCTCCGATCGCGTACAAAATGGTCGTTTCGGTGCCTGCCTGATGGCCGAAGCGAATCTGGTTGCGGATGCCATTAAAGCGATGCGCGACGTGGTCTCCATTCCGGTCACGGTGAAAACCCGCATCGGGATTGATGAGCTGGATAGCTATGAATTCCTGACTGATTTCATCGGCACGGTGGCGGGACGCGGCGAGTGCGAGACATTTATCATTCATGCGCGCAAAGCCTGGCTCTCTGGCCTCAGCCCTAAAGAGAACCGCGAAATTCCCCCGCTGGATTATCCACGCGTCTATCAGCTGAAACGCGATTTTCCGCATCTGACGATCGCGCTGAATGGCGGCGTGAAAACGCTGGAAGAGGCACAGACTCATCTGCAACACCTCGATGGTGTGATGATGGGACGTGAAGCCTATCAAAACCCCGGCATTCTGGCGCAGGTCGATCAGACGTTGTTTGGTCGTCAGCATCCGGCGGCTAACCCGGTGGACGTGGTGCGCGCCATGTACCCCTACATTGAAGCGGAACTGGCGAAGGGCACCTATCTGGGGCACGTCACGCGCCATATGCTGGGACTGTTCCAGGGCATTCCCGGCGCCCGTCAATGGCGACGCCACCTGAGTGAAAACGCCCACAAACCGGGTGCTGATGTCCGTGTGCTGGAAGCCGCGCTGGCGCTGGTAGCGGATAAGATCCCGCAGGAAGCCTGATCTGCAATCCCGTCCTGAAAAACCAGCCATCAGGGCTGGTTTTTTTTACGCCACTTTATGGTTTTTTTCGCCAAAGCGTCATGCGGCTTTTGATTTTTATTATATAAAAATCAATGAGTTAATGGTTGGCACGCTTCTTGTAATAGCGATAACAATCGATTTCAAAAAAGGAGCGCTGACGTGGAAATATTATTCGTATTAGGGTTTTTCCTGATGCTGTTGCTGACCGGTGTTTCGCTGATTGGTGTGCTGGCGGCACTGGTTGTCGCAACCATCGTGATGTTTGTCGGTGGACTGTTCGCACTCGTGATCAAAGTATTGCCGTGGCTGGTGCTGGCGGTGATCGCTGTATGGCTGCATCGGGCCTTTTTTGGCGACAGCGATGCGCGAGCGCGTCGTAAGCTGAGACGTAAAATCGACAGGCTGGACCGTAAAGGCTGGCGCTAAATGCGGTGATGATCACACTGTGAGAGATTGCTCAGCGCTGAACTGCAATTAACCATACTTTTTACTTATGTTTTCTGGCAGGATGCCTGAGGTCAAATCGATGTGCCATCGACTCGACATGAATTCATCGCCGCTGTCCCTACACCAGCGCGAACAAAAAATAAAAAACAGAAGAGGGCTTCCCATGGGAAGCCCTTTTTGTTGCCTGCAATTACGGGATTAACAGACAGGATCCCTGCGTGGCGCGGCTCTCCAGCAACTGGTGCGCTTTGCTGGCCTCTTTCAGCGCAAACTTCTGCTGTTCCGGCACATCCACTTTAATTGCGCCACTCGCCAGCAGAGAGAACAGTTCGGCGCTGGCGATTTCCAGCTCCTGACGGTTGGTGACATAGCCAAAGAGTGAAGGGCGTGTCACAAACAGTGAGCCTTTTTTATTCAGAATACTGAGATCAACGCCGGTTACCGGCCCCGATGCGTTACCAAAACTGACCATCAGGCCATGACGGCGCAGCGAGTCCAGCGACGCCTCCCAGGTATCTTTACCCACGGAGTCATACACCACGGCCACTTTTTTCCC
Organism: Pantoea hericii; assembly: GCF_014155795.1. Classification (NCBI taxonomy): domain Bacteria; kingdom Pseudomonadati; phylum Pseudomonadota; class Gammaproteobacteria; order Enterobacterales; family Erwiniaceae; genus Pantoea; species Pantoea hericii. The sequence goes on from NZ_SCKV01000003.1 coordinate 39,982, forward strand.
TTCAGTCAGCTCGCTGACGCGCTGTGCAATGTTCTCTTCGCGGTAATTAATGGTCGCCCAGGCGCCGGCATTTTTCGCCATGGTGGCTTTTTCCGCTGAACCCACGGTGCCGATCAAATGCGCGCCCAGCGCTTTTGCCCACTGACAGGCGATTAATCCGACGCCGCCGGCGGCAGCATGAAACAGGAAGGTCTCACCGGCGCTGATTTTATAGGTCTGGCGCAACAGATATTGCGTGGTGAGTCCTTTCAGAAAGCTGGCTGCGCCCTGCTCAAAGCTGATGGCTTCCGGAAGATGCATCAGGCGATCTTCCGCCACGTTGTGCACGTCACTGTAAGCACCCATAGCCGCCATGCAGTAGACCACGCGATCGCCGGGTTTAAACAGGGTCACACCATGGCCTACGCGCGACACCACGCCCGCGGCTTCTGTCCCCAGGCCTGAGGGAAAATCGGCAACCGGATAGAGCCCGCTGCGAACATAAGTATCGATGTAATTAATCCCGATAGCGCGATTTTCAACTTGCACTTCATGTTCAGCGGGGTCAGCAGGTTCAAAATCCGTCCACGCTAAAACGTCCGGACCGCCATGTGCGCTGAACTGAATACGCTTTGCCATTCTGACTCCTGTGATTGTTTCATCATGAGGGTGAGGCACGCACCCCAACTAAGGTATACTTGCGCGTCCCCACAGAAGATCGGTAATGCATTCACTATGGCAGGAAATAAACCCACCAACAAATCGAACGAAACGCAGGATCGCCAGCTCGCAGGCGTGAAAATGCCCCCGCATTCTCTGGAAGCGGAGCAGTCGGTGCTCGGTGGGTTAATGCTGGATAACGAGCGCTGGGATAACGTCTCTGAGCGCGTCGTCGCGAATGACTTTTACAACCGCTCGCATCGGCTGATTTTTTCCGAGATGCAGCGGCTGCTGGAAAACAGCAAACCCATAGACCTGATTACGCTCTCCGAATCGCTGGAAACCCGTGGTGAACTGGAGATGGCGGGCGGATTCGCCTATCTGGCTGAACTGGCGAAAAACACCCCGAGCGCGGCAAACATTGGCGCGTATGCTGACATCGTGCGTGAACGTGCGGTGGTGCGTGAGATGATCTCCGTCGCCAACCAGATTGCCGATGCCGGTTACGATCCGCAGGGACGTAACAGCGAAGAGCTGCTCGATTTTGCCGAGTCGAACGTCTTTAAAATTGCGGAAGCGCGTGCGGATAAAGATGCTGGCCCGAAAAACATTGAGCAGATTCTGGAATCGACCGTCTCCCGTATCGAATCGCTCTATCAGACGCCGCACGATGGTGTCACCGGCGTCGATACCGGCTATCAGGATCTGAATAAAAAGACCGCAGGCCTGCAGGGCTCTGACCTGATTATTGTCGCCGCACGTCCGTCGATGGGTAAAACCACCTTTGCGATGAACCTGTGCGAAAACGCCGCCATGCTGCAGGAAAAGCCGGTGCTGATATTCAGTCTGGAGATGCCCAGCGAGCAGATCATGATGCGTATGCTGGCCTCGCTCTCTCGCGTCGATCAGACCCGCATCCGAACCGGACAGCTGGATGATGAGGACTGGGCGCGAATCTCCGGCACCATGGGCATCCTGCTGGAGAAGAAGAACATGTACATTGATGACTCTTCTGGCCTGACGCCTACCGAAGTGCGTTCGCGCGCCCGGCGCATCTACCGTGAAAACGGTGGCTTAAGCATGATCATGATCGACTACTTACAGCTGATGCGTGTGCCGGCGCTGTCGGACAACCGTACGCTGGAAATTGCGGAGATCTCCCGCTCGCTGAAAGCACTGGCCAAAGAGCTGAATGTACCGGTGGTGGCGCTGTCGCAGCTCAACCGCTCACTGGAACAGCGTGCTGACAAGCGTCCGGTCAACTCGGATCTGCGTGAATCGGGCTCGATCGAGCAGGATGCGGATTTGATCATGTTTATCTACCGCGATGAGGTTTACCACGAAAACAGCGATCTCAAAGGGATCGCCGAGATCATTCTGGGTAAACAGCGTAATGGTCCCATCGGTACGGTGCGCCTGACCTTTAACGGTCAGTGGTCGCGCTTTGATAACTACGCGGGCCCGCAATACGACGACGAATAATCGCCGGTTTGTGCTGTCATGCACGATCTGTGCATGACAGCACCCATCATCAGAAAATAGTGTTGGACAACCTCTCGGGTAATCGGGTTATCTGTAATAAAGCGACGCCCGGACCGATGTGGAAACGGAATGACTCACGTAGACGATTACGACCTTAAAATCCTCACTTTATTACAAACTAACGGCCGTCTGACCAATCAGGAACTCAGCGATCTGGTCGGCCTTTCCGCCTCACAATGTTCCCGCCGCCGTATCAATCTGGAACAGGCTAATCTCATCCTGGGTTATCACGCCCGGCTGTCGCCCGATGCGATCGGACTTGGCATGGTGGGATTAATCGAGGTGCGCTTAATTAACCACACCGCAGAATATGTCGAGAGCTTTCACCGCATGGTGGAGCAGGAGCAGGCGATCGTGGATGCTTACAAAACGACCGGCGACGCTGACTATCTGCTTAAAGTGGCAGTGGCCGATCTCAATTCTCTCAGTGCACTAATCAGCCAGTTAGTCGCGGGCCACCAGAGTGTTTCCCATGTGAAAACCTCGGTAGTACTGGGACGAATGAAAGAGAACGGGCTGATGATGATCCCCGGAGAGAAGACGCGCTAAAAAGGTGCGTGATGTGCGGTTTTGGTGCACACTTGCGGCAATAAATGCAAGTAACGCGCATGTTAACGGACTTTAATGCATAGGTTGATGGTGCAGGCCAGAATTTGTGCACACGTTTCCGTTATAAAGCGCCTTAGATATCAACAGGATATCGCGGGCACTTCGTTTACAGCCGTTAAGGGTTGTGACGCTGGTGTGTTTTTTGCATAGAAACGGCATCTTTTGCACTGAGAAAACCTCCATGGATAACATCGCAGAACCCTCCCGCGTCCCACATTCGCGCATTGAAGATGCGCTGGCGATGGTGCTCGGCACCCTGATGGTCTCGTTCGGCGTCATTATGCTGAAACAGGCGGGCGCGCTGACCGGCAGCACCGCAGGCATCGCCTTTCTGATCAGTTATCTCTCGCCGCTTTCGTTTGGCAGCGCGTTCTTCCTGATCAACATCCCTTTTTACTGGCTGGCGGTAAAACGCATGGGCTGGGAATTTACCCTTAAAACGTTCTGTGCCGTCGGACTGGTATCGCTGTTTACCCAGCTGCACCCGCTGTTCGTCCACTTTTCTGACCTTAACCCCTTCTATGCGACACTGTTCGGTAACGTCATCATGGGAATCGGGTTTATAGTGTTATTTCGTCATAAGGCGAGCCTGGGCGGCATCAATATTCTGGCCCTGTGGCTACAGGATCGCTTTGGGATCCGCGCGGGTAAACTGCAAATGGCGGTTGATACCTGCGTCGTGCTGGCCTCACTGTTTGTGGTGAGCGGCCCCATCCTGCTTGCGTCTATTGCGGGCGCGGTGATCCTGAATCTGATAATTGCAATGAACCATCGTCCGGGACGCTATCGGGTTTAATCCGCCTCTGACTTCTGGACCAATCATGGAGACCTACACCGTGTTTCAAAACGTTGATGCCTATGCTGGCGATCCGATTCTGTCGTTGATGGAAGCGTTCAAACAAGATCCACGCGAACACAAAGTTAACCTGAGTATCGGGCTCTATTACGACGAACAGAATATCATCCCGCAGCTGAAGGCCGTCGCCGCTGCCGAAGAGCAGATCTATGCTGAGCCGCATCAGGCTTCCCTCTATCTGCCGATGGAAGGGCTGAACAGTTACCGCAGTGCGATTGCACCACTGCTGTTTGGTGCCGATCATCCGCTGTTAAACGCGGGCCGGATTGCATCGATTCAGACGCTAGGTGGTTCTGGCGCGCTGAAAGTGGGTGCGGATTTCCTGAGGCGCTACTTCCCGCAATCTGCAGTCTGGGTCAGCGATCCGACCTGGGAAAACCACATCGCGATCTTTAATGGCGCAGGTTTTGAGGTCAATACCTATCCCTGGTATGACGCAGAGACCCACGGTGTGCGATTTGATGCCTTCATCAGCACGCTGAAAACCTTGCCTGCGCAGAGCATCGTGCTGCTGCATCCCTGCTGCCATAACCCGACCGGCGCTGACCTGACTGATGCGCAGTGGGATCAGACCGTTGAGGTGCTGAAAGCACAGCAGCTGATTCCTTTCCTTGATATCGCCTATCAGGGCTTTGGTGCCGGTATGCAGCAGGACGCTTATGCACTGCGTGCGGTCGCGGCGGCGGGTCTGCCTGCGCTGGTAAGTAACTCCTTCTCCAAAATCTTTTCGCTCTATGGCGAGCGCGTAGGCGGTCTCTCCATCGTCTGTGACAGCGCCGAAGAGTCAGCGCGCGTACTGGGCCAGTTGAAAGCCACCGTTCGCCGCAACTACTCCAGCCCGCCTAACTTTGGTGCGCAGGTGGTTGCGCGCGTTCTCAATGATGAGGCACTGAAAGCCAGCTGGCTGGCTGAAGTGGAAGCGATGCGTCTGCGTATTCTCGCGATGCGTCAGTCGCTGGTGGATGTGCTGAGTACCGCGCTGCCAGGTAAAAACTTTGACTACCTGCTGAAACAGCGTGGCATGTTCAGCTATACCGGCCTGAGTGCGCAACAGGTCGATCGTCTGCGTAACGAGTTTGGCATCTATCTGGTGGGCAGCGGCCGCATGTGTGTGGCCGGTCTGAACAGCAAAAACGTGCATCAGGTCGCTGAAGCCTTTGCCGCCGTGATGTAATGGCTGTCTGGCTGTAAATAAAACCGTCAGGGTTCGCTCTGGCGGTTTTTTTATGGGTCAGGGTTTACCTTTCGGCGTCATGCTGCACACTTAAACGGGATAACCGTTTCAGGAATACGCTATGTGGCATCAACAAACTATTACGCTGAGCGCGAAGCCGCGTGGATTTCATCTGGTCACCGATGAGATCGTCAACTCGCTCTCCGGACTGCGTGATATCAAAACCGGTCTGCTGCATCTGCTGTTACAGCACACCTCGGCGTCGTTAACCTTAAATGAGAATTGTGATCCGACGGTGCGCAGCGACATGGAGCAGCATTTCATGCGGCATGTGCCGGAGAACGCACCTTATCAGCATGACTACGAAGGGCGTGACGATATGCCGGCGCATATCAAATCATCGATTGTAGGCGTTTCGCTGTTATTGCCGGTTCAGCGGGGGCGTCTGGTGCTGGGCACCTGGCAGGGTATCTGGCTGGGCGAGCATCGCATTGAGGGCGGTGCCAGGCGGATTGTCGCTACGTTACAAGGGGAGTCGTAATGAATAACTCAGATTTATTGACCTACTGCATGAGCAAGCCGGGCGCGGAGCAGAGCGTCCACAGTGACTGGAAGGCAACGCAGATTAAAAGCAACGGTGTGCTGTTTGCAATGGTGCATGAGGCAAAAGGGCGGCCAGCCGTTTCGCTGAAATCGACGCCTGCGCTGGCCGAATTACTGCGCGAAGAGCATAGCGACATCATTCCCAGTGAGCATCTGAACAAGTCACACTGGAGCACGCTGTTTCTGGACGGCTCGCTGAAAGATTCGCAGATTTACTATCTGGTCGATGCTTCATTCCAGCAGGTTGCGGCTGCCCGATAAACGGCAATAAAAAAACCCTCTTACCCGAGCAAGAGGGTGTCAGATCTGACGGGTTACGCGGCAGGCTGCTCGCGCAGGGTATTGATGTCGATAACAAAGCGGTATTTCACATCGCTTTTCAGCATGCGCTCATAGGCTTCGTTAATCTGATCCATCGCGATCAGTTCAATGTCTGACGTAATGCCATGCTCACCACAGAAATCGAGCATCTCCTGGGTTTCTGCGATGCCGCCAATCAGTGAACCGGCGATGCTGCGACGCTTGAAGATCAGGTTAAACACCTGTGGTGCCGGGTGATCGTGCTCCGGTGCACCGACCAGCGTCATGTTGCCGTCCAGTTTCAGCAGGGTGATGAACGGGTTGAGATCGTGCTGAGCAGCCACGGTGTTCAGAATGAAGTCAAAGCTGTTCGCGTGCTGCGCCATCTGCTCTGGATCTTTAGAAATCACCACTTCATCGGCACCCAGACGTTTGCCATCTTCAATTTTGGACGGCGAGGTGGTGAACAGCACCACATGTGCGCCCATTGCATGGGCAATTTTCACGCCCATATGACCCAGGCCGCCTAAACCGACGATACCCACTTTCTTGCCAGGACCGACATTCCAGTGACGCAGCGGTGAGTAGGTGGTGATACCGGCACACAGCAGCGGTGCAACGCCCGCCAGCTCCAGGTTCTCCGGAATGCGCAGCACAAAGCTCTCATCAACCACCATCGACGTTGAGTAACCGCCGTAGGTAATGGCGCCGGTTTCACGATCTTCGCCGTTATAGGTGCCGACAAAGCCGTTTTCACAATACTGCTCCAGACCCTGCTGACAGCTCGGACAGCTGCGGCATGAATCGACCATACAGCCGACGCCGACCAGATCGCCGACTTTATATTTCTGCGTCTGCGGGCCAACAGCGGTCACGCGACCGACAATTTCATGACCCGGAACCACAGGGAAAATGGTGTTTTTCCACTCATTACGGGCCTGGTGCAGGTCTGAGTGGCAAACGCCACAGAACAGCACTTCAAGCTGAACGTCATGGGCGCGCAGCTCACGCGGCTTAAAATCGAACGGTGCCAGTTTGGATTTTGCATCCTGAGCAGCATACGCATGCGTAATATTCATGGTGTCTCCAGTTTCGATGTGTCGTGAGTGTTATTCGATGAAGTGCAGCAGCGTTAATGTGCTGCGAAAACAGGGCGACGCCAGGGACGTGCCAAAGAGGAACTGCTTAAGGATAGTCAGCCTGGGGAAAAGCGTATATGCCTATACATGTCTGAATCTTGCCTGATTCTGCATTTTAGCAGATGACATGAAAAGGCCCGCACGCGGCGGGCCTGCAGGAATTACTTCTGTAACAGAGGCTTCAGGAAGCGTGCAGTATGGGATTTCTCACACTCCGCCACGGTTTCTGGCGTGCCGGCAACCAGGATTTCACCGCCGCCGCTGCCGCCTTCCGGACCGAGATCCACAATCCAGTCTGCGGTTTTGACCACGTCAAGATTGTGCTCAATGACCACGATGGTGTTGCCCTGATTGCGCAGCTGATGCAGCACTTCCAGCAGCTGCTGGATATCGGCAAAGTGCAGACCGGTGGTCGGCTCATCAAGAATATAGAGTGTCTGACCGGTGCCGCGCTTCGACAGTTCACGCGCCAGCTTCACACGCTGGGCTTCACCGCCGGACAGGGTCGTGGCGGACTGACCGAGGCGGATATAGGTAAGACCCACATCGATCAGCGTCTGCAACTTACGCGCCAGCGCCGGCACGGCATCGAAGAACTCACGTGCTTCTTCGATAGTCATCTCCAGCACTTCGTGAATGCTCTTGCCTTTGTACTTCACTTCCAGCGTTTCACGGTTATAGCGTTTGCCTTTGCACTGGTCGCACGGCACATAAATGTCCGGCAGGAAGTGCATTTCGACTTTCAGCACACCATCACCCTGACAGGCTTCACAACGTCCGCCTCGAACGTTAAAGCTGAAGCGACCCGGATTGTAGCCACGCGAACGCGCTTCCGGCACGCCCGCAAACAGTTCACGCACCGGCGTGAAGATGCCGGTGTAGGTGGCTGGGTTAGAGCGCGGTGTACGACCAATCGGACTCTGATCGATGTCGATCACTTTGTCGAAGTGCTCCAGCCCCGCCACTTCGCGGTAAGGTGCCGGTTCGGCGATAGTCGCGCCATTCAGCGCTCGCTGGGCAATCGGGAACAGCGTATCGTTGATCAGGGTCGATTTACCCGAGCCGGACACACCGGTAATGCAGGTGAAAAGCCCGACCGGCAGCGTCAGCGTGACATCTTTGAGGTTGTTGCCGCGTGCGCCGGTAATCTTCAGCACTTTGGCCGGATCGCCTTTGACGCGTTCCTCTGGCACCGTAATACCCCGCTTGCCGCTCAGGAACTGGCCCGTCAGTGACGCGTCTTCCGCCATAATCTGATCGACGGTACCTTCAGCCACCACCTGTCCGCCATGGACGCCTGCACCCGGACCGATGTCGATGACATGATCAGCGGCACGAATCGCATCTTCATCATGCTCAACTACGATCACGGTGTTACCGAGGTCTCGCAGATGAATCAGGGTGCCAAGCAGACGTTCGTTGTCGCGCTGATGCAGGCCGATTGAAGGCTCATCCAGCACATACATGACACCGACCAGGCCGGCACCAATCTGGCTGGCCAGACGGATACGCTGCGCTTCTCCACCGGACAGGGTCTCGGCGGAACGGGACATCGAGAGATAGTTCAGGCCGACGTTGACCAGGAAGCTCAGGCGATCGCCAATCTCTTTCAGAATCTTCTCGGCGATCTGCGCGCGCTGGCCGCTGAGTTTCATGTTTTCAAAGAAGGACATCGCATGGCCGATGCTCATCTCAGAGATGGTCGGCAGCGTAGTGTTCTCGACGAAGACGTGGCGCGCTTCACGACGCAGACGGGTGCCTTCACAGCTGGCACAGGCGCGGTTGCTGATAAATTTCGCCAGCTCTTCGCGTACCGCTGAAGACTCGGTCTCTTTGTAGCGGCGCTCCATGTTATTGAGCACGCCTTCAAACGGATGACGGCGAACAGACGTATCGCCGCGATCGTTGATGTATTTAAATTCGATGCTCTCTTTGCCTGAACCGTAGAGAATCACTTTCTGCACGTTCTCGGGCAGGCTGCCGAACGACGCTTCGATATCAAAATCGAGGTGTTCCGCCAGCGAACGCAGCATCTGGAAGTAGTAGAAATTGCGGCGATCCCAGCCACGGATTGCGCCGCCTGCCAGAGAAAGTTCAGGATTCTGCACCACGCGGTCAGGATCGAAGTATTGCTGTACGCCCAGGCCGTCGCAGGTTGGACAGGCGCCTGCCGGGTTGTTAAACGAGAACAGGCGCGGCTCCAGCTCGCTCATGCTGTAACCACAGATGGGGCAGGCGAAGTTAGCCGAGAAGAGCAGCTCTTCTGCGGCGCTGTCATCCATGTCCGCCACGATAGCCGTGCCGCCGGAGAGCTCCAGCGTGGTTTCAAACGACTCCGCCAGACGGGTCGCCAGATCGTCACGCACTTTAAAGCGGTCAATCACCACTTCAATGGTGTGCTTCTTCTGCAGCTCAAGTTTCGGCGGATCGGAGAGGTCACACACTTCGCCATCGATACGTGCACGGATATAGCCCTGCGTCGCCAGATTTTCCAGCGTCTTGGTGTGCTCACCCTTGCGATCTTTCACCACCGGTGCCAGCAGCATCAGGCGACGGCCTTCGGGCTGGGAAAGCACCTGATCCACCATCTGGCTCACGGTCTGCGCCGCCAGCGGCACATCATGATCCGGGCAGCGCGGTTCGCCTACGCGGGCAAACAGCAGACGCAGATAATCGTGAATCTCAGTGATGGTTCCCACGGTTGAACGTGGGTTATGCGAGGTGGATTTCTGTTCGATGGAAATGGCGGGCGACAAACCTTCGATATGATCGACGTCCGGCTTCTCCATTAACGAAAGAAACTGGCGCGCATACGCAGAGAGCGACTCTACATAGCGGCGCTGACCTTCCGCATACAGCGTATCAAACGCCAGTGAGGATTTACCTGAACCTGACAGGCCGGTCACCACAATGAGTTTGTCGCGTGGGATGGTCAGGTTGATGTTTTTCAAATTATGGGTGCGGGCACCACGAACTTCGATCTTATCCATTCACCTTTCCCGGATTAGCAGCACTCACCGCGCCTTGCCGACACGGCCAGAATAAACGTGTCATTATGGCACAAAAAATAGACTGAATAAATATCCAGTACTCTTGCGCGCCAGAACAGAGAGCGTTAAAACTGGAACCTCGCTCGAAAGTGGGAAACAGTCCGCAGGACGTGTTAGAATTGATAGATTAGACTGTATGCATTAACTCATCGGGAGACAGCAACATGGCCAGTCGTGGCGTTAACAAAGTGATTCTTGTCGGGAATCTGGGTCAGGATCCGGAAGTACGTTACATGCCAAATGGTGGCGCTGTTGCCAACATTACGCTGGCTACATCAGAGAGCTGGCGCGACAAGCAGACCGGTGAAAACAAAGAGATCACTGAGTGGCACCGTGTGGTGCTGTTTGGCAAACTGGCTGAAGTCGCAGGCGAATACCTGAAAAAAGGTTCGCAGGTTTACATCGAAGGCCAGCTGCGTACCCGTAAATGGCAGGATCAGGGCGGCCAGGAACGTTACACCACCGAAGTCGTGGTTAACGTCGGCGGCACCATGCAGATGCTGGGTGGACGTCAGCAGGGTGGAAATGCGGGTGCACCAGCAGGTGGCGGCGCGCAGGGTGGCAACAACAATGGCTGGGGTCAGCCGCAGCAGCCGCAGGGCAACAACAACCAGTTCAGTGGCGGCGCGCAGTCTCGTCCGCAGCAGCCACAGAGCGCGCCGGCCAGCAACAACAACGAACCACCAATGGATTTCGACGACGATATTCCATTCTGATTTCGCTGGCTGGAATTTCTCTGGCAAAGAGTGCAAAAAGCCCGCTTATGCGGGCTTTTTTTATGCGCGGCTTTTGCGGCCTATTACGACCATTCTGCCAGAATGGCCTCCGTGCTCAGCACACGCGGCACGTTGCCGGGGATCAGCAGTGAAGCCCACACCTCATTGTGCTGGTTAATCAGCGCATCGGCGCTGACCCAGCGGCGATCTGCCGTGGTGTGTGCATCCGCAGCGACGGTGATGGCATAGCCCGCACTGGCTCCGATTTTTATTGTGGTATCCAGGCAGTAGTCTGTGGCACAGCCGCACACCACAAATTCCTTAATCGCCAGCCTTTCTAACAGCGCGCCCAGCTCGGTTTGCCAGAAGCTGTCGCAGGCGGTTTTGGTGATGTAGTGCGCGCCAGCAGGCTGAGCGATTTCCGGCAGCAGCTCAAACGCTTCATTCCCCTCACACATCGTGCCTTCACGATGTTGTATAAAGAGGGTGATGTCGGCGCGTGCGGTCAGCCGGTTAATCTGCGCCACTCGTCCCGCTTTATCGAAGCGTGGCGTGCTGAATACGCCATTCTGCATATCGACAACCAATACCACCCGCTGTGCCATGCTTAACTCCATCTGGTTTAAAAAAACAGTGTTACCTGCGGCGTGATGGATAGCAATCTTTTGCATTTCCACCCGGGTCACAGGCATGCTTAACCCACTGGTTAAATAAGGAGAGAGAAGTGGAAGGTGTTCCGGCGAGTTTCCCCTATGAGAAAGATCGCGCCCGCTTTCAGCAACTCGCAGAGCTGCCTGGTGTGGAGCTTTATCAGGCTCACATCTCCCGCTACGCCTTTGAACCGCATACCCATGAAGCTTTCGGAATTGGCACCATCGAAGCGGGTGCACAGCGCTTTCGCTATCGTGGCACTGAATATACGGCGCCGGAGAACTCGCTGGTCATGATGAATCCGGATGAGCTGCACACCGGTGAGTCCGCTTGCGAAGAGGGCTGGCGCTATCAGATGATCTACATTCAGCCGCAGCTGATGGACGAACTGACCGGCGATCGCGGCTGGTGGTTTAATGAGGCGCTGCTGACCGATTCACGTGTGGCGCAACCGCTCTCCCGAACACTTGCCGCACTCTGGCAGGCGGAGTCTGAACTGGCACGTCAGAGCCTGATCGCGGAACTGCTGCTGCAGATCCGTCCGCTGGCATGCATGTCTTCACAGGGCAGACCCGACACCCGGCATCGTTTTGATCAGGTAAAAGATTTCCTGCGCGCCAACCTTGCTGAACCCGTGCGGCTGGATGAGCTGGCAGCGCTGGCATCGTTATCGCCATGGCACTTTTTACGCGCTTTTCGCCAGCACTATCACGTGACGCCCCATCAGATGCTGATGGCTTTCCGGCTCTATGACGCCAAGCAAAGGCTGGCTCAGGGAGAAGCGGCCGCCAGCGTCGCGGCGGCGGTGGGATTAACCGATCAGGCTCATCTCACCCGCGCTTTTGCCAATCGGTACGGCATCACGCCGGGCCGCTATCAGAAGCAGGTGCGCCAATCCTGATATCACCGCAATCTGCTACAAGCATTCCTCGCCCGAACCCGCCACACTCTGTCAAAAAGCTATATAAGGAAGGAATCATGTTTGCTGGTGTCATGTTTGCCGTCACCGCCGGGCTGATGTGGGGGCTGATCTTTGTCGGGCCACTGCTGGTGCCTGACTACCCCGGCGCGCTGCAGTCGGCGGGACGCTATGTGGCGTTTGGATTGATTGCGCTGCCGCTGGCCTGGCATGGTCGTCATCGCCTGCGTCAGCTGGCTCGCGCCGACTGGCTTGAGGCCGTAAAACTCTCGCTGGTGGGAAACCTCTTCTACTATGCTTTTCTGGCGAACGCCATTCAGCGCACTGGCGGCCCGGTCTCGACCATGATTATTGGCACACTGCCGGTGGTGATCGCCGTGACGGCCAATCTCTGTTACGGCCATCTTGAAGGAAGATTGCCGTGGCGGCGGCTGTTTCCGGCGCTTGTCATGATGGCGGCCGGCTTACTCTGCGTAAACGCGGCGGAGCTAAAAAGTCAGGGCCAGTTGCTTGATCTGAGCCGTTATCTCACAGGTATCGTGCTGGCGCTACTGGCCGTAGTCTGCTGGACCTGGTATCCGCTGCGTAATGCCCGCTGGCTGCGCACACATCCCGAGCTGCGGCCGTCGACCTGGGCCACCGCGCAGGGTCTGGTCACATTGCCCATGGCGTTGATCATGTATGCGCTGGTCAGTGTGCAGCTCACCTGGCTACAGCCCGACTTTTCGTTGCCATTTGGGCCGCGTCCCGGCGTGTTTATCTCTCTGATGCTGACCATTGGCCTGCTCTGCTCCTGGCTCGGCACCTTATGCTGGAACGCTGCCAGCCAGCGTCTGCCGACCGTATTGATGGGGCCACTGATCGTTTTCGAGATTCTTTTTGGCCTGTTGTGGACTTTTCTCTGGTATCAAAGCTGGCCACCGCAGCTCACTGTGACCGGCATTGTTTGTCTGCTGGCTGGGGTGCTGTGGGCAATGCGTATTAAACCTCAACCTCTTGTGGTCTCATTGAACGAGTAAACCGCAACGTCCATCCAAATCGCTCTGCCGCGCGAACAGCATGTCGCGCGGCTTTTTAAGATTAAACCCTATGCCGATTTGCACGCTCTCCGACAGATTTATGCCGCGAAATCGATTTCATTCCACCAGGTGATAGTACCGTCTCCCGCAATTGTCTCTCTCATCCCCCATTTTTAAGTGAAAAAACGGTACTTACGGTCTGCGGAGAACACGCCTTTTCGGGTCTGACCGTGTTTTATTGCTCAGATATCGGTCATTAATCAGGAAAAATAGCGCAGCATTATGGACGTTATGCTTTCTCTCACGGCTTTTTATTGCATGATGGCACTGAGAACGAGAGGCGAAAAACCACCATTAACTTCACTCAGTGATAAATGAGTAAGAGAATTCCGCCTTTGCGTTATTAATTAAAGATTAATCTCTGGCATCAATGATGCGCAATGATGAGAGTGAAAAGAGAAGCGCGTAACGTTAGTGATAAGGAGCAATAAACTATTTATCCCGGATTAATCCTGGAGAAAGTTTATGCAATAAACCCATCATCGGAAATTAAAGCGCAGCCGCAGAATTTGAGTCAGGGCCACCGTTAACTTAAAACGGCGACGGCTGTTTTTCGCACGATGTTTAAAGCAGCTTAATAGTATTAAGCAGAATTAGTTCCGACGATTAGCTGGGCTTACGTAAGAAATAGAGGGCCCAATCCCGTGTCAACGAGATTGGGAAGGGAAGAATAGGCGTAGAATGCGAGACTTTTGCTGTTGTGAATCAATTTTACCGCAAAAAAAGAAGCTTAGCCGTGAAGCCATTCATTAGTTATAAATGGAGCGGAAAAGGGTGCCGCAATTGTCCTGTTAAATGATCTTCATCTCTTCTGGTAAGAACAAATCTCAGCGTTAAGTCTAAAAAGCGCGGTAGCATTGGGTTTAGCGGTTCTCCGTGCCTGACGGATAATGGTACACACTGCGACTGATATCTAATAGTCTGCAGCTACGGCGTGTACCGATGTCGAAGGTGGCCTGCAGGAAATCCACAGCCTGACGTTTTTCATTTGTCGTAAAGAAGTGCTTCAGAACGCTCTGCAGCATCTCTTTATCGGAGTTGAGCGTCTGCAACTCACGCGTGATGTTTTGCAGTTTTTCTTCCAGCTCCTTGATTTTTCTGCCTTCTTCCGAAGACAACCCAGAAAACTTCTTTTTCCAGCTATAGAACGTGGCTTCAGAGATACCTAACTCTTCACAGATCTCTCTGACTTTCACGCCCGATTCAGAAGCTTTAATGGCATTTGTGATTTGATCTTCGCTGTATCGTGACTTTCTCATAAATGCTCTTACCTTTCTTATCGATTAATGGATGAGAATGACTTTAATAATTTCTGGCACTGTAAGGTTTTATTAAGGCAGTATTAAAGTGCGCGAATTGAATTGCGAAGCCTAAATTAAGATATTTAGAAGAAATATCATCATGGGATAAATCTTATTTTATTCTTATCGGGGGGGCGTACCTTCCTGGAGGGGCATTTTTGTTATAAATTCATCGCATCCAAAATACGAAATAAATACAACGTATGCGGGATATTTAGCCTGAGCGATGTGATTAATATGGCGGTCAGGCGCTTTAGGGTTGTTTTATTTTCAGCCTGAAATCGTTTCCATTTGAAGTGATTCGCACCATTTATAATAAGAATTATCCTGAATTCACTCTCCGGATTATGACTTGCATCTCAATTTTCGGACCAGTTTGGTCTGAAGTCTTACATTTTCGCCAGGCCCACTGAGCGCTTATTAATTCGTTACAGGGATGTTGTACCGAAGCGGTTGTAGTTGAGTAATACTAAGGAAGAGTCGATGAAATTGAGCGTAATGTCTAATGCCGCCTGGATGATGTCTGAGAAGATCATCTCCGTTTTTGGCGTCATTTTTGTGACGTCTTACGTGGCGAAGTCTTTTGGCCCAACGGTGTTTGGTCAGATGGCGTTTTCAACCTCACTATTTGCGATGGTGCAAACCGTTGCGATTTTTGGCACCGAAACCATTCTGTTTAAGCGCGTCAGCAAAAATGCGTCAAAAGGCCTGCGCCTGATGACCATTGCCCGTACGCTGCGAATGGTGTTATTGCTGGTCACTTCGGTGCCAGTCTTAATCTGGGTCTGGTACAACATGCAGGAAAATTTCCTGGCGTTTGCACTGGCCTCATTTGTTGCCTCCGTTTTTGTCACCCAGGACACCTTCAGCGTTTATAACAACGCGCGTCTTGCTTCGCGTCTTAACACCATTGCTAACGCCGTGGGCATGCTGCTGAGTTTCAGCATCAGCTTTATCGTCGCCTGGCTGCGTCTCAATCCACTCTGGCTGACGCTGTCGATTGTCGCCGTCACGCTGGTGCCTTACCTGATCAAGCGTCGCAACTTTTATCAGGACCATCAGGATCAGATGCCGCCCCGCGAGAAGCGTACCGCTTATCTGCGCTATCTGATGTATGCCGGACTGCCGCTGGCCATCTCCAGCATCTTTATTTCGGTGCAGGTCAAAGCCGCACAGATGTTTCTGGCAGGCACGGCTCCCGCCCGCGATCTGGGTCTGTTTGCGGCGGCGAATACCATTTCCGCTTCCTGGATTTTTATCCCGGTAGCGCTCATCACCTCCTGCTTCACTGAGATCTTCAGGGAGCGCGGTGAGGTCGCCATTAAGCTGGCTGCGCGGCTCAATGGTTACGTTATGGGTGTTTCATTGTTGATGCTGCTTGTTATTTCGCTGTACGGCGAGCGGATCATCATTGCGTTGTACGGACCGGCATACACACAGTCAGGAAGTCTCATTACGTTGCTGTCGATAGCGACCAGCTTTTCGGCAATGGGGACCGTAGCGTATCGCTACATGGTCAAAGAGGGAGGATTTAACTACTTACTGAGGAAAATCATCTGCCTGATGGTCATCAGTCTGCCGCTCTCCTGGTGGTTGATCCAGGGTCACGGCATCATGGGGGCCGCGTGGAGCGTTTTCCTTTCAGAACTTTTGTCCCTGACCGTAATGAATTACTTCTTTAAAAACGGCGTCATTCAAAAGATTCAGGTTTCCTCACTCAACTACAAAACATACAAATGAGGTCAGATATGCTCAAGTTGAAAGAAGAACTCAGAAGAAGTGTGCAGTACTTTATTAAGAAGATGCCCTGGGCTTATCAGGACCGCATTTACTACTTCCACAAGTTCAGAAAGCTGCCCAATCTGCGTCAGCCAAAAGTGTTCAATGAGAAGGTGCTGTACCGTAAGTTTATCTTCGGCGATTACCAGAATTACGGTCGTCTGTCAGATAAGTACTCGGTGCGCGAATTCATTGCTGAAAAAATCGGTAATGAATACCTGATTCCGTTGGTACACGAAACCACTGACCCGACAACGCTGAACAGCTTACCCTGCTGGAAGGGGACGGTGATCAAGCCGAACCACGCCTCCAACATGGTTGAGATTTTGCTGGAAGAGCCGGATGCCCTGCGCAAGCAGCAGATCATTCATGACTGCTATCGCTGGCTGAAGACTGACTTTGCCAACGAAGCGCGTGAGATTCACTATCGCTACATCAAGCCACGTATCCTGGTTGAGAAGTACATTGGTGATGGCAAGAGCGCGCCGATTGATTACAAGTTCCATATGTTCAACAAGCGGGATGGCAAGTTCGAATATGTGCTGCAGGTGATCTACAACCGCTGTCAGCCGCTGCTGTCGATGAATTTCTACGTGAACAACCTCAACGAGGCCTATCACAAAATTCGCGATACCGGTCTGGATGTGTCACCGATTATGCCGTCACTGGAACATGCGCTCGAACTGAGTAAAAAACTGGCCAGTGATTTCGACTACGTACGTGTGGACTGGTATATCCATGACGAACGGATCTACTTTGGCGAACTGACCTTCACCCCAGGTGCAGGACTGGTCACCGGCTTAGATCGTGGTTTAAATCAGATGATGGGAGATATGTGGATTCAGGACCGCCGCGGAACGCAGAGCCCGGGCGCTACCGTGCAGGATGTTAATATTCCTGCCATGTTGAAGAAAATTTAAGCACACACAGCAATATAAAAAACCCCGCTTAGCGGGGTTTTTTATGCGCAAAATTCAGGCAATCAATCAGGGCATCGGCCAGTCAGCAGGCGCCTGGCTCATTGCTTCAATAAAGGCATGCTTTGAGATTTCCACGAAGTTATGCACGTTATCCATACTCAGGGTAATGCCCATCAGACCGGTGACAAACCAGCAGGTCATGCCTAAACCAATCCCGCCACACATAAATGCCATCACGTGACGGCTATCCTGACGAAGTTTAGTTTTCAGGGTGCTGGCAAAAAACATCATGACTGCGCTCAGCAATTCCCAACGCATAACAAGAAAACTGGTGGTTAACGTAGCCATTGGCCGGACCTCAATATCAACAGGTAATCCTGACAATCTGCAGACATCACCGGCGGCGAAAAAGTGTGTCAGGGGAGACTTATACGCCGTCAAACCAGGTTCAAAGTGTGACTTGGGTCACATTATATCACCCGATTTTAAATTTTGAACAAAATTTACACGGGTGTGGCAGTGACACGAAGGAAGGGTCGGCAGCAGAAGAAGAACGGCGGGGAAATCAGTCAGATGCGCCCGGAGCGGGCGCAACGGAAAATCAGCGAACCGGGCAACACTCGCCGGTGGTGCGCTGGGTAAAGCTATTGATTGGATCGTTATAGCCAAAACCTGGCAGGCGAGGGCGCTGAATCGCCTGACGACGCATGGTGTGCCGATAAGCGGTTGGCGTCTGTGCAAACTGACGACGAAACACGCGGGAAAAGGTCTGCTGCGAGTCATAGCCATACTGCATCGCAATATCAAACACCGGTCGCTGTGTCTGTGACAAAGCTTCAGCTGCCAGCGTCAGGCGGCGCTCACGAATATAGCCACCCAGCGTTTGTTTCGTTACGGAACGGAACATACGCTGCAGATGCCATTTCGAATAGCCCGATTTGGCCGCAACTTCATCAATCGACAAGCTCTTATCCAGGTTCTGGTCAATCCAGTGCGTCAGGGAATGAATGATCTCTTCTTGCATCATGGCCTCATCCTTCTGGTGTTTAATAAACGCTAATGGGAGTTTAGGGGTTTCGATGGAGAGCAAGTATAATTCCTCAAGTTAACTTGAGGTAAAGAGCCTGATGAAAAAAGAACGCAACTATCCAAAACCGGTTTTAACACCGGGTGAAGTGGCGCGCCGTAGCGGTGTGGCGGTCTCGGCGCTGCACTTCTATGAGACAAAAGGATTGATCTCCAGCACGCGAAATAGCGGCAATCAGCGGCGATACAGCCGTGACGTGCTGCGACGTGTCGCGATTATCAAGATTGCGCAGCGCATCGGTATTCCGCTGGCGACCGTGAGTGACAGTCTGGACCATATTCCCGCAAACAAGCGTATGTCCACACCAGAGTGGGATGCCCTGACGCAGCACTGGCGCGAAGAGCTGGATAAGCGTATTGAAACCCTGACCCGCCTGCGCAATGACCTCGATGGCTGTATCGGCTGCGGCTGCCTGTCGATGCGCGACTGCCCGCTGCGCAACCCCGGCGATCGGCTGGGTCAGCAGGGCTCAGGTGCCGTGCTACTCGACCCGGAACAGGATGATAAACATACCGATACAGAGTGACGTCTATACTTGGTGAAGGTCAAAACACAGGGAATCATGATGATCACCGTTCACCATCTCGAGAAATCGCGCTCACATCGGGTGCTGTGGCTGCTGGAAGAGCTTGAAGTGCCGTACCAGATTAAACGCTATCAACGCGAACCGACCATGCTGGCTCCGGAGGCGTTAAGAAAAGTGCATCCGCTGGGGAAATCGCCCGTCATTACCGATGGCAATCGGGTGGTGGCAGAATCCGGTGCCATTCTCGAATATCTTGAAGAGAAACATGACCACGCATTCCGGCTGAAAGTCAGTGATGAGGAATCACGGCTACAGTGCCGCTACTGGCTGCATTATGCCGAAGGCTCGCTGATGCCACTGCTGGTCATGAAGCTAATCTTTGGTCAGATGGGCAAAGCACCGGTGCCCTGGCTGCTGCGTCCGGTTGGGGCAGCATTCGGCAAAGGCGTGCAGAAAGCTTTCCTGGATAAACAGCTGAAGCCGCACATGCAGATGATCGAACAGCATCTGGCTACTCACCCCTGGTTTGCCGGCCAGCGTTTCTCGATTGCGGATATCCAGATGAGCTTTCCGCTGCTGGCGCTGGCGCAACGTGCCGGACTCGATCAGATGCCTGCCACGCAGAAATGGCTTCAGGTCGTGCAGCAGCGTGCTGCCTGGCAACGTGCGATTGATCAGGGCGGCGAGCTTTCACTGCCAGGTTAGTCCTCTTTTCCACCGGCGCGTTGGGTCTCCTCATGCCTGCGCCGGTGCGCTTTTTCTTCGGAAAATCGCTTTAACTTCAGGATGTCAGCAAGTGATCACGGCTTGTACCGGACGCCTCTCCCCTCTTTACCTCTGATTTTTATGCTGATGAATCTCCCTGTTGCTGTTGAAAATGTGCCGCTAAACGCCCGATAATCCTCTGCCTTTTTATCTGGCCGATTTTAGCGGCTAACTATCTGCGGCAAGGTAAACGTTTGCCTGCCAGGTTAAACCGGGCAGTGACGCCGTCTACCCGCTTATTCCAGGGACAGCGATGGTCGCAGAGCGATCCACACAACAAGAAATTTGAGGCTCAACTATGTCAACTGAATCACGCCCGGCCAGTGGAAAACTGGACGCCTGGTTCTCGATCTCGGCGCGCGGCAGCAGCGTGCGGCAGGAAATTCTGGCCGGACTCACCACCTTCCTGGCGATGGTCTACTCCGTCATCGTGGTGCCGGGAATGCTGGGCAAAGCCGGTTTCTCCCCCTCCGCCGTGTTTGTCGCCACCTGCCTGGTCGCCAGCTTTGGCTCCCTCCTTATGGGGCTATGGGCCAATCTGCCGATGGCGATTGGCTGTGCGATCTCTTTAACCGCCTTTACCGCTTTCAGCCTGGTGCTGGGTCAGCACATCAGCGTGCCGGTGGCGCTGGGTGCAGTGTTTCTGATGGGCCTGCTGTTTACCCTGATCTCGGTGACCGGCATCCGCGCCTGGATCCTGCGTAATCTGCCAATGGGTGTAGCGCACGGAACCGGCGTCGGGATTGGCCTTTTTCTGCTGCTGATTGCGGCTGACGGCGTCGGGCTGGTCGTAAAAAATCCGGCACCGGGCCTGCCGGTGGCACTGGGCCACTTCACCAGTTTCCCGGTGATGATGACGCTGCTGGGACTGGCCGCGATCATTGGACTGGAGAAGCGGCGGGTGCCCGGCGGCATTCTGCTGACGATTATCGCTATTTCACTGCTGGGCCTGATCTTTGACCCAGCGGTGAAGTGGCAGGGACTGTTTGCACTGCCAAGCCTGCGTGATGCCAGCGGGCAGTCGCTGCTGTTTAGCCTGGACATTATGGGCGCGTTGCAGCCGGTGGTGTTGCCCAGCGTGCTGGCACTCGTGATGACCGCGGTCTTTGACGCTACCGGCACGATTCGCGCGGTCGCGGGTCAGGCCAATCTGCTGGATAAACAGGGCCAGATTATTAATGGCGGCCGTGCGCTGACCAGTGATTCTGTCAGCAGCCTGTTCGCGGGACTGGTGGGCGCATCACCGGCTGCGGTCTATATCGAATCGGCGGCAGGCACCGCAGCAGGCGGCAAAACGGGTCTCACTGCGATTGTGGTTGGCCTGCTGTTTCTCGCTATTCTGTTTATGTCACCGCTGGCTTATCTGGTGCCGGCTTACGCGACCGCACCCGCCTTAATGTATGTAGGGCTGCTGATGCTCAGCAACGTGGCAAAAGTCGACTTCAATGATTTTGTCGATGCGATGTCGGGCCTGCTAACGGCCGTGATCATTGTGCTCACCTGCAACATCGTAACCGGCATCATGATCGGTTTTGCCAGCCTGGTGGTGGGCCGCCTCTTTGCCGGTGAATGGCGTAAGCTCAACGTCGGTACGGTCATTATTGCTGTCGCGCTGGTGGCATTTTACGCCGGTGGCTGGGCTATCTGACGGCACAACCGGGCGTGCGCTTGTGCGCCCGGTATTTGTCACTTTTTTCCCGCCCGGCGCACGCGTAGCTGACACCCTTCACCGCAGTTTGTTTTACACTTTAATGCTTAACCAATGATTGAAAGAAACGACGCCTAAGGAAAGCATGGAAATCTTTTTTACAATTCTCATCATGACGCTGGTCGTGTCGCTCTCTGGCGTCGCGGCTCGTATTCTCCCTTTTCAGATCCCCTTGCCACTCGTTCAGATCGCCGTGGGTGCGATGCTGGCCTGGCCAACGTTTGGTCTGCATGTCGACTTTGATCCAGAGCTGTTTCTGGTGCTGTTCATTCCGCCGTTGCTGTTTGCGGATGGCTGGAAGACGCCCATCAGTGAGTTCCTGCATCATGGCCGCGAGATAATTGGCTTAGCGCTGGCGCTGGTGCTGATTACGGTGTTCGGCATTGGCTATCTGATCTACTGGCTGGTGCCGGGTATCCCGTTGATTCCGGCGCTGGCGCTGGCGGCCGTGTTGTCGCCTACCGATGCCGTGGCGCTTTCCGGCATTGTGGGTGAAGGCCGCATTCCCAAAAAGATTATGTCGATTGTGCAGGGTGAAGCCCTGATGAATGATGCATCGGGTCTGGTTTCACTGAAATTTGCCGTGGCCGTTGCCATGGGCACGATGGTGTTTACCTGGGGCGGTGCCAGCATTGAGTTTCTGAAGGTCGCCGTGGGTGGCCTGGTCGCGGGTGTGGCAATCTGCTGGCTCTACGGTAAGTCGTTGCGCCTGCTCAGCCGCTGGAGCGGTGACGATCCGGCCACTCAGACCGTACTGCTGCTGCTATTGCCTTTCGCCTCTTATCTGATTGCTGAACATCTGGGTGTTTCAGGCATCCTGGCGGCGGTGGCGGCCGGTATGACCATCACCCGTTCCGGTATTATTCGTCAGGCCCCGCTGGCGATGCGTCTGCGTGCAAACAGCGTCTGGCAGATGCTGGAGTTCGTGTTCAACGGCATGGTCTTCCTGATGCTGGGCCTGCAGCTGCCGGATATTCTGCAGACCTCAATCGACCAGGCACAGGCCGATCCGAACGTCGAACTCTGGATGCTGTTTGCCGATATCGGGCTGGTCTACGCCGCGCTGATGATCGTGCGTTTTGGCTGGCTGTGGATTATGCAGCGTTTCAGCAAACGGCTGCTGAAGAAGAAGCCGATGGAGTTCTCTAACTACTCGCTACGTGAGCTGTTGATCGCCTCTTTTGCTGGTGTGCGCGGTGCAATTACGCTGGCCGGTGTGCTGTCGATTCCGCTGTTCCTGACCAATGGCGAGCCTTTCCCGGCGCGTTATGAGCTGGTGTTTATCGCCACCGGTGTGATTCTGTTCTCATTGCTGGTGGGCGTAGTGCTGCTGCCGATTCTCCTGCGTGGCGTGGATACCATTGATAAAGGCGCGCACCGCCGTGAGCTGCAGAATGCCCGTGCGGTAATGGCAGGCGCCGCGATTGAAAGCCTTCACAAGATGGAAGAGCGACTGGAGAACGGATTGGAAGAGAACATCGATCCGGAACTGCTGAAAGAGGTGAGCCTGCGAGTGATTGGCAACCTGCGTCGTCGTGCCGAAGGAAAGAATGACCTCGAACACGCGCTGTATGCTGAGAACCTTGAGCGCCGCTTCCGCCTGACCGGATTGCGTGCCGAGCGCGCGGAGCTCTATCATCTCCGCGCGACCCAGCAAATTTCCAATGAGACGATGCAGACGTTACTGCACGATTTGGATCTACTGGAAGCGCTGCTGATCGAAAAAGAAGAGTAAGTCTGACCGGCACGCCTGCGCATTCATGCGGGCGTGCCAGCCTTTCACACCGACAGGCGCGGCGGCTCATCCGGCCAGTGCTCCCGGCAACAGTTGATCCACGCCTGCGCACTGCGCGACAGATAACTCCCTTCCCGCCAGATTAAACCCAGACTCCACTTCAGTTCCGATTCCAGCGGCAGCCACAAGAGCGACTGCTTATCCAGCCGCTGACAGATAGGCTCTGGCAGAATCGCCAGCCCCATTTCCGCCTGCACCATCGCCGCCAGAAAATCCCACTGACCGCTCCGCACTGCCACCGTGGGCGTCAGGTTAAGCCGCTGAAACGCCTGCATTAGCTGACGATTCAGCGAAAACTCCTCATTGAAAATCAGCAGCGGATGCGCGGCCAGTTCTGCCAGTCCAATCTGCTGGCGGCTGAGCCACTCCGGGCGACGCGGCAGCAGCACGCAAAGCGGATGATGCATCAGGGGCAGGGTGTTCAGCGGCAGCTCAGCGTCGACCGGCAGTGCGGTCAGGGCGATATCCAGACTGCCCGCCAGCACCGCCTGCTGAACGGTCAGACCGCCGAACTCAGAGATTTTCAGCTGAACGCCGGGATAGCGGCGGCGAAAGGCGGAAATCGATCCGGCTATCTGCATACCGACCATCGGCGGAATGCCGAGTCGCAGCTCGCCGGTTTTAAGCTGGTTGATGTCACCAATCTCCGCTTCCAGCTGATGAAACTCCTGCAGGATCGCCAGGCCACGCTGATAGACCGCCTGACCGCTGTCGGTAAGATGAAGACGACGGCCATCGCGCAGGATCAGCGTACAGCCCAGCTCCTCCTCCAGCTGGCGCAGCATTTTGCTGATAGTTGGCTGCGTCACAAACAGCTTTTGTGCCGCGCGGGTAAAACTCTGCTGGCGAACCACTTCAGTAAAGTAACGCAGGGCGCGCACGTCCATAACTATTCCTTTCCGGCATGATTACGATAATTTTAATTCATTTTTTTCACACTCTGTTGGCGTTTTATACTGGCGACATCAATTTAATCGGGGAGACAGGCGATGGCGTTAGCACTCACTCCACTCAGCAACCGCGCAGTGCAATGGCTTAGCCTGCCACTGCAGGTAGGGTTATATATTGGCCTGTTTGTCGCCAGTCAACAGCTGGTGAGCTGGCTGCACCTGCCACTGCCTGCCAATATCGTCGGGATGCTGGTGCTGCTGGCGTTGATCGTAACGCGGATTGTGCCGCTGAACTGGGTAAAAGCCGGGTCACGCTGGCTGCTGGCCGAAATGTTGCTGTTTTTTATTCCGGCGGTGGTAGCGGTCGTGAACTATGGCGCGCTACTGCGTGTGGATGGCTGGCGCATCTGTGTGGTGATTGGTGTCAGTACGACGCTGGTGCTGGCGTCGACCGCCTGGGTTGTGGACCGGCTTTATCAGTATGAAGTCGCGCGCGCCGCGCGTAAGCAGAATCCAGATGCGTGATTTTATCATCAGTCTCTTGTGTGTCGCGGTTACGCTGCTGGTGTATGCGCTGAATAAACGGCTTTATAGCCGCTGGCGGACACTGCTGTTAATGCCACTGGTCATGACGCCGCTGGTGCTGGTCGGACTGCTGCTGCTGACGCACATCAGCTGGCAGGATTACATTGCTGAAAACCACTGGCTGCTCTGGTTGCTGGGACCCGCTACGCTGGCGTTTGCAGTGCCAGTCTATGAGAACGTGGAGATTATTAAGCGGCACTGGCTATCCCTGAGCGCGGGCGTATTGACCGCCACGCTGGTCGCTGTCTGCAGCTCGGTCTGGCTGGCGCGGCTGTTGACGCTGCCAGAGTCAATCCAGCGCAGTCTGGCGGTGCGCTCCATTACTACCCCGTTTGCGCTGGCCGCAGCCGGACCAATTGGCGGTCAGCCCGATCTGGTTGCGCTGTTTGTGGTCATCACTGGCGTGTTTGGCATGGCGGTAGGTGACGTGCTGTTTCTGCGCCTCGCAATCAAGCAGGGTGTGGCGAAAGGGGCCGGGTTTGGGGCTGCGTCGCACGGTGCCGGAACGGCGCGTGCTTATCAGCTTGGGCTGCAGGAGGGCGTGGTCGCCAGCCTGGTTATGATGCTCTCGGGCGTAGTGACCGTGGTGCTGGCTCCGCTGATTGGACACCTGATGTGGACAATATAGTCTACACTGCGTAGCGCAGAGGCAGCGGTAATTCTGAACGCGACACGTATTTTTACGTAAAGTTTCCCGGATTTTGTTGTCTCTCCGTTTCAGGCTGTTAACCTTGCGGCCGAATTAATTGTCCTTCACGGAGTGGAATCATGTTTAAGCAACTTGTTACCGGGAGCGCCCTTGGGCTGGTTTTACTGAGCGGCGCCGCTCAGGCAATTGAAGGCAGTGTTGATGTCAGCGAACACAACACCAACCTGAACCTGGGTCTGGGCACCACAACACCCGGTCTGTTTCTGAAAGGTAACTGGCTGCGTAGCGACCATGACGGCAGCACCTACGGTGCCGGTCTGGGTTACAACGTTGATTTCGGGCCGCTGCGTCTGGCGCCGACCGCAAAAGCGATTTTCACCCATCCTGAAGATGGAAAAGATGGATTTGCGGTGGCGCTGGGTGGTGCAGCACACTACAGCTTCAACAGCATGTGGGGCCTGTATGGTGAGTATTATTACGCGCCAGAGTCGTTCACCGATCATCTCGACAGCTATCAGGAAGCCGCTGGCGGCCTGAGCTTCACGCCGGTTTCACTGCTTAACCTGCGTGTGGGTTATCAGTACATCGAACTGAACAACAAAGATGGACGCAAAGATAACGTGCTGGTCGATGGCCCGTACGTGGGTGCATCTCTGCGCTTCTGATTCTGTTGCGTGAAAGAGAAGGGCGACTACTTCTGTAGTCGCCCTTTTTTATTGACTGCTCGTTATCAATGTTAAACGGCGATCAGTGCGCTTTACCCTGTTCAATGCCGGTGCCCGTCTGCGAGCGAATAAACTGTGCGCGGAAGCGCGAACGTTCCTCTGCGCCCTGCTGCGAATGGTCGGTGACAGAGAAGAGCCAGATGCCCACAAATGCCACTACCATGGAGAACAGCGCCGGATATTCATACGGGAAAATCGGTGTCGCATTTCCCAGCACCTGCACCCACACGGTTGGGCCAAGGATCATCAGAATGACGGCAGTCAGCAGACCCAGCCAGCCGCCCACCATCGCGCCGCGCGTGGTGAGTTTTGACCAGTACATCGACAGCAGAATGATCGGGAAGTTACAGCTGGCCGCAATTGAGAAGGCCAGCCCGACCATAAAGGCGATGTTCTGCTTCTCAAACAGAATACCCAGCGCAATAGCGACCACGCCCAGCGCCAGCACGGTGATTTTAGAAACCCGCAGCTCATCTTTCTCGCTCGCCTGACCTTTGCGGTACACGCTGGCATAGAGGTCGTGAGAAACCGCCGACGCACCCGCCAGGGTCAGGCCCGCGACCACGGCCAGAATGGTGGCAAAGGCAACCGCTGAGATAAAGCCCAGGAAGGTGCTGCCGCCCACGGCGTTAGCCAGATGCACCGCCGCCATATTGGTCCCACCAATCAAGGCGCCGCTGGCATCTTTAAAGGCCGGATTAGCGCCCACCAGCAGGATGGCACCGAAGCCGATAATAAAGGTGAGGAAGTAGAAGTAACCCATAAAGCCGGTGGCCCAGAAGACACTTTTACGGGCCTCTTTGGCATCCGCGACGGTGAAGAAGCGCATCAGAATGTGCGGCAATCCGGCTGTACCAAACATCAGACCCAGCCCCAGCGACAGCGCCGAGATAGGATCTTTCACCAGTCCGCCAGGCTGCATAATCGCGATGCCTTTTGGATGGACTGCCATCGCTTCGGTGAACAGCGTATTAAAGCTGAAATTGGCCGCTTTCATTACCATGATGGCCATAAAAGAGGCACCAAACAGCAGCAGGACCGCCTTGATGATCTGCACCCAGGTGGTTGCCAGCATGCCGCCAAACAGCACGTACATCACCATCAGAATGCCCACCAGCACCACCGCCACATGATAGTTCAGGCCAAACAGCAGCTGGATAAGCTTACCGGCACCCACCATCTGCGCGATCAGGTAGAGCGCCACCACCACCAGCGAACCGCAGGCTGACAGGGTGCGAATCGGCATCTGCTTCAGACGATAGGAGGCGACGTCAGCAAAGGTATAACGACCCAGGTTGCGCAGGCGCTCGGCAATTAAAAACAGAATCATCGGCCAGCCGACCAGGAAGCCGAGCGAGTAGATCAGTCCGTCATAGCCAGAGGTGTAAACCAGCGCCGAAATGCCCAGGAACGAGGCTGCTGACATGAAGTCACCCGCCATCGCCAGGCCATTCTGAAAGCCGGTGATATTGCCGCCCGCAGTGTAGTAGTCGTTGCGCGAACGGGTGCGCTTTGACGCCCAGTAAGTAATCCCCAGCGTGGCGCCGACGAAAATCGTAAACATGATAATCGCCTGATAGTTGGTCGCCTGGCGCTGCACCGCACCGGTAATCGCATCGGCGGCCAGCGCTGAAAACGGCAACATCAGGGCCAGTAGCCATAAGGTGAGACGGGTCATGATTTCACCTCGCGGAGGATCGCTTTGGTTAAACGGTCAAATTCCCCGTTGGCGCGCCAGACATAGACACCGGTCAGCACAAATGACATCACAATCAGCCCGACGCCAATCGGGATGCCGCGCGTCACATTGGTTCCGGCATGCAGCGGCGTACCGAGCCAGCCGGGCGCAAACGCAATCAGCAGGATAAAACCGACATAGAGCACCAGCATAATCAGCGACAGCAGCGTCGCGAACGCCTGGCGCTTATGGACTAACTCATGAAAAAGCGGATTACGTTCAATCTGCTGATTGATTGCATCCTGATTCGAAAGGGCGTCATTCATCACATTTTCTCCAGAGGGCTTGCAGGCAAGAACCTCACGACAGGGCGTGGATTCAGCTGGTTATAATATTTGTGACTACCGGAACAGACTGCGTAGGGCGGGGGTGGCGGGAAGCGATCTTCCCGCCGGACAGCGTGCGCTTAAGGCATTTTGATCGACTGTTTCTCCTCAAGCAGTTTTTCAACTACGCCAGGATCGGCGAGGGTAGAGGTATCACCCAGGTTGCTGGTATCACCGGTGGCAATTTTGCGCAGAATACGGCGCATGATTTTGCCGGAGCGGGTTTTCGGCAGTGAGTCGGTCCAGTGCAGCACATCAGGCGTGGCAATGGGGCCAATCTCTTTGCGGACCCACTGGCGCACTTCGGTGTACAGCTCTGGCGAAGGCTCTTCGCCGTGATTCAGCGTGATATAGGCATAAATCGCCTGGCCTTTGATGCTGTGAGGTATCCCCACCACGGCCGCTTCGGCAATTTTAGGGTGCGACACCAGCGCCGATTCAATCTCAGCGGTTCCCAGGCGGTGACCGGAGACGTTGAGCACGTCATCAACGCGTCCCGTGATCCAGTAGTAGCCATCTTCATCGCGACGGGCACCGTCTCCACTGAAGTAAACATTTTTAAAGGTAGAGAAGTAAGTCTGCTCAAAACGGTCGTGATCGCCAAAGAGGGTACGTGCCTGTCCCGGCCACGACTCGGTGATCACCAGATTGCCTTCACAGGCACCTTCCTGTGGCTGACCTTCGTTGTCCACCAGCGCCGGTTGCACGCCAAAGAACGGTCGGGTGGCGGAACCGGCTTTCAGTTCGGTCGCACCCGGCAGCGGCGTGATCATGAAGCCGCCGGTTTCGGTCTGCCACCAGGTATCCACAATCGGACAGCGGCTGTTACCAATTTTCTTGTAGTACCACTCCCAGGCTTCCGGGTTAATCGGCTCGCCGACCGAACCCATAATGCGCAGGCTGCTGCGGTCGGTGCCGGCAATCGCTTTGTCCCCTTCCGCCATCAGCGCACGGATGGCGGTCGGCGCGGTGTAAAGCAGGGTGACTTTGTGTTTATCAACCACTTCCGCCATGCGGCTCGGTGTTGGCCAGTTCGGCACCCCTTCAAACATCAGGGTGGTGGCACCACAGGCCAGCGGACCATACACCAGATAGCTGTGACCGGTTACCCAGCCGACGTCTGCGGTGCACCAGTAGATATCATCCTGATGATAATCAAAGACGAACTTAAAGGTGGTGGCGGCATAGACCAGATACCCGCCAGTGGTATGCAGCACACCTTTAGGTTTACCGGTTGAACCCGACGTATAAAGGATAAACAATGGATCTTCCGCGCCGACTTCGGCTGCAGAATGGTTGGTGCTGGCGTTGAGCATCAGGTCATGCCACCACTGATCGCGGCCTTCAACCCAGCCCACATCTTTACCGGTGCGCTGGAACACCACCACGTTTTTCACGCTGGTGACGTTGGGATTTTTTAATGCGTCATCGACATTTTTCTTCAGCGGAATGCTGCGGCCGGCGCGAATGCCTTCATCGGCCGTAATCACCAGCGAAGCGCTGGAATCGACGATACGGCCAGCGACCGCTTCCGGTGAGAAGCCGCCAAAAATCACCGAGTGGACGGCACCAATACGCGCGCAGGCCAGCATTGCCACCGCGGCTTCCGGCACCATCGGCATATAGATCGCCACCACGTCGCCTTTTTTCACGTCCAGCAGCTCCAGCACGTTGGCGAAGCGACAGACTTCAGCATGCAGCTGGCGGAAGGTCAGGGTTTTGCTTTCGCTGGCGTCATCGCCTTCCCAGATAATCGCCGGGTGATCGCCGCGCGTGGCGAGATGACGGTCAAGGCAGTTTGCCGCCAGGTTGAGCGTGCCATCTTCGTACCAGCGAATGTTAATGTTACCTGGCGCAAACGAGCAGTTTTTCACTTTGCTGTAAGGCTTAATCCAGTCAAGGATTTTGCCCTGTTCGCCCCAGAAGCTGTCTGGATCGTCGACAGATTGCTGATACATCGCCTGATACTGCTCTGCTGTAATCAGGGTGTTTGCTGCAATATTCTCTGGAACAGGATGAATGTGATTTTGGCTCATGGCGGATCTCCTTGAAGATGTTAATGATATGTCAATCAATGGTTAATTAAAGCCTGCCCTGAGTCTTTGTTTCTTTTTTGCGCCACAGATCACGTGATAGCGCTTCCGCCGCAAAACGTGAAGCCGGATTGCTACTTTCGTTTAACGCTCTGACGGCGATGGGGAATTAAGAAGGGGTATGAAAAGGGAATGGGCTGGATAAAAAGCAAGCAAACGCGCCGGCAGCCTTTTTAACCAGTAGTGAATAGCTTTGCGTAAATTCATCTAAGTATTACTTTTCATAACAGCAGGTTAGGTATTTTTACTTCCGGCAGCACTTTATGCTGCTTAGGTGGCTAACTTTTAATCGGATCTGCCAGGGGTTGCATTTACCACAGTGAAAATGGTACTTATCTCGCCCCTGTTCTGCAGGTATCAACTCAGACCGCGTCTGAAAATGGGTATGGGAATCATCAGATTTTCATACGAGGCGCTGTTTCTAAACACCCTCTAATTTACCGGGCTTTTTGCTCACTCCCTGTGTGTATTGTCTTCTGCACCTTCGCAGTAGAGAGAAACGGGTTTTGACTGAGGAAATTACGCGTTATGAAAGGTTTTAAAATCAGCCTGGCCTGGCAGATTCTGACAGCCCTGGTGCTTGGCATCGTTGTGGGTGCTGTATTGCATAATCAGCCAGACAATCGTGAATGGTTAGTCGCTAACATTCTCAATCCTGCAGGCGATATCTTTATTCATCTTATCAAGATGATTGTGGTACCGATTGTGATTTCATCCCTGGTTGTCGGCATCGCTGGCGTGGGTGATGCAAAAAAGCTGGGACGCATCGGCGTCAAAACGATTCTCTACTTTGAAGTGATCACCACCCTTGCCATTGTGGTCGGTATTACGCTGGCCAACGTATTTCAACCCGGCACCGGCATTGATATGTCAACGCTGGCAACGGTGGACATCTCTAAATATGAAGCGACAACGGCAGAGGTACAGGGCGGTCCGCACAGCCTGGTCACCACCATTCTGTCGCTGATCCCGCAGAATATCTTCGCTTCCATGGCGAAGGGCGACATGCTGCCGATTATCTTTTTCTCGGTGCTGTTTGGCTTAGGTTTGTCGTCACTGCCGTCGGAACAGCGCGATCCGCTGGTAAACCTGTTCCGTGGCATTTCTGAAACGATGTTTAAAGTGACGCACATGATCATGCGTTATGCGCCGGTCGGTGTGTTTGCGCTGATTGCGGTGACCATCGCTAACTTCGGATTTGCCTCGCTGTGGCCGCTGGCTAAGCTGGTGCTGCTGGTTTACGCGGCAATTCTGTTCTTCGCTTTTGTGGTGCTGGGCGGAGTCGCGCGCTTCTGTAAGCTGCGGATTACTACGCTGATGTGTATCCTGAAGGATGAGCTGATTCTCTCTTACTCTACCTCCAGCTCAGAAACCGTATTGCCACGCATCATGGAGAAGATGGAAGCCTACGGCGCACCAAAAGCGATAACCAGCTTCGTGGTGCCGACCGGTTATTCGTTCAATCTGGATGGTTCGACGCTGTATCAGAGTATCGCGGCGATCTTTATTGCCCAGCTGTACGGCATTGACCTGTCGCTGACCGATGAGATTGTGCTGGTCCTGACGCTGATGGTGACCTCGAAAGGGATCGCGGGTGTGCCAGGCGTGTCGTTCGTGGTGCTGCTGGCCACGCTGGGCAGCGTTGGTATTCCTCTTGAAGGTCTGGCGTTTATCGCCGGTGTTGACCGCATCATGGATATGGCGCGTACTGCGCTGAACGTGGTCGGTAACGCGCTGGCGGTGCTGGTGATTGCCCGCTGGGAAAACCAGTTCGACGCTGAACAGGCAAAAGAGTATGAGCTGCAGTTGCGTACACAGACCGCAAGCTGAGAACAGCGTTAACGTAAAGAGGGGCTCAACGAAAGTTGGGCCCTTTTTGTTTGTGTGGCTTTGTCATCGTTCTTAGCAGGATGAGCATTCAAAAAATTAGTTATATAAATATAACTAAATAACGCTTTTGATAGCTTTTTCGTTGCTTTTATGACTGAATTTGGTTATTTTTAAAGGTGGATTGAAAGCGTGCTTTGACAACAAGGAGTGTTGACGGATGCCAGAAATTAACTGGACGAAAAGGGCATTGAAACAGCTATATGGGCTGCCTCAGAAAGAAGGTAACGCCATCGAAGATGCTGTAGAGGCGCTGGCTAAGTGGCCTGATATTCCCATCTGAAGGTCGAAAAGCTGACGGATGATAAAGAGAAGCGAATGAAGTTGGTGGTGGGTCACTACCGCGTGCTGTGGAAGATAGAGAAAGGTCAGCCAGTGGTTATCGCTATTCTAGAAGTCGTAAGAAGAACATCGACCACGTATAAAAAGCGTTAGCAAGCGGTTGGAGTTAGCCTGCGTCACCACTGAGTTAAGAGCAGATAAGAACATAGCTAAGTCGCGCCAGCAGATGATCAGGTCTGGACTGTTGCGGCAGTAAGGAGTGATTAACCATGAATGCGATACAGTTTCTGACAGACGAGCGCGGGAACCGCACGGGTGCCGTCATCCCCATTGAGTTGTTTAACCGGCTCATGGCCGGGCGTCACTTAGACGACGTATTTGAGCCTCTCACCTATAAAGCGGGACCGGATGATGACGAAACGATTCCCCATGACGTAATGAAAATCAGCCGGAGGCAATCTGTTCCTTTGCATGTTGCCTGGCGTTTACATCGGCAAATGTCGCAGGAAGAGGTCGCGAACAAATTAGGCATCACGCAGGCTGGCGTTTCGAAGTTAGAGTCGAGAAAGAAACCTCAAAAACAAACGCTTGAGAAGCTGGCAGCCTTATATGACTGCAGAACGTCACAACTTTATATTGATTAAATCAACGTGCTTTTAAACCGCATTGTGCCTTTCAGTCGGACACAAAGGGTGGCTACGTAAAGTCGGCGTAAACCCATCCCTGGGGCCTCGGCCGCCGCATCCATGCGGCGGACGCTTTACTCCGCTCCCCCTTTGTATCCGCCTTTATGCCAGCTATGCGCTGTATTTTAAGAAAATCAAAAGATCGTATCGAAGGATTTATTTGCGATACAGCACGGATTTTTAAATCTTATCGGCAAGCTCAAGCCCTTTACAAACAGCAATAAAACAGCCTAAAGGAAGAAAAGGTTCACCTGAAGAGTAAAGCGTCCCACCGCCAGGGATGGCGTGGGCCGAGCGTCATGGATGACGAATGCGTCTTTACGATCAGGTGAACCTTTTCTGACTGGCTCTGATCACAAAGCCATTAAGCCCCGAATCCCAGGCACCCTGCTTAAGCTCAACGCTAACCAGCCCAATCCCCCGCAACATAACCCACCCCACAGCCATTGAAAAAAGATCTCACTCAATGAATTAATCATTCGTTATGATAGTGAGTAAATCGAATAATTTATTCCTTAACGGAGCCCGCCATGAAACTCGACCTCAGCCAGATGCTCACCGAAGGCCGCAACCCGGCCAGCCAGAACATTGATGAACTCTCCACCGAAGCGATGCTGCGCGTCATTAATGACGAAGATAAAAAGGTGGCGCTGGCGGTTGAGGCCATCGTGCCGCAAATCGCCACCGCCGTTGACGCCATCTGTGCCGCGTTTCGTGCAGGTGGACGACTGATCTATTGCGGTGCGGGCACCTCCGGGCGGCTGGGCATCCTGGATGCCAGTGAATGCCCGCCTACCTTTGGCACGCCGCGTGAGCAGGTGATTGGCCTGATTGCCGGCGGCCACACCGCAATACTACAGGCGGTTGAAAACGCCGAAGATAACCGGGAACAGGGCGCGCAGGATTTGAAAGACATCCATTTTAGCCGCCATGACGTGCTGGTCGGTATCGCCGCCAGTGGTCGCACACCTTATGTGCTGGGTGCGCTGGCTTACGCGAATGAACTGGGCGCGACCACTGTGTCGCTTAGCTGTAATCCGGGCAGCGCGATGTCACAGGTTGCCGCCATTGCGCTCACACCCGTGGTCGGTCCGGAAGTGGTCACCGGCTCCTCCCGCATGAAAGCGGGCACGGCGCAGAAACTGGTGCTCAACATGCTCACCACCGGATCGATGATCCGCAGCGGAAAAGTCTATGGCAACCTGATGGTCGATGTGGAAGCCACTAACCAGAAACTGGTGCAGCGCCAGGTCAACATCGTCATGCAGGCTACGGATTGTGATGACGCGACTGCTCGTGCGGCGCTGACCGGCTGTGGCGGACACTGCAAAACCGCCATCCTGATGGTACTGGCTGACCTGGACGCCGATGAGGCCAAAGCGCTGCTCGGTCAGCATCAGGGCTTTATCCGTCAGGCGCTACAGGCAGCGGGGGCACGCTGATGGCGAAAATCACCGAGGCACTGTTACGCGACATCCTGCAGGCGGTCGGTGGTGCGCAGAATATCGCGGCCTGCGGTCACTGCATGACACGGCTCCGCCTGACGCTGAATCAGCCAGAACAGGCTGATCTGGCCAGGTTAAAAAGCCTGCCGGGCGTGCTGGGGGTCATCGACAGCGATGCGCAGTTACAGATTGTCGTGGGGCCAGGTAAAGCGCAAACCGCCGCCGAGGGAATGCAAAGCCTGCTGTCGCAGGGTGATACTGCAATGGCTTCGCAGGGCGAAACGGCGGCGCTTAGCCAGCTGGCATCGCAGCAGAAGCAGCAGCTAAAGGCGAAACAGACCAGTGGGGTGCATCAGTTCCTGTCGCGCTTCGCCACTATCTTCACGCCGCTAATCCCAGGCTTTATCGGCGCGGGACTGCTGCTGGGATTTGCCACGCTGATTGAACAGAGTCTCCATCTTAATGCGCCCGGCGATCACGCGCCCTGGCTGCTGCACACCGTGGCGTACATGAAGGTGTTCGGCAAAGGGCTGTTCACCTTTCTCAGTATTCTGATCGGCTATAACGCACAGAAAGCCTTTGGCGGCAGCGGCGTAAACGGCGCCATCATCGCCTCGCTGTTTGTGCTCGGCTATGTGCCCACGGCCACCACCGGCTACTACAGCGGTATGGAGAGCTTCTTTGGTCTGACGATCGATCCGCGCGGCAACATTATCGGTGTGCTGATGGCGGCGATTATCGGGGCGTGGATAGAGAAACAGCTGCGCAAAATCATTCCTGACAACCTGGATATGATCCTCACCTCGCTGTTTACGCTGGTGATCACGGGCGCCATCACCTATCTGCTGATTATGCCGCTGGGCGGCGAACTGTTTAAGGGAATGTCGTGGCTGTTTATCCACCTCAATAACAATCCCTTTGGCTGCGCGCTGCTGGCTGGACTGTTCCTGATTGCGGTGATGTTCGGTATTCATCAGGGCTTTATTCCTGTCTATTTTGCGCTGATGGAAACCCAGGGATTTAACTCGTTGTTTCCGATTCTGGCAATGGCGGGCGCAGGGCAGGTCGGCGCATCACTGGCACTCTGGTGCAAAGCAGAAAAAGGTGCGCTGCTGCGGGCGCAGATCAAAGGTGCAATTGTCCCCGGCCTGCTTGGGGTGGGCGAGCCGCTGATCTATGGTGTCACGCTGCCCCGCCTCAAGCCCTTTATCACCGCCTGTGGCGGCGGAGCACTGGGCGGTTTCTTTATTGGATTGGTGGCGTGGCTGGGTTTGCCAGTGGGGATGAACACGGTATTCGGGCCGTCCGGGCTGGTCACTCTGCCTCTGATGACCTCCAGCCAGGGCATCTTCGCCGGGATGGCAGTTTACCTGGCCGGGCTGATCGTCGCATGGACCGGCGGTTTTCTGCTCACCTGGTGGTTTGGCACCCGTAATGTTGACCTCAGTTAAGCCACTGCCGGAATCCTCCAGTCTGGCTAACGGATAAAAACAGTTCAAAAGTGTGAAAGCCGCTGCAAAGTGGCTTTTTTCACGTCAGAAATTAAAACGTATCACTAAAGAGTAGGCGCGGGCATGCCGAAAACATAAAAAAGGGTAATCGTTATTTCTCAGCCCACCGTTTTCACGCCGCGCCTCAGACTGTTGCGTGCAGGACGTCGGGTCTCCAAGGACTTTTGATGCGTAACAACCAGCCTGTCTCTCAGCGTGAATATCTGTTCGATGATCATGCGACACTGATGTCGACCACCGATCTCAACAGCCACATCACCTACGCCAACGACGCGTTTATCGAAGCAAGCGGATTCACTGCTGACGAGATCAACGGCCAGCCGCATAACATGGTGCGTCACCCCGATATGCCGCCAGAAGCCTTTGCCGATATGTGGGCGACGCTGAAGCAGGGCGAACCCTGGACTGCGCTGGTCAAAAACCGCCGGAAAAACGGCGACCACTACTGGGTGCGTGCCAATGCCATTCCGGTCGTACGCGACGGTAAAGTGCAGGGTTATATGTCCGTGCGCACCAAACCTACGGCTGAAGAGGTGCGTCAGACAGAAGTGCTCTATCAGGATTTTCGTGAAGGCCGCGCCAGAGGGCGACGTTTTCACAAAGGCCTGCTGGTGCACAGCGGCTGGCGTCGTCCCGCCTCAATCCTGAAGACGCTGCCCCTGCGCTGGCGGATTCGCAGCACGCTGATGGCGTTACTGCCTCTCTCGGTGGCGGGCGTCTGGGCACTGGGCATGACCCACACTGCACTGGCAGGCTTTGCTGCGGGAATGGCTGCGCTGCTTCTGCTCTGCAGTGTGTGGCTGGAGCAGCAGATTTCACGTCCTATTGAGCGGATGTGCAAACAGGCGCTCCGCGTAGCGACCGGTGCCAGCCATCAGGTTGAACAGATGGATCGTGTGGATGAGGTCGGCGTCACACTCCGTGCCATTGGCCAGCTCGGATTGATGTTCCGCTGGCTGGTGGATGATGTCAGCGGCCAGGCGATCAATGTGCTGAGTGCCAGTGATGCCATCGCCCGCAGTAACAACGAACTGAGTCGCCGTACTGAACAGGCGGCGGCTAACGTGCAGCAAACCGCGGCGACCATGAACGAAATGACCGCGACGGTGAAGAGCAACACCGAAACTGCACATGAGGCGAATAGCCTCTCAGCCAGCACCAGTCACGCCGCCAGCAAAGGCGGCGATGTGATGACGGATATGATGGGCATGATGGGCGAAATTGCCGACAGCTCAACGCGTATCGCCAATATAACCAGCGTGATCGACGGCATTGCCTTCCAGACTAATATTCTGGCGTTGAATGCTGCGGTGGAAGCGGCGCGGGCAGGTGAACAGGGTAAAGGCTTTGCAGTGGTCGCGGGTGAAGTTCGCAGCCTGGCGCAACGCAGCGCTAAAGCCGCCAGCGAGATTAAAATGCTGGTTGAAACCAGCAGCAGCCGGGTCAAATCGGGCAATGAGCATGCCAGCGCGGCGGGCCGGACGATGCAGGATATCGTGTCGCAGGTGCAGAATGTCACTGCGCTAATCGCCCAGATCAGTGCCGCTACGGCGGAACAGGCGACGGCGCTCAGCGAGGTCAGCTCAGCAGTAGAAGATCTCGATGATATCACCCATCAGAACGCTGCCCGCGTGACAGAAAGCGCCGAGGCGTCTGGTCGCATGACCCATCAGGCTAACCGTCTGGTGGAAGCGATCAGCGTCTTTCGCTAAGAAGCCAGCGCCTGCGTGCTTTCGCGTCCGGCACGCAGCGCGCCAGGCGACTGACCAACGATCCGCTTAAACGCGCGACTGAACGCCGCAATCGAGCCGTAGCCGAGATGATAGGCCACGGCTTCCACCGCTTCCCCATTGTTCACAATCCGCTGCACCGCCAGCCGCATCCGCAACTCCGTAAGATAACGCAGCGGCGTCATACCGGTGGCATTGAGAAAACGTCCGGCAAACACCGAGCGCGAACAGCCTGCCACGCTGGCCAGTCGCGCTACCGTCCAGTTTTCGCCCGGCTCCCGATGCATCGCGGCAATCGCCTGACTCAGACGCGGGTCGCGCATTGCCTGCACCAGCCCGCTACTCTGGCCGCAGCCGTTTTCTACCCAGCCGCGCACAATCAGCGCGGCAACGACATCCGCCAGACGCGACAGAATGCCGGCAAACCCCGCCTGACGCGTGCGTGACTCCCGCTCCATTGCGGCCAGGATCGGCTGAATCTCCGGATACTGCGACAGCAGAGTGCTCACCAGCATCACATCCGGCATGGTATTGATCAGCGGCTGCATGCCGCCAAGCTCAAACGCCATGCAGGCGCTGAACAGCAGTACGCTGTGCTCGTCCTCACCGGCATCTTCCGGGGCGGCGATGGCGCAGACGCTGTCGCAGAGCGGCTTGCTCGCCATGTTTTTAATGCACTGGCAGTCCGCCTCCTCACTGGAGATCAGGCTGTGCGGTTTACCGTGTGGCACCAGCAGCGCATCGCCGCTGTTGAGCTGAAACACCTCGCCGGAGGCGCTGCGCACCAGCAGTGAGCCACGCCCGACAAAGTGGAACTGCGCCCGGCCCGGTGCGTGCTCGTAGCGCAACCCGAATGGCGCGCTTACCGCGATGCGCTGGTAGTTCACGCCATACAGGCGCATCCCCATCAGCAGTTCACTGGTCAGATCTCCATATTGGCTCATGTGATTCCAGACGAATTATCAAAAATGAAGGTGTAAGCATCATAGATCGTCCTGATGCGACGCTCTATGCTCACACTCACTTTTTTATCTTCCGGAGAAGCAGCATGAGTCTGACAACCGAAGTGGCTGATGAGGTTTCCTCGCCGACCCGTCCCGCGTGGGGTGCGGTATTTGCCATGGCATTTGGGGTGTTCAGCCTCATCACCGCCGAATTTTTACCTGTGAGTCTGTTGACGCCGATGGCGCACAGTCTCGGTGTATCCGAAGGGCAGGCGGGACAGACCGTCACCATTACTGCACTGGTCGCGCTGTTTACCAGCCTGGTGACCGGCAGCGTCACGCGGCGAATTGACCGCCGTATTGTGATGCTGGTTTTTTCACTGTTGCTGATCGCCTCTGCGCTGATGGTGGCCTTTGCGGCTGACCTGACGGTAATCCTGCTGGCGCGGGTGCTGCTGGGTATGGCCATTGGTGGCTTCTGGACACTTTCAACCGCTATCACAATGCGTCTGGTGCCCAGCGATCAGGTGCCACGTGCACTCTCTATTGTGTTTAGTGGTATCTCGCTGGCGACAATTATCGCTACGCCGCTTGGCAGCTATCTCGGTGGACTGGTCGGCTGGCGCAACATCTTTATGCTGACCGCCGGGCTGGGCGCGGTGGCGCTGCTGTGGCAATTCTTTACGCTGCCCGCCATGCCGGCAGAGAGCAAAGCCCGCAACGGCGGGGTGCTGGCACTGCTGCGTATCGGTGTGATGCGGTGGGGCATGCTGGCCGTGATCATGATGTTTACCGGCCACTTCGCCTTCTTTACTTACCTGCGTCCGTTCCTGGAAGGTGTCGCGCAGCTCAACCTCAATCAGCTGTCGCTGGCGCTGCTGGCCTTTGGCGTAGCGAACTTCTTTGGCACCTCGCTGGCCGGTTATCTGGTCACCCGCAGTGTGTCGCTGACGCTGAGTGGCATGGCGCTGTTAATGAGTATCACCGCGCTGCTGCTGGTGAGCTTTGGTGATGTCAGCTGGCTGGTCGGCGCGGGCGTGGCGATCTGGGGGATGGCGTTTGGTTCGATGCCAACCGGCTGGTCTACGTGGATTTCACGCGCGGTGCCGGATGATGCGGAATCGGGCGGCGGTTTACTGGTTGCCACTATCCAGCTGGCGATTACCGTTGGTGCGGCGGCAGGCGGCTGGATGTTTGACCTGCGCGGCGCAGGCGGTGTGTTTGTTGCCAGCGGCGTACTGATGCTGCTGGCTGCGCTAACTATCTTCAGCCGGGTAAGGCATCACGGATAATTTTCTGAAGGCAGCGCGTTATGCTGCCTTTTTTATTGAATCTGGATTATTAACCTTTTGAGTGATAACTGTGCGAAATGTGCTTTTTATCATCAGTTTTATTGAATGAGTTAAGCAAAACCCTCCGCTTTTTACTGATCAACTTCAGGGCTAATATATCTATCAACAAGGCAGCACGCCTTACCTGATAAAAATTAACTGAGGAATTGACCATGAAATCTATCAAAACTTTTGCAGCTGTTATCGCCCTTTCTGTTCTGCCATTCGCCAGCTTCGCCCAATCTGTGACCGCTGTCGACTCTACGCTGGACGGTGCTGAAGCGAAAATCGCTGCGCAGGCTCAGGATGCTGGTGCTTCATATAAAATCACTGAAGCCTACACCAACAACGGCGTTCACATGACCGCTGAGCTGCTGAAATAAGCTGCACTTTACCCTCTGATGCTGACAGGACGCCTTCGGGCGTCCTGGCGGCGTTTCTGCTGAAGTAAAAGATTTTATTTCCAGATTTTGCAAACGAAAAAGCCACTCTGACGAGTGGCTTTTTTATGTCAAAAAACGGCAATCCTCACCCGTTACACGTCTTCCGATGCCTCGCGCATCATCTCATCGTGCGGCACATCATCCAGAATCTGCTCAAAGCTGCGCAGACGCTTGTAGATCGACATCAGTTCGATCAGCGTTGACCAGGAGGCGATCAGATACTGGAACGAGCCGCGTACCTGATCAAACACGTTGGTGATCTGGTTGAGTAAGCCCAGCGTAATCGTGCCCGCGACAATCGACGGGAACAGCAGGAAAAGACCAAACACATTATCGACCTGCAGATAGAGAATGCGGGTGATATTGAAATAGAGATAATGGAAATAGAGTCGGAAGTAGTTAACCCGTACCCGACTGAACAGCTCCTGCACCGTTTGTGGCCCGGCGCGATCGGCATTGTCTTCGCCGTAAACCAGCTCTTTACGGTAGGCGGCTTCAACCCGCTGATTGCGGAACTCCAGCCCCGGCAGCTTAATCCCAACCAGCGCCAGCAACCCGGTGCCGAATACGGACCAGAGCACAGCGGCTATCACCAGCGCGTAAGGAATATTGCCGAGGATCGGAATATCTTTCACATGATGTGACAGCGCGACCAGCACCGGCAAAAACGCGACCAGCGTCATAATCGCCTGAATAAAACTCACCCCCCAGTTTTCCAGCGTGGTTGCAAACCGCATGGTGTCTTCCTGCACACGCTGTGCAGCACCTTCGACATGACGCAGGCGCTGCCAGTTGTGCATGTAGTAGTTATTCATGGCCGTACGCCAGCGGAAAACCCAGTGGCTGATAAAGAAGGAGTTGAGTACGCCAATCACCACCGCGATTAATGCGATGCCGAGAAAAGAGATAACCTCATGGTAAAACTCTGCAATCTGCACCGATCCCGCTTTGGTCAGCGCTTTCTGAATCAGATCGTAGAACGGGCCATACCAGGCATTAATGGCGACACCTACCTGCACGCCAAACCAGGTGACAAAGATGATCAGCGCAGAACCCCACACAGACCAGCGCCGCCAGGGATGCGGATCAATAAGCCGCCAGGCCCCGGCAAAAATAGCTACCATTATCCAGTAATAGAGATAAAACCAGAGCTGACTTGCGGCAATAAAACGCGCCGCCGTCGTTGGGAGGGGCTGCTTCATTGCGGTTTCAAAAGTGGGCCAGATGCCTGGCAGATGGGCGGCAAAGCCGAACCAGGCAAAAATTGCTAATAAGCTCCAGACAGCCGCAGAGCTGAAAAACAGCGCTGGCCGCGGAAAAAAAGACTTAAACATAGGTACTCCGCTGTTGTGTATTGCTTGTTATAACGTTTTTGACGTGTCGCTGTCTGTAGTCTGTTGTTTCTGCTCATGACAGGAAGAAGATAGATGTTAATGAAATTGTGCGATTTTGTTTCTTTGAACTAAATCTTTGTGAATGGCAGTGATACAATATGCAGGTTTGTTACCGGTAACAAGCAGGCGCCACGCCTGTATCTGCTGATAAAAACCATTACAACGCAACCACCACTTTTTCATACCGCCAGTGAGTGCGGGAATGAGGCAATGTCATGTCAGAACAAAAAAAGGGTCATTCACGCAGGGATTTTTTGCTGAAGACAATTACCCTGGCGCCTGCGATGGCGGTAGGCTCCACCGCAATGGGCGCGCTCTCCCTTCCGCTGGCCGCGCAGGCGGCTGAAACCCCGGCCGCACCGCAGCAGGCACGTGATTACCAGCCGAACTGGTTTACCGCCGAAGAGTTTGCCTTTATTACCGCCGCCGTGGCACGCCTGATTCCCAGCGATGAACGCGGACCGGGAGCGCTGGAAGCGGGCGTGCCGGAATTTATCGATCGTCAAATGAATACGCCGTATGCCACGGGATCGAACTGGTATATGCAGGGTCCGTTTAATCCCGACCTGCCGAAAGAGCTGGGCTATCAGCTGCCGCTGGTGCCACAGCAGATTTACCGCCTTGGTCTGGCCGATGCGGATAATTACAGCAAAAAGCAGCACGGCAAGGTCTTTGCTCAGCTCAGCGGTGAGCAGCAGGATGCCTTATTGCAGGCGATGGAGAGTGGCAGCGCGGAATTCAGCCAGCTGCCGGCAAAAGTCTTCTTCAGCTTCCTGCTGCAGAACACCCGTGAAGGCTTCTTTAGCGATCCTATCCACGGCGGGAATCAGGGCATGGTCGGCTGGAAGCTGATCAACTTCCCTGGCGCTCGCGCCGACTTTATGGATTGGGTAGAGCGCGGCGAACGGTATCCGTTCCCGTCAGTGTCGATTCGCGGAGAGAGAAGCTAAGCATGGCAAACGAAATGAAAAAAGTGGATGCGGTCATTGTCGGCTTCGGCTGGGCAGGCGCGATTATGGCGAAAGAGCTGACTGAAGCGGGCCTTAACGTACTGGCGCTGGAGCGCGGGCCGCATCGTGATACCTATCCCGATGGATCCTATCCGCAGTCCATTGATGAGCTGACCTATAACGTCCGCAAAAAGCTCTTCCAGGACCTCTCCAAAAGCACCGTGACGATTCGTCATGACGCTTCTCAGACGGCGGTACCTTATCGCCAGCTGGCGGCATTTTTGCCCGGCACCGGGACCGGTGGCGCAGGCCTGCACTGGTCAGGCGTCCATTTCCGTGTTGATCCCGTTGAGCTGCGGATGCGCAGCCATTACGAAGAGCGCTACGGTAAAAACTTCATTCCGGAAGGCATGACGATTCAGGATTTTGGCGTCAGCTACGATGAACTGGAGCCGTTCTTCGACAAGGCGGAAAAAGTCTTTGGCACCTCAGGCAGCGCCTGGAGTATCAAAGGTAAAGTGGTCGGCAAAGATAAAGGTGGTAACCCGTTTGCGCCCGACCGCTCAGATAACTTCCCGCTGCCCGCGCAGAAGCGTACTTACTCGGCGCAGTTGTTTGCTCAGGCGGCAGAGTCAGTGGGTTATCATCCTTATGATCTGCCCTCCGCCAATACGTCAGGTCCGTACACCAATACCTATGGCGCGCAGATGGGGCCGTGCAACTTCTGCGGTTACTGCAGCGGCTACGCCTGCTACATGTATTCCAAAGCGTCGCCGAACGTCAATATCCTGCCCGCGCTGCGTCAGGAGCCGAAGTTTGAGCTGCGCAACAACTCC
The DNA here is from genome assembly GCF_014155795.1 of Pantoea hericii. Taxonomy (NCBI): domain Bacteria; kingdom Pseudomonadati; phylum Pseudomonadota; class Gammaproteobacteria; order Enterobacterales; family Erwiniaceae; genus Pantoea; species Pantoea hericii. The sequence goes on from NZ_SCKV01000003.1 coordinate 83,585, forward strand.
TATGTACTGCGGGTCAATCTCAGCGATGACAAAACGCGTGCCACCGGCGTGACCTATGTGGATGGACAGGGCCGTGAGCAGGATCAGCCCGCAGATCTGGTCATTCTTTCCGCCTTCCAGTTCCACAATGTGCATCTGATGCTGCTGTCGGGCATTGGCAAACCGTACAATCCGATTACCAACGAAGGCACTGTGGGCCGTAACTTCGCCTATCAGAACCTCTCTACGCTCAAGGCGCTGTTTGATAAAAACACCACCACCAATCCGTTTATCGGTGCGGGTGGTGCAGGCGTCGCGGTGGATGATTTCAACGCGGATAACTTCGACCATGGGCCACTGGGCTTTGTCGGCGGTTCGCCATTCTGGGTCAACCAGGCGGGCACCAAACCGATCTCTGGCCTGCCAGTGCCTGCGGGTACGCCTAACTGGGGCAGCAAATGGAAAGCGGCGGTAGCGGACACCTACACGCATCACCTGTCGATGGATGCGCATGGCGCTCACCAGTCCTATCGCGCCAATTACCTCGATCTCGATCCTAACTACAAGGATGCCTATGGGCAGCCGCTGCTGCGCATGACCTTTGACTGGCAGGATAACGACATCAAAATGGCGCAGTTTATGGTCGGTAAGATGCGCAATATTGCTGAAGCGATGAATCCAAAGATGATCATCGGCGGCGCGAAAAAGCCGGGCACCCATTTTGACTCCACGGTGTATCAGACCACCCATATCAGCGGCGGGGCGATTATGGGCGACGATCCCAAAACCAGTGCGGTTAACCGTTATCTGCAAAGCTGGGATGTGCCGAATGTCTTTGTTCCAGGCGCATCTGCCTTCCCGCAGGGACTGGGTTACAACCCGACCGGCATGGTGGCGGCGCTGACTTACTGGTCAGCCAAAGCGATTCGCGAACACTACCTGAAAAACCCCGGCCCACTGGTGCAGGCATAAGGATATGGCGATGAAAAATAGCATTCTGGCTCTGATTCTTGGCTCCCTGACGTTTGCCGCACTGGCGGAGAGCAACCAGGACGATCTGGTTAAACGGGGTGAGTATCTGGCGCGTGCCGGGGACTGTGTTGCCTGCCACACCAGCAAAGGCGGCGCGGCGTTTGCCGGTGGTCTGCCGATGGCGACACCCATTGGTACCATCTACTCCACCAACATTACGCCCGATCGCGACACCGGCATTGGTGAATACAGCTACGACGACTTCCAGAAAGCGGTGCGTCACGGCGTAGCGAAAAACGGCGAAACGCTCTATCCGGCGATGCCCTATCCCTCCTACGCCGTGGTCAGCGATGAAGACATGAAGGCGCTTTACGCTTACTTCATGCATGGCGTTGCGGCGGTTAATCAGCCAAATCGGGAGAGCGACATTCCCTGGCCGCTATCGATGCGCTGGCCGCTGGCGGTCTGGCGCGGGATTTTTGCGCCCGACGTGAAAGCATTCCAGCCTGCAGCAGAGGAAGATCCGGTGCTGGCACGCGGTCGCTATCTGGTTGAAGGACTGGGCCACTGCGGGGCCTGTCATACACCGCGTAGCATCACCATGCAGGAGAAGGCGCTGACTAACGAAGAGGGCAGCGACTATCTGGCGGGCAGCAGTGCACCTATTGATGGCTGGACCGCCAGCAACCTGCGCGGCGATAACCGCGATGGGCTGGGGCGCTGGAGCGAAGACGATCTGCGTCAGTTCCTGCGTTATGGCCGCAACGACCAGACTGCCGCGTTCGGTGGCATGACCGATGTGGTGGAACACAGTCTGCAGCACCTGAGCGAGTCTGATATCACGGCAATTGCGCGCTATCTGAAGTCACTGGGTGCGAAAGATCCCCATCAGGCAGCGTTCAGCGTGGATGATGCCACGGCAAAAGCGCTGTGGCGTGGTGATGACAGCCAGACGGGTGCTGCAACCTACGTTGACAGCTGCGCGGCATGTCATAAAACCGATGGCAGTGGCTATAAACGCTTCTATCCAGCGCTGCGCGGTAATCCGGTCGTTCTGGCGGACGATCCCACCTCCCTGATCCATATCGTGCTGGTGGGCGGGCAGTTGCCTGGCGTGAATGGCGCGCCGTCGACCATTACTATGCCAGCATTTGGCTGGCGTCTGAACGATCAGCAGGTGGCGGACGTGGTGAACTTCGTGCGCAACAGCTGGGGCAACACGGCGTCGAAACAGGTCAGCGCGAAACAGGTCGCTGAGCTGCGTAAAGATGAGAAAGATCGGCTGGGCAGTGCGGATATCAGCGTACTGGAAGGTAAATAACCGACAGTAACAGAGGCCGTCATCAACAGGATGACGGCCTTTTTTTTAAATATTCTCCAGATCGATTCCGCGTGTTTTCGGCCCGTAAATCCCTACCGACAGCATCACCATCACCATGCTCAGCACGATAAAGGTGATTACGCCTGGCGTGCCGGCATACTGCAATATCACCCCAATCAGAATACTGCTGAAGACCGTAGAAAGGCGACTGAAGGAGTAGCAGAAGCCGACTGCCCGCGCGCGGATATGGGTCGGGAAGATCTCGGTCTGGTAGGCGTGGAAGCTGAAGGTCAGCCAGGCGTTGGACCAGGTGATCAGGAAGCCGCAGAGAATCAGCAATACTGGCTGCGTCTGGAAGGCGAACAGCGTGCCGAACACCACCGTCATCAGCGACGACAGGACGATCTGCCACTTATTCTCCAGCTTGTCAGCGTAGCGGCTGCAGATCAGCGAACCGAGCGGATAGGCCAGCGTGATGAAGAAGGCATAAAGCAAACTGTGCGTCACCGTGGCACCGTTGCCTGACAGCAGCGCAGGCAGCCAGTTACCAAAGCCGAAAAAGCCGATCGCCTGGAAAAAGTTCATCACCACCAGCATCAGGGTGCGCTTGCGGTAAGCGGGTGACCATATCTCGCTGAAACGCCCTCGTTTTGGCAGCTGCCCTGCGGCGTCATCGGGCTGAACAGCGGGGCCAGCCGGGATACCACAGCGCTGCTCCATCGTGGACAATACCTGATGCGCCTCCTGATGACGGCCCTGCTGCGCCAGCCAGCGTGCCGACTCCGGCAGATTTCTGCGCACCAGCCAGATCACCAGTGAACAGACCGCGCCTGCGATCACCACCCAGCGCCAGCCTTCAAGACTGAGCAGCGTTTGCGGAATCAGCCACCAGGACATCAGCGCCACGGCGGGTACCGACAAAAACTGCACGAAAAAAGAGAAGGCAAAGGCGCGGCTGCGAAGATGGGTCGGCACCCACTCCGACAGATAGGTGTCAATGGTCACCAGCTCGACGCCCAGCCCGATCCCCACCAGGAATCGGAACAGAATAATCATCTCCGCACTCTGCTGGAACGCCATCAGCAGTGAAAACAGCCCATACCACAGCAGCGCACACATAAAGGTCAGACGGCGACCAAAGCGGTCAGCGTAGGGCGCCAGCAGGCTGGCACCGAAAAACAGGCCGAGAAAAGTGGCCGAGGCGAATGCCGCCTGATCGGAGAAGCCCAGCACGCCTGCCGCGCCGGTGTGAAATACGCCTGCGGATAGCAGGCCGGTGCTGATATAGCCGGTTTCAAACAGGTCATAAAGCTCAAAAAAACCGCCCAGCGCCAGCAGCGTAATAAAGCGCCACAAACCGGTGGAGGAGGGCAGCGCATCAACCCGTGCGGCTAAGCTGTTGCGGGCCGCCGATGAAGCGTGCAGTGGCGGCAGGCTGGTGGAGGTAGTGGTCATTTCAGCATGAACCTCAGGCAGTGTGGAGACGACTCGCAGCCGGTCAGATAAGGACTAACAGAGTTAACCGTTAGCAAGCGAAGAAATAGCAGAATAATCAATTCATCCGCCGTTGCCGAGCGGGGTGTTGCTGACGATTTAGCAATGTACGTTGCAGGTTTTGCCATCTGTGGCGCACGTACTCCGGCAGCGACGACTGGAGCAGGATCTGCATGCCGCAAATTCCGGGCTGTCTCTCAGCCCGGTCACGTGAGGGCAGGTCCGCATGGATGCAAATGGCGTCCTTGCGCTAGCATAGTCCCGCTTTGTGACACTTTCTTCACGGACGCGGAAAAAGCTGAGCTGAAGAAGCAGACCCAATTACGGAAAGATGAGGTTAACGTGAGTTTTTTTGACGAGCTGAAAGCATCGCTGGAAGAAGCTGTTGAGATCAAAAACGGCGTCCGGGTGCCTGGTCGTGTTACGCGCTATACGGTGGCCGATGTGAAGGCTATTCGGGCACTCAACCCATGCCCCGATATCCCCCAGCCGGAAAAGAGAGAAAGCGCCACCGATAATGCCTGCATCGGTGGCACTGAGACTTAAGGCAGTTTCGGCCAGACACCCGGCCCAATTGGCAGATCCAGCAGATACCACACCATCAGCAGCGCTATCCAGCTGATAAAGAACACCAGCGGATAGGGGAAAATCAGCACGTAATAGGTGCCGAGCTGCGCATCTTTCTGATAACGCTGCAAAAAGGCCAGGAACAGCGGCAGGAAGGGCGACATGGGTGCCAGCGGCAGTACGGCGGAGTCAGCGATGCGGAAAATCATCTGAGCGAAGGCGGGATGAAAGCCGAGCAGCATAAACATCGGCACAAAGACCGGCGCCAGAATTGACCAGATTGCTGAGCCGCTGGCGATAAACATACAGAGAAACGCCGACAGGAACATCAGGCCCAGAAAGGCGGGCGCGCCGCTGACGCCTGCGCTTTCCAGCACATCGGTCAGCCCGATTGCCATGAATTTTCCCATGTTGCTCCAGTTGAAGAACGCCACGAACTGCGACAGCGGAAACACCATCACAATAAAGCCCGCCATGCCCTTCATCGGATCGACCAGCAGCTGCGGGATATCATCCGGACGGCGGATCTGCCGTGTCACCACGCCGTAAGCAATCGCCACCACAAAGAAGAACAGAATGATGATGGGCACAATGCCCTGAATAAAAGGCGAAGGAATGATGGCGCCGGTGGTGGGATTGCGTAGCGGTGCATTTTCGGGCACCACCAGCAGCGCCATCAGGGCGATAAACAGCAGCGCGGCGATCCCGGCAGCCCGCAAACCGCGGTTCTCCAGAGGCGTCAGTGCCGCCAGCTTCTCACCGTTGCCCTGCCACTGCGGCAGGCGCGGCTCGACGAATTTATCAGTGAGCAGCGCGCCCACTATCGTCAGCACAATCACCGAGGTCGCCATAAAGAACCAGTTGTCGATGACGCTGACATGCACCGTATCGCTGACGGCTTTAGCCGCTTCGGTGCTGATGCCCGAGAGCAGCACATCGGTGGTGACAATCAGCAGATTGGCGGTAAAGCCAGAGGCGACGCCGGCAATGGCCGCCAGCAGGCCTGCAACCGGATGACGGCCCACTGCCAGGAAGATCAGCGCACCAAGTGGCGGCATCACCACCAGCGCAGCATCCGAGGAAATATGGCTGAAGAAGGCGATAAACAGCACCATATAGCTGGCGTAACGACGGCTGACGCGCGACGCCATCTTCACCATCAGTGACTGTAGCAGGCCGACTTTTTCCGCCAGACCGGCACCAATCACCAGCGCCAGAATCGATCCCAGCGGGGTGAAGCTGCTGAAGTTTTTGATGATATTGGGCAGGATCCACTGAATGCCTGCGACGCTCAGCAGGTTGTTCACCCGCACCATTTCACCGTTACTGGGGTTCTTTACCGCCAGATCCAGTGCACTGATAATGGCGGTTGCCACCATCAGCACCACGATCAAATAAACAAACAGTAAGAACGGGTTGGGCACTTTATTGCCCACACGCTCGATCCAGCTGAAGAGCCTGCCGGGGCTTCGGTTCTCGGATGTTGCTTCCATGGTATGGGTTCTCGTCTTGTGTTTCCCCTATCGGCGCAGGCCCGGTCTGGCGTCGGTCATGGTATATGACCGACGGTGAGTTCAGAGTCGGCTCCGCTGAAGCAGGGATGTGTTTGCACTATTTTTATAGTGGTCCGTGTCAGAGACACGGCCGGTGGCTCATTCGGCCAGTTTTGTTGGTGTGATCCCCGCCGGGATCGGACAGATATAAGGCTGCGCGGCGCGCACCCGTTCAAACTCGGCCCGGCAGCCAGCCAGCGCCTGCGGATCCGTTAGCAGTGTTAACACCGTGGCCGCCATCACTTTGCCTGCCAGAAACATCCCCTTATGCCCGATAGTGGTGCGGCCCTGCGCCACCAGTTGCCAGGTGTGCAGCGGCGTGCCGAAGGTAAAACAGGGCGCAAAGCACTGTGCGGTCGGCGTCACCCAGCTGACATCGCCGACATCGGTGGAGCCATACAGCAGCTCACGCGTAACCGCATAGGGCGCGACCTCATCCATGAACAGCTTATTGCCCAGTTGCGCAGCCCAGGCATGACCGGCTTCGCCACCCGTACGGGCGGCATTGAGCCGGGCGTTGCGCAGATCGTCATCGGTCAGAGTGGCACGCAGTTCCGCCGCAAACGCGCGCTCTTCGTCGCTGTAGTCGGGCAAACCAAACTGATGCAAATAGCGCTCCATGACCGCTTCAAGTGCACGATTAGGCACGTAGTCTGAACAGGCTTTGTCAAAACGCACGGTCAGCGTGGTGTCGGTCATCAGTGCAGCGCCCCTGGCAATGTTAATCACCCGTTCGTAGATCGCCTGCGCCTGCGGCAGTTCCGGGGCGCGAATCAGGTAAAGCACCTCTGCATCGGCCTGCACCACATTCGGTGAAACGCCACCGCTATTGGTGATGGCGTAGTGCAGACGCGCTTCCTGCACGATATGCTCGCGCAGAAAGTTGGCACCGGTATTCATCAGCGTGACGGCATCCAGCGCGCTGCGGCCCAGGTGGGGAGAGTTGGCCGCGTGCGCCGCGATGCCTTTAAAGCTGAACGCCGCCTGGATATTGGCGAGCGTGCGCAAATTGAACATGCCGCTGAAGCCTTCAGGATGCCAGGTTACCGCGGCATCAACGTCGTCAAACAGCCCTTCGCGCACCATAAAAGTTTTGCCCGATCCGCCTTCTTCGCCAGGGCAACCGTAAAAGCGAACCGTGCCGCCCGTGTGATGCTGTTCCATCCAGGCTTTTACGGCGCACACCGCGGCTACACCTGCTGTACCGAGCAGGTTGTGGCCGCAGCCGTGTCCGTTGCCGTTAGCCTCCAGCGGCTGCGGCCGTGCACAGCCCGACTGCTGGCTCAGACCAGCCAGCGCATCGAACTCGCCGAGGATAGCGAGCACCGGCTTGCCGCTGCCCACGCTGGCGATAAAGGCGGTGTCGATGCCACCCACACCGCGTTCCACAGTGAATCCTTCTTTTTCCAGCGCGTCAGCCAGCAGAGCAGAGGATCGGGTTTCGGCAAAACGGGTTTCCGGCGTGTCCCAGATAGCGTCACTGAGCGTGCTGAAGCGGAGCTGATGGCGATCGATATACCCGGCAATAAATGCTTCTATCATCGTGATCCTCCGAACTGTGCCTGATTCAGCGTCAGTGTTGTCAGCAACGTGATGGCGTCTGGCATGACCCGCTCATCAAAGTCGAATTTCGCATTGTGGTGACCCGCCGCCAGTTCACAGCCAAAAATGACGTAAGAGGCCTGACCGCCACGCTGCTTTACGCGCTCCATCATGTAAGTGGCATCCTCCGAACCTGCCGCCTGCGCTTTACGATCGACCACAGAGTCGAATATGCCGAGTGCATCTGCCTGCTGATGGATAAAATCGACCCACGGCTGTGTCGGGGTACAGCTGCGTGCAGCACCCATTAATGAAACCTGCTGCTCAACGCCATACATCGCGGCTGCACCGTCAATCACCCGCAGCGCCTGCTGATAAATATCGTCATTAACCTGATTAGTGACGCCACGGGTTTCGACTTTCAGCAGGGCGCAGTCGGCCACCACATTGCGGCCGGTTCCTGCCTGTAGCACGCCAACGTTAACCCGCGCCACGCCGCCGCTGTGCTGTGTTAAGCCATGCAGCGCCAGCGTCGCCTGTGCGGCAGCCAGCAGGGCGTTGCGACCCTCTTCCGGGCGACCGCCCGCATGAGCACCGACGCCGGTGAAGTGAACATCCAGCTTGGTAGTAGCCAGGAAGCTGTCGCTGCCGCATACCACTTCGCCTGCCGGCACGCCGGTACCGATATGAATTGCGGTGAAACGCTCAACGTCATCGACCACGCCCGCCGCGACCATCGCTTTGGCACCACGCACACCCTCTTCGGCGGGCTGGAAGATCAGTTTGATTGTGCCGCTGAGTTCATCTTTCATCGCCATCAGCACGGAAGCGAGGCCCAGACCAATGGTGGTGTGACCGTCATGGGCGCAGGCGTGCATCATGCCGGCGTTGCAGGAGGCGAACCCTTCACGCTGTGGCAGATGATCGTCGGCCTGGCTTTCATTGAGATCCAGTGCATCCATATCGACGCGAAAGCCCATCACCGGACCGGGGCGACCGGTCTCAAGTGTCGCCACAATGCCGCAGAATCCGCCGGAGAAGTGGCTGATCCACTGCGGTAGCGCGCCCTGCTTTAGCGCGCGCGCCTCCTGCTGCTTCAGTACGGCTTCGTCAGGTAAGCCCATCCGCGCATCGGCGTCGATCACTTCACGGCCCAGCTTCAGTTGATAACCGAGCTTATGCAGTTCTTCTGCGACTAACGTCGCGGTGCGGAACTCCAGCCAGCCCGATTCGGCGTAGTGATGGAAGTCGCGACGCCACTGTTGCAGCTTTGGCAGCAGGGCGCAGACGTGCTCTGAAAGGGGTCTCATCGGCTCTCTCCTCGTTGTTGATTTTTTATGCACTGCATCGAATCTACACAATGGAGTTGGGCGGCATAAGATGCGAATATCTTGTGACTGATAAACAACGGTTATCGAAAAACTATGTCTGCCAATCTCAAACTTCATCAGCTGCGCGCTTTCACTGACGTGGCGCGACAGGGCAGTATCCGGGCGGCAAGCCGACTTTCCGGGCTGTCGCAACCGGCGTTAACCAAAGCGATTCAGGAGCTGGAGCGCGAGTTGGGGGCAAAGCTGTTTATCCGCCGTCAGCAGGGTGTCGTGCTGACCGATATCGGTGATAACTTTTTTCGTCATGCCAGCCTGGTACTGGCAGAGCTGCGGGTCGCCGAAGAGGATATCCAGCAGCGATTGGGGCTGGGCGGCGGTCAGGTGAATATTGGCGTGGGTGGCAGCGTGGCCCGCACCATCATGCCGCAGGTGATAAACCAGTTTCATCGCGAATACCCACTCGTGAAGGTGCGCATTGTTGAAGGCCAGCTGGTCTCAATGGTGCATGAGCTGCGTCAGGGAGCGCTTGATTTCACTATCAATACGTATGACCAGAGCCATCTCGATCAGGAGCTGATGTATGAGCGGGTAATGGAACGCGAGTACAAAGTGGTGGTGCGCAAAGGCCATCCGCTGGAGAAAGCCCGTTCTCTGGCAGAATTACAGCAGGCAGACTGGACGATGCCAACCCCGAAAGGCAGTTACTATCGCTTGCTGCACGATCTGTTTGGCGAGCGCGGCATGGCACCTAAAATCGTGGTGACCTGTGAAACCTTTATGGCCTGCACCAGCCTGGTGGCACAAAGTGATTTCATCAGTATTCTGTCGGTCGACGTGATTGACGATCCCATTCTGGGCCGTTCGCTTGTGGCACTGTCGCTCGATGACCCTTTGCCGAAAGCGATCTTCTATCTGATTCAGCGCAAAGACACGACGCTGACCCCAATGAGCAGTTATATGGCACAACTCTTTCGCCGTTATTGTCAGTAAAATCAGTACGTAAAGTCGATCGTCTACACTGTTAAGGTACTGAAAAAATCCAACCGACAAATAGAGGTTACGATGCAAGTTAGTCCTTATCTGTTTCTCTATGGCCGTTGTGAAGAGGCTATCGACTTTTACCTGCAGGCAACCGGTGGAGAGTTACTCTCTAAAATGAAATTCGGTGATATGCCGGATCAGGGTGAGCAGGTCGGCGATGAGTCCGCAGCGCCACAGCCGCCAGAAAAGATCATGCATGCGCAATTACGCATTGGTGACGGTGAGCTGATGCTCAGCGATGGCAATACCGAACAGCCTCCAGCGTCAGAGCATGCGGGTTACGCGGTCAGCCTCTCTACCCATGATGTTGAAAAGGGCAAAGCCTGGTTTGAGAAATTATCGGCAGGCGGCAAAGTGACGACGCCATGGCAGGAGACGTTCTGGTCGAACGGATTCGCGATGTTCATTGATAAATTCAACATTCCATGGCGCATCAATGTTGAGAAGCCGCAGAATTAAATGCAGAGCAGATGCAGTGCTTATCAGATTAGCCTGCAGCTGAAAAGCTGGCCCTGATGCGTGATGTCCTGGGCCAGCTCACCGACTAAACGGGCGGTTGTTGCAACCGCCCGCTATTATCAGAAGTTATAACCCGCCACCAGGTAGTAACCCCAGCCGGTCGATTTCACTTCAAACGGACCCTTGCCGAAGTTCAGCTCCTGGCCATCCGCCCACTGTCCGCCGTTATGGAAGTAACGCGCCACCGCAGAGAAGTGCCAGTGATCGTAACCCAGGGACAGAATGTGGCTGGAGGCAATAGAGTTGCTGGTGCGTGATGAACCGCCTTTCTCATTGAGATCGGAACCCCAGTCGAAGTTGGTGAAGCCCACATAGCCCAGGTTACCACCCCACAGCGTGGTGATTGGCACGAAGTATTTCACCTTAAAGCGATAGCCATCCCAGCTGTTTTCGTTCGCCGCGCCGTAGTTTTCCCACTGATATTTGGCATAGACGTTCAGCGACAGGCCGACATCGCTGTGCGTATCGATATCGGTGCCCAGACCCATGTACCAGGTGTTCTGGCGGTTATCGCTGTTACGGCCCATGTCGTAAATGTAGTTGTTGGCGAAATACCACTCTTTGAACGGGCCAAAGGCCAGGCTGGTGCCGGTCAGCTTGTCGATAGAGAAGCGTGGTTCAATCTCCATAAACATCGGTGAACCGTGGTCGAACACGCCATTGGCATTGCTGTTGCCCACGCCGAAGAAGTTAGGCACGTCGAGATAGCCGTAGAAATCAAACCAGTCTTTCCTGGCAAACGCTTCATATTCCAGATAAACGTCGTTGTTAAACTGCGGTCCGAAACGCGTGTGGTAACTACCGACCACGTTTACGCTCTGATGCCACCAGTCGGAGACATACTGCGGATCGCTTTCCGCTGCCTGCGCAGCACCACTCAATGAACATGCCAGCACGGCACCTGCTATCAACGTTTTATATTTCATTATTATCAGCCACATGCTTTTGACCGCCGCACAGCAGACGCAGTCAGAGAAAAATCGGTCCCTTGATGGGAATGAGGGTTTCACAGCAAATAACAGCCAGTTCTTCAGCCCGCGTAGCGTGCCTGTAACAGATCGATAGAAAATAGATTTTGCTCACGTTTGTCAAAAAGTGTTGCATTACAATTCAGCTAAAATGTGATGAGCTTCACAATAACGGCGTGGATCGAACGGAACCAGGCAACCGTTTACGTTGTCTGGTTCGTGATCAAACAGCGGGAATCAGGGAAGTGTAACGCGAACCTGCAAACCACAAATTGCACCCTGTGGCGAGAGGCAATTGGAAAGGGCGACGTGAATCTGATGCTTTTGAGCGACGTTGCGCACAATGGATAATCCCAGGCCGCTACCCTGGGCTTTAACGTCAGGCGAACGGGTAAAGCGATCAAATGCGCGCTCGATAAAGGATTCCGGCATGCCCGGCCCGTTATCCACAATATCGACCACGGTCTTTCCGGCAACCCGATGCAGCAGTACATCGACCAGGCTACCTTCCGGGGTGTGTAGCATGGCGTTACCAATCAGATTATCGAACAGGCTTCGCAGCTCGGAACGGCTGGCCTGCAGACGGTACTGCGTGGAGCCATTAAAGCCGATATCGATGCCGCGTTTATCCGCCACGACCATCAGCTGCTCAATGCTCTCTTTCAGCAGATCTTCCAGTTCGATATGCTCAACGCTGGCGACCACGCTCTGGTCATCCTGGCGTGAGACATTGAGTAATTGCGTGACCAGGTGACGGGTACGTGTCACGCCCGCTTCCAGCTGGCTGAACTGCCGGCTCGCTTCGCCTGGCTGAATATGCTGACGCAGGTTTTCCAGCTGTAACGTCACGGCCGTTACCGGCGTGCGCAGTTCATGAGCGGCATCTTCCAAAAACTGACGCTGTGACGACCAGGCCTCACGCAGTTTACTCAGCAGCGAGTTATAGGCGGCCACCAGCGGCAGGATCTCATCCGGTAAACCTTCCGGTGAGACGTTGTGCGGATGATGCGTCTCCTGCGCGGCAATCTGACGCGAAGCGACCTGCAGATCACGGGTGATCTTGCGTACGACCAGCCAGATCACCAGCAGCGACAGCGGCATCATCAGGATCATTGGAATGATCGCTGACAGCGCCCGTTTGACCATCAATGCCTTCATGTAGCTGAGATTGTGCATCACCTGAATGGTTTTAATCTCACTGCCAGGCAAGCCGGGCCGGGTATAGATGCGCCATTCACAGTCGTCGCACTGACCGATATGGACGTCGCGATAGCCACGCTGGTTTTGCAGCGGGGCCTGCAGCTCCGGCCATGAGCTGGCGCGCAACTGGCCCTGATCGTCCCATAGCTGCACCACAAAGGCGCTTTTCGCCTTGTCAGGCGCAATAAGCATCGGCATCAGGGCGGGCATCTGTTTATTGGTGGACCAGGCATCCGCGATTTTGGCCAGCTGATCGTCCTTCATGGTGCCGACCATATCGCCGTAGCAGCTGAAGAAATACCAGGTGACGCCACCGATCATCAGCAGATGAATAATCAGCAGCGTAGAGAGTAATTTGTTGCGCAGTGAGCGCATAAAGCGAAAAGGTTTCATATTGCCGGCACCCGCCAGCCCAGACCGCGCACGTTGCGGATCACGTCGTTATCCAGCTTGCGGCGCATCCCGTGGATCAACACATCCACCGCGTTGCTGCTGACTTCATCGCCCCAGCCATAGATACGGTTTTCCAGCTGCTCGCGTGACAGAATAGCGCCCGGCCGCTCCAGCAGGGCGTAGAGCAGGGCATATTCGCGCGCCGTAAGCTGCTCACGCTGGCCTTTGTAGAGCACTTCACGGGTCATCATATCCAGCTGCACATCGCCGCTGCCCAATACGGAATCTGCCGCGCCGTGGCTGCGTCGGGTAATGGCGCGCATCCGGGCCATGACTTCCTGTAAATCGAACGGTTTAAGCAGGTAGTCGTCAGCACCGCTGTCGAGTCCCTGAATCCGCTGCGCCACCGTGTCGCGTGCAGTAAGAATGAGTACTGGCGTCGCGTCGCCGCGCCCGCGCGCCCGGCGCAGGACCTGCAGGCCATCATCCCGTGGTAAGCCGAGATCGAGCAGCACGCAGCTGTAGCCGCCTTCGCTCCAGGCGTTCTGGGCATAGACGCCATCGCGCACCCAATCCACCGACCAGCCCGCGCCCTGCAGTGCCTGCTGCAGGTTAGCGCCGATCATTTCATCATCTTCAACCAGTAACACGCGCATGGCTGATCTCCTTCATAAAGATAAGAGAGAGTTTACTCATCAATTGTTAGGCCAGAATTATCCTTCCGCCGTCATACTTCGCACTATGGCGGCGTTGGCTGCGACTTACCGCCCAGGTCACTGACTGATGTCAGCTCTCTGGGACGGCTGCGTCTGGCCGCCTTGCTACAGCACGAATTATTTTGGCGGACCGCAGCCGTCATACTTCGCACTGTGGCGGCACTGGCTGCTTTTGCTCACCCCATTCACTGACTGATGTCAGCTCTTGGGGATTCGCCCTTGCCTCAGCACAAATTATTTTGGCAGTCTGCCGGCCTTAACGTTTTGCTGGAGTCGCGTCTGGCCGCGCAATGCGGCACCCGTTTCCGTCCTTGCTAATTCTGCGCTAATTTTCTGCTAATTAAGGGATAAATTTAAACAAGTAAAGTGGTTCCACTGCACATCAGAATCGACAGGAGGAACCATGAATCAGCGCGAGTTTATTCGGAGTTTGCTGGACTGGATTGAGAATAACTTAGGACACGATCTGCACCTGGATGAAGTGGCGCGCCGCTCAGGCTATTCGCGCTGGCATCTGCAACGCCTGTTTCGACAGCATACTGGTTTTTCACTGGCAGAATATATCCGTCAGCGCCGCCTGACCGAGTCTGCGCTCACGTTGCTGAGCAGCAACGAAGCGATACTGCAGGTGGCGATGAACTACGGCTTCGATACCCAGCAGGCCTACACCCGCACCTTTAAAAACTATTTCATGATGACGCCGGGCCAGTTGCGCCGTCAGCGTCGCGTCGAGCCGGATCGGCTGCTGTTCCCCCTGGCGATGGCCAGCTGATGCCTGATAAGATCTTCCCGTCACAGCCAGCAGACGGGAAGGTCGGCCCGCGCTCTGCACCATTCTCCTCCTGCCTCTGCCTCGCTTTTTTTCCCGCCCGCCACAGCGTCCCAGCCTGAACGTGTTAGTTTGTTGCCAGCATCCCTTTATTTTCGGAGTCGGGAAACATGGAAAACGGCGCGAATTTAACCGCCATGCTGGTATTTGCTCGGGTAGTAGAATTACAGAGTTTCAGTGAAGCGGCCCGCGCACTGGGCTGGTCCAAATCCCATGTCAGTCGGGAGATCGCCCGGCTGGAGTTGCGGCTCGGTATCCGATTATTGCAGCGCACTACGCGGCGGCTGGCACTCACCGAGATGGGCCAGGCATACTATCCCTACTGTGTGCGAATGCTGGCTGAAGTGCAGCGTGCCGAAGCCTTTGTGCAGCAGTTGCATCAGCAGCCCGCCGGCCATATCCGACTTCAGGCACCCGTCACCTTCGGCTGCCAGTGTGTCGTTCCTGTTCTGAACCTTTTTCTGCGTCGTCATCTGCATATCAACGTTGATCTTGATCTGACCGATCGCAATCATGATCGGCTGGACGATCAGACGGATCTGGCGATTGTGATCCGATCCCGATCCCCGCAGCAGGGCAATTTCCGGGTATTGAGCGATATCGACTGGGGACTCTATGCCGCGCCCGCTTATCTGGCGCAGCGGCCCGCCATCACCCATCCCGAAATGCTGCCGCGCCACGACCTGCTGATGTTCCATGGTCCGGCACACACCGCCGCGCTGCCGTTCCGCCGGGATAAACAGCGACTGGCGCTGGACGTGCGCAGTCGTTTTCGCGCCAACAACAGCATGGCGCTGCTTAATGCCGCGCTGGCGGGCAGTGGCATCGCCTATTTGCCTTCCTACATGGCGCAGGAGGCGATGGCACGTGGGGATATCCAGCAGCTGCTGCCGGAGTGGCAGATGGATCGCCTGCAAAGCTATCTCCTGCTTCACGACCATCCCGATCCGGTGTCACCGGTGACGCTACTGTGTGATGCACTGGTTGAGGCGCTAAATCCAGGCTGATTGTTGCCTGCTGACAACAATCAGCGCCACAGAGTAACTATTCCGCCACGACTGTTGTTGCTGCGCGACTCCGGTTAGCCTGTATCCCTGATCATTCAACGGATATCACCATGCAACAGTTACCCGAAACGGCAGAGTTTCATCACTGGAAACGGAATTTAGCAGTCTGCGTCGCTGGCTCATTTACCACTATCGTGGCGATGACGCTGCTGCTGCCGTTTCTGCCGCTCTATATTCAGCAACTGGGTGTTGAGCAGCCTGCGGCTATTGCCCGCTGGTCCGGGCTGGCCTATGGCGCAACCTTTTTCAGCGCCGCGCTGACGGCACCGCTGTGGGGCCGGCTGGCTGATCGTTATGGTCGTAAACTGATGCTGATTCGGGCCAGTCTCGGAATGGCGATTGCGATGTCGCTGATTGGCATGGCGACGGCGCCGTGGCAACTGGTGGCGCTGCGCCTGCTGGCGGGGCTGCTGGGCGGCTACGCATCGGGATCGACCATTCTGGTGGCAGCGCAAACCCCAAAAGCGCAGACCGGCTGGGCGCTGGGCATCCTCTCCTCGGGCATTATGGCGGGCAACGTGGTCGGGCCGCTGCTGGGGGGCGTCTTGCCGCCGCTGATTGGCATCCGTCAGACTTTCTGGCTGACGGGCGCGTTGATTTTTCTCGCTTTCCTCGCCACCACCTTTTTACTCAGGGAGTTGCCGCGTGCTGCGGCGACGTCGCGCGGCAATCCGCAACAGCTGCCTGCAGAGCAGCCGGTTAACCACAATCTGGTGCGGCTGATGTGGCTTTCGGGCATGTTGCTGATTTTCGCCAGCATGTCGATTGAGCCGATTATCACGCTCTATGTGGGCGAGTTTGTGCGGGGTGACCATCAGGTCACAGTGGTAGCCGGACTGGTGATGTCTGCTGCGGCGCTGGGCACGATCCTGGCGGCACCCCGACTGGGTCGTCTGGCCGATCGGGTGGGGCACTGGCGGGTACTGACTGGCGGTCTGGTAATCAGCGGGCTGCTGCTGATTCCACAGGCATTTATCACGGCAGCCTGGCAACTGGTGTTATTACGTTTTCTGATGGGGATGGCCCTGGGCGGATTGATGCCGTGCATCACGGCAATTATTCGCCATAACGTGCCGGCCTCACAGGTGGGGCGGATGCTGGGGTTTTCGACCTCGGCGCAATATATCGGCCAGGTGAGCGGCCCGCTGTTTGGTGGGGTGATCGCCGGTGCGTTTGGGATGCGACCCGTGTTTCTGGCAACCTGCGGAGTAATGTTATTTTGCGCGTGGCTTAACTGGCGCGGAATGCAGAAATAGCGCGATCAAAAAAGGCGGACCGGAGTCCGCCTTTTGTTATTCACTTTCCAGTGAATTACTTCTGATCAGGTAATGCGTAGGCAATCACATAGTCACCCAGCTTGGTACCAAATGAGCCATGACCACCCGCCGCGATGACAACGTACTGCTTGCCATTCACTTCATAGGTCATCGGCGTCGCCTGGCCGCCTGCTGGCAGACGTGCTTCCCAGAGCAGTTCGCCGGTATCGGTGCTGAAAGCACGCAGGTAGTTATCTGCGGTCGCTCCAATGAAGAATACCTTGCCCGCGGTGGTGACAGGACCACCCAGCATTGGCATACCCATTTTGAACGGCAGCGGAACCGGTGCGCTGTCGCGAACGGTACCGATACGCTGTTTCCAGACAACGTTGTTGGTTTTCAGATCCACCGCGGAGACATAACCCCAGGCAGGCTGTTTGCAAGGCAGACCAAACGGTGACAGGAACGGGTTCAGCTCGACGCCATACGGCACGCCATACTGTGGCTGAATACCGGTTTCCGTACCTGAACCACCCTCAGCACCTTTCGGCGGCTCAATCGGGTTGCCCGGGCCACGTGGAACCAGCTTAGAGACAAACGGCAGCGCCATTGGGTTAGCAATTGCGATCTGACGATTAGGATCAACTGCGATGCCGCCCCATTCGAACATACCGAGGTTACCCGGGAAGACCAGCGTGCCCTGCTCAGATGGCGGCGTAAACGGACCTTCATAGCGCAGACGCTTGAAGATCACGCGGCACACCAGCTGGTCGAACATCGTCGCGCCCCACATGTCCTTGTCCGTCAGGTTCTGTTTCGGACGGAAGGTCAGCTCAGAGTAGGGCTGAGTGGCAGCAACGTGGTCGCCTTTAGCGGCACCCTGTGGCACTGGCGTTTCTGGCGCGGGAACTACTGGCTTGCCGGTGCGACGATCCAGCACAAAGATATTGCCGGTTTTGGCTGGCGCGTAAACAACCGGTACGGTGTTGCCATCTTTATCGGTGATATCAGCCAGTGTCGGCTGAGACGGCAGATCCATATCCCACAGGTCGTGATGCACGGTCTGATAAGACCAGACCAGCTTACCGGTCGTGGCGTTCAGGGCCAGTACGCTGCTCGCATAACGTTCCTGCTCTGGCGTGCGGTTGCCGCCCCAGATATCCGGCGTGGTCACACCCATTGGCAGGTAAACGGTATCCAGTTTCGGATCGTAAACTGCCGGGGCCCATGAGTTAGGAGAGTTCATGGTGAAGGTGTGTTCATCAGCCGGAATAGCATTCGGGTCTTTCGCGCCCGGATCAAATACCCACAGCAGTTTGCCGGTATTCACATCAAAGCCACGAATCACGCCTGATGGCTCGCGAGTCGAGAAGTTATCGGTAACCGCACCCGCCATCACGATGGTGGTATTGGTAATCACCGGCGGAGAAGTTGGCTCGTACATACCCGCTGTGGTGACAGGCTGTTTATGCTGGAGATCCAGCTCGCCGTTGACACCAAAGGACGGGCAGCGTTCGCCAGTCTCTGCGTCCAGCGCAAACAGACGGCCATCGTTCACAGGCAGATAAATACGACGTGAGCAGATAGCAGGCTGAGTGTTCGCGGCATCGGCTGCTGCGGGCACTTCGTGGTAAGAGACACCGCGACAGGTCACGTGCTGGAAGGTCGGGTTCACCTTCATGCCCGGATCGAACTTCCACTTCTGCTTACCGGTTGCCGCATCCAGCGCAAACAGAATCTGGTGTGGCGAACAGAGATAAAGCGTGTCGCGGATTTTAATCGGGGTCACTTCGTCGGTGATTTCACCGGGATCGTTAGGGGTTTTCATGTCGCCTGTCTGGAACTGCCAGGCAACCTGCAACTCTTTCACGTTCTGGTGATTAATCTGCTTCAGCGGCGAGAAACGGGTTCCCTGCTGATCGCGCGCATACGCGGGCCAGTCAGCATCCGGGATGTTGCTCAGCGGCGTAGCCTGCGGAGCGTTGTCAGCGGTTTCTGGTACAGACCCGTTGATAACCTGCGGATCGTTGAATACCGCATAAGCCAGCACGATGGCACTGGCAATCAGCGCGACAGCCATCGAACCCAGTGCCGCTTTGCTGCCGGCATTGAAGCTGCGATAAACAAACGGCAGGATCAGCCAGACACCGAAGATCACCAGCACATCAGTGCGTGGTGCCAGTGCCCAGAAGTCGGTACCCACTTCCCACACGCCCCAAATCAGGGTGCCGATCAGCAGCAGCGCATAAAGAACCAGCGCGGTGCTTTTGCGACGGGAAAGCAGATAAGCGGTGATAAGCATAATCACACCGCCGAAAACGTAATACCAGGAACCACCAATGGCGGCTAACCAGCCACCGCCAATCAGCATAAACGCGCCCGTCAGCACTGCGAACAGTACTGTCAGGAAACGAATTACGCCAAAAGATGAGGAGTTTTTCCCCATAATATCGACCTCGTTTCGTTGCCATAAAACACACGAAAACAACCAGATAGGCTGTTTCCAGTTATCAAGTACAAATGATTAAAGGTGTTCTTGAGTATCTCTTCCGATAAGACAGACGGTCCCTTTGTGTTAAATGTTATAGCAAAATTAGATCGAGGTTTGATTTTTTTAGCTTAAAGCGCTTAACAATTGGAGTAATACGACATTTTATGAGGGATTAAAGGACGTTAAGCGCACCGCCATGTGCCCTTAACGCCGGAAGGCAGGATTTATGAATCAGCCGCTAATAAGATCGCCATCCGAGCGTTGCTGTTGCCAGCCGCTGATGTTTATCTCAGTAAACTGTTCAGCGGTTAAAGGCGGCGTATGACATCGCACGATGACCTCTGCACCTTTTTCACGGAATGTCGACATAAAAAAGGGAAAGGTAAATTTTTCGTAATTATCACTGAAGAACGATTCAGTTAAAACAATACCTGAAAAAGGAAAGGATTCAAGTAGTCGCCAGTCTGCTCCCGGCGGTGCAAAATCATAAAGCCAGAAATCAAATTTCGTTGTTAATTCAAGCAGTGACGCACTGTTCGCAGCTAAGCTGGAATAATTTATTCCAATCCGGACGCGCTCATTTTGTAAATGTGCATAGGCGTCCGGAATCGCGATCATTTCCTGCAAACGAATATCGCCAACCGGAACAATCATTAATGCTTCTTCACTTGCAATTTTGTTGTGCAATGAAACAATGTTGTTTGTATTAAGTATATTTCCGCGGTCCTGGTTTTGCTCAAGATAAGGCACGCTATAGCAAATGCCTGTGACATTACGCTTAACGTGATGAATAGGTTCAGTAACATAAGGGTTATATAAACTGTTTTTCATTATCTCTACGAAATGCAATAAAAAGGATTTATTGATAATTAAGCATATAAAAAATCGCATTTTTTTAAACGCGTGAATAAATATAGATCAACTGCATAAACCAAATCACCCTTTTGTTGGATTAGAAGGTAAATATACCTATTAACAGTGAGATGATAATTCCTTTGGTATCTGATGATGTGCTGGAATATATTCAATGGTCGGTATCAATAGGTTGTTAATAATCAGGATGGGGCTGACACACCGTTACTGCAAAGTAATGCAGTGTATTGCGCAGTAAGACAGGGCTGGAGCCGAAGACCCTGCGCTCTCATCCGGGTCTGTTAACCGGGTATCGTCAACATTTACACCAATAACACCGCGCAACGACGCGGGTTTTCTCACCTGATTTGGGATAAGACATGGGATTTATGGCATCCGCAGCGGAAGAGTCGCTGTGGCGACATCGGACTTTTGTCGCCTTCTGGCTGGCGCGCACCTGCTCATCATTTGGTTTTCAGATGTTCTCGGTGGCGATCAGCTGGCAAATCTATGCGCTGACCAACAGCGCAATGGCGTTAGGGATGATTGGCCTGATGCAGTTTCTGCCGTCGGTGTTGCTGGCGCTGCCAGCGGGTCATCTGGCGGATCAGTATGACCGGCGGCGCATCGTCCTGTTCGGCCAACTGGTGGAATTTGTCGCACTGCTGGCATTAGTGGTGCTTACCTTATTTCATACTGCCGATAAGACCGCGCTTTGGGGGCTGGTGTTTATGATTGCGGTGGCAAAAGCGCTGGAGTGGCCGGCGATGTCTTCGATGTTGCCCTCACTGGTGCCTCCTTCGATTCTGGCACGAGCCATGGCGATGAATTCAGTTGGCGGGCAGGCGGCAGTGATTGTCGGGCCAACGCTTGGCGGGCTGCTTTATGTTGCTGGCCCGCATGTGGTGTATGGCGTTTCCGGGCTCTTTTATCTGATTTCGCTGACGCTGGTGAGTCTGCTGCGCTATGAGCGCCCGGTTCAGGCCCGTTTGCCAATGAATTTAAAGAATCTGTTTGCCGGTATTCACTTTATCCGTGACCGTAAAGATGTGCTTGGGGTGATTTCACTCGATCTGTTCGCGGTGTTACTGGGCGGCGCGACGGCGCTGCTGCCGATTTTTGCCAAAGATATTCTGCACACCGGGCCCTGGGGGCTGGGGATGTTGCGCGGTGCGCCATCGGTGGGGGCGTTGCTGGTGGGTATCTGGCTGAGCCGTCATAAACTGGAAAAACATGTCGGGATGATTATGTTTGGCTCAGTAGCAGGCTTTGGCGTTGCGACCCTGCTATTCGCGCTTTCCACGCAACTCTGGCTGTCACTGCTGGCGCTTTGCGCCCTCGGCGGCTTTGATATGGTGAGTATGGTGATTCGCGGTGCGCTGGTGCAGCTGGATACGCCGGATACCATGCGCGGGCGGGTGAATGCGGTTAACGCGATATTTATTAATACCTCGAATCAGCTGGGTGAATTTGAGTCGGGGTTGCTGGCCGCCTGGGTGGGCGCAGCACCTGCGGCAGCAATTGGCGGCATCGGTACGCTGATTGTGGTGGCGTTGTGGATGAAGTTGTTTCCGCATCTGCGGCGGCGTCAGAAGCTTGAGAATGAGGTGGATCCGGTTCAGGACTAGCGTTGTAGCGGGTTGGGTTGGCTGAGGAGATGTGTGCGGTTATGGTCTGCGGTGCACGCTCAGGGAACATACGCCTTTCGCAAAGACGCAAAAGCGCCATTCCTGGCAGGCTCAGCGCGGGCGATTACGCACCTCATCCCTGAGGTGCGCCCGTTGCCGGGCCAACGCGTTGCGTTGTTCAAAAACGCTCCCTGCGTTTTTATCCGGGCGGCGCGATGCTTTGCTACAGGCGTATGCTCCCATCACTATAAGTGCGTAAGTTTCCTCGGGCTGAGGAGCGGTTTGTTTGGCTGGTTGTGGGGATTTGTGCGGTGAGTGCGTGGTCGCTGGCGCAGGTTTTATTAGCTGGCTCAGTACAGAGGTTGTAACTGGCCCGAAGGCCAGTACAGGAAGTTACCAGTCATACTGCCATTCAAATCCCGGGATCAGAGGGGGAGGCTGACCCGCAGGATGGGGCTATCAGGCCCCGGTTTTTCCCAGGTTGGCGTCAAATGTTTGCCAGCTTTCACGCATATCCACTACGCTGCGGGTTTTGCGCGCCTCATCGATTTTTATGGCGGTGAGGCCCGCTTCCAGCGCGTCCACGACTGAAACTTTCAGCGGTGTTCCCTGTTTAATATGTTTAACGATCTCTTCGGCCATCAGCGCATCTGCGCCATAGTGGCCATCATAAGCGTTGCCGCTGTAGGCGGTGTCGACCTCTTTCTCACCGCTGCGCGCGTTATGTACACGGAAGTAGTTTCGTACGAAGTCGCCTTCCGCCATGCCGTCAGTGCCCATGACACAGAAACGGCGGAACTCATCCGGCACGTTCAGGTTGGCGTGGAAGGCGAGTGTTGCGCCGCCTTCGTACTCAATCAGGGCAGTCTGGTAGTCGACGATATCAGCGTCGCTGTCGAAGACGGCGTCGGTGCTCGACCAGCCGCTGGGTTTCACGTGGTAGAGCTCTGACTCCGCGGTGATCGCACCCTGCGGCGCATGCGCGGGGGTAAAGGATTTCCGGCCACCAAAGCTGGCGACGCGGATCGGACGCTCCTGTAACAGCCCCTGGTAGAGGTCGATGTCGTGGCAACATTTTTCCAGAATATAGGGACCGGCGTACTTCTCCAAACGTCGCCAGTCGCGCTGGAAGAATGCGCCGTGGTAAGGCTTGATATGTTCTGTCGCCTCGATCGAGGTGATCTCACCCAACTGTCCGGCATCGCGTGCCGCCAGCAGATCGTGATAGAGCGGGGAGTAACGCAGCACCAGACCAACCAGAATGCGTGCCTCGCCATACTGGCGCACCAGTTTCGCCATCTCCATGGTCTGCTCTTCATTAATCACCACCGGCTTTTCGGTAAACACGGTGTAGCCCGCCGCCAGCGCCTGACCCACATGTTCCAGATGCAGGAAGTTGGGTGAGCCAACCAGCACCACATCCATTCCGCCGTGTTCAAGCAGCGCGTCGATGGACGCAAAGGACTGGCCGGGCGCGATACCAAAGCTGTGCAGATTAGGCAGTCCGGCGGGCGCCGGATCGTAATAACCCACTACCGAGAAGGCGTCGTCGGCTTTGCTGAACTCTTTGATCACGTGGGACAGACGAAAGCCGAGACCGATAATGCCTACTTTCATGTTAAACCCCTGCTCCTGAATTCGGATGATGCATAGCCCGCCTGTGTCCGGACGCGCCTGTTGATAATCTGACCACCAACTTATTACGACAGAAAAACTAATGTCAATAACGTGCTGCGCATTTTGCGAGGGTGATTTTTGTTATAACCATGTAAATTAACGAAAAAGTGTCGATATGTTTTTGCCATATTTATTTGTTATTGCGATTTAAGTTTTTTTATCCTATCGTTCGCTCATTATGGCTATAACCCTTAATCAGGGAAGGAAGCGCGTGCAACCACACTATCTCCTTGGCATTGATGGCGGCGGTACACAGTGTCGTGCGCGGTTAACCGACCTGCAGGGCCGTGTGCTGGCGGAAGCCACTGGCGGTCCAGCTAACGTCTGGTCAGATTACGACGCGGCGCTGACCTGCGTCGGGCAACTGATTGACCGGATATTGTCACACGCGGGATTAGCCCCGGAGGCTCTGGCGCAGACCGCGCTGGTTGCCGGATTAGCGGGGGCCAATGTCGCCTCGGTGCAGGCAAGGCTTGCCAGCTGGCAGCCTGCCTGTGCGGCGTTACAGGTGGTCAGCGATGTGGAAATCGCCTGTGCGGGCGCACATTCCGGCGCACCGGGCGCTGTCTTTATTATCGGCACCGGCAGTCAGGGAGCCGCGTGGGATGGCGAGCAGTTTACATTGCTGGGTGGCTGGGGCTTTGCCCTCTCTGATCAGGGATCGGGTGCTGAGCTGGGTCGTCGTGCACTGCGTCTGGCGCTGCTGGCCCATGAGGCGATCATTCCACAGAGCGCCTTTACACAGCAGCTGATGACGCAGTTTGACGACAGCCCGGAAACCATGCTGCTCTGGACGCGCTCAGCGACGCCTGCAGACTGGGCCCGCGTAGTGCCGCGAATTTTTGCAGCCGCCGACGCAGGCGATCGTCACGCTCAGGATCTGCTGCATCAGACTGCCACCGATATCGGCCTGATGGTGCGCCGTCTGATTGCGCTGAGCAGCGGGCGGGTGGCACTGATGGGTGGCCTGGCCACGCCGATTCAGCGCTGGCTGGACGACGATATTCAGGCCCGGCTGGTGAGGCCGCAGGGCGATGCCCTGAGCGGCGCGCTGATACTGGCGCAGCAGCTGGCGCCTGTCCGATTACCGATCTGACGCTGGCGGAGCCTCTTCCGCCAGATAACCCGAGGAACTTATGACCGCTCCCAACGTAACCGCGCGCATTCTGCGGTTGATTGTTGAAAATGCGCCGATCAGCCAGTCAGACCTGAAAGTCCGAAGCGGACTCAGCATGTCGACCGTGTCGCAGGCCACTAATCGCCTGCTGGCGCAGGAGATTGTGCAGGAGCTGGGGCTGCGTCGCGTATCAATGGGGCGGCCAAAAACCCTGCTGGGCCTCAATCCCGATCGCGCCAGCGTGATTGGCATTCAGCTCAATGCGGAACGTAATCTTATCGTTATGACCGATCTCAGCGGCAATCTGCTGGGCGAACAGCAGATGCCCACAGGCACGCTGACACCCCGCCAGCTTGGCGATGCGCTGGCGAAATTCCTGCGCGGCGTGGAGGAGAAGCGGGTGGGTGCGATTGGTCTGGCACTATCGGGTCTGGTGGATGCTGAAAATGGCTACTGCATTCGCTCTAAAGTGCTCGACTGGGACAACGTCCCGATTGCGCGTCTGCTGGAAGAACGTTTCTCACTGCCGGTATTTATCGAGAACGACGCCAACGCGATGGCAATGGCGGCGCTGGTGTTTGGTCAGCTTGGCAATGCACAGTCGGCGGTGATCGCCACCTATGGCAAAGGGATTGGTGCGGGCATCATCCTGAATCGTCAGCTCTACCGTGGCCGTCACGGCAAAGCGGGCGAGATTGGCAATGGGCTGGTGGGGGACGGCTCGCTGCGTCTGCTGGAGGATGTCGCCTCATCGCGTGCCATTCTGCAGCGGCTTGCAGCGCAGGAACCGGTGGAAGGCCTCACGTTGCAGGCGCTGGATCAGCGTCCTGCGCCTGAGGTACTGGCGGTGCTGGAAGAAGCAGGACGTGAGCTGGGCATTTCGCTGGCGAACCTGTCAGTGGCCTACGATCCGGATGTGGTTTATCTGGCGATGGAGCCGCACATGGCGTCGCGCATTCTGCTCGACCACATCACTCAGAGCTTCCAGGCCTACCGGCTTAAACTGACGCCACAGATGACGCCGCTGCAGTTCCTGACGGAATCGAACCGGATGTGGGCGCTGGGTGCGGCGGGTTTTGCCGTCAACCGGCTGCTTGATCTGCTGGCGGCGCAGGCCGATGAAGAGCCGGTCACCTGAGTGATCTCTCAAATAAAAAAACGGGCGCTGCGGCGCCCGTTTTTGTTTCCACGCGTCCTTAGCGCAGGCGCATTCCCTGCTCATCAAACAGCAGGCAGTGCGCGGCAGAAAAGCCCAGTTCAACCTGGGTTCCGAGCTCGCGCGTCGTCGCCTCGCGCTCTTCCACGACCAGCATCTGTTCACGCCCGATATCCAGGTAGAGATAGTTGGTGTGACCCAGCATCTCGCCATAAGCCAGCTCGCCGTGAAAGCGCAATGCGTCCGGCGTCTGCGCGGCAGGCTGGAAATGTTCAGGACGAATGCCCAGCGTGACGGTTTGTCCCTCGCGGCAGTCGGCGGCGATTTTCAGCACCAGCCCCTCAATCTTCAGTTCCGGCACCCGCAGTTGCACTTCCCCCGCGCCCGTGGCGCTGATTTCCGCCCGCAGAAAGTTCATTTTTGGTGAGCCGATAAAACCGGCGACAAACAGATTATCCGGGTCGTGATAAAGCGTCAGCGGTGCACCGACCTGCTCAATGCGGCCCTGACGCAGCACCACGATGCGGTCAGCCAGCGTCATTGCCTCCAGCTGATCGTGGGTGACATAAATCATGGTGTTGCCAAGCGAGGCGTGCAGCCGGGCAATCTCAATGCGCATCTGCAGGCGCAGCTCTGCATCAAGGTTAGAGAGTGGCTCATCAAACAGGAAGATGCGCGGATGACGGATAATCGCCCGGCCAATTGCCACGCGCTGCCGCTGTCCGCCAGAGAGCGCACGCGGCAGGCGGTCGAGCAGTTCGGTGAGATGCAGGCGGGCGGCCGTCTGGGCTATCGCCTCGTTAATCTCCGCTTTGGACTTTTTCATTACCTCCAGCGGATACGCCAGGTTGCCGCGCACCGTCATGTTGGGGTAGAGCGCATAAGACTGAAACACCATCGCGATGCCGCGCTCAGTGGCGGGCTGCTGTGTCATGTCCTGCTCCTCAATCAGCAACTGCCCGCTGCTGATCTCCTCCAGCCCGGCGATCATCCGCAGCAGCGTCGACTTGCCGCAGCCAGATGGCCCAACAAACACGACAAATTCGCCACTGTTTATCGTCAGATCGATGCCATGAATGACATTGACGTGTTCATACGACTTCTTCACATTCTGCAAGCGCAGGCTGGTCATCGGCTACCTCACTCAGAGTAACTGGCCCATGTAGATGGCATTGCTGCGCATGATTGGGGTAAACCCCATGCGCGCATAGAAGGCACAAACCTGCTCGTTCTGCAGGCTGACGCCAAGATGAACACCACTGACGCCAGCAGCGCGGAGCGCCGCCAGTTCATGCTCAATCATCCGGCGACCCCAGCCGCCTTTCTGTGCCGCCGGCAGCAGGTTGATATGCAGATGAGCAGGCCACTGCGTCACCAGGATCTCAGCGGCCTGGTCGGGATGGCGTATTGAATCGAGCACTTTGCTGTCGAGCGGGGCACTGGCGCTGCGATCGCGATATTTCTCCTGCAACTGCGGCCACCATTCGGCCTGAAGCTGCGCTTCAAACGCGCGGGTATCCGGCGCGGCGACCACGTAACCCTGCACCTCACCGTCCTGCTCCAGTACAAAAGCAAAGTCCGGCGCAAAATGCGCATAGGGCACGGCAAAACGCTGGCCGGGATAGTCAGGATCGGAGTAGAGCGCGCGGGCATCGCCGCCCGCATCGGCTGTTTCCAGGCAGATGCGGTAGAGCGCCGGGTAGTCCGCCGGTGTGGCCGGACGAATGACACCTTGATTCGCCATGGTGAGTTCTCGTGAGTGAGGGAACCGGTCAGGGATTGAACAGCTCCGCAGGTAAAAGTTACGTTAATGAAAGTGGACTTAGTTTTCAAGATAGAATAATTACCTTATCGCACTAACGCAGGCGGTTCGGCAATGTTTACCGGCATCGGGATGCACAACTGTGATCGCCAACACGCCCGGAACAGGGCGGCTGGCGGCAGATTCACGGCCGGTCAAAAGAGAAAAGTGTGAGCGTGATAGGATTTTCATATGTTTTATCAGGACGTTATTTTGCGATTATTCCTCTGGCATCTCCTGCTGCAGAAAAAGTGGCTGGCGACGTGCCGCCACGGTTAATGGTGTAAATGCCAGCGCGGCGTGCTGATTTTCACGCCATGTCACTGTTTATTTGCGCGTGCTCACAGCCTGACAATTCGGTCGGCAGGCTGTTTGACTTTATTTTTCTATTAAAGTAAGTATGAGTGAGTGCGTTTGTGTGCGGCTGCAGCCTGCAGGATGTCAGGCGGTGAGATGAAAGGATGCCGACCCTGGTCTGAAGAAGGTGAGCATAATGTCTGTTTCTTCCGTTCGTTCGTTCCGAATTCGCAATGTGGGTCGGCTGCTGGTAGCGGGCCTGCTGGCGGGCAGCGTCTCTCATGCCGCCCACGCTGCTGTCACTCTGAATGAGTGGGATATCTACAACTACCCTGAGCAGACCGCTGCGGTGGATGAAGGGATTAAAGAGTTCTCACAGCAGAATCCCGGCATCGTGATTAACCGCTCGGTTCACTCTTTTGAAGATACCCGTATTCCGCTGAAGCTGGCACTGACTGCCGGTGATGGCCCGCAGATCGCCCAGGTCAACCAGGGCGGCGGCGATATGGGTTCGCTGGTTAAAGATAAGCTGTTGCTGCCGCTCGATAGCTATGCCGCCAGCGACGGCTGGACTACCCGCTTCCCGGACTCGATTCTGAAACGTAACCGCTGGTCAGACAGCGGCGAGTTTGGTAGCGGCAAGCTGTATGGCATCGCCAGCCTGGGCGAAATGGTCGGGCTCTATTACAACAAAGCGGTGCTGGACAAAGCGGGCATTGCGGTGCCGAAAACGCTGGCTGAGCTGGAGAGTGCCATGGCGAAGCTGAAACAGCAGGGCACCGCGCCGATGATGCTCGGCCTGCTGGATGGCAACATGGGCCAGCAACTGCTTAGCACGCTATGGCAGGCGCAGATTGAAAGCCATGACCGCAAGACGCTGGATAATCTGATTTACGATGTGGGCGGCACCTTCAAAGACAGCAAGCTGGTCAATGCCGCCACGATGATGAAGAGCTGGACCGACAAAGGCTACTTCTTCCCTGGCTTCCAGGGCATTGGTCACGACGATGCGGCGACGCTGTTCCAGAACGGTCAGGCTGCGTTCCTGGTCAGCGGCACCTGGTATCTCGGCCAGTTTAAAGACAACAAAGATATTCACTTCGCCGCGATGCCTGCCGGTGAAGGCGTGAAACAGCCGCTGATGGTGGGCGGGACCGATCTGGCGTTCTCAATTACCAGCACCGCCAAAGGCAAAGATCAGCAGGAGGGTGCAGCGAAGTTCATCAACTATATGGTCTCTGATGCCATGGCGAACCGCTGGCTGAAAGTGGGCTTCCTGCCGGCCAGCACGAACAAAGCGGCCAAAATGCCAGCGGATAATCCGCTGCTGGCGGAAGCGTATCAGGTCTGGCTGACGCTCAACGACTACGACGGTTTAGGCCACTACGTGGACTGGGCAACACCGACCATGAACGCCGAGCTGAATCAGAACGTCCAGCTGCTGCTGGCGGGTCGTCAGACCCCCGATCAGATGGTGGTGAATTTTGATAACAACTATCAGCGTTACCTGAAAACCCTGAAGCATTAAGCCGGAGGCCCGGCGAACAGCCGGGCCTGAGCATCGTTCTGAACCACGAGTAGGGTTATGTTGAATTTAAGCAGCTGGCGTAATTTCCTCTATGTTCTGCCTGCGGTGCTGGTCTATGCGGTGTTTCTGCTGTTCCCGCTGCTGGCCTCGCTGGGCATCAGTTTTACCGAATGGGACGGCACCTCACTGCCGGTGTTTAGTGGCATCAGCAACTACATGCGGATGTTCAGCGATCCGGTGTTCTGGATTGCGCTGGGCAATAACGCCATCCTGATGCTGTTCTATACCCTGTTGCCGATTGGCGTCGGCCTGCTGCTCTGCAGCTTTCTGTATGACACGCGCAACAATAACGAACGTAGCGTGCTGCGCATTCTCTTCTTCCTGCCCTATATCATGCCAATGGCGGTGCTGGGTGTAGTATGGCGCTGGCTCTATAACCCGGCGTTTGGCCCCATCGACCAGATATTACGCGCGATCGGATTGCCCCAGCTGGCGCTCTCCTGGCTGGGTGATTTTACCTGGGCGCTGCCCGCTGTCGGTCTGGTCGCGACCTGGTACTTCTTCGGCTTCTGTCTGGTGCTGTTTATGGCAGGCCTGCAGCGTATGGATCCCTCACTGCTGGAAGCCGCCGATCTGGATGGCTCATCGCGCCGTCAGAAATTTATGCGTATTACGTTGCCCGGCCTGCGGCCCGAGCTGCGGATTGCGCTGCTGCTGACGGTGATCGCCAGCCTGAAAGCCTTTGACCTGGTCTATGTGATGACGCAGGGCGGCCCAGGCACCTCCACCATGGTCACCAACATCTTTATGTATAAGCAGGGCTTTGACCTGCACTATTTTGGCTACGCCTCGTCGGTGGCGGTGTTCAGCATGATTATTGTTTTAGGGATCAACTATCTGATTCATCTGGCCTTAAAGGAGCGTTACTGATGCGAAGCACGCCGGTGATTTCACGCGCGCTGATCTGGATCGTGGCGCTGATGACGATTCTGCCGTTTCTGATGGCGCTGATGACCTCGTTTAAAACCCAGATGGAGCTGTTTCAGGGCATCTTCACGCTGCCAGCCTCGCTGAATTTCAAAAACTACGTGACCGCGTGGCAGCAGGGACACTTTAACGTCTACTTCCTCAACTCGGTGCTGGTGGTGATTCCGGTCGTACTGTTCAGCGTGCTGCTGGGTATTCTGGCTGGTTTTGGTTTCGCCTGGCTGAAGATCCCCGGTAAAAAAGTGATTGGGGCGATGCTGGCCCTGGGGATGGTGCTGCCGAGTGAAGCCTTTATCATTCCGCTCTATCACGAGCTGCGCTGGATGGGGCTCACCAACACCTATCTGGCGCTGATCCTGCCGCAAATCGCCCTGTCGCTGCCCTTTACCACGCTGATGATCGCCAGCGCGTTTCAGCAGGTGCCGAAAGAGCTGGTAGAAGCGGCGGTGATGGATGGGGCGTCGCGGGTCAAAATTCTGTGGGGCATTCTGGTGCCGGCAATCTGGCCAACGCTGTCGACGCTGGGGCTGCTGCTGTTTATCTGGACCTGGAACGAGTTTCTGATCCCACTGATTCTGGTCAACAAGGATGAGCTGCGCACGCTGCCGATTGGCATGATGTTTTTCCAGAACAAAAACACCATCGACATTCCGGTGCTGATGGCGGGCGCAATGATTGTGATTATGCCGCTGATCGTGGTGTTCCTGATTTTCCAGCGCAAGTTTATCAGCGGCGTCACTGAAGGGGCCGTGAAGTAATTTGTGATATCCCGCACGAAACGGCGTACTGGCGACCAGACAAAGGTTTCCCGCGCCGTGTCGTGCTGGAATTTCTCCTCCTCAATCCTGCGGGAGACGCATGATGCACCTTTCCCTTGCTGATTTTCATCCTGTCGCCGATGGCGAAACCCCGGACACGGCCGTGCTGCAGCGCGCCATGGATCAGATTGCGGCGGCCGGCGGGGGGCGTCTTACCCTGCCTGCCGGGCGTTATCGCAGCGGCTGCCTGAATCTGCCATCTGATTTTGAACTGCACCTGGAAGCGGGTGCGGTGCTGATCGCCAGTCCGCGGCTGGCTGACTACCAGGCGGTGCAGGCACTCAGCTGTGCTGAGAAGTCCCATAACGTGCTGCTCTATGCGCTGGGCCAGCGCAATATCACTATCAGCGGCACTGGCCGCATCGATGGCGAGGGTGAAGCCTGGTTCGCCGCTGAGCGGGATGAGCAGGGTTATCGCCTGCCGCGTCCTGACCGGCCGCGCATTATCGTGTTTGAAGATTGCGAGCAGGTGACGCTGACCGCCTTTACCATCGTGCAGGCGCCAATGTGGACGGTGCATCTGGTGAGCTGTCGCCATGTGCATATCGACCATCTCACTATCGACAACGCGATGACTATGCCGAATACCGATGCGCTGGATATTGACGGATGCGAGGCGGTGTTTGTCAGCAACAGCTACCTCAGTGCCGCTGATGACGCTATCTGCATTAAAACCACCCACAAACCGGCTGCGCTGCGGCGTCCGGCGCGGCAGATTATGATCACCAACTGCCTGCTTCGCAGTTACAGCTGTGCCTTTAAAATCGGCACCGAAACCTGGGATGATGTGGAAGATGTCACGGTGACCGGCTGCACCATTTTTGATTCCAACCGGGGTATCGGCATTCTGTCGCGTGACGGCGGTGCAATGCGGCGTCTGCTGTTCAGTAACCTGACCTTTGCCTGTCACCATGCGCCGCCCTGTCACTGGGGCAAAGCCGATCCGCTGCATATTTCTGTGCGCCATCGCGATCCCGCCATCACGCCTGGCGTCGTGGAGCAGGTGCAGTTCAGCAACATGACGGGCGTGGCGGAAGGGGCGATTAATCTGCATGCGGCAGAACCGGGCTGGATACGCGATGTGGTTATCAGCCAGCTTCAGATGCGGCAGACCGTGTCGCCGATGACGCAGGGACACTATGACGTGCGACCACCCTGTAACCCCGACTCACCGACCGGCATGGGGCTGGATAACGCCTACAAACTTGACCCGAAAACCGGTGAAGCCTTTGGCGTAGAGCGCTATCCCGGCGGTTTGCCGGGCCTGTTTGCGCGCGGGGTAGAGAACCTGCAACTGCACAACCTGGTGATCAACAGGCCCGCGCCGTTACCGCCAGGCTGGCATGCTGAATGCGTGGTGCAGTTGCCGGACTGATTTACAGCGCGGCGGCGATGGCCGCGCCGAGCTCTTCGGTGCTGGCGTTGCCGCCGAGGTCGCGCGTCAGATGCTCTCCCGCCGCCAGCGTACGTTCAATTGCATTTAACACCGCATCACCCGCCGCTTTGTAGCCGAGATGCTCCAGCATCATCGCCCCACACCAGATCTGCCCGATAGGATTGGCGATGCCTTTGCCTGCGATATCCGGCGCAGAACCGTGAACCGGCTCAAACAGGCTGGGAAACAGGCCTTCCGGGTTAATATTGGCGGAGGGCGCAATGCCAATGGTGCCGGTACAGGCCGGGCCGAGATCGGAGAGGATATCCCCAAACAGGTTGCTGGCCACCACTACATCAAACCAGTCCGGGTGCAGCACGAAGTTGGCGGTAAGAATATCAATATGATACTTGTCGACGCGAACCTCGGGGAACTGGCCGGACATCGCTTCGACGCGGCTGTCCCAGTAAGGCATGGTGATAGCGATGCCGTTGGATTTGGTGGCGGAGGTCAGGTGCTTCTTCTGCCGGCTCTGCGCCAGCTGATAAGCAAACTTCAGGATGCGGTCAACACCGGTGCGCGTCATTACCGTCTCCTGAATCACCACTTCACGGTCGGTGCCAGGGAACATGGTGCCACCCACGCTGGAGTATTCACCTTCGGTGTTTTCACGCACCACATAGAAGTCGATGTCGCCAGGCTGACGGTTTGCCAGCGGCGCTTTCACCCCTGGCATCAGTCGCACCGGACGCAGATTGACGTACTGGTCGAACTCACGGCGGAACTGTAGCAGCGAGCCCCACAGTGAAACATGGTCGGGCACCACATCGGGCCAGCCGACCGCGCCAAAATAAATCGCGTCAAAGGCTTTCAGCTGCGGAAACCAGCCGTCAGGCAGCATTTTGCCATGCTGCTGCCAGTAGTCAGCGCTGGCGTAATCGAACCACTCCCAGCGCAGCGGAATATTAAATTTCTCAGCAGCCGCATTCATTACACGGACGCCTTCCGGCATCACTTCTTTGCCGATGCCATCGCCAGGGATCACAGCAATAGAGTAGATTTTATCAGTCACAGGGCACCTTTCCGGTTGATGTTCGAATTGTGTACGCAGTATAACTGTCGATTCCGGGGAAATAATGAGCCTGAAAGGCAATCCATTGTTGAATCAAAGTAGAGAATCCCGCACCTCCACTGATGACTTAGCCTTCTTTGTTCGCCTGGCCGCGCTGGATAGTCTGACTGCGGCGGCGCGCGAACTGGGCCTGTCACTGGCAGCGGTAAGCAAACGTCTGAGCCAGCTGGAGCAGCGCCTTGGTGTGCAATTGCTGCGCCGCACCACACGCCGGCTGGAACTGACGCCGGAAGGCCGCCGTTATCTGGCGGGCGCGCGTCCGCTGCTGGATCAGCTTGCGGCGCTGGAAGAGGCGGTCAGCGGTGAAACAGCCCAGCTGCGCGGCACCCTCAACATCAACGCCTCCTTTGGTTTTGGCCGTCGCCATATCGCGCCCTGCGTCTCGGCTTTTGCCGCGCTGCATCCGCAGCTCTCACTGTCGTTACAACTCAGCAGCCAGCCGCTTAATTTTCTTGATGCGCACATGGATATCGATATCCGCGTTGGGGAGCCGCCTGACTCGCGGCTGGTGGCACGTAAGCTGCGAACCAATCCGCGTATCCTCTGCTGTTCGCCCGCCTATGCTGCCCGGCACGGCCTGCCTGCCACTGTGCGCGATCTGGCGCAGCACAACTGCATTTTACTGCGTCAGCACGACAGCGATTTTACCCTGTGGCGGCTGACCTGCGGTGAACAGAGCATCAGCCAGAAAGTGCGCGGCAGCCTGATCACCAACGATGGTGAAGTAGCGATGCGGCTGGCGATGGATGGACATGGCATTCTGCTGCGTTCCTGGTGGGATGCGCAACACAGCCTGGCTGCGGGCGAATTGTTGCCGGTGCTACCGGACTGGCAGGCACCTGATGGTGATATCTTTGCGGTCTGGCAGGCGCAACGCCAGCTTCCGGCTCGTATTACCGCGTTTGTGGCGTTTTTGCAGAATAATCTTCAGGTTGTTGATTAGTCGAGGTTATAAATTGAGTGACGGGCACAGAAAAGCGCCTGTGGACAATAAATATACCGCATTAAGCTGATTCGGTTGCTTCAGGGTGCCGTTGCGTTTACACCCTTTTTAGTGATGCGTATGATTCTCATTCTTTTTCTTCCCTGCCTGCCCGCTGTGTTGCGGCCTGCCGGGAGCAGCAGATGGATAGGGGAGTTAACTATGAAAGCGTTGTTCAGCTCGCGTAAAGCGGCACTCGCACTGGCGATAGTCACCACCTTCAGCCTGACGGCGTGCCAGATGAGAGCAAAAAAAGTGGATGGCAATGCGCTGATGGTGATGCAGCCCTCCAGCCCCGATAATCTGATTCAGCGCGAGCTGGGCGACGGATTATATGAGATGGCGTATCTGCCCGCCAAAAATACGCTCTATGTGGCCAGTGCGCCCGAGGGCAAGGATATCAGTGGCGGCATGATCTATCGTCTTGATGGCACCACGCTGCAGAGCACCGGGGCGGGGCATTACGATCTGAAAAATGCGGGTCTGAGCAGTGGACAGGATGGCAGCGCGCTTTACACCACCCAATCAGTGGATGGTGGCATCGCTAAGATCGATCCCGATACCGGCAACGTGCTGAAGCGCCTGATGTTTGACGAGAAGAATGAGAAAGGATCGCCGGTGAAAACCCGCGAGATCTTTCTGCATGACGGGCTGCTCTATGTCGGCGGCGCAGACGAACCTGGCGTGATCTGGGTCGTTGATGCGAAAACCCTGACGCTGAAAGCCCGGATTAAAAATGCTGGCAAAGGTGTCACAGGCATTATCTTCTCGCCAGTCAGCGATCGCATTTATGCGGCGAACGGCAGCGGTGAAATCCTGGTGATCAATCCGCGCAATCACAAAATCGAGCAGCGCCTGACGGCAGGTGATGGACAGGACACTCAGTTCCTGAATATGGCAGAAGATCCGGCAACCGGTCGCCTGTTTGTCACGGATAACGCCAAAGAGAAAAATATCCTGGTGTTTGATGAGCGCAGCGGCAAGGTGATTCAGCGTCTTGATCCAGGCGATTCAGTGGGGATTAAGTTTAACGGTAAGCGCAATGAGATTTATATCAGCCAGCGCGAATCGAAGAAGGTGCTGCAGCTGGATGGCACCACGTATGAAGTGAAAAACAGCTGGTCGTTTGAGGGGCATCCAGAAAGCCTGCTGGTCTCACCGGACGGCCAGACACTGTATGTGACTCTGAAGCAGGGCTTCAATGACGACCACAGCCATCAGCTTCTGGATGGCGTGGCGCGTATCACGCTGCAATAAAAAAGGCGGCATCGCTGCCGCCTGAAATCTTACTTAGCCACACCCTCGACCAGCACCACGCGATAGTTCGCGCCTTTCAGACGGTGCGCTTTGGCAGCCTGATATTCCGGGCTGTCATACCATGCATGTGCTTCTTCACGGCTCGCGAATTCCAGAATTACCACACCTTCTGCTTCCTGACCTTCCAGCGTTTCCAGCTCGCCATAAAAGGCGAGAGGGTTAATCTGATGATCGCCGCGCGCCTGGCCCGCTTTCTCGGCGTAGATCGCCATTTCGTCCTGGTTCAGGGTGTTATCACGAATAAATACAACGTATGCACTCACAGGTCTCTCCTTACGCTTTTTTATCCTGGGTTTCGGTATCGAAGTCAGCCGCATCATGACGCTCATGCAGCTGATCGGCCGGGTCGCCCATGACGCGGTTGACCTTGCGGCCACGAATAACGGCAGGACGCTGTGCGATCTCTTTCGCCCAGCGCACCACATTTTTATAGGACTGCACATCCAGGAATTCGGCTGCGCCATACTGGTCATTCAGCACCATGTTGCCGTACCACGGCCAGGTGGCGATGTCAGCGATGGTGTAGTCATCACCCGCCAGATAGCGGTTATCAGCCAGCCGACGATCCAGCACATCAAACTGACGCTTCGCTTCCAGTGTGAAGCGGTTGATGGCGTACTCAATTTTTTCTGGCGCGTAGTGATAGAAATGACCGAAACCGCCGCCGAGATAAGGCGCTGAGCCCTGCAGCCAGAACAGCCAGTTCAGGGTTTCAGTACGGCCAGCGATATCTTTCGGCAGGAAGTAGCCAAACTTTTCCGCCAGATAGAGCAGGATATTGCCGGATTCAAATACCCGAATCGGCGGCGTTGCGGAGTGGTCGCTCAGCGCAGGGATTTTCGAGTTCGGGTTCACATCGACAAAACCGCTGGAGAACTGATCACCTTCGCCGATACGGATCAGCCAGGCATCATATTCAGCATCGTTGACGTTAAGTGCCAGCAGCTCTTCCAGAAGGATGGTGACTTTCTGGCCGTTAGGCGTGCCGAGCGAATAGAGCTGTAAAGGATGTTTACCGACCGGCAACGCTTTTTCATGGGTGGGACCTGCAAACGGACGATTAGTTTTCGCGCCGTTACCTTTGGCTTCAGGGTCCCAGGTCCAGACTTTTGCGGGCTGATATGCATTTTCCGACATAATGAAAGTTCGCCTTATGGTGTGGTATTGGTCTGGAGTGTAGCAGGTGCTGCAAAGGGGGTTTAACTCTGCTGGCTGTGCGAGGGTGTGCTAAAACGGGGCGAGCTCAGGCGGGTCGCGGCATCAGAGAAAAGTGAATAAAAGTGTGTCAGGCGGGGCGTTTGTTGTCCTGAACAGACATTACCGTGCAGCCAGCCATGACTGCACGGCAGGTCGGTTACAGCAGTTCGCGCTCAATCAGTTCGCGGGTTTCAATCGCCTGAACTTTCATCTTTTCCGGATAGCCAAACAGAGACGCTGCGATGATCGGTTCACCGCCGACTTTATGGGTGCGGGTAGCAAAGCCGGTGTCGCGCAGCGTTTTGAACAGGGTATCGAAGTTCACTTCGCCTTCGCCCACGCCAACATGCTGGTGGATGGTGGCATCCACGCCTGGCGGGTTAACGATATAGCGACAGTGTTTTGTATGGTTCATGGTATCGGCGATCAGCATGTGCGACAGATCGTCACCCGCGTACTCCAGCATCGGTTTCACATCCCCTTTGCCTTTGTCATAGAAGAAAGTGTGTGGCGCGCTGTAGATATACTTTACGTTATCGCTGCGGAACGACTTCACGATATCCACGGTTTCGTTGTTCTCTTCGCAGAAATCCCACGGATGCGCCTGAATTTCGACGCGGATGCCTTCACGTTCGATGATCGGCAACAGCTCTTCCATTGAGCGATAGAACATCTCTTCACAGATTTCCGGTTCGTTAGGGGTGCCGGAGAGTTCGGTGTTAATCACCTGCACACCCATCTCAACCGCAATCTCAATCATCCGTTTCCAGTTCTTCACCGCTGCCTGACGGCGCAGTTCATCCGGACCTGACCAGCGGTAAACAACGATAAACGAGGAGATCTCCAGCCCGGTGGCGCTTAACGCATTTTTGTACTCGGTGATGATTTCACGGCTGGCTTTAGGATGTTTATAAAACGGGTTGATCTGCGGATGTGGCGACTGTTCGATATATTTGTATCCCCAGTCGGCCACCTGATGAACCATACGGGTGATGCCTAAATGTTTGATTACATCCACATCAAAAGCGATTTTCATCTTTCTGCTCCGGGCACATTAAAGTTGCTGTTCTTCATTGAAGGTGATGCCAATCTGCTGCC
Source organism: Pantoea hericii (assembly GCF_014155795.1). Lineage (NCBI taxonomy): Bacteria > Pseudomonadati > Pseudomonadota > Gammaproteobacteria > Enterobacterales > Erwiniaceae > Pantoea > Pantoea hericii. Next base: position 121,786 of record NZ_SCKV01000003.1, read on the forward strand.
TGACGTTGTCCATCGCAGCCAGGGTGATAATCGCCTGGTCAAGCGAATGGACAGGGGAGTCGGTCAGGTTCTGGCCGATACACCAGGCGAAGTGGTTAATTTCATGGCTGAGCTGTTCATAGCGGTTAGTGGGTTCCTGCCATTGCAGACGGTGACGCCGGTCGCTGGAGGTCAGAGTAAAGTCACCAGGCGCATAGAACTGGCCTGCCAGCTCCAGCGTGGCGTCGCGACCGGCAATCACCGCACCGCCTGGCGTGTTGCTGAACAGGGTGGTATTCAGCACCGATTGCATGCCGTGCCGATGGGTAAACATCATCGACGTCTGACCGTTAACGCGGCCATTCGGGACAGGCTGGCCACGGGCGACGATCGTGTCAGGCGGACCGCCGCCCACAAACACACTCAGCGCCACCAGATAACTGCCGAGGTCAAGCATTGGGCCGCCCGCCAGATCGGCGTTGAAAATGCGATGATCCGGCGTGAAAAACTCCCCGTGATCGGCTATCAGCGTCTGGACGTCACCGGGCACGCCATCCTCCAGCAACTGACGAATAACGTCATACTTCGGCGTGAAGTTGCACCACATCGCCTCCATGCAGAGCAGGTTCGCGGCAGCGGCGGCCTGTTTAAGTTGCGTAGCCTGCTGCGCATTCAGCGCCAGCGGCTTTTCAATCAGCAGAGGCTTTCCGGCGGCAATCGCGCGCAGACCATCGGGGAAATGGTGGTTGTGAGGCGTAGCGATATAGACCGCATCAACATCCTCCCGCGCCAGCAGCGCATCCAGGCTGTCTGTGGCATGGCCGATTGCCCATTTGTCGGCAAAGGCCTGCGCTTTTGCCGGGTCACGTGCGGCGACTGCCGTGATCTGCTGCCGGGTATGCCGACGCAGCGCATGGGCAAAATGATCGGCTATCCAGCCTGGCCCGATAATGCCCCAGCGCAGTCGTGGAACCTGGCTGGCATCCGTTATGCGTGGAGCCGGAAGCGTTGAAGGGAACATAGCTTTTCCTTTTTTACGTACGGGCAGGTGGTGCTCAGGACTCCACTATAGAAAGCCCGCCGTCGTCGCTCTAACCTTTTAATGATGTGATCCCATCAACCGAATCGGTGTGGGATTTTTATCCGTTTTAGCAAATAGATGTTTTGAAGAGAATGCAGAAAGAAATGAATGTTTCATTTTGAGAGGGTGATCAAGGTTAGCACTGATTTTCTATCAAAAAAATGAGAGGAAATGGCCGTGTCACGATAAAGTGTTGATGGCTTATTTAACAGAATCTAAAAGCGTAGCCGTCAGCTAACGCTACCGATAGCAGCAGGGAGAAGGATAATGTCTAAAGTGACGATGACCGCGATCGCGCAGGCGGCGGGCGTGGGTGTGGCGACGGTAGACCGGGTGCTGAACCGCCGTGCGCCGGTTCGCAGCGTGACTGAGCAGAAGGTGCTGGCGGCGGCGCGCGAGCTGGGTTATCGCCTGACGCAGGCACACAGTCAGGCCATCCCGACCCTGGCAGAGACTCCACTGCGCGTGAGCTTTATCCTGCTGCCTGCCCGCTATTCATTTTATCAGCAACTGGGCGAAGCGCTGAAACAGCAGCTTAAGATGCAGCAGCCACAGGGCCGCGAACCTGAATTCTGCTGGCATGATATACACGAAGTGGACGCGGTAGCGCACTCGCTGCGTCAGCTGGCTCAGCGCAGCGATGTGATTGCGCTGGTGGCGCTGGACCATCCGCTGATTCGTCACGCCATTCAGGATGTGTCACGACTGGGTGTACGAGTCTACGCGCTGTTTTCCGATTTCTCGCCCTGTGAGCATGCGGGGTTTATCGGCATTGATAATCAGAAAGCGGGGCGCACTGCCGCATGGATGGCGCAGCATCTGCTGCGTAAGCCGGGATGTGTCGGAGTACTGCTGGGCGATCACCGCTTTACCTGCCAGGAGAGCAGCGAGATCAGTTTTCGCTCCTATCTGCGTGAGTCGGGCATCAGTCAGCGGGTACTGGAACCGTTAAAGACTTATGAGTCGTCAGAGGGTGGCTATCAGGCAACCCGCCAATTGCTGGAGACCCATGATGATCTGGTGATGATTTATGCGCCCTGCGGCGGCATAGAGGGTGTGGTGCGGGCGCTGCGTGAGAGCGGGCGACGGGAGATCGATCTGCTGTGCCACGGTCCGCTGCCGGGTGATGAACTGGCGCTGATTGACGGCACCATCACGCTGATGCTGCGTCATCGCCTTGATGCCATGGCAGAGGCGGTCATACATACCTGTCTCCACAGCCGATCGGAGCAGCACGACCATTTTGCGCAGGTCACCGTTCCGTTTGAGATCGTGACGCGTGAAAACCTGTAAAAAGAGCAGGTTAGCCTATATTTGATAGTAATCTATCATTTATCGCAATTTTTAAACGCGATCTCTATCAAAAAATGAAACTTTTATTGTTGTCCAGGATGAAATTTTTATTTGATACTGCCCGCAGTTCTCACTGCACAGGCAGATATCATGACCTTTCATATTGCTAATGCGCCCTGTAGCTGGGGCGTGGATGATCCCGCTAATCCCTGGCTACCGCCGTTTCACAAAGTCCTGACCGAGGCCGCGCAGGCTGGCTACCCCAGCATCGAACTCGGCCCCTGGGGTTATCTGCCAGTGAATGCCGATGAGCTGACCCGGCAGCTTAATGCCCACTCGCTTTCGCTGGTGGCGGGGACGATTTTTGATGATTTAGTCAGTGAGGCGCATTTTCCGGCGCTGGTAACGCTGACTCACAATTTGTGTCGCACGCTCGCCAGCGTGCCGACAGCCGCCAGAACACCTGGAGCCAGCGCGCCTTATCTGGTGATCATCGACTTCGGCAATCCGGAGCGGGCGAAATATGCGGGTCAGTCAGAAAAAGCGCCACGCCTTTCCGCGGATGACTGGCAGTGCATGATGCAGCACATCACTATTCTGAGCGAGATTGCCTGGCAGGAGTATGGCGTGCGGCCAGTGATCCATCCGCATGCGGGTGGCTGCATAGAGTTTGCCGATGAGCTGGCGCAGCTGGTCTCTGACATTCCGCATGAGGTCGCTGGTTTATGCCTGGATACGGGCCATCTCTATTACGCCGGCATGGATCCGGTGGCGTCGCTGGAACAGTACTGGTCGCGCATCGATTACCTTCATTTTAAAGACGTCAATCAGCAGATCTGGCGTGACGCGCGCTCTCGCGGACTCGACTTTTTCACCGCCTGCGCACAGGGCGTGATGTGTCCGCTCGGGCAGGGCGCAATCGACTATCCGGCGGTGCGTAGGCTGCTGACTGAGCGTAATTATCAGGGCTGGATCACCATCGAACAGGAGCGTGATCCGCGCCATGCCGACACCAGCCTGCGGGATGTTAAAGCCAGCCTGGACTATCTCCGATCAACCGGATTCTGAGGACAACAGCATGATTAACGGTAAAAAAGCGGCTAATCGCTCACTTCGCTGGGGCATGATCGGTGGCGGCGGCACCAGTCAGATTGGATATATCCATCGTTCGGCGGCACAGCGTGACGGTAACTTTGTGCTGCTGGCGGGCGCGTTTGATCTTGATGCGGTACGTGGGCGCGAGTTCGGTCAGGCGCTGGGTGTGGCACCTGAACGCTGTTATCCCGATTATGCCAGCCTGTTCGCCGGGGAAGCAGGGCGCGAAGATGGCATAGAAGCGGTGTCGATCGCCACACCTAACAATACCCATTTCGCCATCTGTCGGGCGGCACTCAATGCCGGGCTACATGTTGTATGCGAGAAGCCGCTCTGTTTTACGGTCGAAGAGGCCGATGAGCTGGAGCAGCTAAGTCGTGAGAAGCAGAAAATTATTGGCGTCACTTATGGTTATGCCGGGCATCAGTTGGTTCATCAGGCCAGAGAGATGATTGCCGAAGGGGCCCTGGGAGAGATCCGCATCGTGAATATGCAGTTTGCTCATGGCTTCCATAATGAAGCGGTGGAGCTACAGAGTGAAAGCACCCGCTGGCGGGTCGATCCGCGTTTTGTTGGCCCGAGTTACGTGTTAGGCGATCTGGCGACGCATCCGCTATTTATCGCTGAAACGATGTTGCCGCAGTTAAAAGTGACGCGTCTGCTCTGTTCCCGCCAGAGCTTTGTCACGTCGCGTGCACCACTGGAGGATAACGCCTTTGTGATGATGGAGTATGACAACGGCGCGGTCGGCACGCTCTGGGCGTCGGCGGTAAATGCCGGATCGATGCATGGGCAGAAGATCCGCGTGGTCGGATCGAAGGCCAGTCTGGAGTGGTGGGATGAGCAGCCAAACCAGCTGCGATACGAAGTGCAGGGCGAACCCGTGCGGATTCTGGAGCGCGGCATGGGCTATCTCAGCCCGCGCGCGCTGGAAGAGGACCGCATTGGCGGAGGGCACACCGAGGGATTATTTGAAGCCTGGTCGAATCTTTATCGTCGCTTCGCACTGGCAATGGATGCGACCGATCGCCACGACTCTGCCTTCCTTGAGGATTTCTGGTATCCCGATGTGCATGCCGGATTAGCGGGCGTGCGCTGGGTGGCGCAGTGCGTGAAATCAGCGGACGCCGGAGCGGTGTGGGTGGCGTGCTGAAGCGAATATAACGTGAGCGAGCAGACTTTACGGCTGCGGTATAAAGTTAAGCGCTATCTCCTGTGACTGAGCATAAACCGGTTGGATCCGGGCCAGACAGCCCGTATTGGCCGGTTAATTTACTTAAAGCCCGGAACGATGGCTGACAGGAAAAGTAAGCAGCAGAGCATGAGGGGTTCCAGAAATCCGATTACCTGTGCAGAGATATAGTACCTGGACGCATGACCGCCGGAGCATTAAATAATTCTGTTAAACGCTGCACATCTCATCATTGTCTGACTCACTCTGTCTGCATCCGAACGATTGTTGTTCCTGCTCATGTTTATTCAGCAGCGGCTAACATGTGCAGGTCGCAGACGTGATTTCTATTTCCCCCTCATTCATATCGTGTCATTGCACGCGTCATTTCACTATTCCGGAAACAATCTGTTAACCAGCGTTGTCATTTTAGTTCAGCAAAATAAATAACACCGATTTAACCAAGCGATTAATTTTTATTGAAACACAGTAAATGCTGTTTGTTTTTTTAAATATTTATCTTCTCCTGCTTCCCGTTTATTGAATAAAGCCATAAATCAGATATTTCGCGCAACTGATGGAAAATCGTACTGCTTAGTGATTAATGTAAATCAGCCGCTTACTGCACACCCTTATTCTGTAAGACCTTATCGGGATTCGCAGGAAAATTCTTATAAATCATCATGATGATTCGGGCTTGTTAAAATCAGCATCGGTAATATTCTGTTACATCTTTCCGTTTACGCTCAGGCATTCAACGTTCCTACACTCCGCCTACTGGGTTTTATCTGAATTTTTTCATTTCAGACAAATGACTCAGAAATACCGTGTCGACATGCTGGTGAAGGGAATACGCCCGCTTTTAATTCCGGATTTCTGATTTACGTCGGATGACGTGAAACGTGAAGCTGTTCTGGCCGGGTCTTACTTTTCCGTTTATTTCTCACTGGCACTGACCGCTTCTGTCAATTCATAGAACAGGGACAACCATGTCTGACTCTTCCTTTCAGTCCGAAATACCCAAAGCGCGCATTAATTTAAAACTTGATTTGCACACGGGAGGCGCAGGCAAAAAAACCGAGCTCCCGCTGAAATTACTGGTGGCGGGCGACTTCAGTAACGGTCAGGCGTCTGCGCCCCTGGCCATACCGAGATATATGCGGTGGATTCGGTGATGTCATCGAGCCAGCATACCTATGTCCCATTTTCCGGGTTTCGCCACAAAGGCGGAATGATGCGGCATGAAGCGCCGGAATATTACTACCATACCCGCGTGCGTCGGGGGCCTTCCGGGCTGCATAACACCTGGCTTATCCTCGGCGGCGAAGCCTTTGATAACCATACGGTCCCGGAAGATGAAAGTCTGTCACTGACGCTCACCGGCACCAACGGCCAGCTGCCACGCCGTGCGCTGCAGAGCACGGTTCTCGATACGGTGATGAAAACCACCTCGGCCAGCATCGCCGTACGTAACCTTTGCGCGCCGACGCTGCCCTGTTATCCCCCGGCACAGGATCGTTTTTACTGGCGCGTGCTGAGCCATCTCGGCAGCGGGTTTCTGTCGATGATGGACAACGCCGACGTGCTGCGCGGCACCCTGGCGCTGTACGAGTGGACTGACAGCGAGATGAACCGCCGCCGCCTGGAAGCCATCATTGACGTGAAGCACAGCGAAACCGAGCGCTTTGAGCAGGGCTACCTGGTGCGTGGTGTGCAGATCGAAGTGACGCTCGACAGCCACGGTTTTGCCGGACGTGGCGACATCTGTTTATTTGGCGAGATGCTGAGTCGCTTCTTCGCGCTCTACACCGATATCTACCTGTTTAACCGCCTGATTATTATCCTGCAACCGACCGGAGAACGCCTGCAATGGGAAGAAAAGCACAACCGCCGCATTCCCGGCTGAGCCCGCGACTGGAAGCTGATCTTCACCGCATTAACTTTTACCGTTTATGTCAGCTGCTGGAGAAGCGTAATCCCGGCGGGCCGCTAATGGGCTCAACCAGTCATCCGGCGGATGACCCGGTGCGATTTGCACCGCATCCGGGAATGGGGTTTCCGGTCAGTGAACTGAAAGCTGTCGACTATGACGAGGCTGATGACAGCAGGCCTCCGCTCATCCGAACAACCTTTATGGGGATGTATGGTGTCGATTCCCCCTTGCCGACCACCTATCTTGATGACATCACTCAGCGCCGTGAAGGGCATGAAGCGCTGCAGGGGTTTCTGGATATCTTCAGCCACCGCATCCTGACGCAGTTTTACCGCATCTGGCGTAAATATTCTTACCCGGCCACATTTGAGCCCGGCGGGACCGACACCATTTCGCAGTCGCTTCTGGGTCTGGTGGGGCTGGGTATTCCCGGCACCGCTAACCATATTGCCACACCCGTCTCCCGCTTTCTGGCGCTGCTGGGTGTGCTGCAACAGCCCGGTAAAACCCAGGAGGGGATGCAGGGACTGGTGACTTTGCTGGCCCCGGATACCACTGTGCAGGTCAGTCCTTACTGTCTTCGGCCTGTGGAGGTCAGTCAGCCTCTGGGGTTTTACGGTGATAACGATTTTCTGCTGGACGGTAACACGCCGCTTGGCGAAGAGGCGATGGATGCCAACAGCCAGTTGCTGATTGCTCTGTCCACAGATAATGAGCAGGAGTCGCAAAGCTGGAAGCCGGATGGCCTGCTGTATCAGGATTTTCTGGTGATGCTGCGCGTTTATCTTGGCTGGCGTTTTAAGGCAAAAATCACCCTGACCACCCGGACTCATCTGCTGGCCGCTCCACCGCTCGGCGACGGTCCTTTCTGGTTGGGTATGAACGGCGTACTGGGTGTGGAGAGAGATAATCTGCCGGACGACATCCCGCAGACTTTTACCACGGAACTGGGCTATTACACCGGCCTGCAGCCCGCTACACCACAACAAGGAAACCGACATGTTACGTACACATTTGATTAATCCCGCGTGCTGGCTACCTGCACTGCTGGCATGCAGTCTGACGGGCTGCGGGGTAACGCAGGGCATCACTGAGGGTACCAAGTCGGCATTTAACGCTCTGTTTTATAAAAAGATTAATGTGCTGCATCTGGATTTCACCGCACGTGAAGCGCTGAACACCGATTCACGGGAAAGTAACTCGCTGTCTGAACCGGTGGTGGTCCGGGTTTACCAGCTGAAAGACCGCAATAACTTTGACAAAACGGTCTACCAACAGCTGCTGAAAGAGGGAGAGGCCATTCTGCAAGCCGACCTGCTTGCCAGCCGTGATGTGGTGGTGAAGCCGGGCGGTGATGTCAGCCTGAATATGCCGATGGAGGCCGACGCGCAGTTTGTGGCGGTGGTGGGATTGTTCCGCCACCCGGATACTGACAACAACACCTGGAAGCGGGTGTTACAGCGTGAAGACCTCGATCCCGATAAGCCGCGCATTCTGGAAGCGGGTAACAATCATCTGACACTACTGCCGTTTAAGCACCGCTGATGACCCAGGGACATAACACACCTTCGCTGTATGAAATGCTCACCGGCCATTTCACCGGTGGCCTTGGTCTCAACCAGGTCAGTGAGGAAAATCAGCTCATCCTGTCAGTACTCGATAATATGCAGCGCATCCTTAACTGCCGTGCCGGCACGCTTGCACATCTGCCGGATTACGGCCTGCCCGATATGACCAGAATTCTGCAGGGGATGCCGGGAACGGCCCATGAGCTGATGGGCACGCTATCGGCCGTGCTGCTCAAATATGAACCCCGATTGAAAAAGATAGATGTTGTTCTTCAGCAGCAGAATATTCCCGGCGAACTGCGCTATGCCATTGACGCTGAACTTAAAGGGGTTGGACTGGTGCGATATGGCACGGAGTTTATGCCCGAAGGGCGTGTTCTCCTGCGCCATCTTAAACAGCAGCAGTATCTCGACTCCGCAATCCGTATGTAAGGTCAGGCAACACCATGACAGTAAAATCGCAGTTCCTCAAAAAACTACGGGCCAGACAACCCGCGCCTGTCTCGTTTACCAGCAAAAATCAGGCCGATATCGCGGAGTTTCGCCTGCGAATGACGCAGCTTCAGGAGCAGATCGGCGTGTGGCTGGTGGATACCGGACTGAAGGTAGAGACGCTCAGTACATCCGTGACGGACCTGCTGGTGGAGGGTGGGGTTTTTGATATTTCTGCTATCGTTCTGCGTCACGACGACAGGATCGTAAAGTTTATGCCGCTATTTCTTTACGGTCAGGGCGTGACCGGATGTGTGGAGGTAACGCTCCATGCAGCAGGCGGCATAACGTTCCTGGGGCGTTTGTGCATGCGGTCAGGTAATTCGGGTGGCTGGTCTTTTATGTCGCCAGATGCTTTATCTCTGCCTGTACAGCATTTCGATGAAAGCACGTTTTTTAATCTGATTCTGGCGCTCCTGCCGTAGCGGTCAGTACCACTATTTCTGCAGAATCACACAATCTGAAAGCGAATCCGCAACTCCTTATACAAACCCTCTTCCACTGTTTCAGATCCGTCAAATGGACAACCTGTCATGAATGACATCACCCAACGTAAAATTAAAACCGGTGGCGATCCGCGTACGCTATCGGATTACGCCGCCCTTCGCGATGAACTGAGTAAGCTGACACATCCGGCGCGTCCTGATGTTAACTGGCATTATGTTGAAAAACTCTGCCTCTCGCTGTTTGAACAAAATGGAGTGGAGCTACAGACAGTGGCCTGGTATACGCTGGCCCGCACGCAGCTGACCGGATTATTCGGTCTCAATGAAGGGCTGGCGATACTGGAAGCGCTGATAAGTCACCAGTGGGGGGCGCTATGGCCTCAGCCTGTCCATGCTCGTATGGAAATTCTCAGCAGTCTGAGTCAGCGTCTGCATCAACTGATGCGTATGATCCCGCTGAATTACAGCGACCTCAGCCAGCTTTATCATGCAGAGCAAAAACTTACCCGGCTGGGAGAAGTATTACAGCGTCTGGAGCTTAAGCATCTGAGCCAGCTTGATACCCTGCGAACACTGCTGCACAACAGTGCTGTCCGGCTGGAAAACAGTGATGATACAACCTGTTCAGGGTTAAAAAATCAGTCTGGTATTGTGTCGCCAGCTTCCGTGACGAATGCGGTTGCCGCATCCACCAGAGAGCTTACGGATGGTTCGCCTGAAGATATCCAGACGCCAGGCGGCACAGTGAAGTGGGTGTACGTTGCGCAGCCGGAACCGCAGCCGAATGTGGATGTGCTGGCGACAGTGCCCACGCCGGTGAAACAGTGGAAATCCTTTATGGCCGGGATGTGTACCATGCTGCTGATAAGCGCTGCCGCATTGTGGAGCTGGCACCTTATTCAACGGCCTTCCCCGTTGAGGGTTCAGCTTGCCGCCTCGCTGGCACCATTACCTGCAGTTCTTGCGCCTGACAAACTGGCGCAATTACGCCAGCAGTCTCCACTACCCGAGGAACTCCTCACTCAGACGCAGCAGCAGCTTGCCCGGCTGGATGAATTACCTGCTGACTGGAATATTGACTATAGCCGTCTGTTGATTGAGCAGGCCAGGGTACTGTGGCCAGAGCAGGCAACATCTATGGCATTGCACTGGCAGCAACAGCTTAATGCTGCAGCAATTCCGACAGATCGCCTGAATGGCTGGCATGAGGGGATGACGACGCTACAGAAATTGAGTGACAGGCTAAACGGGCTGGATGAGAAGAAGGGAAAATATATGACGGTGAGTGAGCTGAAGTCAGTGGTCTTTTCCTCAATGCAGTCATTTAATCGATCCATACCGGCTGAGGAGCAACTGCGCGTGTTGTCCGCAAATCCTGCCGGTTTACCCTTGCCTGTCACGGCCAGAGTTCAACTGGAGATGCACCTGAAACAATTGATAGCCCGCTATGCGGCAATTAAACAGACCGCTAAAGAGTAAGCGCGGGAGAAACTCGTTAATTCATCCGTTTACCCAAAGAAATATGGCGGGCGATCTGACCCATCACCCGAGATCACTGACCATCAAACGGAGTCAGGCACGAAATGCGGATCGGCATTAGCGGAGATGAGTGGCATAAAAAAGTATTGCTGAGGTGTAGAATCTGGCGCTTCAGAACGCAAAAAACCCGCCAGAGGCGGGTTTCTTTAAATTTTGGTGCCCGAACCCGGAATCGAACCAGGGACACGGGGATTTTCAATCCCCTGCTCTACCGACTGAGCTATTCGGGCAACGGGGCGCATTAAACCGTAAAGGCCGCGGGTCGTCAACGGCTTTCACAAAAAAACCCCAGGAAACGTGACTGATTGCCTGAATTTCAGTCAAAGCGGGTAAAACATCAGGCCAGCGCGCCATTTTTGCGGCACAGCGCGATGCTGTAGACATCCTCCGCCAGCCGCTGAGCGGTGGCGACATCCTGCACATTACGCTTCACCAGTAGCCTGCTCAGACAACCTTCAAGGATCAGTTCCATCTGATCGGCCACCATACCTGGGTTATCCAGCTCCTGTTGCACCAGAATGTCATGGGTGAACTGCCATGAGCCACGTTTTTGCTGCTCGGCCAGTTGATGGATGGGCTGATCGGGCTGAGGGTAGAAGCTACAGGCGGCGATAAACAGGCAGCCCGGGAAACGGCCTTTGCTGACCTGCTCACTCAGGACTTCATAGCGTGCCATCAGTTTCTGATCCGGCGACAGAGATTCATCCAGCAGAATCTGACGGCGCCAGGTTTCAATCTGCTGGCCGTGATAGCGGAGCGCATCATAAAGCAGCGCGTCGCGATCGGGCCAGAACTGCTGAAGCCGATCAAGCGTTAATTCAGTCTCTCCCGCCAGGGTTTCCAATGAGAGGGTGGCGGCGAGGCCGTTCTGTTCAAGCACATTCAATGCATGCTCGAGTATCTGTTCACGCTGCAAGTGACTCTCCTCTGGTATGCAGGCCCGGCAATTTCGCCGGGCAATGACCTGTCCAGTGTTGTTTATGGGGTAAGTTTCTGCAAATGCGCCTGGAAATCGGCGGCATTGAGAAACCCGGTGATGCGCGAGTCGGGGATTTCACGGCCCTGCGCATCAAAGAAAAAAATGGTCGGTAAGCCCAGCACCCGAAGGTGCTGCAACAGCGCGTTGTCGCTGGCGCTGTTGGCTGTGACGTTAGCCTGTAGTAGCTGTACCTTGCTCAGGCTATCGCGCACGGCGCTATCACTAAAGGTATATTTTTCAAACTCCTTGCAGGCGACGCACCAGTCTGCGTAGAGATCGACCATAGTGATGCGACCATGTGCCTGCTGCAGCGCGCTAGCGAGTTGTTGCGGCGTCTGGAGGGACTGGAACGGCAGCGGTGCCACAGCATGCTGTACCGCCTGACCGCCAAATGCCCAGTCCTGTAACGGACGTGCGCTGATTAACGCCGCAGCCAGCATGACAATCTGCACCACGCGCCACTTACCGCTGCTGGCACGCAGGCTGACGCTGAACGCCCAGCCAAAGAACGCCACGCCAAGCAGACTCCAGAGTCGCAATCCCCACACGTCGCCCAGTACCCGTTCCAGCAGGAAGACTGGCAACGCCAGGATGACAAAACCAAAGCCCTCTTTGACGGTTTGCATCCACGGACCGCTTTTCGGCAGCAGTCGATTTCCAGACAGGGTTACAGCGATCAGCGGTAATCCCATGCCGACCGCGTAAAGCCACAGCGTCCCGGCACCGGCCCACAGATTTCCGCTCTGCGCGATGTAAAGCAAAATAGCGCTAAGCGGGGCAGTGGTGCAGGGCGAGCAGATCAAGCCGGCCAGCGCGCCCATCAGAAAGACGCCGGGCAGCGATCCCCCCTGCTGACGATTGCTCCACAGCGTCAGACGGGTTTGCAGGCTTGAGGGCAGCTGCAGCGTAAACAGGCCGAACATTGACAGGGCCAGCACGATAAACAGCACAGAGAGCGTCAACAGCACGTATGGGTGCTGCAACGCGGCCTGAAAACGCAGGCCCGCAGCCGCCACCACCAGGCCCAGCAGCGTATAGGTCAGCGCCATTCCCTGAACATAAACCATCGCCAGCGCAAATAGCCGGCCCAGCGAATAGTGGCGATTTCCGCCCAGGATAATGCCGGAGATCAGCGGATACATCGGCAGCACACAGGGCGTAAATGCCACGCCGATGCCGATCAGCAGCGCCCAGAGCGGGGAAAAGGGCAGCGGATTAGCGGGCGCGGGCTGTGCACTGACCGGCGCAGGTACGCTGCTGGCTGCTACCGCACTCACCGGTACGCTGCGCGTCTCGGGGGGATAACAGAACCCGGCGGCGGCACAACCCTGATATGTCACGCTGAGCGTGGCACCGGTGCCCGCCTGTTGCAGTATCACAGGCAGCGTCAGGTCCTGCGGATAGATCTCACTTTTGCCAAAGAATTCATCCTCATGCGGCTGACCAGCCGGTAGCGTCAGCGGCGCGAGGGTCGCGTTCTGCGGCGTGATGTGGATTTGCTGGCGATAGAGGTAATAGCCCGATTTCACTTTCCAGTGCAGATTAAGCTGAGCGCCCTGCTGGTCGAAGTCAAACGTAAACGCCTGATCAACGGGCACAAAGCGGCTGGTCGCCGGATTAGAAAAGAGGGATGCGTGCGCCTGCAGACAGATAAACAGCGTCAGCAGAAGCGTAATTAAGCGAGAGATGCGTGCAGCCATGACAAGTATTCACTATCTCCATGTTGAACCGGCAGCGCCAGCAATTCGGGGACATCGTAAGGGTGTGCTTCTTTAAGCAATTCACACAGCGCCTGCTGATGATCGCTGTCGCACTTCAGCAGCATCTGGATTTCGCTGCTCTTCTCCATTTTGCCCTGCCAGAGATACCAGGATGTGGCACCCGGCAGCAGTGTCACGCAGGCTGCCAGTCTGGCCTCCAGCGCTAAGGCGGCAAGATGGTCTGCCGTGGCCTGATCAGGCGCAGTGCAGAGGATAACGACAGCATTCATCCTGAGACTCCTGTTTAAAAGAGCGGCGATGATAGCACGCTCCATCCGTAACACGATGAGCGGGCTATAACAACAACCCACCGAAGACGAAGCCAGAGAGCACCGACAGCGCAATGGCAATTACCCCTGGAATGATAAAGGCATGGTTAAAGACAAACTTGCCAATCCGGGTTGAGCCCGTGTCATCCATCTCAACGGCGGCCAGCAGGGTCGGGTAGGTCGGCAGCACAAACAGCGCCGAAACGGCGGCGAAGGAGGCGATGGCCGTCAGCGGCGTCACGCCCAGCAGCAGCGCGGCGGGCATCAGGGCTTTGGTGGTGGCGGCCTGCGAATAGAGCAGCATCGAAGCGAAGAAGAGCACCAGTGCCAGCATCCATGGATAGGTTTTTAGCGTATCACCAGCCAGCATCTGAATCTCGGCCAGATGCGCTTTTACAAAGGTATCACCCAGCCAGGCGACGCCCATTACGCAGATGCAGGCGCTCATGCCGGATTTAAAGGTGCTGGCGCTGAGGATCTCACTGGTGTCGAGATTGCAGGTCAGGCTGATGAGTGTGGCGATGGTCAGCATAAACACCACAATCGCTTCATTGCGCGGCAGCGGTGGATTGACGATTAACCCGACGCTGGCGCTGGTTGCGGTGGCATAGAGCACCACAGCCACAATGCCCGTCAGAAACAGCAGCACCGATTTTTTCGCGCCCGGTTTTGCCTGGTAACGGCTGGCGCCACGCAGCGTGACTTCGCCTTTGGCGAGGCGGGCCTGATAAACCTCATCATCTTTCAGCTCACGGCCTAAGAAGTTAGTCACCAGCGCGGCCAGGAAGAGACCCACCATGGTTGAGGGGATGGCAATCGCCAGCAGGGTGATATAGCCGATACCGCGCGGTTCAAGCAGTGTGGCGAAGAAGACCACGGCGGCTGAAATCGGTGACGCAGTAATCGCTATTTGTGAAGCCACTACTGCAATCGATAGCGGCCGGGAAGGGCGTACGCCTTGCTCCTTCGCCACTTCCGCAATCACTGGCAGCGTCGAGAACGCAGTATGACCCGTACCGGCCAGCAGCGTCATCAGGTAGGTGACCAGCGGGGCCAGCAGCGTGACATGGCGCGGATGACGCCGCAGCAGGCGTTCAGCCAGGCTGACGAGATAATCCATGCCGCCGGCCACCTGCATCGCAGCGATAGCCGCGATCACCGCCATGATGATTTCAATCACATCGAACGGGATAGCGCCGGGTGCCATGCCAAATCCCAGCGTCAGGATCAACACGCCCATCCCGCCAGCAAAGCCAATGCCAATGCCGCCAAGACGTGCGCCCAACCAGATCGCCATCAAGACGATAACCAGCTCAACCACAAACATGAATCACTCCTGAACATTAAATCGGTAAAACCGGGGTGTGCTGTGTACCAAAAAAAAAGGCACACCGTTTTGATCGCGGTATGCCTTTGGTTAACCAGCGTCGGTTAAGCCTTACTGTTCGTTTTCATCGGTATAACGTTTGGCTTTATAAACCGGGTACATCAGGTTCTGTACCGAGAAGATATCGTCCAGCTCACTTTCCGTCAGCAGACCACGCTCCAGCACGACCTCTCGCACGCTTTTACCGGTTTCCGCACAGATTTTGCCGACGATGTCGCCATTGTGGTGGCCGATGTAAGGGTTGAGGTAAGTAACGATACCAATCGAGTTAAAGACATAGGCTTCGCACACTGCGCGGTTGGCGGTAATGCCGTTGACGCACTTCTCCAGCAGGTTGTAGCAGGCGTTAGTCAGGATGCTGATTGACTCAAACAGCGCCTGGCCAATGACCGGCTCCATCACGTTGAGCTGTAACTGACCCGCTTCAGAGGCCATCGTGACGGTGATGTCATTGCCAATCACTTTAAAGCAAACCTGGTTTACCACTTCCGGCACCACCGGATTGACCTTGGCTGGCATGATGGAGGAGCCCGCCTGCAGCTCTGGCAGGTTGATTTCGTTCAGACCCGCGCGCGGACCGGAGGAGAGCAGGCGCAGGTCGTTACAGATTTTGGAGAGCTTTACGGCCAGACGTTTGAGTGACGAATGGACCATCACATAAGCGCCGCAGTCAGAAGTGGCTTCAATCAGATCTTCCGCCGGTACTACTGGCAGGTTGCTGACTTCCGCCAGACGCTGTACAGCCAGATGCTGATAGCCATCCGGCGTATTGAGACGGGTACCGATGGCAGTCGCGCCCAGGTTCACTTCCAGCAGCAGTTCAGCGGTGCGCAGAATACTTTTGGTTTCTTCGTTCAGCAGTACGCTGAACGCGTGAAACTCCTGACCGAGAGTCATCGGCACGGCATCCTGTAGCTGGGTGCGGCCCATTTTCAGGATGGTCTGGAATTCATCAGCTTTGTGCTGGAAGCCTTCGGCCAGCTGGCTGATGCCATCAAGCAGTTTCAGCAGAGAGCTGTAGACCGCGATGCGGAAACCGGTTGGATAGGCGTCGTTGGTAGACTGGCATTTGTTCACATGATCGTTGGGGTTGAGGTACTGATATTCCCCTTTCTGGTGGCCCATCAGCTCCAGGCCGATGTTCGCCAGCACCTCATTGGTGTTCATGTTGACCGAGGTTCCGGCACCGCCCTGATAGACATCAACAGGGAACTGGTCCATACAGCGGCCGTTGTTCAGCACTTCGTCGCAGGCCTTAATGATGGTATCGGCAATGTTGCGCGGAATAGTCTGCAGCTCTTTATTGGCCATCGCCGCTGCTTTTTTGACCATCACCATGCCGCGGACAAATTCAGGAATGTCGCTGATTTTGCTGTTGCTGATATAAAAGTTCTCAATCGCACGCAGAGTATGAACGCCATAGTAGGCATCCGCCGGAACTTCGCGCATGCCTAACAGGTCTTCTTCGATACGAATGTTGTTCGCCATGATAACCTTCTTATTGTTGCCGCTAACCATCACAAAGGATGTGTTTATTTTGTCGTGGTGTGCCCGTGCCGACATATTATCCGTCTTCAAAGGGGCGTGTGCGATCATATTCTGATGCTTAAGAAAAGCACGCATGCAGATCACTTAATGCTGCAGTCTGGTTAACGATATGTGAAGTTGGTTACAAAATTAACCCCGCAGGATAAATTTGATACGATCGGTTGAAAATGGCGGCGCGGGTGCCCATCTCTTTTCTTATCATCCTCAGGATGAATGCTTTCTGCTGACCGGCACGCTGCCGTTCAGCCCCTACTTACAGGAGAGTACGGTGCGCTGGATACCGTTATTAGTCTTTTTTATTCTGGCCTGGATTGAGATTTCACTCTTCATTCAGGTGGCACACGTCATGGGCGTGCTGCTTACCATGCTGCTGGTGGTGTTCACCTCGTGCATCGGAGTGTCGCTGGTCAAAAATCAGGGCATGAAGAACTTTATGCTGATGCAGGAGAAGCTGGCGCGTAATGAAAGCCCGGCCAGTGAGATGATAAAAAGCGTGTCACTGATCATCGCGGGCTTCCTGCTGCTGTTGCCTGGCTTCTTCACTGATCTGCTGGGTCTGTTGCTGTTGCTGCCACCGGTGCAGAAGCATCTGACGCTGAAACTGATGCCCCATCTGCGCGTCTGGCGCGGACCGGGTGCTGGCCCTGACAGCGGCTATACCATGGATGGCGAGTTCGAGCGTAAAAATAGCGATCGCCTTGAGCACCATGACGACCACAAGGATCGTTAACCGCAGTTTAAGCCTCTGAAAGCGCAACCTCCGGGTTGCGTTTTTTATTTACCCCATCATCTGTTTAAAAAGTCACCACTTATCACATCCGGATAAAAAAATTTGTTGTCCGCCCCCTTGAAAGTGGGTGGTGGCGGCCCTATCTCTCTGGTCACGAGGCCGGAAGCCATGCAGCCCGGTGTTCAACCCCAAAACTGAATGATTGGACTTCTCAAAGGAGAGCTATCAAATGAAAATTCGTCCATTGCACGATCGCGTCATCGTCAAGCGTAAAGAAGTTGAAGCTAAATCAGCTGGCGGCATCGTGCTGACCGGTTCTGCAGCCGGTAAATCCACCCGTGGTGAAGTTCTGGCTGTCGGCAATGGTCGCATCCTTGAGAGTGGCGACGTTAAGCCGCTGGACGTGAAGGTTGGTGACGTCGTGATCTTCAATGAAGGTTACGGTGCTAAAACCGAGAAAATCGACAACGAAGAGGTGCTTATCATCTCTGAGAGCGACATTCTGGCCGTTGTTGAAGCGTAATTTTTACGCGTAATTCACTGAACGAAACGAATTTAAGGGATATTTAAAGATGGCAGCTAAAGACGTAAAATTCGGTAATGACGCACGCGTAAAAATGCTGCGTGGCGTGAACGTACTGGCAGATGCAGTAAAAGTTACCCTGGGCCCGAAAGGCCGTAACGTGGTTCTGGATAAATCTTTTGGTGCACCGACCATCACTAAAGATGGTGTTTCTGTGGCACGTGAAATCGAGCTGGAAGACAAGTTCGAGAACATGGGCGCGCAGATGGTGAAAGAAGTGGCCTCTAAAGCGAACGACGCTGCAGGCGACGGTACCACCACTGCAACCGTACTGGCTCAGTCTATCATCACCGAAGGCCTGAAAGCGGTCGCAGCGGGTATGAACCCGATGGATCTGAAGCGCGGTATCGACCAGGCGGTTATCGCTGCAGTTGAGAAACTGAAAGCGCTGTCTGTGCCTTGCTCAGACTCTAAAGCCATTGCGCAGGTGGGTACGATCTCTGCTAACTCCGATGAAACCGTAGGCCAGCTGATTGCTCAGGCGATGGAAAAAGTCGGTAAAGAAGGCGTGATCACCGTTGAAGAAGGCACCGGCCTGCAGGATGAGCTGGATGTGGTTGAAGGTATGCAGTTTGATCGCGGCTACCTCTCTCCTTACTTCATCAACAAGCCAGAAACCGGTGCGATTGAACTGGAATCTCCGTTCATCCTGCTGGCTGACAAGAAAATTTCTAACATCCGTGAAATGCTGCCAGTGCTGGAAGCCGTTGCGAAAGCAGGCAAACCACTGCTGATCATCGCGGAAGATGTTGAAGGCGAAGCGCTGGCAACGCTGGTGGTTAACACCATGCGTGGCATCGTGAAAGTGGCTGCTGTGAAAGCACCAGGCTTCGGCGACCGTCGTAAAGCGATGCTGCAGGATATCGCTATCCTGACCGGTGGTACCGTGATCTCTGAAGAAATCGGTATGGAGCTGGAAAAAGCGGCTCTGGAAGATCTGGGCCAGGCTAAACGCGTTGTGATCAACAAAGACACCACCACCATCATCGACGGTGTGGGTGAAGAAGCGACAATCCAGGGCCGTGTCACCCAGATTCGTCAGCAGATCGAAGAAGCAACCTCTGACTACGACAAAGAAAAACTGCAGGAGCGCGTAGCGAAACTGGCAGGCGGCGTAGCCGTTCTGAAAGTAGGCGCAGCAACTGAAGTTGAAATGAAAGAGAAGAAAGCCCGCGTTGAAGATGCGCTGCACGCAACCCGTGCTGCTGTAGAAGAAGGCGTGGTTGCAGGTGGTGGTGTGGCGCTGGTTCGCGTTGCAGCACAGCTGGCGGATCTGCGTGGTCAGAACGAAGATCAGAACGTCGGTATCAAAGTTGCGCTGCGCGCGATGGAATCTCCACTGCGTCAGATCGTGTCTAACGCCGGTGAAGAGCCATCTGTTGTTGCTAACAACGTGAAAGCGGGCGACGGTAACTACGGTTACAACGCGCAGACTGAAGAGTATGGCAACATGATCGACTTCGGTATCCTGGACCCAACCAAAGTGACCCGTTCTGCTCTGCAGTACGCGGCCTCAGTTGCAGGTCTGATGATCACCACCGAATGTATGGTCACTGACATGCCTAAAGGCGACGCACCTGATTTAGGCGGCGGCGCTGGCGGTATGGGTGGCATGGGCGGTATGGGCGGCATGATGTAATCGCCGTTGACTGCTTAAGTCATCACAGAACCCCCGATCGGAAACGGTCGGGGGTTTTTCTTTTGGGCGGGAAAATAGTATAAGTAGTGTCGCAATCGTTCGTCTTTCCTCTTGATATCTTCCGCTGTCTGCATGCTGACTGCTGCCGCCTCGCCGGATGGACTTATTATCGTAAGTTACCGGGACGCGCCACTCTGCTGGCCTGAATACAGTATGAAATATGAAGATGATATAACGGGATTAAGGCAATGAATGTTCAGAAAAAAGAGATCTTTTTCTGCTACGCTGCCACCCGACTCTGATGATAATAAATGGGGATTACAATGCGGATTAACCTCTTGCTCGGACTGACGGCTGGCGCGTTATTGCTGGCGGGCTGCAGCAGCTCTACGCAACTCTCTTCAGCGGGGCAGCGTGTGACGTTTACCGATCAGCAGCCTGGCAATAATTGTCAGCTTCTGGGCAATATCACCGGCTCACAGAGCAACTGGCTGAGCGGTGCAGGCGGTGAAACCAGCGCACTGCGTGGTGCGGCCAATGATCTGCGCAATCGTGCAGCCGAGATGGGCGGCAACGTGATTTATGGTGCCACCAGCCCGACGCAGAATCTGTTGTCCGCGTTCGCGCCACTCGATAGCAAAATGACTGGCCAGGTTTATAAGTGCCCATAGTGTGAGTCGGGCATCCTACCGTATTCAACCGGCCAGCCTTGCGCTGGCCGTTTTTATTCCTGACGTAACTGCAAATCTAACGGTGTTTTACTCGGCTCACCGCCGATTTCACGCGCCAGCTTTGGCACCAGATAGCCGGAGACCTGTGACAACAGGGACCGAACCAGCTGGCGTGCCTCGTCGTCTGAGACAAAGAAATGCGCGGCGCCCTGGACTTTGTCCAGCACGTGCAGATAGTAGGGCAGAATACCGGCATCAAACAGCGCATTGCTCAGGGTAGCCAGCGTCTGGGCATTATCGTTGATGCCACGCAGCAGCACGCTCTGATTCAGCAGGGTCACACCGGCACGCTTCAGCCTGATCATCGACTCACGCAGCGCCTCATCAATCTCCTGCGCATGGTTAATATGCGTCACCATAATCACCTGCAGTCGGGTATCGCTTAGCATCTGACAGAGCTGTTCGGTAATACGCGCCGGTATAACGACCGGTAAGCGGCTGTGAATGCGCAGACGTTTGAGATGCGGGATCTGTTCCAGCGCGGCGATCAGCCAGGCGAGCTCATGATCTTTGGCCATCAGAGGATCGCCGCCGGAAAAAATGATCTCATCCAGCTCGGGATGTTCGGCGATATAGTCCAGTGCAGCCTGCCAGCTACGCTTATTGCCGGGATTATCCTGATAGGGAAAATGACGGCGGAAGCAGTAGCGGCAGTTAACGGCACAACCGCCTTTTACCAGCAATAATGCCCGGTTTCGGTATTTATGCAGCAATCCAGGCACAACGTTGCTTTGTTCATCGAGCGGATCGGTGCTATAACCTGGCGCATCGATGAATTCCTGGCGACGGGTCAGTACCTGAAGCAGCAGTGGGTCGTGCGCATCGCCTTTTTTCATCCGGCGGATGAACGCATGCGGTACCCGTAAGGCGAAAAGACGCCGCGCATCCGCACCTTCAGCCAGCTCGGTGTGCTGATCCAGGGCTAAAATCCGCAGTAATTCATCAGGTTCGGTGACAACATCCGCAAGTTGCTGCAACCAATCTTCTCTGGAAGGTGTTTTTAGGGTTACAATGTGTGCCATTTTTTTGGCTTAGTACCAGTGTCAATTTTCGTAGAGGGCCTTCATGGCGACTTATTCTAGCAACGATTTCCGTCCCGGTCTTAAAATCATGTTCGAAGGCGAGCCGTATGCCATCGAATCCAGTGAGTTCGTTAAACCGGGTAAAGGTCAGGCATTCGCACGCGTTAAAATGCGTCGCCTGCTGACGGGTTCTCGCGTTGAGAAAACTTTTAAATCTACCGACTCCGCCGAAGGCGCAGACGTTGTAGATACCAACCTGAACTACCTGTACAACGACGGTGAGTTCTATCACTTCATGCACCCGGAAAGCTTTGAGCAGTTCCAGGTTGAAGAGAAAACGGTAAACGATGCAGCGAAATGGCTGCAGGATAACGCTGAGTGTATCGTTACGCTGTGGAACGGTCGCCCGATCGCCGTTCAGCCGCCGAACTTTATCGAAGCTGAAGTTATCGAAACCGATCCCGGCCTGAAAGGTGATACTGCGGGTACTGGCGGCAAGCCAGCCAAGCTGTCTACCGGCGCCGTGGTGAAAGTGCCATTGTTCGTGCAAGAGGGCGAAGTGGTCAAAGTTGACACCCGCTCTGGCGAATACGTGTCACGCGTGAAATAAGATTCGCAGGCGCATCTCCGGATGCGCCTTTTTCTTGTCTGAGAGAAAAAAATGATCAAGCTGGCAAAATTAATCGCGTTCGCGTTGCTGGTCTCTTCTGCGTTAAGCGCCTGCAACACATTCCACGGTTTTGGCGAAGACGTCTCCCACTTAGGTGGTGCCATTTCCCGTGCGGCAAAATGACCTAACGGATTGTCTTTTTTAGAGTCGCGCCAGCAGCAACTGCCGTAAATCCGGCTATGCTTAAAGCGCTGTACTTTACATCCATCAAAAAGGACATTGTTATGTTAAAGAAAAGTATTGCCGCAATCTTCTCTGTACTGGTGCTCTCTTCTCTGCTGACGGCGTGTAATACAACACGTGGCGTCGGTGAAGATGTCGAAGCGGGTGGCCAGGCGATTCAGAACAGCACGAAGTAACCTGTTATTCCAACCGGTACGAAATGCTTTTCGTACCGGCTTGCCAGCTTTTGCACTATTTCTGTTTTACCCAGATTAACTCTTCCACCGGGAAACCGTTCTGACGTGCCTGTTCAACCAGTTTCTCTTTAACGCCCGGCTCCAGCTGCGGTGTGCGTGACAGTATCCAGAGATAGTGGCGATTCGGGCCGCACACCATCGCATAGCGATAATCGGGATCCAGTGCGATAACGTTGTAGCCGCCGTAGAAGGGGCCAAAGAAAGAGACCTTCAGGGATGCACGCTGTGGCTCACCAGTGAAATAGGCTTTGCCCACGCTCTCCTGCCAGCGCTGCTTTTTAACGTTGTAGCCACGATTGATCACTTTCAGACCGCCATCTTCACGTGGGCTGTAGTTTGCCGTTACCTGTTCAAGGCCGCGCTCAAAAGGGTGATTAAGGCGGGCAATCTCATACCACTGACCAAGGTAGCGCTGGCTGTCGAAGTTATCTATGACCGTGACGTTTTTTGGCGGCGTAGTACTGCAGGCGACTGAGAGAAAAGCACTCAGGCTGGCAACAACTGTTTTCCATGGAGACATAGTGGGATTCCTTTGTGATTTAACCGCTTAAGTATAGAAGCTGAAACGCTGTTATTGGCAGCATGGGCGCGAGATTGTTTGCCACATGCATTGCAGGTAGACTTCCCACCCTAATTTGTATCAGGAGTCATCACCATGAGCGAAACGGCAAGCTGGCAACCAAGCGCATCCATCGCCAATTTGTTAAAACGCGCCGCTATTTTAGCTGAAGTGCGTCGTTTCTTTGCCGATCGCGGCGTGCTGGAAGTGGATACGCCGGCGATGAGTCAGGCAACGATTACCGATATCCATCTGGTGCCATTCCAGACGCGTTTTGTCGGGCCTGGCGCGGCGCAGGGGCGCGATCTCTGGCTGATGACCAGCCCGGAATATCATATGAAGCGCCTGCTGGCGGCAGGCAGTGGCCCGATTTACCAGATGGCGCGCAGCTTCCGCAATGAAGAGGCGGGACGTCACCACAACCCCGAGTTCACCATGCTGGAGTGGTATCGTCCGCATTACGACATGTACCGCCTGATGAATGAAGTCGACGATCTGATGCAGCAGGTGCTGGAGTGTGACAGCGCAGAGTCGCTCTCTTATCAGCAGGCGTTTATCCGTCATCTGGAGCTGGACCCGCTGTCTGCGGATAAAGCGCAGTTACGTGAAGCGGCTGAGAAGCTGGGTGAAGGCGAGCTGGCGCGCGCAGAAGAAGATCGCGATACCTTACTGATGCTGCTGTTTATGCTGGGCGTGGAACCGAAGATTGGTCAGGATAAACCCTGCTTCGTTTATCATTTCCCGGCCAGCCAGGCAGCACTGGCGGAGATCAGTACTGAAGATCACCGTGTGGCTGAGCGCTTCGAGGTCTATTACAAGGGCATTGAGCTGGCGAACGGTTTTCGTGAACTGACCGATAGCCGTGAGCAGCGTCAGCGCTTCGAACAGGATAACCGGCGTCGAGCGGCGCGTGGCCTGCCTGTACATCCTATTGATACTTATCTGCTGGATGCACTGGCGCATGGTATGCCAGCCTGTTCGGGGGTCGCGCTGGGTATTGATCGCCTGATCATGCTGGCGTTGAAAGCGGAGTCATTGAGTGACGTAATCGCGTTTCCGGTGGATCGCTGCTAATCGGTTATTCACAAATGGTGACGGAATAGTGGGGAAGGGTTGGCCCGGATGAAGAGCAAAGCGTCCGAGCCAGGATGGCGAGGCCGACCGCCATGGATGGCGGCCTTCTTTGCGATCAGCTGGGCCATCCCTGACCTGGCTCCGGTTTTAGCTAGTTACTATTGTCCGGGAATTCCTGAATGGTCACCGGCAGCGTCAGTTTCTGATCGTTGCGCAGCACCTGCACCTCAATCACTGAACCCGGGCGAATTTCTGCCACCTGATCCATCGTCTCCTGTGCGGAAATGGCCGGCTTGCCGTTTACACTGAGCAGCACATCGTTGGCCTGAATCCCGGCTTTATCTGCGGGCCCGTCTGGTGTGACCACACTGACAATGATGCCCTGAACCCGATCCAGATTGCTGCCCTGTCCATGCAGCGGCGGTAACTCACGCCCGGTAATGCCGATATAGCCGCGGATGACCCGACCATCACGAATCAGCTTATCCATGATTTTTGAGGCTAAGACCGTTGGAATGGCGAAACCAATTCCTTCCGGTGTTTCACCATCATTGCTCTTATCAAAGGTCAGGGTATTAATACCCATCAGCTCGCCGAGCGAGTTAATCAGCGCACCGCCGGAGTTACCCTGGTTGATTGAGGCATCGGTCTGCAGGAAGTTCTGTCGGCCTGACGAACTCAGACCTACGCGGCCCGTGGCGCTGATAATGCCCTGCGTCACCGTCTGACCGAGGTTGTAAGGATTGCCGATCGCCATCACCACATCACCAATGTGCGGCTGACGGTTTGGATTAATCGGGATAACCGGCAGGCCGGAGGCCGTAATCTTGAGAACCGCCA
Organism: Pantoea hericii; assembly: GCF_014155795.1. Taxonomy (NCBI): domain Bacteria; kingdom Pseudomonadati; phylum Pseudomonadota; class Gammaproteobacteria; order Enterobacterales; family Erwiniaceae; genus Pantoea; species Pantoea hericii. The sequence goes on from NZ_SCKV01000003.1 coordinate 146,593, forward strand.
GGTCGGTCATTCCATCGGAACCCACCAGCGTCGCTTCAAAGAAGCGGCCATCCTGCAGCGCCACGATGATCTGATCAGCATTGTTGATAACATGCTTGTTGGTAAGGATGTAGCCTTTAACATTCATGATCACCCCTGAACCCAGGGTAGTGATCCCACGATTGTTGTTGGTGTGGGCGCTGCGATTGTAAACGTTCACGACAGCAGGCACGGCGCGTCGCACCCCTTGATTGAAGCTAAAGGGCGTTTCGTCGGTAATATTTTCGTGGTTATAAAGGGCGTCGCTGCCCATACGTAGTGCAGGCAGTGCTGCGAGCAAAATACCCGCCACAATCAGGCCCAGCACCACGGCACGCAAGAGTTTAAGAAACATGGTGTTAAATCACGCCAGGGGAGATCGCAGGGGAGAATAGCATGAGAGCGGCGGACACACACGTGCTTGTGTCCGCCGTAATGCGAGGTTTATCTCAACAACAGATAGATACTTTCATCGCCACGCACTACATTCAGAGCCAGCACCGGCGGTTTACCCTCCAGTATTTTACGCATTTCAGCAATGGTCTGAACCCGGTTGCGGTTAACACCGATAATCACATCATCTTTCTGCAGACCCACCTGCTCAGCGGGTGTGCCTTTCTCGATGGTATCGACCTTCACGCCTTTATCCCCGGTTTTCGTCTGTCCATCACTCAGGGTTGCGCCCTGAAGCGCAGGGGACATCAGCTGTGCGCTCGCGGTAGTCTGGGCGCTCTGCTCCAGCGTGACGGTAACCGTTAACGGTTTCCCTTCACGCAGCAGGCCGAGTTTGACCTGTTCGCCTGGCGGTGTGGTGCCGACTTTTACGCGCAACTCAGCGAAGCTGGTAATCGGCTTATCGTTGATGGACGTAATAATATCGCCTGACTTCACGCCCGCTTTCTGTGCGGCAGACTGCGGTAAGACTTCAGAAACAAAGGCACCGCGCTGCGCATCGACATTAAAGGCCTTAGCCATATCGGCCGTCATTTCAGTGCCTTTAATACCCAGCTGACCACGCTTCACTTCACCGAACTTGATCAGCTGCTGCGCGAGGTTCATCGCCATATCACTGGGAATGGCGAAGCCGATACCGATGTTTCCGCCGCTGGAGGCGAGAATAGCGGTATTGATACCGATCAGCTCGCCGTTAAGATTGACCAGCGCACCGCCTGAGTTACCGCGGTTAATCGCAGCATCGGTCTGAATAAAGTTTTCCAGCCCTTCCAGGTTCAGGCCGCTACGGCCCAGCGCAGAGATAATCCCGGACGTGGCGGTCTGTCCCAGACCAAACGGGTTACCGATTGCCACCGCGAAGTCGCCCACTTTCAGCTGATCAGAATCCGCAACTTTCACCTGCGTAAGGTTTTTCGCGCCCTGAATCTGAATCAGCGCGATATCGGTCTGCTCATCATGGCCGATCAGTTTGGCGTCATATTCGCTGCCGTCGCCAAGCTGTACGCTGATCTTATCAGCACCGTTGACCACATGATTGTTGGTCAGTACGTAACCTTTGGCGGCATCAATAATGACGCCAGATCCCAGACCTTCAAACGGTTGAGGCTGGCTATTCCCGCCAGGCATCTGGCCGAAAAAGCGCTTAAGCGGTTCAGGAATATCCTGAGCCTGTGCACCTGAATCGGTGCCTTCCACGTGAACACTGACCACGGCGGGTAACACTTTCTCCAGCATCGGCGCCAGACTCGGCAGCGGCTGGCCCGCAATTTGTGCTGGCAGCGTTGCCATCGCGTCTGGCGCGGCGGCAAGACTCATCCCAATACTCAGGGCTAATGCGCTAAACAGGCGTGCTTGTTTTTTCATTGCTACAACGCTCTCGCTGCAAAAGGTGGGAGGAATTAATCAATGTGACAGTCGTTTGCGGTCAGGGTTCGCAAATTCAGTGGGCGCAGACAGGCTGCGCCCCAAAAAGATTAGTCGCGGGCAGGGCGCTCGCCACGCAGTAAACCCGATGCGCCTTCAGAGTAGTCGCGCGGCATCTGCACCGGGACCTGATCGTTATCCGCTTCAGCTTCAGTCAGCTGATACGCAAACGGATTTTTCTGCCCAGGCAGATTTGGCAGCAGGTCATTGGAGCCTTTTGCCATGTGCTGATAGAGCTGACGATAATCACGCGCCATGTTGTCCAGCAGCTCCGCGCTCTGCGCGAAGTGGTTGGTCAGTTCTTCGCGATAATCAGCCAGCTCCGCTTTCGATTTTTCCAGCTCATACTGCATGCTGCGCTGCTCACGTAGCTTTTTGTTGCCAAAACGCATGGCGACTGCGCCGACAATAATACCTACCACTAAACCAATTAGCCCGTATTCCCAGGTCATAATGACTCCCGTGTTATTTCCATTGTTCCGTAGGGCATTGCACCATTTCAATAATAGTCACTATACCCGTTAATCTTATGGATGTGGAACTCTGGAGCAGCATGGCTTAGTGTAGAACGGCCTTTTTTTCAGCAACCGTGGTATGAATCAGACACCATTCAGGGACTTTGAAACAACAATGCAAACCTCAACTCCGCTTGCACGCTATGAGCAGGCGCTGTCGCAGGGCGAATTCAGGCCCGATGACGTACAACGCGAAGCAATTACCCGTTTAGACGCGCTGCAGCAGGCGCTGGTTGCCCGGCAACAATCTGCCGCGCCAGCCGCATCTGGCCTGCTGGGTCGCCTGTCAAAATTGATCGGCAAAGAGAAAAACGAGACGCCGCAACCGGTACGTGGACTCTATATGTGGGGCGGTGTCGGGCGCGGTAAGACCTGGGTCATGGATCTCTTTTTTCAGTCTATTCCTGGCGACCGAAAACTGCGCCTGCACTTTCACCGCTTTATGTTGCGGGTGCATGAAGAGCTGACGCAGCTCCAGGGTCAGAGCGATCCCTTGCTGATTATCGCGGACAAATTTAAAGCCGAAACGGACATCCTCTGTTTTGATGAGTTTTTTGTCTCTGATATCACAGATGCGATGCTGCTGGGCACGCTGATGGAAGCGCTGTTTGAACGCGGTATCGCACTGGTGGCCACCTCGAACATTCCGCCCGATGATCTCTATCGCAATGGTCTGCAGCGTGCACGCTTCCTGCCAGCCATTGAGCAGATAAAACGCCACTGTAATGTGATGAACGTGGATGCCGGTATTGACTATCGGTTGCGCACGCTGACCTCCGCACACTTGTGGAACTATCCGCTGAACCCGGAAACGCACGCTGAAATGACGCGGATGTTTAAAGCGCTGTCGGGCAGCCAGCCAGAAGCGGCGCCGGTGCTGGAGATTAATCACCGCCAGATGCCGACACTGGGTGTCAGCGAAGGCGTGCTGGCGATTAACTTCAAAACCCTGTGCGGTGAAGGGCGCAGTCAGCATGACTATATTGCGCTGTCGCGCCGTTTTCACAGCGTGCTGCTGTATGACGTGCCGGTGATGATCTATAAAACCGAAGATCAGGCGCGGCGTTTCCTGGCGCTGGTCGATGAGTTCTATGAACGTCATGTGAAGCTGGTAGTCGCGGCGGAGACGTCACTGACCGAGATTTATCAGGGCACGCGGCTGAAATTCGAATATCAGCGCTGTTTATCACGGCTTCAGGAGATGCAGAGCGAAGAGTATCTGCGTTTGCCGCACCTGCCGTGAGAATAAACAGGATAAATACCGAAATAGGGTTCGATTTTTGTAACCGACTTCTCTATAATCTTGCGACCCCACGTTACAGCAAAGGATTTTTTTCCCAAATCCTCTGTGTTCCAGTAACTCTATCCGAAGGGGTGGCTTGCTGGTCAAAATGGTCGTGTGAGCCTCATTCGTTTACTTAAGCGTTTGGGATTTCACCAACGTGTAACTTAATTTGGGTAAGCTTTTCGATGAAAACTTTTACAGCTAAACCAGAAACCGTCCAACGTGACTGGTTTGTAGTTGACGCAACGGGCAAAACTTTGGGTCGCCTGGCGACTGAACTGGCGCGCCGTCTGCGTGGTAAGCATAAAGCGGAATACACTCCGCACGTTGATACTGGTGATTACATCATCGTTCTGAACGCAGAAAAAGTTGCTGTAACCGGCAACAAGCGTACTGACAAGATCTACTATCACCACACTGGTCACATCGGTGGTATCAAACAGGCGACCTTTGAAGAGATGATTGCTCGCCGTCCTGAGCGTGTGATTGAGATCGCGGTTAAAGGCATGCTGCCGAAGGGCCCGCTGGGTCGTGCTATGTATCGTAAACTGAAAGTTTACGCAGGCAACGAGCACACCCATGCGGCACAGCAACCGCAAGTTCTTGACATTTAATCGGGATTAAAGGCAATGGCTGAAACTCAAAACTACGGCACTGGTCGCCGCAAAAGCTCTACCGCTCGCGTATTCATTAAGCCGGGTAGCGGTAACATCGTAATTAACCAACGTTCTCTGGAACAGTACTTCGGTCGCGAAACTGCCCGCATGGTAGTTCGTCAGCCGCTTGAGCTGCTGGACCTGGTTGGTAAATTCGATCTGTATGTCACTGTTAAAGGTGGCGGTATTTCTGGTCAGGCTGGTGCGATCCGTCACGGTATCACCCGCGCTCTGATGGAATACGACGAATCACTGCGTGGCGAACTGCGTAAAGCAGGCTTCGTTACTCGTGATGCGCGTCAGGTTGAACGTAAGAAAGTCGGCCTGCGTAAAGCACGTCGTCGTCCTCAGTTCTCCAAGCGTTAATTGTTTGCAGCTCCGGCTGCGACAATTGGCTCAAAAAACCCGCTTCGGCGGGTTTTTTATTTGCTGCCGTCCCCTCGACTCCCGGCGAAAACCGTAACGTCGCGCTCAATTTACCTGCAAACATTCATTCCACGCCCACAAGTAGCCTAAAATCTGGTAAACTCTGTGTCACTTTGCGCCCGCAGGCCGGTGCGTTATGCGCCTTCCCACTGTCGGGGCGTCAGTATCTACGGCGCGGCTAACCAGGTTGCGTGCGAGTTCGATAAGCAAGTGAGTCGCCGTGTGGTTGGCTATTTGCAGTATCTTTTTATGAACAAACTTGGAGGTTTTCATGGCTGTCGCTGCCAACAAACGTTCGGTAATGACGCTGTTTTCTGGTCCTACTGACATTTTCAGCCATCAGGTACGTATCGTCCTGGCGGAGAAGGGTGTCAGCGTAGAGATCGAGCAGGTCGAAATGGATAACCTGCCGCAGGATCTGATTGACCTCAATCCGTATCGCACGGTACCGACGCTGGTAGATCGTGAGCTGACGCTGTATGAATCACGCATCATCATGGAATACTTAGATGAGCGCTTCCCGCATCCGCCACTGATGCCGGTTTATCCGGTTGCCCGTGGTGATAGCCGCCTGATGATGCATCGCATCGAGCAGGACTGGTATAGCCTGATGCGGAAAGTTGAGAACAGCACGGGTCAGGAAGCTGAAGCAGCACGCAAGCAACTGCGTGAAGAGCTGCTGGCTATCGCACCCCTGTTTGGTCGTACCCCTTACTTCATGAGCGAAGAGTTCAGTCTGGTCGATTGCTACCTGGCACCGCTGTTATGGCGTTTGCCGTCAATGGGCATCGATTTGATTGGCTCAGGTTCAAAAGAGCTGAAAGGCTACATGAACCGCGTATTTGAGCGTGACTCTTTCCTTGCTTCATTAACTGAAGCTGAACGTGAAATGCGCCTGCAAGCCCGGGCTTAACGTATGGAAATGTCGCAACTTACTGCACGTCGTCCCTACCTGCTTCGCGCCTTCTATGACTGGTTGCTCGACAATCAGCTGACGCCGCACCTCGTGGTCGATATTAATCTGCCCGGTGTGCAGGTGCCGCTGGAGTATGCGCGTGATGGTCAGATTGTCCTGAACATCGCGCCACGCGCGGTGGGTAACCTTGATTTGGCGAATGATCAGGTGTCGTTCAATGCGCGCTTTGGTGGTGTTCCTCGCCAGGTTAATGTGCCGATGGCGGCGATTCTGGCAATCTACGCGCGTGAAAACGGTGCCGGGACGATGTTTGAGCCTGAACCTGCTTACGAGCTGGGTACGCAGGAGACGTCAGAGGGTCAGGAAGAGACCATGATGTCCGTGATTGATGGCGATCGTCCTGACGATGCCCGCGATGACGAGACACCGCCTGACGACGATCCACCGCCTCGTGGCGGACGCCCTTCACTCCGTGTAGTGAAATAGCCGTGAATACCCGTCCATCCGACGGGTATTTTTTTGCCTGTTATTCATAAAAAAGAGATAAAAAAAATCCGGCTGCCTGCGCAAGCCGGATTTCTTTCAGCACACCTTTGCTATCAGTAGACGTCGCGCAGGTAGCGTTTCTCTTTCTTCAGCTGATCCACGTAGTCTGCAGCGCGCTCGGTGGAGAGCCCACCAAACTGGCGAACCACTTCATACAGCGCGTTATCCACATCCTTCGCCATGCGCGATGCATCGCCGCAGACGTAGAAGTAAGCCCCTTCCTGCAGCCAGGCATAGAGTTCTGCACCCTGCTCAAGCATCCGGCTCTGCACGTAGATCTTCTTCTCCTGATCGCGTGAGAACGCCAGATCCAGGCGGGTCAGCAAGCCATTATCCCGCCAGGCAAGTAATTCATCCTGATAGATAAAGTCATGTTCCTGATGCTGATCGCCGAAGAACAGCCAGTTTTTTCCCTGCGCGCCGGTTGCCTGACGCTCCTGCAGGAAGGCCCGGAATGGGGCGATGCCGGTACCGGGTCCCACCATGATCAGCGGTGCGCTGTTGTTAGCCGGCACGCGGAACGATTTATTGGGTGAAATAAAGATGGCGGGTTTCTCGCCACGACGCACACGCTCGGCCAGATAGGTGGAGCAGACGCCACCGCGATTACGGCCGCCGCTGTGATAACGCACTGAGGCAACAGTCAGATGCACCTGGTTAGGATGGGCTTTAGAACTGGACGAAATGGAGTAAGCACGATGCTGCAACGGACGCAGCAGAGCGACGAATTCAGGTACCGCCAGCGAGCGCGTCAGTTCAAGCTGCAGCAGGTCGAGCGTATCTTTGCCCCACAGCCACACGCCCAGCGCATCTTTATCATCATGCTGTAACACATGACGCAGTTCCTGGTTGGTGGTGTTCTGTCCGACCCATTCGATCAACTTGCGCGACGGCTCCGAAATCTCAAACTGGTAGGTCAGCAGGTCGCCGAGGCTGCGGTCGAAGCCGGGCACCGGTGTCTGGTAATCAGCATTAAGCTGAGTCAGGAGCAGGCTGACCAGCGACGGTTCATTGACCGGAATCACGCCCAGCGCATCGCCCGCTTCATACTTCAGACCGCTGTCCGACAGGTCGAATTCGAAATGACGGATATCTTTTGCTGACTGCTCGCCTGACAAACGCTTGTTGGTGATCAGTGCGGCGGCATACGGATTCGATTTATTGCTGCCAGGAATCACAGGCGCTTCAGGTGCACTCTCCAGCACGGTGCCGCTGCTGCCCGCGCTGGCAGCAAACTGTGGCATTGAGCTGTTCAGCCATTCGCTGGAAGGCTCTTCATAATCAATATCACAATCGATACGATCAACCACGCGTTTCGCGCCCAGCTGCTCAAGGCGCATATCAATGAACTTGCCCGCCTGACAGAAGCCGTCGTAACCGGTATCGCCAATCGCCAGCACGGCAAAATGCATCTGCTCCAGACGCGGTGCGGTACTGGCAGAAATCGCATCCCAGAATAGCTGTGCGTTGTCCGGCATTTCCCCTTCGCCATAGGTCGAGGTAACAATCAGCACATGGCGCATGGTGGCGAACACATCAAGATCGACATCGCCCAGCGCCTGAACCACCGGAACCAGCCCTTTCGCGCGGGCAGATTTTGCTGCGGTATGCGCCAGCGCTTCGGCATTGCCGGTCTGCGAGCCATACAGAATGTGCAGTTGCGTGGTCGCGGCTGCACCCGTACCTGCGGCAGGTTGCTGTTTGTCTTCTAACACCAGCAAACGGGAGTGAAGCCCCGCAAGAAAGCCAGCCAGCCAGTACTTCTGATCGCCATTAAAAGGTGCATCTTCTGGAATATAAGGAATTTTCATGGGTACGTTTACTCAATCCCGTTCTCGCCCGATATCAGTGGCGTTGTCCGGTGTGACAGCCGTTCCGCTTTCCCGTGCCGCAGATTTTGCAGCAGGGGAGAGCGGTTTTGCATCTGTCCGGTACAACGATTAATCCGGGCAATGATCAATTAATAATATTCAGTTCAGCCTGATCAGTATCACTGTCAGGAGAGTTTACCCACCGCAGCGGCGATTTCCGGCAATGCCGCACGTGCAAACAGCTCTTCAAAGTCAGGCAGATGACCCAGCACTTCCCGGTTACAGGCATCCTGATACATGATCCAGCCGTAGGTTGCCAGGCTGTCCATGGAGCGGATATTACGTTGCGTCAGCGCCGCTTTGTAATCTGACATGCGTTTGGTCCCAATCAGACTCGCCAGTTCGTCATCGCTGTAACTCTCGATGGCGGAACGGGCATGACGCTGCAGCTTACTGACCAGCGAAAAGTCTTCCGTCATCAGCAGATTACGCACCGCTTTTTCTACCGCCGGATCTTCAACCGGCGTGCCTTTCGGCAATTTTGCCAGTGCCAGTTGCTGGGCAAAGCTGAGCACGGTGTAGTTGTTCAGCAGGACAAACATCTCCTGCGTATCGGTCGCGCCATAGGCTGGTACGGCACCGTTGGCGATGGTTTTACCCTGACGCCACGCGGCTTTAAACTTGGCAACCTGATGGCCTGCCAGCGCCGTTGATAGCTCTTCGAGCAGATCTTTACGGCTCTTGGCTTTCAGGATCTCACCGCCATCCTGATAGAGCAGCAGCGAACGTGGCATCACATAAACAAAGTGATGACACTCTGTTTCCCAGTTTTCCAGCAGCCAGGCAGCACGTGGCGATTTTGTTGCCTCAAGATGCCAGTTGAGCATGGTCAGTACCGCCTGCTTGTGCACCTGCGCCATCTCATCCTGATCGGCAATGGAGCCAAACCGCACAGAGTCCCCGGCAGCGTGGCTTGCCAGCGAACCATAGGGATCGTACTGGTAGGCAAAGCCGCCACTCATGCCGTTGCCAAATCCTTTACCAAAGGTGCCCAGGTTTAGAATGGCGCCGTTGGTCATATATTCACAGCAGAAGTCACCCACGCCTTCAACGACGGCCGTTGCACCTGAGTTACGCACCGCGAAGCGGTCACCGGCCTGGCCCTGTACGAACAGACGTCCGCCAGTTGCACCGAACAGCGCAAAGTTACCAATCAGCACGTTGCCATCGGCATCCTGCGCGCCGCCACCCGGCGACATCACAATCAGTTCGCCGCCACACTGTCCTTTGCCGACACCGTCATTACAGGTGCCATAGTGTGCCAGCTGCATGCCATCGTTGCAGAATGCGCCAAATGACTGGCCGGCAGAGCCGGTTGTGGAAATTTTTACGCTCTCAGGCGCCAGATAGCGGCGACCGCGATCGTCAGTCATGACAGCAGGCATCAGGTTTAACTGCTCCGCGCTCAACTGATGGTTCAGCATGCGTTCGATATCGATAGCCAGCTGACCACCGACACTTTTGTTGCGGTTATTCAGCACGATGCCATCGCCCAGTGCGACGTCAGGATTTCCCTGCTCCACCAGCGACAGTTTCAGCTGCTCAATCCAGCCATCATCCAGTTCAAAATCTTTTTCCAGATAAACCGGCTTGTCGATTTTCAGTTCAGGCACCACGGTGAGCATGGCGCGTAAGTCGAGTTTGCCCACTTCCAGCGGGTGATCCATCAGGTGCAGCAGGTCAGAGCGACCGCGCGCTTCACGCAAAGAACGCAGACCCATACGTGCCAGGATCTCACGCACTTCATGCGCCACGTTGAGGAAGTACTGCGCCAGCTGACGTGGATCGCCATCAAAGGCTTCGGCATTGGTGGTTAAGCCAGCCGGGCACTTCACATTACAGTTCTTCGCCATCACGCATTTCAGCATCATCAGCGCGGTAGTGCCGAACTCGAAACTGTCGCCGCCCAGCAGGGCAGATTTCACGACATCGCTGCCGGTTTGTTGCGCGCCAGAGCAGCGCAGCAGGACTTTATCGCGCAGACCATTGGCGCACAGCGCCTGGTGGACTTCAGCGATGCCGATTTCGGCTACGCGTCCGGTGTATTTCAGACTGGTGACAGACGCTGCGCCGGTACCGCCGGTGTTACCCGCCACGTTAATCACATCTGCACCGGCTTTGGCTACGCCAACCGCGATGGTGCCGATGCCTTCAGACGAGACCAGTTTGACGATAACGCGCACCCGCGCGGCTTTACAGTCGTGGATTAACTGCGCCAGATCTTCGATGGAGTAGGTGTCATGGTGTGGCGGTGGAGAAACCAGCTCAACGCCAGGCGTGCCGCCACGCGCAGCCGCAATCTCTACCGTGACTTTGGCTGCCGGTAACTGTCCGCCTTCGCCAGGCTTCGCACCCTGACCAATTTTGATCTCCAGCTCTTCCAGCATTGGATCTGCCAGATAGGCAGCCCAGACGCCGAAACGACCGGAAGCCAGCTGTTTGATACGGGAGGCACGAATAGTGCCATGGCGGGAGTAGTGCTCACCGCCTTCACCGCAGTTACTCATGCCGCCGACCATATTTGTGCCGTGTGCAACCGCTTCATGAGCAGGCGCGACCAGCGCACCGTGGCTCATCGCGCCGGAGGCAAAGGTACGGGTAATTTCACAGGCTGGCTGTACGTCGCTCAGCGGCAGTGAGGGCAGGGTGGTGAAGATACGTGACAGATAATCAGCCGCTTTACCGTACGCGGTCACTTTCAGACCCCCTTCAACCACTTCGCTGCTCTCAATATCATCGCCGAAGCGGAACTTCAGGGCGCGTGACAGGTTCTGCAGGCGCTCACTCTCAGGCTTCAGCCCTTCAATGGCATCGGTCAGACGCAGCATGAAGTGATTCAGGCTGCCATCCACCGCTTCACACACCATGCCGCGAATCGCAAAGCCGTTGTTGGTCAGTGAGTAGCGTCCCAGTTTGCGACGGAACTCCGCTTCGCTGTCGATGTGTGTCAAATCAGCCGGGAAGGTCAGGATGTCGCGCAGGGCCGCCGGACGACGTTTACGCTCTTCGTACATCAGGCTTGAGAACTGACGATAATCGGCAGTAATGGCAAAATTGTTGATGACGTCATCCGGGATGCGCTCGAAGCTGCTGTCTTTGAACGTTTCGGGCTTGATGCCAAACGCGTTATCCAGTTTTGCCAGCGTCATCAGGCGGATAAAGTTGTCCTCTTCGCGCGCTTTGTCGGCAAAGCGAATCGGCTCTTCAGTCATGTCGATGAAAGTACGTACGGCGATGGTGCCGTAAGAGTGCCCCGCGCCTTCTGCACGCTCTTTAAACAGGCCCAGCAATGGCACTTCAGATTCACCCTGAATCTTCAGTGCGCTCTGGTGCCAGTCTACTGCCATCGCCGCGATTGCTGCGAAGCCTGCGCCGCCCACCGGTGTTCTGATATTCGGGAAATACTTTTTCAACACCGGATCATCGGTGTTGAGGAAGTTTGGCTCAAAGAACTCGCCGCTGCTGTAGCTCTCAACGGTACAGAGGCCCACTTTGCCCATGGTTTTCATCAGCGCTTTTTCAGCCGCTTTGGCATAGCGTTTAAAGGCTTTGTTGCCTTCTTCACCTTCACCAAATTTCTCCTCTGCCCGCATCTGTACGCCCAGTGGGTAGATAGCGGAAGCGCCGAAACCAAGTGTGGCGGCAATGTGGTGCGAAGAGATGCTCTGGCCGCTCTCCACCACCAGAGAAACATCCAGACGCAGGCCTTCCTGCACCAGACGCTGGTTAATGGCGGATACCACCAGCAACATCGGGATTGCAGCGTGTTTCGACGAGATGTGGCGATCGGTCAGTACGGCAATGCCACCCTGAGAGCGGGCAAAATCCACAACCTGTTGCGCCAGGTCATCAATCGCTTTTTCCAGCGCATTCGCGTTAGCCGTGGTGCTCAGCAAATCTTTACCGATCACGGGCTCATAGAGCATCTCAAAGCGGGCATAAGGCGCGATTTTCTGCTCACGTAAACGCAGCATATCAAGGTGGCTGAGGATGGGGCTCGGCACCACAATCTGACGGCCTTTACTGCGGCCCAGATGCGGTTTTGCGCCCAGCGCGACGCGCAGCGTCATACCGTCCACTTCGCGGATAGAGTCCAGCGGTGGGTTGGTTACCTGAGCAAAGCGCTGAGAGAAGTAGTGCGCCATGCCGCCTTCATGATCGGATAAGCCATTAATTGCGTTGCCGTAACCCATCGCAGAGATCTTCTCTGCGCCAGTGTTCAGCATCGGGTCCATCATGAACTTGAAGCTTTCCTGGTTGTAGTAGTAGGCAACAAAGCGCTGATAGGTTTTCAGGTCGCCGCGATAACGTAACGGTGAACCCTGCTGCTCTGCCGGGATCTCAGGCAGATCGTCAAGACCGACGCGCGCTTCGCGAAGCAACGCAGAATAATCTTTCTCTGCAGCCAGTTTTTCCAGCGCCTGCAGCGTGGTGTAGCTGCGTTTTTCACGATGATCGAAATAGAGCATGCCGCCCGCTTCGATTCGGCCACGACGCAACACGCTTTCAGGTGGAAACGCGATCTGCCCGGCTTCTGACATTGCACCGATATACTCAGCCGTTTCGACTGAACGCAGTGGACGCAGGCCAAGACGGTCCAGACGAGCACCAATGACTTCGCCATTGCCAAAGATTAATGCTGCAGGGCCGTCGTTCTTCTCTTCATACAGCGAGAAATACTCCAGCATGTCGCGCACTTCTGTCGGCAGAGAACTGTCATTTTCCCAGGCGGGCGGCATCATCGAGACCACGGCGGTGATCAGATCGAGGTTATCTTCCATCAGACGGCTGTGGATGCTCTGATCCAGACGCGAACTGTCAGACTGGCCTTTTGGCCGGACGATTTTCTTGCCACGCGCCAGCGCCAGCGCCGACTCGGCGATGCGGTTTTTGCGGTCAGTGTTCAGTTCACCGTTATGCGCCATCAGGCGGAACGGTTGTGCCATGGTGGTATGCGGATCGGTGTTAGTGGAGAAGCGGGTATGGAAGAACAGCCCGCGTACCTGATGGTCCGGATCGGTCAGATCTTTGAAGTAAGGGATCACTTCATTGGAATTCAGACGGGCTTTAAACACCTGGGTGCGTGATGACAGCGACAGCGGATAAAGACCGCCAAATTCGCTTTCGGTAAACGCACGGGCTTCAATGGTCAGCAGGGCGCGGTAGATACGTTTTTCGAAGTCGTTCTGGTCGACCACGTCCTCTGGCGCAGTGAAAATCCACTGCAAAATCGGTAGCTGAAACTGCACGGCGGCCGGGCGCGTCACGCTACTGTCGAGCGGCATGTCGCGTTTCATGATCACCGGCAGGCCAAAGCTGCTGAGTGCCTCATCCACCAGACGTTCGGCATTCGCGCGCAGCCCGGCATCTTTTGGCACGAAGAAGTTGCCGACACCAAAGCGACCCGCTTCCAGCGGCTGGCCGGTAATTTTGCGGAAGAAGTGCAGCGACAGATCAACGTTGACCCCCGCACCATCGCCGACGCCTTCCGCGGACATACCGCCGCGGTGAGGCACGGTACACAGAGCGCTGTGTGCCATCTGCAGAATCTCGTGGGTCTGCTCGCCGTCCTTACGCGTAATGAAACCTACACCACAGCTGTCACTGCCTGCTGTCGGATCATACAAGCCATAGGATTGAGGTTTTTTAGTGGACATTGAGGGTCTCCTTAAACTGCTTTGACATTACCTGCACTGATTCAGGGTCTGGGCGCACTGGGGCGCTATCATTTTCATCGCCATGCTCTGTCGAGCGCGCGTCATAGCCCTGAGCATTTCTCTCCAGACATCGGTAAAACGTCCTTAATTGAGCTGCTCTCTGATTTCCGGTCTCTTAAAGGAGATGACTTAAACCACGCGGGAGTCTTCTTGTTGCATAGATATGCCGAGACAATGGCCCGTCTGGAAAGCTTTCAGCGGATTTCCAACTTATCGGGAAAGCGTAATCAGGTCAAATGGCGTGGTCAGACGGGGTAATCAGGTGTTTAATGTATATAACTTTATGAATTAAATGGTTTTTATGGTTTAAAATGTATCACTTTGGCACCCGTCGATCGGCCGATAAATGTGAACTGACTCACTGTAGTGCAGGCATCAGATCTCTGCACCATGCTGGTGACGGGGTGTTAGACAGCATTAAATGCTGTTCAACACCGTTGATGCATAGCATGTATCTGTTTTTCTTATGTCCGACTATTTGAATGAAACAGCCATTGGTTATAAGAAAAATTAATCAGGATGAGCGTGCGTAAAACATCATTAAAGATGAATGGGTATGCATATATGAAAGGTGTGCCTGCGCAGCAGGAGTCTGCCAGGATATTGAAAAAAGCCGGACAGAGAAATCGGTGATTCGCTGGCGGCCTTACAGATTATTCATTTGGCACAGTCAGTCAAGGGTTTTAACCGCTTTGTCCTTAACGTCGCCGATCGGCCGCGCGGATGCACCATAACAGGGCGTTTTATCCCGCTTCTCCCTGCGACGTGCTGCGACGTCAGCAGGGTAACTGCGCTATTATGAGGCTGTTTCTCATCCAGGGAGTTGTTATGAAACAAATTCGTCTGTTGGCGCAGTACTACGTTGATTTAATGGTCAAGCTGGGTTTGGTGAGGTTTTCGCTGCTGCTGGCGTCTGCGCTGGTGGTGCTGGCGATGATTGTCCAGATGGCGGTCACGATGGTGCTGCGGGGCCATGTTGAGAGTATTGACGTGGTGCGTTCGGTCTTCTTCGGGCTGCTGATTACGCCCTGGGCAGTCTATTTCCTGTCCGTCGTGGTCGATCAGCTTGAAGAGTCACGACAACGACTGGCCAGGCTGGTGGACAAGCTGGAAGAGATGCGCACACGTGATCTGGAACTCAATCAGCAGATGAAAGAGACCATTACGCAGCTGAATCAGGAGATCAGCGACCGTAAAAAGGCGGAGCTGGCTCGTGAGCAGGTGATGGACAAGTTGCGTGAAGAGGTGACGCGTCGTGAGCAGGCACAGATTGAGCTGGAGCAGCAATCTTCCTTCCTGCGCTCATTCCTGGATGCTTCGCCAGACCTGGTTTTCTATCGCAACATCGATAAACAGTTCTCCGGCTGTAACCGTGCAATGGAATTACTCACCGGCAAAAGCGAAAAGCAGCTGATCGGCCTGACGCCGCGTGATATCTACGATGATGAAGCGGCAACGAAGGTGCTTGAAACAGACGAAAAAGTGTTCCGCCACAACGTCTCGCTGACCTATGAACAGTGGCTGCAATATCCCGACGGACGCAAAGCCTGTTTCGAGATCCGTAAAGTGCCTTATTACGACCGTGTGGGTAAGCGCAGCGGGCTAATGGGTTTTGGCCGCGATATAACCGAGCGTAAGCGCTATCAGGACGCGTTAGAGAACGCCAGCCGGGAGAAGACCACCTTTATCTCTACGATCAGCCACGAGCTTCGTACGCCGCTTAATGGCATTGTTGGCCTGAGCCGTATTCTGCTGGATACCGACCTTAATCAGGAACAGCTGAAATACCTGAAAACCATCCATGTCTCTGCCATCACGCTGGGCAACATCTTTAATGATGTCATTGAGGTGGACAAAATCGAACGCCGTAAAGTGCAACTGGATAATCAGCCGCTTGATTTCACCGGCTTCCTGGCCGATTTGGAAAATCTTTCCGGCCTGCTGGCACAGCCAAAAGGGCTGAAATTTGTGCTCGCGCCGCAACTGCCACTGCCGCATATGATTTCCACCGACGGGACCCGCTTGCGCCAGATTCTGTGGAACCTGATTGGTAACGCCGTGAAATTTACCCAACAGGGTGAAATTGTCGTGCGGGTCACCTATGAGCAGGACGAGACGCTGCGCTTCGAGGTGCAGGACTCCGGCATGGGGATTCGCCAGGACGAGCAGGACAAGATTTTTGCCATGTACTATCAGGTTAAAGACCAGCATGGCGGCAAACCCGCAACCGGTACCGGTATCGGGCTGGCGGTATCACGCCGACTGGCGCAGGCGATGGGCGGGGATATCCGGGTTCACAGTGCACCAGGACAAGGTTCATGCTTCACCGTTGAAATCAAAGCCCCGCGTATTGCTGAAGAGGTGGAGGACGAAGGTGTGGATGACAGCCTGCCACTGCCTGCACTGCACGTACTGTTAGTCGAAGATATTGAGCTCAACGTGATTGTGGCGCGCTCAGTACTGGAAAAGCTGGGCTGTAGCGTTGAGGTCGCCATGACCGGCAGTGAGGCGCTGGCGATGTTTGACCCGCTGGAGTTTGATCTGGTGCTGCTGGATATTCAATTGCCTGATATGACCGGGCTGGATGTCTCGCGTGCGATTCGCCAGCAGTATCAGGGAACACATCTGCCACCGCTGGTTGCACTTACCGCCAATGTTCTCAAAGACAAAAAAGAGTACTTCGACGCAGGCATGGATGACGTTCTTAGCAAACCTCTTGCGGTGCCAGCACTGACTGCGATGATTAAAAAGTACTGGGATTATCAGGCAGAAGCGGAAGAAGAAACGCTTGATGTCAGCGATGACAAAAGTCGGATGCTGCTGGATGTTGCCATGCTCGAACAGTATATCGAACTGGTCGGCCCCGGTCTGATAACCCAAAGTCTGACGATGTTTGAAAAAATGATGCCAGACTATCTTGCGGTTCTGGAATCCAATCTGATGGCCCGAGATCAGAAAGGGATTGCTGAAGAAGGCCACAAAATTAAAGGTGCGGCGGGTTCAGTAGGGCTGCAGCGTTTGCAGATGCTGGCGAAACAGATTCAGAGTCCGGAGTTACCGGCATGGTGGGACAATGTTGTTGAATGGATCGATGAGCTGAAACAGGAGTGGCGACATGATGTGCAGGTACTGCGTGACTGGGTATCAGAGCAGGAGAAGTGATATCCCGGAAAAAAATGACCCCAGCCGAGGCCGGGGTGCGCGAATACTGCGCCAACACCAGGGAAATCATTGCGACCGCTATGATATGAATAATTAATGCAGCCGCAGGGTATTGGTTAACACTGTTATCACCTTAGCAAATTCATCTTCTCGTGCGACAAGATTCATTAAAATTTGTGATATTGAGCAGCGTTTAAATACAGAAAACATTAATTTGCCAACACAGTCAAGTAAGGAATCATTTTACACGCTGTATTGATGATGTTTTGACCATATTTGCTCTTTTTCGTGTAGTTTTAAGGCTGTCGGACAGGGAGGCAGAGTCTGCGCTGCAGTAAAGTGAAGCCGCGTTAACATTCACCTCTCCAGTGTGGCTAACGCGCTGATATTGCAAGCACACAGCCTGAAATGATACGAATTATCCAAAACGATTTGGAATGATTAAAAAGAATCTAAAACTTTCTCCTTTTCCCTGCTGGACACCTGAGGCTTTAAAGGAAGCTAACAGTGCCATAATGGCCAGGAGGGAGTCAGTTAAGCGCTGTTTATTTGAGCGTTATAACGAAGATTCTGATTAAGGTTTAAACTGCATCTGATTAAGAAAAAAATAATAGTTAAATGTAGCGAATGATTCAATCCGGCGCTTATTACTCTTTATTAACTGTTTATCTGGAAAGCGCCTAAGCAAAGGTAAGCAATGGAACCGATTCCTTTTTTACGGAAGTCCTTGAACTATTTCGAACTGTTGCAGCATTTTGATGCAAAATGATTGAATAAAGTCTGGAAACTGTCGTCCCGTTTTCAGCGATAATCGTAAAAAGCCTGTGTTAGTGGCAGTGATTACATGAGTGATTGATTAACGTCTGGAACAAGTGTGGGAAGATTGCATGAACAAGCATAAAGGAAGCGTCGGACAGCGTATCAGACGGATTGTCGGTCAAATCGTATTGGTATGGCTGGGCGCATGGCTGGCAGGTATTTTACTCTTTTCATTCCTGCCGGTGCCGTTTTCAGCCGTGATGGCTGAACGACAGATTGGTGCCTGGTTACACGGTGATTTTAGTTATGTCGCCCATTCAGACTGGGTCGGCCATGACGAGATGTCGCCCTGGATGGGACTGGCGGTTATCGCCTCAGAAGATCAAAAGTTTCCTGAGCATTGGGGCTTCGATGTTGCGGCAATTGAATCTGTACTGGATAAAAGCGACAGCCGGATGCGCGGGGCGTCCACGCTGTCACAACAGACGGCGAAAAATCTGTTTCTCTGGGATGGCCGCAGCTGGATCCGCAAAGGTCTGGAGGCGGGTTTGACAGTCGGGATTGAGACGGTCTGGACTAAGCGACGCATTCTGACCGTCTATCTCAATATCGCGGAGTTCGGGCCGGGTATCTTTGGCGTTGAAGCGGCTTCACAGCACTATTTCCATAAACCTGCCAGCCGGCTTACGGCAGCAGATGCTGCTTTGCTGGCGGCGGTTTTGCCCAATCCGATACGTTATCGTGCTGCTGCCCCCTCAGGTTATGTCAGAGAGCGGCAACAGTGGATACTGCGTCAGATGCGCCAGCTTGGCGGAGAAGGTTTTTTACAGCGTAACAAACTCGACTAGGCCTTAATCTTCGTCGAAACCCGCTTCAAATAGCTCAATGACCGCAGCCAGCGCCGGAACTTCCTCCGGGCCGCTGGCTTCAATTTCGATGTGTCCGCCTTTGGCTGAGTCGAGCATCAGCAGCGCAATTACGCTGCTGGCTTCAGCTTCCGTGCCCGCTTCATTGCGCAGCAACACTTCGGCATCAAAGCTCTGCACCAGCTCAAATAACTTCATTGCCGGACGGGCGTGCATGCCCAGCTTATTTTTAATTTCTACAGTTTGTCTGACGGTCATGATTTGCGCTTTTCCAGCGTACGATGGCGTGACTGTACATTCTTACCACGCGAACGGAAGTAATCCGCAAGCTGTTCAGCGATATAGACTGAGCGGTGTTTGCCACCAGTGCAGCCAATCGCTACGGTAAGATAGCTACGGTTGTTGGTTTCCAGCATCGGCAACCAGAGTTCAAGGTAGCTGCGCGTCTGGTAGATAAAGTTATGCACTTCCGTATGGCGATCAAGAAAGGCCGCCACCGGGCGATCGAGGCCAGTCATCGGCCGCAGCTTGGGATCCCAATGGGGATTGGGCAGAAAGCGCACGTCAAACACATAGTCAGCGTCAATAGGGATGCCATGTTTGAAGCCAAAGGATTCAAACACCATGGTCAGCTCACGTTCACGTTTACCCAGCAGGCGGGTACGCAGCATCTCGGCCAGCTCGTGCACTGACATCTCTGAGGTGTCGATGATGAGATCGGCCCGCGAACGCAATGGCTCCAGCAGATCGCTCTCTTCGTCAATCGCGCTCTCCAGGGACAGATTCTTGCTGGAAAGGGGATGCAGACGGCGCGTATCGCTGTAGCGACGAATCAGCGTATTACGATCGGCGTCCAGGAACAGCAGCTGAGGTGAAAATGAGTCAGGCAGGTTATTCAGCGCGGTTTCAAAAATTTCCGGAGATTCTGGCATGTTACGCACATCAATGCTGACTGCTGCCGAAATATTACGCTCCGCCAGCGAGTTAGCTAACTCGGGCAGTAGCACGACCGGCAGGTTATCAACACAGTAGAACCCCATATCTTCCAGCGCACGGAGCGCCACTGACTTCCCCGAGCCTGAACGACCGCTAACGATCATCAGCACCATGACCTTTTCTCCCGTTTTAAAACCGGCACCTGGCCGGTAAAGACGTGTTACTGCTCTGTCTGGATTTCCGTAATAATGGCGTAGAGCTCTTCATCACTTTGGGCAGCGCGCAGACGACGGCAGACCGTTTTATCTGCCAGACGTTTCGCCACCAGTGACAGGGTGTGCAGGTGTGTTTTGCACTGGTCGGCCGGGACCAGCAAAGCAAACAACAGATCGACCGGCTGGTTGTCGACGGCATCAAATGCAATCGGCTGTTCGAGGCTGATAAAAACCCCAACCGCGCGCAGCGTATCCTCTTCCAGCTTGCCGTGAGGGATCGCGATCCCATTGCCAATACCGGTACTGCCCATGCGTTCGCGGGTCAGGATCGCTTCGAAAAGCGTCTGGTGCGGCAGGTTGAGCTGCTTAGCGGCCAGTTCGCTGATGATTTCCAGCGCACGTTTTTTGCTCTGGCAGTGTACGCCGCTGCGGGTGCAGTCTGGCGAAAGCACTGTGCTCAATTCCAGTGTAAGATCGTTGTTCATTATCATTTCACTTGCGTGTTCACCAGGCCATTCGCCGCCAGCGCGTCATTACCTCTGAGACAAGCTGCGCTTACTCAGATGACAAAACGGGGCGGATTATCCGCCCCATCCTGTCGGCTCTGCGCGCCAGGCGCGCGTTGCTAGCGTGAAGATTAGTGTTTTTTCAGTTTATCTTTGTGTTTGGTCAGCTGACGGGCCAGCTTGTCGATCAGCCCATCAATTGCCGCATACATATCTTCCGCTTCCGATGTAGCGTGCAGCTCGCCACCATTCACGTGAAGTGTTGCATCAGCCACCTGAGTGACTTTCTCAACTTTCAGGACAATATAGACCTGATTGATATGTTCAAAATAGTGTTCCAGTTTGGCAAATTTCCCGTTGACGAACTCACGCAGAGGCGGTGTGATTTCAACATGTTGCCCGGTCAGGTTCAGCTGCATAGGTCTTCCTTCTCATTTCTTTCAAACCAGTTGTTTACGCTGGTTCGATGGCGGGATGGATAAAGACTCACGATATTTGGCGACGGTACGCCGTGCCACCATAATCCCCTGATCAGATAACATTGAGGTCAGTTTACTGTCGCTCAAGGGTTTGGCTGGATTTTCCGCCGAAATTAATTTTTTCACCAGCGCACGAATCGCGGTTGAGGAGGCTTCGCCTCCACCTTCCGTATTCACATGACTGGAGAAAAAGTACTTTAGTTCAAAAATGCCACGGGGACTGTGCAGATACTTCTGCGTAGTCACGCGAGAAATGGTCGATTCATGCATCTCAACAGCCTGGGCGATATCTGCCAGCACCATCGGACGCATAAATTCTTCACCCTGCTCGAAAAACGCCTGCTGTTGCTCAACAATGCAGCGCGTTACTTTCAGCAGCGTATCATTGCGGCTTTCCAGACTCTTAATCAGCCAGCGGGCTTCCTGCAGATTACTGCGGATAAACTGACTGTCGCTGTCGTTGCGCGCTGAACTGCCCATTGCCGCATAGTGCTGATTGATCTTGAGGCGTGGCAAGCTGTCGGCATTGAGTTCAACCGTCCAGCGACTGCCAACTTTACGCACCAGGACATCGGGAATGACATATTCTGGCTCGCTGGTATTGATCGACTGACCCGGACGCGGGTCCAGCGACTGAATCAGCACCATCGCTTCTTTCAGTACATCCTCTTTGAGGCGCGTCACTCGCATCAGGCTACGGAAATCGTGATTGGCCAGCAGGTCGAGATGCTCGCTGACGATCAGGCGTGCTTCTGCCAGCATCGGTGTGTCGGGCGCAAATTGCGACAGCTGCACCAGCAGACAGTCACGCAGGTCGCGCGCACCAACACCCATCGGGTCAAAACGCTGGATGCGTTTCAGCACCGCCTCAACTTCATCCACTTCGAGATCATCGTTGCCGATACTGTCCAGGATCTCCTCAAGCGAAACGGTGAGATATCCGGTGTCATCGATAGCATCGACGATAGAGGTGGCAATAGCGCGATCGGTATCACTGAAAGGCGTCAATCCAACCTGCCACATCAGGTAGTCCTGCAGTGACTGTGTCGTTTCACCCTGATAAACCGGTAACTCATCATCCTGATAATCGGTGCCAGTGCCGGAAGGCGTGCCCGCCGTGTAGATCTCATCCCAGGTGGCATCCAGCGGCAGTTCATCGGGCATCTCTTTCTGCTCAAGCGCTTCGCGTGTATCCAGCGCCTCAGACTCCGGCGATTCCCTGGAGTCGATCTCTTCATGCAGATCAGTCTGCTCAAGCAGCGGATTGCTTTCGAGTGCAAGCTGTAACTCCTGCTGGAGTTCAAGCGTAGAGAGTTGCAGCAGACGAATCGCCTGTTGCAACTGTGGAGTCATTGCCAGCTGTTGGCTGAACCTGAGTTGTAGACCTTGCTTCATAGACAGGATGGTAGTTCCCAGGTAAACATCGGTATTAACGACACCTTATCAGAGTCTGAACTCTTCACCCAAATAAACCCGCTTAACCTGCTCATCCGCAAGAATTTCATTGGGTGTGCCATGCGCAATCAGGTGTCCCTGGCTGACAATATAAGCCCGCTCACAGACCGCTAAGGTTTCACGCACGTTATGGTCGGTAATCAGCACGCCGAGGCCGCTGTCACGCAGATGCTCAATGATTTTCTTGATGTCGATAACGGAGATCGGGTCAACACCGGCAAAAGGCTCATCCAGCAGGATAAATTTAGGATTAGCAGCCAGTGCGCGTGCGATCTCAACACGACGTCGCTCACCACCCGACAGCGCCTGACCCATGCTGTCGCGCAGGTGCTCGATGTGAAACTCTTCCATCAGCTCACGGGCGCGATCCTGGCGTTGCTCTTCTGTCAGATCATCACGAATCTGCAGTACCGCCATCAGGTTATCGTAGACGCTGAGGCGACGGAAAATGGAGGCCTCCTGCGGCAGATAGCCGATGCCACGACGCGCTCGGGCATGCAGCGGCAGGATACTGATATCTTCATCATCAATAATGATACGGCCAGCGTCACGCGGGACAATACCGACCACCATGTAAAAGGTGGTGGTCTTACCGGCGCCGTTCGGACCCAGCAGGCCGACAATCTCGCCGGACTTTACCTGCAGACTGACATCTTCTACCACGCGACGGCCTTTATATGCCTTCGCCAGGTTTTCTGCGATTAATGTGGCCATAGCTATCAGTTACTCTTCTTTCCGCTGTTGGACGAACCTTTATCCTGAAGTTGCGACGGCACCAGGACGGTAGTGACGCGCTTGTTCTGGCCCTGGCTGTAAGCCTGCATTTTCTGCTCTTTTACCAGATAGGTAATACGATCGCCTTTGATGTTGCTGTCCTGCTGCTCAATGAACGCATTGCCGGTCAGTTCAACGAAGTCGTTAGCCAGTTCGTAGTGCAGCTTTGAGGCATGGCCCTGAACCGGCTTGCCGCTGTCCTGCATCTGATAGAACGTAGCGGGGTTGCCGTAGGCATCAACGATGGTTTTCTTGCTGTCGCCACCGGGACGGGTCACCACGACTTTATCCGCCGTGATTTTGATTGAACCCTGCGTCACGATGACATTGCCGGTAAAGGTCGCGACATTGCCCTGCAAATCGAGTGCCTGATTCTGCGAGTCAATGTTGACGGGCTTATCCGAGTCACCGGTCAGGGCAAGCGCCGGAACGCTGGTTGCCAGCAACATGCTGGCCAGTAAAAGCTTCAGGCTATTTTTGTTCATTTTGAATTTCATATGAGGTTTTGACCTTCTCGATTAACTCGGCGTTTTTTGTCCGTAAATTGCCGCGCATTTTCATGCCGGTGGAGTTAAAACTGCGTCCATACAATGTTACCTGATCATCAGAGGTAACATCCTGAGTGACAAGGTTGATCTGTGCGTTATCAGTTTTAATGCGCTCAAGCTGAGAATCCTGCGTCAGCGTATTCAGCTCAACATGGCCATACAGATAAAGCATACGATCTTTGGTGAGCTTTGCTTTATCGGCGCGTAACGTCCAGGTAGGGATTTTATTCTCATCATAAGTGGTCATCACCGGATTTTCGAACCAGCTCAGCTCGTCATCCGAGAAATAGGTCACTTTGTCTGAGACCAGTTTATATGACAGCGCGCCCTGCGGGTTATAAACCACAGTGTGTGAATCAGCACTGGTGTAGGTCGGCGACTGACTGTCGGGCCCGACGGGTGTGCCATTGTCATCCTGGTTAGTAAGATTCCAGCCGATCAAAACCAGTGCAATCAAGGTCAGAATCAGCGTTATCCAACGCCTGCTTTTACTCATACTGATTGCCCTTTGGCATCCTCAAATTTGTTCTGCGCCATTAATATCAGGTCACATACTTCGCGTACCGCGCCGCGTCCACCGGCGATCCGCGTGACGTAGTGGGCGCGTGGCAACAGGATCGGGTGTGCATCCACCACTGCCACACTTAATCCCACCTTCGCCATAACCGGCCAGTCGATCAGATCGTCACCAATATAGGCGACCTGGTCGTCGGAAAGAGACAGTTTATCCAGAAGTTCACGATAGGCCAAAAGCTTATCCGATTGTCCCTGATAAAGATGACGGATGCCGAGCGTTTTGCAGCGATCTTCCATCAGACGGGCATTACGGCCGGTAATAATAGCCACTTCTACATCAGAGGTCAGCAAACACCGCACACCATAACCGTCCCGCACGTTGAATGCCTTCAGCTCTTCGCCATTATTTCCCATGTAGATCACCCCGTCGGACATCACGCCGTCGACGTCGCAGATCAGCAGACGAATGTTGCTGGCGCGTGCCATAACATCAGCGCTGACCGGGCCATAGCAGGTTTCAATCGGGGGAGTTGCCTGTTGCATTTTCTCTTCCTGTTCAGACTACGCCAGCGCGCAGCATGTCATGCATATGTACCACACCGAGCAGACGGTCGTCATCGGCCACCAGAATCGAGGTAATGTTTTTGGTCTGCATCAGGTTCAGGGCTTCAACCGCCAGCATATTTGGCCGGACGCGGATGCCACCCGGCGTCATCACTTCGCCAATGGTGGCGCGCTGAAAATCGATGCCCATATCAAAAATGCGGCGCAGGTCGCCATCGGTAAAGATGCCTTCAATTTTCATCAGACCGTCGACGATCACCGTCAGTCCCAGGTTTTTGCGCGTAATTTCCAGCAGCGCATCGCGCAGTGAAGCATCCCGCGTGACGTGCGGCAGCTCATCGCCGCTGTGCATGATATCAGCCACATGCAGCAGCAACTTGCGGCCCAGCGCACCGCCAGGATGGGAGAGGGCAAAGTCTTCCGCCGTGAATCCACGCGCTTCCAGCAGCGAAACCGCAAGCGCGTCACCCATCACCAGCGTGGCCGTCGTGCTGGAGGTGGGCGCCAGACCCAGCGGACACGCTTCCTGCGGAACATGAACACAAAGATGCACATCGGCAACCCGTCCCATCGCGCTGTCAGGCCGTCCGGTGATGCAGATCAGCGAAATATGCTGACGTTTTAACACTGGGATCAGCGCAAGAATTTCGCTGGACTCACCGCTGTTAGAGATGGCGATGACCACATCATTTTTGCTCACCATCCCCAGATCGCCATGGCTGGCTTCAGCCGGATGCACAAAAAAGGCGGGCGTGCCGGTACTGGCAAAGGTCGCCGCCATTTTTTTGCCGATATGGCCAGACTTGCCCATGCCCATGACCACCACTTTTCCCTGACAGGCATAAATGAGGGCGCAGGCGCGGGCGAAATCGTCATTGATATATTGATCGAGTTGTTCCAGTCCTTCACGCTCGATGCGCAGGACAGTTTTTCCCGCCTGCTGAAAATCAAATGCTGTTGGTTGCTGATATGACATAGTGAGTCTGTCCTTGTTAACCGTCCATAAATGCTGGCTGCATCCAGAGCAGCGTCACCCAGACGAAGAAACCACAGAGTAAAATTAAGCCTGCCGTGCGACCAACCCGACGGCGACGAAGCAGGCAAAGCAGGGCAAACAGCACGCTGACGCCCAGCATCACCCAATAATCACGGGCAAAAGCGTGATAGTCGATGCTGCCAGGATGAATCAGCGCCGGCAGGCCCAGCACGATGGCAATATTATAAATGTTGGCGCCGATCAGATTGCCGATCGCGATATCATCTTCACCTTTCAGCGCACCCGCAATGACCGTTGCCAGCTCAGGCAGGCTGGTTCCCACGGCGATAAGCGTCAGGCCCATGACCAGTTCACTGACGCCAAAGTAGTCGGCAAAAGCGGTCGCATTATCGATCACCATCCGCGTCGACATCGGCAGTATAATCAGCGCGACGGCCAGCCAGAGAAAGGCCACTGTATTTCCGCTCTCTTCGCGAGGCAGTTCGGCCAGCTGTTCGCGGGTCAGGGTGTCGTTATTGTCCTGTTCCGCTTTCCGTGCAATGCGAATCACCACCATCAGATAAATAGCGGCTATGGCGATCAGGCCAATTCCATCCAGTCGACTAAGCTGATTGTCAAACAGCATGAATCCGCTGAGCAGGGTAACCAGCAACATTAACGGAAGTTCGCGGCGTATCAGATTAGAATGGACGTAAAGCGGGTGCATGAGCGCAGCGGCACCGAGGATCAGTAAAATGTTGGTAATATTCGAGCCGAGCGCGGTACCCACAGCAAGATCCATCTGGCCATGCTGCGCCGCTGAAAAGGAGAGGATCATCTCGGGCAGCGAGGTGCCGATGCTGACAACGGTCATGCCGATAATCAGTGGCGGGATGCCAAAAGATCGACACAATATTGAGGCGCTAAACACCAGACGATCGGCACCATATGCCAGTAAAAGCAAACCGATAATCAGCAGTGCAGAAGCTAAGAACATGAAAAATCCTTGCGTAAAAACCCGGGCCGGCAATGCTTTTCCCGACCGGTTTAAGGTTCTGTTTGGCGAGACAGGCGCTGATTTTGACCGCCTGAACGGCAAAAGTAAATTTAATGACCATTTTCGCCAAATCTTAGCGGTAAGTTTCTGTAAAGCTATCGTGAATCAGGACCGAACAGGCTACCATCGTACCCCATGTTTACGCCCGATCCTTACAAGAGGTAATAATGATCCAGCAGCAAACGAATCTGGTTGAGGTTCGTGGCGTGAGTTTTTCGCGCGGAGATCGCACTATCTTCGACGACATTTCGCTGACCGTGCCGAAAGGGAAAGTCACGGCGATAATGGGGCCATCGGGGATAGGAAAAACCACTCTGCTACGCCTGATTGGGGGGCAACTTCAGCCAACCAGCGGTGAAATCTTTTTCCGTGGCGAAAACATTCCGTCATTGTCACGCGCTAAATTGTACGAAGCGCGCAAGAAAATGAGCATGCTGTTCCAGTCTGGTGCCCTGTTTACTGACTTAACGGTCTATGAAAATGTGGCCTGGCCGCTGCGTGAACATACCCGTCTGCCTGCACCGATTCTGCACAGCACCGTATTAATGAAGCTGGAAGCGGTGGGTCTGCGCGGTGCTGCCCAGCTGAAACCAGCTGAGCTGTCGGGCGGGATGGCACGCCGTGTGGCACTGGCGCGTGCAATTGCGCTTGAGCCGGAGCTGATCATGTTCGACGAACCTTTTGTCGGACAGGATCCCATTACCATGGGCGTGCTGGTAAAATTAATCGACGAACTTAACCATGCTCTGGGCCTGACCTGTATTGTGGTCTCGCACGACGTACCGGAAGTACTGAGTATTGCGGACTATGCCTATATCGTGGCCGGACAAAAAATTATCGCACACGGCACCACGCCGGAACTGCGAGAGAATAATGACCCGCGCGTGCGCCAGTTTATTGATGGCCATGCGGATGGTCCGGTTCCCTTCCGTTTTCCTGCCGGCGACTATCTCGCTGATTTAACCGGCTCAGGGAGTAACTAAACAGATGGTCTTGAAGGCGCTGGCGTCATTCGGTCGTCAGGGAATTGAAACGTGCGCCAGTTTTGGACGCGCAGGATTAATGCTGTTTCACGCGCTGGTGGGAAAACCCGCGTTCCGCAGACATACGCCGCTACTGATCAAACAACTCTATAGTGTTGGCGTACTGTCGTTACTGATTATTGTGGTTTCAGGTCTGTTTATCGGCATGGTGCTCGGACTGCAGGGCTATCTGGTGCTGAACACCTATGGTGCAGAAACCAGTCTGGGTATGCTGGTGGCGCTCTCCTTGCTGCGTGAACTGGGGCCGGTTGTTACCGCGCTGCTGTTTGCCGGACGGGCAGGATCGGCACTGACGGCTGAAATCGGCCTGATGAAAGCCACTGAACAGCTCTCCAGTATGGAGATGATGGCGGTGGATCCGTTGCGCCGGGTAGTCTCGCCGCGCTTCTGGGCCGGTTTTATCAGCATGCCGCTACTGACCATGATCTTCACTGCGGTCGGTATTGCAGGCGGTGCACTGGTTGGCGTGAGCTGGAAGGGGATCGATCCCGGTTTCTTCTGGTCAGCTATGCAGAACGCGGTCGATTTCCGAACCGATATCGTTAACTGCATCATCAAAAGCGCCGTCTTTGCCGTAACGGTCACCTGGATTGCTCTTTTTAATGGCTATGACGCGATTCCCACTTCTGAAGGGATCAGTCGCGCGACAACGCGTACCGTAGTACATGCTTCACTGGCGGTGCTCGGGTTGGATTTTGTGCTGACAGCACTGATGTTTGGGAATTGATGCAATGCAAAGCAAAAAAAGCGAAATCTGGGTTGGCATTTTTATGATTATGGCGTTGATCGCCGCATTGTTTCTCTGTCTGCGCGTCGCCGATTTAAAGTCGATGGGCACAGAGCCGACGTGGAAACTCTACGCGACCTTTGACAATATCGGCGGCCTGAAAGCCAGTTCGCCGGTCAAAATTGGTGGTGTGGTCATTGGCCGGGTGACAGAAATAGCGCTTGAGCCGAAAACGCTGCTGCCGCGTGTCACCATGGAGATCAGCGATCAGTATGCGAATAAAATTTCAGATACCAGCTCGCTGGCTGTCCGTACTCAGGGCCTGCTGGGTGAGCAGTTCCTGGCGCTGAACTTAGGCTTTGACGATCCTGAGCTCGGCTCGGCGATGCTGAAAGATGGCGATACGCTGCGTGATACGAAGTCAGCCATGGTGCTCGAAGACCTGATCGGCCAGTTCCTTTATAAGAGCGGCGATAACAAACAAAAAACTGACTCCAAAGACGCGCAGGAAGGCGACAGTGCTGCGCCTGCGGCACCGGCTCAACCTTAAAGAAGAGGGTTTACCATGTTTAAACGTTTATTGATGATTGCCATGCTGGTGGTAGCGGTACCGCTGACGGCGACCGCAGCCGATCAGAGCAATCCTTACAAGCTGATGAACGAAGCGGCGCAGAAGACATTCACCCGTCTGAAAAATGAGCAGCCGAAAATCAAGCAGGATCCCAACTACCTGCGTGAGATTGTGCGTCAGGAGCTCCTGCCATATGTGCAGATTAAATATGCAGGCGCGTTAGTGCTGGGACGCTACTATCGTGACTCAACACCTGCTCAGCGTGAAGCCTATTTCAGCGCCTTTGGTGATTACCTGGCGCAGGCGTATGGTCAGGCACTGGCACTCTATAACGGCCAGAGCTACCAGATTCAGCCCGAACAGCCGTTAGGCGACGCCCAGATTGTCGCTATTCGTGTCACCATTATTGACCCAAATGGACGTCCGCCGGTACGCCTCGATTTCCAGTGGCGTAAAAATAGCCAGAGCGGGAAATGGCAGGCTTATGACATGATCGCCGAAGGCGTCAGCATGATCACCACGAAACAAAATGAGTGGAGCGATTTGTTGCGTACCAAAGGTATTGATGGTCTGACGGCACAACTGAAGTCTTCTGCGGCACAACCGATCACGCTGGATAAACAACAATAATGCACGAATCGTTACGCTGGGAGCGGGAAGCCAGCACGCTATTACTTAAAGGCGAACTGGATCGCGACACGCTGATGAGCCTGTGGCAGCAACGCGAGACGCTGATCAAAGATGTCGATACTATCGACGTCGCGGGGCTGGAGCGGGTGGACTCTTCCGGTCTCGCCCTGCTGGTGCACTTGCGGGAAATCGCGCGTGCACAGGGTATAACCCCATGCTTTACAGGCATCAGTGACAAACTGCGCTCGCTGATTACCCTTTACAATCTGCAACAGATTATTGTTTCTGCGGATAAAAGCGCCTGATTTCCGGTTGTTATGCTAAGCCCCTGTTTCCAGCAGGGGCTTTTGCGTATTTAAGAGTCAGCCGCTTTCCTCTACTATGTCAGCCTTATTATTATTAAGTGAAGTTAAGCCCAATGGAAAACAGTGAAATTCAGGCCGTGCTGATGGCCGCATTGCCTTTAGACGAAGTTCATGTGATGAGCAACGATGGCAGCCATTTTCAGGTGATCGCCGTAGGCGAACTGTTTGGCGAACTGAGCCGCGTGAAAAAGCAGCAGGCTGTCTATGCGCCGCTGATGGAATTCATCGCGGATAACCGCATGCATGCTGTCTCTATCAAAACTTATACTCCCGCTGAATGGGCACGTGACCGTAAACTCAACGGTTTCTGATCCTTCTGCGTGGTGAACTCGCCGTGAGCGAGTCCAATTTTTAGCTAGTTAATCGAGAGCCGTGTTGATGGAAAAATTTCGTGTGCAAGGCCCCACCCGTTTAAGTGGTGAAGTCACCATTTCCGGGGCAAAGAACGCCGCACTTCCTATTCTGTTTGCTGCCCTGCTGGCTGAAGAGCCGGTAGAGATTAAGAACGTGCCAAAGCTGCGCGACATTGATACCACCATGAAACTGCTGAGCCAGCTGGGTGCGAAGGTCGAACGCAACGGTTCTGTGCATGTCGATGCCAGTGCGGTAGATGTGTTTTGTGCGCCTTATGACCTGGTCAAAACCATGCGTGCCTCAATCTGGGCGCTGGGTCCGCTGGTGGCGCGTTTTGGTCAGGGTCAGGTTTCTCTGCCGGGTGGCTGCGCTATCGGCGCGCGTCCGGTTGATCTGCATATCACCGGTCTGGAACAGCTGGGTGCTGAGATCAAACTGGAAGAGGGCTACGTTAAAGCCTCAGTCAATGGACGCCTGAAAGGCGCGCTGATTGTCATGGACAAAATCAGCGTTGGCGCAACGGTCACTATCATGAGTGCAGCGACGCTGGCGACAGGTACCACTGTGATCGAGAATGCGGCGCGTGAGCCGGAAATTGTCGATACCGCCAACTTCCTTAACACCCTGGGTGCCAAAATCAGTGGCGCAGGTAGCGACAAAATCACCATCGAAGGCGTTGAGCGTCTGGGTGGCGGTGTTTATCGCGTTCTGCCCGATCGTATCGAAACCGGTACCTTCCTGGTGGCTGCTGCCATTTCAGGCGGCAAAGTGATGTGCCACAAAACCCAGCCAGATACCATGGATGCTGTATTGGCTAAGCTGCGTGATGCGGGTGCCGATATTGAAACCGGTGAAGACTGGATCAGTCTGGACATGCACGGCAAGCGACCAAAAGCGGTTAACGTGCGCACCGCTCCGCATCCGGGGTTCCCGACAGATATGCAGGCACAGTTCACCCTGTTAAACATGGTTGCGGAAGGCACGGGTCTGATTACCGAAACCATTTTCGAAAACCGTTTTATGCATATCCCTGAACTGATTCGCATGGGCGGACATGCTGAGATTGAGAGCAACACGGCAATCTGTCATGGGGTTGAAACCCTGTCAGGTGCGCAGGTGATGGCGACCGATCTGCGTGCTTCTGCCAGCCTGGTTCTGGCGGGTTGTATTGCGGAAGGCACGACGTTCGTTGATCGCATTTATCACATCGATCGTGGCTATGAGCACATCGAAGATAAACTGAAAGCAATGGGCGCGAACATCGAGCGTGTCAGCGAAGAGTAAGTCTGCTGAGGCACTCAAAAAGCCAGCCCCCTTCAGGGCTGGTTTTTTTTCGCCTGAAAATAGCCTGCGGTCTCAGTTGCTGTCGGAATGCGCTGCAGGCGTCCGGATACGTTTTCTGCGATCCAGCAGGCGGTGGGTGTGGGGATCATAATATCGACTGGGCCAGATCTCACTCGGGTGAATCGTTAGCGCGTCGGCGATCAGCCATTCTCCTTTGGGCCACGGGCGCGTCAGCGCATTAGCCAGTGTTGACGAACTCAGACCCGATGCGCGTGATAGTGCTGCCAGCGTCATACCGCGTTTGTGCAGCGCCGCGATAATGTCAGCCGGATGCCAGTCTTCCTTTATTTTTTCCATAACCTGTTCTCCTTTTCCTTGTCATTGCGTCGTCCAGCAGGACGTTGGCTTTCCTTTTTAGTGCCATCTGGAAAGAACAGGGGTTTTATAGCAAAAAGTTTCCATTAATTTCCAGTTATTTTTAGATCCAGCGCCGGGTCTGTGGGATGACTCGCAAAAGGTGTGCAAATGCTTGCAGGAAATAAGAATAATGGGGACGGATGAGATGAAAACGGAGCCCGGAAGGCTCCGTGAGGGATCAAAAATCGCGCTGAACTGACATGTGCGCCAGCGACTCCAGGGCACTGCGCCATGGTGATTCCGGCAGAATTCTCAGGGCCTCAATGGCTTTATCCGCTTCCTGTTCGGCACGACTGCGCGTCCACTCCAGAGAACCACACTGATTCATCGCTTCCAGTACGGGTTCCAGCAGATGGCGGCCATTTCCCTGTTCAATGGCTTCACGGATCATCTTCGCCTGTTCAGGCGAGCCGTGCTGCATCGCATGCAGCAGTGGCAGGGTGGGTTTGCCTTCACTCAGGTCATCGCCAGTATTTTTACCCAGCGTTTCACCATCAGCACTGTAATCCAGTAAGTCGTCAATTAACTGGAAAGCCGTACCCAGATAGCGCCCATAATCCTGCAGGGCTTTTTCCTCTTCAGGTGTGGCTTCAGCCAGAATTGCAGAAGCCTGCGAGGCGGCTTCAAACAGACGCGCTGTCTTGCTGTAAATGACGCGCATGTAGCTTTCTTCAGTGATGTCGGGATCATTGACGTTCATCAGCTGCAGGACTTCACCTTCAGCAATGACGTTTACTGCCTCTGACATCAGCGCCAGGATACGCAGCGAACCCATGCTGGTCATCATCTGGAAGGCGCGGGTATAAATAAAGTCACCGACCAGCACGCTTGCCGCATTGCCAAACGCCGCGTTCGCGGTCGCTTTGCCACGACGCATATCGGATTCATCCACGACATCGTCATGCAGCAGCGTGGCGGTGTGGATAAATTCGATCAGCGCCGCATTGGTCACGTGCAGGTCGCCCTTGTAGCCCATGGCACGTGCGGAGAGCACGGCAATCATGGGACGGATACGCTTGCCCCCACCACTGATGATGTAATAGCCCAACTGGTTGATGAGCGAGACATCTGAATTCAGCTGGTCGAGGATGGTCTGGTTAACGGCAGCCATATCCTGTGCGGTTAATTCATTAATCTGTTCTAAGTTCATTCGTCTTTTCAGCTATGACTCGTTATCTCTGCCATGGTAAGTGGTTTACTCAGCCAGCGTTCAGGTAATCTGTTACTGATTGTACTTGAATTTTGTGCCTGAGAAACGGTTGCATTCAGCCTGTGTTTTTTTTCTGCAAGAGTGTGCAAAGTGCTCTTGTCTTCTTCTGGAGTTTTGCGTAGAATTCGCGCCCTATTGTGAATATTTAGCGCGCCGCCTGATGAACTAAAAGGCAAGCGCAGAAGCGGAGTTTTATATGTACGCGGTTTTCCAAAGTGGTGGTAAACAACACCGAGTTAGCGAAGGTCAGACCGTTCGCCTGGAAAAGCTGGACATCGCAACCGGTGAAACGATTGAGTTTGACCAGGTTCTGATGATTGCTAATGGCGAAGACGTGAAAATCGGCGCGCCACTGGTTTCAGGCGGAATGATCAAGGCAGAAGTTGTTGCTCACGGTCGTGGCGAGAAAATTAAGATTGTTAAGTTTCGTCGTCGTAAGCACTACCGTAAGCAAGCAGGCCATCGTCAGTGGTTCACTGATGTGAAAATCACTGGTATCACGGCGTAAGAGGAGATCTGACAAATGGCACATAAAAAGGCTGGTGGTTCGACTCGAAATGGTCGTGACTCCAATGCAAAACGTCTGGGTGTAAAGCGTTTCGGTGGCGAATCTGTTCTGGCAGGTAGCATCATCGTTCGTCAGCGTGGCACCAAATTCCACGCCGGTACCAATGTAGGTTGTGGTCGTGACCACACCCTGTTTGCTACCGCAGACGGTAAAGTACAGTTCGAAGTTAAAGGTCCGAACAACCGTAAATACATCAGCATCGTTGCTGAGTAAGGTTGTCGTGACGCAGACGTTTAACGTCTGAACGCACGAATTGAAGGCCCCGCAGCTCCTGCGGGGCTTTTTACATTCTGCGGTCTGTTGCGGTAAAAGCGACGCATCACAAAAGTTTGCTGTACACTTTGTGTACGCACTGGCGAAAGCCAATCCTGATTTATCCGCCGCTGGTCAGCGCAGAAGACCCTGGCGGACCCGTCTGCAGAGTGCTGCAGACGATTGTGTGACGGAGATAGAAAATGAAGTTTGTAGATGAAGCGACAATTTTGGTCGTCGCCGGTGATGGCGGTAATGGTTGCGTGAGCTTCCGCCGCGAAAAATATATCCCGAGAGGCGGCCCTGATGGCGGTGATGGCGGTGACGGCGGTGATGTTTATCTGATCGCTGATGAAAACCTCAATACCCTTATCGATTATCGTTTCGAAAAATCTTTCCGGGCAGAGCGCGGACAGAACGGCCAGAGCCGCGACTGTACAGGCAAACGCGGTAAAGATATCGAAGTTAAAGTGCCAGTCGGCACCCGGGTTATCGATCAGGGTACCGGTGAGACACTCGGTGACATGACGCGTCACGGCCAGAAACTGATGGTCGGCAAGGGCGGCTGGCATGGTCTGGGCAACACGCGCTTCAAATCCTCAGTGAACCGCAGTCCTCGTCAGAAAACGATGGGTACTCCAGGTGAAAAACGTGACCTGCAGCTGGAGCTGATGCTGCTGGCAGACGTTGGGATGCTGGGCTTACCGAACGCCGGTAAATCAACCTTTATCCGTGCTGTTTCAGCTGCCAAACCAAAAGTGGCGGACTATCCATTTACCACGCTTGTGCCGAGCCTGGGCGTAGTCCGTATGGACAGCGAGCAGAGCTTCGTCGTGGCTGATATTCCTGGCCTGATTGAAGGCGCAGCAGACGGTGCTGGCCTCGGTATCCGCTTCCTGAAACACCTTGAGCGTTGCCGCGTATTGCTGCACCTGATCGACATCGATCCGATCGATGAAAGCGATCCGGTTGAAAATGCCCGCATTATTCTCGGCGAGCTCGAAAAGTACAGCGAGAAGCTGTTCAACAAGCCACGCTGGCTGGTCTTCAACAAGATTGATCTGATTAGCGAAGAAGAAGCGCAGTCACGGGCAAAAGCCGTTGCTGAAGCGCTGGGCTGGGAAGATAAGTATTACCTGATCTCTGCCGCAAGCCGTACTGGTGTCAACGAACTCTGCTGGGACGTGATGAGCTTCATCAATGCCAACCCGAAAGAAGCCGAGCTTGAAGAGAAACAGCCGGAAAAAGTGGAGTTTATGTGGGACGATTACCACAAAGAAACCATTGAAAACACGGTCGAAGTGGAAGATGAAGAGTGGGATGACGACTGGGATGATGAAGACGACGAAGGTGTTGAAATCATCTATCAGCGTTAACCGCGCGTCTGCTACAGCGTGATATAGGATGCCCCCTTTCAGGAATGAAAGGGGGCATTGTTCTTTCTGGAGCCAGCACTTCAGGGCGACGCTGGTATCCGCTTCTGAAGCGTTCAGCCATAAAAAAACGCAGCAGGTTGATCACCTGCTGCGTTTTTATTACGGCGTCATCAGTTGTTCTGATTGATATCGCGGTAGAGTCGGCTCTCGAAACGCACCAGGGGAATACGACGGGTACGTTGATCTTCCGGCGGTACCGCATACCCGGAAAGGAACTGAACGAACGCCACCCGCGCGCCACTTGAGGTGGTGATAAAGCCCGCCAGGTTATAGACGCCCTGCAGTGAACCGGTTTTCGCCGAGACTTTGCCATCCAGCCCTGCTTCATGCAGGCCGCCCCGATATTGCAGCGTGCCATCATAGCCAGCCAGCGGCAGCATCGAAATATAATCCAGCGTGTTGTCATTCTTCGCAATGAACTGCAACACCTGCATCATGGTTTGCGGTGAAATCAGGTCGTGGCGCGACAGGCCGGAACCATCGACCTGGATGCTGTTGCCCATATCGACGTTGGCTTTCGCTTTCAGGATACGACGAACCGCATCCTGCCCGGCACGGAACGTTCCTGGTACGTTGAAGTAGTGATGACCAATAGTGCGGAACACCGTGTCGGCAATCATGTTGTCTGACTTCTTCAGCATGGTGTGCAGCAGCGTATGCAGCGGCGCGGACTGGGTCGATGCCAGTACGGTGCCAGGCTCCGTGACCTGCGTCTGACGCACCAGATGCCCGCTGTAATCAATCTCTGACGACCGCAGTTCCGCCTTGAGAATCTCGCCAGCCCAGGCCGCACCATCCTGCACGGCAAAGGCCAGCGGCAGCGGTTCGGCACGCTGACGCATACAGCCAGTCAGCGTGTAGCGGTTCAGCTCGCCCGGCACCACATCCAGTTCACAATATTGCCCTTCGCCGCTGTTGCGGCCGATGGTGCGGACCTGGCTGTACATATGCGCCGGATAATAGGAGGCGATGCGAACAAAGGCATTTTCACCCGGCGTATTCGCGCTGTAGAGCGATACCGAGAAACAGTTCTTATCAACAATCGCTGCACCCGGCGGGGCGCTGAAGCACTGAGTCATATCGTTCCACGGCCAGCCCGGCGCCATGTCGTGACTGGCAAACACGGACGTGTCGATAACCAGATTGCCTTTGATATGGTTAATACCCTGCTTCTTAATCGCCGCGACCATGTTGCGCAGATCCTGACGGGTTAAAGTAGGATCACCGCCGAAACGTGCGACTAAATCGCCGTTCAGGGTGCCATCTATAATGGCGCCGCGAGTCTCAAAAGTGGTCTGAAAACGGAAATCGCCCCCCAGTTCCAGTAATGCCGCCAGCGCCGTCACCACTTTCATGGTACTGGCGGGCAGGGCCATCTGTTTTCCGTGATAATCAATGATCGGTGTTGAAGCACCCACTTTCTGGACCATCAGCGCCAGATTGGCACCGTCTGGCAGGTACTGCATGTATTCATCAACTGGCGCTGCGTGTGCCTGCAGCATAAATGCACAGCTTAATCCGGTAACAAGTCGTGAAAATCGCATAATCTCGCGGTAACTGGCAGGTGAGGGCGTCAATACTACGTTGCCGGACGGTGCAAAGTAAACGATGACCCGCAGTGAACTCTGGGGTAAAATACGTATCAAATTGCAAAACTCTTTTCTGGCCTGGAAGCATCTCCGGGTCAGGATTCTTTTATTTGCAAAAACGGGCTAATGTGCCGCAGAACGCTTTTTTCTGCAGTCACCGGTCAGGATGACATCGTTAACAGGAAAGAGGGCGAGGAGCTTAAATGAATCAGATTCCGATGACGTTAAGAGGCGCTGAAAGATTGCGCGAAGAGCTGAACGAGCTGAAAACCGTGAAGCGCCCGCGCATTATCGCCTCTATCGCTGACGCACGCGAACACGGCGATTTAAAAGAGAACGCGGAATACCATGCTGCGCGTGAAGAGCAGGGTTTTTGTGAAGGGCGTATTCAGGAGATTGAAGCCAAACTCTCCAATGCGCAGGTGATCGACGTCACCCAGATGCCTAAAACTGGCCGCGTAATTTTCGGCGCAACGGTAACCGTACTGAATGTCGAGACCGACGAAGAGTCGACTTATCGTATCGTGGGCGATGACGAAGCGGACTTTAAGCAAAATCTGATTTCGGTCAATTCGCCAATGGCGCGTGGCCTGGTGGGAAAAGAGGCCGATGATGTGGCTATTGTTAAAACCCCAGGCGGCGACGTTGAGTACGAAATCCTGAAGGTGGAATACCTTTAAGATGTTGCTACGCTTTGAAAAGCGTTAAAGCACAATGTAAAGAAAAGAAAAAGGCCGCATCGCGGCCTTTTATCTGAGGTAAGAGCATGTCACTTTCTTTGCCCACTTAACGTGGCAGAGAAATTTTGCTCTCTTTAGAGGGGCGATACAGCACCAGCGTTTTGCCGATCACCTGTACGTTGCTGGCACCGGTCTCACGCACGATAGCTTCAACGATCAGCTGTTTCGTTTCACGATCTTCCGAGGCGATTTTTACCTTGATCAGTTCGTGATGCGCCAGAGCCTGCTCGATTTCGGCCAGCACGCCTTCAGTCAGGCCGTTGCCACCCAGCATAACCACGGGCTTGAGTGGATGGGCGAGGCCCTTGAGGTGCTGTTTTTGTTTGGTACTTAGATTCATCGTAGTTTTTTACTTACTCAGGGATTGAAAACGGTTCATTCTACCGCCATCTCGGGTATATCACCAAATCGACGCAACCCATTGCGTGCAGGTTTATCGCTACGATGACGATTTAGTTGGAAATAATATGACGGGTAAAAAGCGTTCAGCCAGCTCCGGCCGCTGGCTTCAGGAACACTTTAGCGATAAATATGTGCTCCAGGCGCATAAAAAAGGGTTGCGCTCGCGCGCCTGGTTTAAACTTGATGAAATACAACAGGGTGACAAGCTGTTCAAACCCGGTATGACCGTGGTAGATCTGGGTGCCGCACCCGGTGGCTGGTCGCAATATGTGGTACAGCAAATCGGGAACAAAGGGCGCGTCATTGCCTGTGATATCCTGCCAATGGATCCAATAGTCGGTGTCGATTTCCTTCAGGGCGATTTTCGTGAAGAATCGGTGATCAATGCGCTGCTTGAGCGCGTTGGCGATCAGAAAGTTCAGGTTGTCATGTCCGACATGGCGCCGAATATGAGTGGTACACCTGCCGTAGATATTCCCCGGTCGATGTATTTAGTGGAGCTGGCGCTGGAGATGTGTCGGGATATCCTGGCACCTGGCGGCAGTTTTGTAGTGAAAGTGTTTCAGGGAGATGGCTTCGATGAATACCTGCGGGAAATTCGCTCCCTGTTTACGAAAGTAAAAATTCGTAAGCCGGACGCTTCACGTTCTCGTTCACGTGAAGTGTACATTGTGGCGACTGGGCGCAAACTATAACCAAATTGCTGGAGAAGTCCGCAGCGTTGCTGCGATTCCATGTATGCAGGAACTATAGTACCCTACGCTATCTGTTAACACCGATGTAATATGAGGTTAATCCCTTGAGTGACATGGCGAAAAACCTGATTCTCTGGTTAGTCATCGCGGTCGTGCTGATGTCAGTATTCCAGAGCTTTGGGCCCAGCGAGTCGAATGGCCGTCGGGTTGATTATTCAACCTTCCTGTCGGAAGTGAACCAGGATCAGGTCCGCGAGGCACGCATTAACGGGCGTGAAATTAACGTTGTCAAAAAAGACAGCAATAAATATACCACCTACATTCCTGTCAATGATCCTAAGTTGCTCGATAACCTCTTGACCAAAAACGTCAAAGTGGTTGGCGAACCGCCGGAAGAACCAAGCCTGCTGGCTTCAATCTTCATTTCGTGGTTCCCGATGCTGCTGCTGATCGGTGTGTGGATCTTCTTTATGCGTCAGATGCAGGGCGGTGGCGGAAAGGGCGCGATGTCCTTCGGCAAAAGCAAAGCCCGCATGTTGACGGAAGACCAGATTAAAACCACTTTCGCTGACGTCGCAGGTTGTGACGAAGCGAAAGATGAAGTGGCTGAGCTGGTGGAATATCTGCGTGAGCCGAGCCGTTTCCAGAAGCTGGGCGGTAAAATTCCAAAAGGCGTTCTGATGGTGGGGCCACCGGGTACCGGTAAAACCTTGCTCGCAAAAGCGATTGCTGGCGAAGCGAAGGTGCCTTTCTTCACTATCTCCGGTTCTGACTTTGTGGAAATGTTTGTCGGTGTCGGTGCATCCCGTGTGCGCGACATGTTCGAACAGGCTAAGAAAGCGGCACCGTGCATCATCTTCATCGATGAAATCGATGCCGTTGGCCGTCAGCGTGGCGCCGGTTTAGGCGGTGGTCATGATGAACGTGAGCAGACGCTGAACCAGATGCTGGTTGAGATGGATGGTTTTGAAGGTAACGAAGGTATTATCGTTATCGCCGCGACTAACCGTCCTGACGTACTGGACCCTGCGCTGCTGCGTCCGGGCCGCTTTGACCGTCAGGTTGTTGTAGGCCTGCCCGATGTACGCGGTCGTGAGCAGATCCTGAAAGTGCATATGCGTCGTGTGCCACTGGCTACCGATATTGATGCAGCGATCATTGCACGTGGTACCCCAGGCTTCTCCGGTGCCGATCTGGCCAACCTTGTCAACGAAGCAGCGCTGTTCGCCGCCCGTTCAAACAAGCGTGTGGTGTCGATGGTTGAGTTCGAGAAAGCGAAAGATAAAATCATGATGGGTGCGGAACGTCGCTCCATGGTGATGACGGAATCGCAGAAAGAGTCAACGGCTTACCACGAAGCCGGCCACGCGATTATTGGTCGCCTGGTACCAGAGCATGATCCGGTCCATAAAGTTACGATTATCCCGCGCGGCCGTGCGCTGGGTGTGACCTTCTTCCTGCCTGAAGGCGACGCGATCAGCGCCAGCCGTCAGAAACTGGAAAGCCAGATTTCAACGCTTTACGGCGGTCGTCTGGCAGAAGAGATCATCTACGGTGCAGAACGTGTTTCTACCGGTGCGTCTAACGACATCAAAGTCGCGACTAACCTGGCACGTAACATGGTGACGCAGTGGGGCTTCTCTGAAAAACTGGGTCCGTTGCTGTATGCAGAAGAAGAGGGTGAAGTGTTCCTTGGACGTTCTGTCGCGAAAGCGAAACACATGTCTGATGAAACTGCCCGCATCATCGACCAGGAAGTCAAACACCTGATCGACAGCAACTACCAGCGTGCTCGCCGCATTCTGGGTGAGAACATGGACATCCTTCACGCGATGAAAGACGCGCTGATGAAGTATGAAACCATTGATGCACCGCAGATCGACGACCTGATGGCACGCCGCGAAGTGCGTCCGCCAGCAGGCTGGGAAGATCCAGGCAGCAACTCAGATAGCAACGGTACGCCAAAGGCGCCACGTCCGGTTGATGAACCGCGTACGCCAAACCCAGGCAATACCATGTCAGAGCAGTACAACAAATAAGACGCAACATCGTCAGACAAAACCCCGGCTGGTCCGGGGTTTTTTACATCCAGATATTGATCAGCAAGGAGTTTTCACCATGAAGTTGTTTGCCCGTGATTCCCATCTCGATTTATCTTTTCCTCATGTGATGGGCATTCTGAATGTCACGCCGGACTCCTTTTCAGATGGTGGTAAACATAACGCGCTGGTTGATGCGCTGACGCATACCAATGAGATGGTTAATGCAGGTGCCACCATTATCGACGTGGGCGGTGAATCAACCCGTCCTGGCGCTGATGAAGTGAGTGTGGAGGAAGAGCTGGAGCGGGTGATTCCGGTGGTCGAAGCCATCGCCCAGCGTTTCGAAGTCTGGATCTCAGTGGACACCTCTAAAGCCGAGGTTATCCGGGAAGCTGCGCGAGTGGGTGCTCACATCATTAATGACGTTCGTTCACTCACTGAACCAGGCGCGCTCGATGCTGCAGCCGCTACCGGACTTCCCGTCTGTTTAATGCATATGCAGGGCGAGCCGCGCACCATGCAGCAGGCACCGGTTTACGAAAACATCTTAAGCGAAGTGGACACTTACTTCGCTCAGCAGATTGCACGCTGTGAAGCGGCGGGAATTAAAAAAAAGCGGCTGATACTCGACCCGGGCTTCGGTTTCGGTAAAAATCTCAGCCACAATTATGAACTGCTGGCTCATCTGGGCGATTTTCACCACTTCGGTCTGCCGCTGTTGGTAGGGATGTCGCGTAAATCAATGATTGGTCAGCTGTTAAATGTCGGCCCGTCACAGCGTTTAACCGGCAGCCTGAGCTGCGCGGTGATTGCTGCCATGCAGGGCGTGCAGATTATTCGTGCGCATGACGTAAAAGAGACGGCCGAAGCGATGCGCGTGGTCGAAGCGACCCGAAGAGCAAAAGGAGTATCATGAGTAATCGTAAATATTTCGGTACAGACGGCATTCGCGGCAAAGTCGGT
Source organism: Pantoea hericii (assembly GCF_014155795.1). Classification (NCBI taxonomy): domain Bacteria; kingdom Pseudomonadati; phylum Pseudomonadota; class Gammaproteobacteria; order Enterobacterales; family Erwiniaceae; genus Pantoea; species Pantoea hericii. The sequence goes on from NZ_SCKV01000003.1 coordinate 188,522, forward strand.
GAAACCCCCATTACCCCCGATTTTGTCCTGAAGCTCGGCTGGGCCGCAGGTAAAGTGCTGGCGCGCCATGGTTCTAAGAAGATCATTATTGGTAAAGATACCCGTATCTCTGGCTACATGCTGGAGTCCGCGCTGGAAGCAGGCCTCGCTGCGGCAGGCCTGACAGCGGCGTTTACCGGCCCGATGCCGACGCCCGCCATCGCCTATCTGACCCGCACTTTCCGCGCAGAGGCGGGCATTGTGATTTCGGCGTCACACAACCCGTTTGACGACAACGGGATTAAGTTCTTTTCCTCCGAAGGCACCAAATTGCCTGATGACGTTGAAGAAGCGATTGAGCTGGAAATGGAAAAGCCGATTACCTGTGTTGAATCAGCGCAGTTAGGCCGTGCCAGCCGCATCGTGGATGCCGCAGGGCGTTACATTGAGTTTTGCAAAGGGACATTCCCCAGCGAACTGAATCTGAATGGCCTGAAGATTGTGGTCGACTGTGCCAATGGTGCCACCTACCACATCGCGCCGAATGTATTGCGTGAACTGGGTGCGACCGTCATTGCTATTGGTGTCCAGCCAGATGGCATGAACATTAATAAAGAGTGCGGTGCCACCGATCTCAAACTGCTGCAGCAGCGTGTGCTGGCCGAGAAAGCTGATATTGGTCTGGCCTACGACGGCGACGGCGACCGTATCATGATGATTGACCATCTGGGCGACAAAGTGGATGGCGACCAGATCCTCTATATCATTGCACGTGAAGCATTGCGCCAGGGACAGTTACGCGGCGGTGTAGTGGGTACGCTGATGAGTAACATGGGACTGGAGTTAGCACTGAAGCAGCTTGGCATTCCGTTTACCCGCGCCAAAGTGGGTGACCGTTATGTGCTGGAGAAGATGCAGGAGAAGGGCTGGCGTCTCGGTGCTGAGAACTCCGGTCATGTGATCCTGCTCGATAAAACCACGACCGGCGACGGTATCGTTGCAAGTTTGCAAGTACTTACTGCAATGGTGCGTAACCACATGAGCCTGCACGATCTCTGCAGTGGTATGAAAATGCTGCCGCAGGTTCTGGTCAACGTGCGCTTTTCAGGTGAACATGATCCGCTGCAAAGCGATGCCGTCAAAACCGTGACCGCGGAAGTGGAAAAAGCGCTGGCAGGTCGCGGACGTGTTCTGCTGCGTAAGTCCGGCACCGAGCCATTGATTCGTGTGATGGTCGAAGGCGAAAATGAAGCACAGGTCACCGAACTGGCGAATCGCATCGCCGATCAGGTCAAGGCCGTTTAAAACAGTAACAGGCAGTCTGCAGAGTGTGGAACTGCCTGTAAAATCACCGGGATGGCGCTTTTTTCTGCAATCAGTTCGGGTGGTAAAAATTGCACTTGCAGAGATATGCGCCTTTGGTTAGTATTCACACCCGCTTCTGATGGGTGATGACGAGACTCCCCATCAATACTGGTGAAGCTTTAACTGTACGATTATCGTGCAAGGAACAGGTTGAATATGTACGAAGCTCTTTTAGTTGTTTTCCTTATTGTAGCTATCGCCCTCGTGGGTATGATCATGCTGCAGCAAGGCAAAGGCGCTGATATGGGAGCCTCATTCGGTGCAGGCGCATCCGGTACAGTGTTTGGTTCGTCGGGTTCAGGTAATTTCATGACCCGTACTACTGGCATTTTAGCGGCATTGTTCTTCATCATCAGCCTGGTTCTGGGTAATCTGAACAGCAATAAAGCGTCAAAAGGAAGTGAGTGGGAAAATCTTTCTGCGCCGGCGCAGTCTTCTCAACAGACTGAAAAGCCAGCTCAACCGGTTACACCGGGCAGCGATATTCCTAAGTAAGGTCGTCAGCACAACGAATCGTTGTGGTCAGTGCAGTGCCGTGGTGGTGGAATTGGTAGACACGCTACCTTGAGGTGGTAGTGCCCGATTGGGCTTACGGGTTCAAGTCCCGTCCTCGGTACCAAATCGTAGTATCACTTGCATTTTTTGCAGGTCTGGCGTATTATTCGCCACGTTTTCGGACGCGGGGTGGAGCAGCCTGGTAGCTCGTCGGGCTCATAACCCGAAGGTCGTCGGTTCAAATCCGGCCCCCGCAACCACTTTCCCTTTGAGTTCTTTTTCAAATATACTGTATGCATCGACGGACGCATTCACGGCTATTTTTTGAAAGAAAATTCTTTGGATGGAGTCCGGGCCGCATTGCGGCATACAGGGTCCAGTGATTAAAAGCCCCGAATATTCGGGGTTTTTTGTTATTAGCGAATCGTAATACTGGGCTATAGGCCCTTTTTTTATGTCTTGGGGGTGGGCTTGTCCACATTAGAGCAAAAATTGACAGAGTTGGTATCGGCTCCCGTAGAAGCGCTGGGTTACGAACTGGTTGGAATTGAATTCGTTCGTAGTCGCACATCTATCCTGCGCATCTATATTGATAGTGAAGATGGCATCAATGTCGATGATTGCGCCGATGTCAGCCACCAGGTAAGTGCGGTAATGGATGTTGAAGATCCTATTACTGTTCCTTACAACCTTGAAGTCTCTTCACCGGGACTCGATCGTCCTCTGTTCACCGCTGAACACTACACCCGCTTTATGGGTGAAGAAGTGAGCCTGGTGTTGCGTATGGCCGTTCAGAACCGCCGTAAATGGCAGGGAACCATCAAGTCAGTTGATGGCGAGATGATCACGGTGCACGTTGAGGGTAGCGATGAAGTGTTCGCGCTGAGTAATATTCAGAAAGCGAACCTGGTCCCCCACTTTTAAAAGTCCGGATTGAGGCTAACCAGGATGAACAAAGAGATCTTAGCTGTTGTAGAAGCCGTTTCTAACGAAAAAGCCCTGCCGCGTGAGAAAATCTTCGAAGCGCTGGAGAGCGCGCTGGCGACTGCGACCAAGAAAAAGTACGAGCAGGAAATTGAGGTACGCGTCAGCATTGATCGCCGCAGTGGCGATTTCGATACTTTCCGCCGCTGGGAAATCGTTGAAGAGGTAACACAGCCGACGCGCGAGATCACGCTGGATGCGGCCCGCTTCGAAGATGAAGCATTCAATCTGGGCGAATATGTCGAAGATCAGATTGAATCGGTCACCTTTGACCGTATCACCACCCAGACTGCTAAGCAGGTTATCGTGCAAAAAGTGCGCGAAGCTGAGCGCGCAATGGTGGTTGATCAGTTCCGTGAGCAGGAAGGCGAAATCATCACCGGTGTGGTGAAAAAAGTTAACCGCGACAACATTTCCCTCGATTTAGGCAGCAATGCCGAAGCGGTCATTCTGCGCGAAGATATGCTGCCGCGTGAAAACTTCCGCCCAGGCGATCGTATTCGTGGCGTACTCTACTCTGTACGTCCGGAAGCGCGTGGCGCGCAGCTGTTCGTCACGCGTTCCAAACCCGAAATGCTGATTGAACTGTTCCGGATCGAGGTGCCAGAAATTGGCGAAGAACTGATTGAAATTAAAGCAGCCGCCCGTGATCCGGGTTCGCGCGCTAAAATTGCAGTCAAAACCAACGACAAACGTATCGATCCGGTCGGTGCCTGTGTGGGCATGCGCGGCGCGCGTGTTCAGGCAGTTTCCAGTGAACTGGGTGGCGAGCGTATTGATATCGTGCTGTGGGACGATAACCCGGCACAGTTTGTTATCAACGCCATGGCTCCGGCCGATGTGGCGTCAATCGTGGTTGATGAAGATAATCACACCATGGATATCGCCGTAGAAGCTGGCAATCTGGCTCAGGCGATCGGCCGTAACGGCCAAAACGTGCGTCTCGCTTCGCAGCTGAGTGGCTGGGAGCTGAACGTGATGACCGTCGATGATCTGCAGGCTAAGCATCAGGCTGAAGCACATGCAGCGATCGATATGTTCACTAAACATCTCGACATCGACGAAGAGTTCGCCACCGTACTGGTGGAAGAGGGCTTCTCCTCGCTGGAAGAGCTGGCATACGTGCCAATCAACGAGCTGCTGGAAGTCGACGGCCTCGACGAAGAGACCATTGAAGCCCTGCGTGAACGAGCAAAAAATGCGTTAACCACCCTGGCACTGGCGAAAGAAGAGAGTCTTGGAAATCAGGAGCCCGCTGAGGATCTTCTGAATCTTGAAGGCCTCGATCGTGCGCTGGCGTTCCGCCTGGCGTCGAAAGGCGTTTGCACGCTGGAAGATCTCGCTGAGCAAGGTGTTGACGATCTGACGGATATTGAAGGCCTGTCTGATGAACAAGCCGGCGCGCTGATTATGGCCGCACGTAATATCTGCTGGTTCGGCGATGACGCGTAATAACAGGAAGGAACAGCATGACAGATGTAACCGTAAAATCGCTGGCCGCAGAAATTCAGACTCCGGTCGATCGCCTGGTACAGCAATTTGCTGATGCGGGTATCCCTAAGTCTGAAAATGACGCGGTGAGCCAGCAAGAGAAAGAAACCTTACTATCTCATCTGAACCGTGAACACGGTCAGGTCGGTTCAGCTAAGCTGACGTTGCAGCGTAAAACGCGCAGCACCTTGAATATTCCAGGCACCGGGGGTAAAAGTAAGTCGGTGCAAATTGAAGTCCGCAAAAAGCGTACCTATGTGAAAGGTGATGCAGAGTCTGAGCAAGCTCAGGCAGAAGCTGAAGCCGAGGCGCAGCGTGAAGCGGAAGAGCAGGCGCAACGCGAGGCTGAAGAAAAAGCCCGTCGCGAAGCTGAACAGAAAGCGCAACGTGAAGCCGAAGACAAAGCAAGGCGCGAAGCCGCTGATAAGGCCAAACGTGCAGCAGCGGAAAATGACAAAGTGACAAATCAACCTACCGACGAAGTGACAAAGGCTGCGCAATCAGACAAAGCCCGTCGCGAAGCAGAAGCTGCTGAACTGAAGCGTAAAGCTGAAGAAGAAGCGCGCCGTAAGCTGGAAGAGGCTGCCCGCCTCGTAGCCGAAGAAGCCCGCCGTCTGGCTGAAGAGAAATCAGCTGAATGGGAAAAACCGGAAGAAGAGGATAAAGGCGACTATCACGTCACCACTTCTACCCATGCCCGTCAGGCGGAAGATGAAAACGACCGTCAGGTTGAAGCAGGTCGTGCGCGTGCGCGGACGACTGCTAAAGCTGCGCGTCCGGCGAAAAAAGGCAACAAACACTCTGAAGCCAAAACTGACCGTGAAGAAGCGCGTGCGCAGGTTCGTGGTGGTAAAGGCGGCAAGCATCGCAAACCTAGCGCACTGCAGCAGGGCTTCAACAAGCCAGCGCAGGCTGTTAACCGTGATGTTGTGATTGGCGAAACCATTACCGTAGCCGAACTGGCTAACAAAATGGCAGTGAAAGGTTCTCTGGTCATCAAAGCGATGATGAAGATGGGCGCAATGGCGACCATCAACCAGGTGATCGATCAGGAAACTGCACAGCTCGTTGCCGAAGAGATGGGCCACAAAGTAACCCTGCGTCGTGAAAACGAGCTGGAAGAAGCGGTAATGGACGATCGTGATACCGATGCTGCGCAGGAGTCTCGTGCGCCGGTTGTTACCATCATGGGCCACGTCGACCACGGTAAAACGTCTCTGCTGGACTATATCCGCTCCACTAAAATCGCCTCTGGCGAAGCGGGCGGCATTACACAGCACATCGGTGCTTACCACGTTGAAACTGACAACGGTATGGTCACCTTCCTGGATACCCCGGGCCACGCCGCGTTTACCGCAATGCGTGCACGTGGTGCGCAGGCTACCGACATCGTTATCCTGGTCGTTGCAGCAGACGATGGCGTAATGCCACAGACTGTTGAAGCTATTCAGCACGCCAAAGCCGCGAAAGTGCCGGTTGTGGTTGCCGTGAACAAGTGCGATAAGCCAGAAGCGGATCCGGATCGTGTTAAAAACGAACTGACTCAGTACGGTATCATTCCGGAAGAGTGGGGCGGCGAAAACATGTTCGTGAATGTCTCTGCGAAAGCGGGTACCGGCATTGATGATCTGTTAAACGCTATCCTGCTGCAGGCGGAAGTTCTGGAACTGACCGCTATCCGTGAAGGTATGGCGAGCGGCGTGGTGATTGAATCGTTCCTCGACAAAGGTCGTGGTCCGGTTGCCACCGTGCTGGTACGTGAAGGTACGCTGAACAAAGGCGACATCGTTCTTTGTGGTTTCGAATATGGCCGTGTTCGTGCAATGCGTGACGAGCTGGGTCGCGAAGTCATGGAAGCGGGTCCGTCTATCCCGGTTGAGATTCTGGGCCTGTCCGGTGTACCGGCTGCGGGTGATGAAGCGACTGTGGTACGTGACGAGAAGAAAGCACGCGAAGTTGCACTCTATCGTCAGGGCAAATTCCGCGAAGTTAAACTGGCTCGCCAGCAGAAATCTAAGCTCGAGAACATGTTTGCTAACATGACCGAAGGCGAAGTATCTGAACTGAACATCGTTCTGAAAGCTGACGTTCAGGGTTCTGTCGAAGCCATCTCTGATTCTCTGCAGAAACTCTCCACCGATGAAGTTAAGGTGAAGATTGTGGGTTCAGGCGTCGGCGGGATTACCGAAACCGATGCGACCCTGGCGGCTGCTTCTAACGCCATTCTGCTTGGCTTCAACGTTCGTGCCGATGCCTCTGCGCGTCGCGTCATTGACGCAGAAAGCCTGGATCTGCGCTACTACTCTGTCATCTATAACCTGATTGACGAAGTTAAAGCGGCGATGAGCGGTATGCTGGCACCAGAGTACAAACAGCAGATCATTGGTCTGGCTGCGGTCCGCGACGTATTCAAATCACCGAAGTTTGGCGCCATTGCCGGTTGTATGGTGACGGAAGGTAACATCAAACGTCACAATCCAATCCGTGTCCTGCGTGACAACGTGGTGATTTACGAAGGCGAGCTGGAATCTCTGCGTCGCTTTAAAGATGACGTCAACGAAGTGCGTAACGGCATGGAGTGCGGTATCGGCGTGAAGAACTACAACGACGTTCGCGTTGGCGATATGATCGAAGTGTTTGAAATCATCGAAATTAAACGCACCATCGAGTAATAGACTGCTGATGTGTTGCAATTTGGGAGGCCTCTGGCCTCCCGAATTATTTGGGAGAAATAATGATGGCGAAAGAATTTGGTCGCCCGCAGCGCGTTTCACAAGAGCTGCAAAAAGAGATTGCGATGATCCTGCAGCGTGAGATTAAAGATCCACGTCTCGGCATGATGGTCACGGTGTCTGGCGTTGAAGTGTCACGCGATCTTGCCTACGCAAAAGTGTTCGTCACTTTCCTCAACGACAAAGATGAAGATGCCATTAAACATGGTCTGAAAGCGCTGAAAGAAGCGTCAGGTTATATTCGCATTCTGCTGGGTAAAGCGATGCGTCTGCGCATCGTGCCTGAGCTGACCTTCTTCTACGATAACTCGTTAGTTGAAGGGATGCGCATGTCCAATCTCGTCACCAGCGTTGTGAAGAATGATGCTGAACGTCGTGGTCCGGACGCCACTGGCGATGACGAGGAGGCGTAATGAGTCGTCCGCGTCGTCGCGGTCGCGACGTCCATGGCGTGTTGTTGCTGGATAAGCCACAAGGCGTCTCGTCGAATGATGTCCTGCAGAAAGTAAAGCGTATCTTCAACGCCAATCGCGCAGGACACACCGGCGCGCTTGATCCCCTGGCCACTGGCATGTTGCCAATTTGCCTGGGTGAAGCAACCAAGTTTTCCCAATATCTGCTGGATTCTGACAAACGCTACCGTGTGATAGCCCGGCTGGGCGAGCGGACTGACACGTCAGACGCCGATGGCAACATCGTGCAGACGCGTCCGGTCAGCTTCAGTCAGGCCGAACTCGATAGCGCCCTGGAGAGCTTCCGCGGCGATACGCTGCAGGTGCCCTCAATGTTTTCGGCACTGAAGCATCAGGGACGTCCGCTGTATGAGTATGCGCGTCAGGGCATTGTGATCGAGCGTGAACCGCGTCCGATTACGGTCTATGAGCTGCAGTTTATTCGCTGGCAGGATAATGAGCTGGAGCTGGAAATTCACTGCTCCAAAGGCACCTATATCCGCACCATCATTGATGATCTGGGTGAAAAGCTGGGATGCGGTGCGCATGTCACCATGCTGCGTCGTGTGCAGGTTGCCCGTTATCCCTATGAAAGGATGGTGACGCTGGAGCAGCTCAATACCCTGCTGGCGGAAGCCACTGACGCTGGCATCTCACTGGAATCGCAGCTTGATCCGCTGCTGCTGCCAATGGACAGCCCGGCCTCTGATTTCCCTGAAGTGAATATCCCAACTGCCGTGGCAGATTTGTTTCGCCTGGGACAGCCAGTACAGGCGAGTAATGCGCCTGCACAGGGACTGGTCAGGGTATCAGAAGGCGAAGCGCGTAAGTTTATCGGCATGGCAGAAATTGCCGCTGATGGGCGTCTTGCGCCGCGTCGTTTAGTGGTTGAGTATCAGGATTAAGTCGTGCGGCCACTTTTCGCTGATGGGGCATTTGCGTTGCTATCAGGCGCAGAGTAGAATAGTGCGGCTTTAAAGCGGGATGCTGAATTAGAGATCGGCACCCATACATTCATTTATTACCGGAGTTTATTATGTCTCTAAGCGTAGAAGCTAAAGCAGAGATCGTTGCTAAATATGGCCGTGGTGCTAACGACAGCGGTTCAACCGAAGTTCAGGTTGCCCTGTTGACCGCGCAGATTACCCATCTGCAGGGTCACTTCTCTGAGCACAAAAAAGACCACCACAGCCGCCGCGGTCTGCTGCGCATGGTATCTCAGCGTCGTAAGCTGCTGGACTACCTGAAGCGTAAAGACGTTGCACGCTACAGCAGCCTGATCGAAAGTCTCGGTCTGCGTCGCTAAGTCTGAAAAATCTGATCGTCGGGGCATTATGTGGTTTTTTGCACTGTGTGCAGCTTACGATCAGATTTGTGCGAGTTTCGTGAAGAGGGGGCCTTTATGGCCCCTTTTTTCGAGCAATCGGCAGCAATCCGGTCCAAACTGATGTATTGTTGCTTAGTGTGATCTTTAGTTTGCAGAATTTCGCGCGGCTAATGAGAGGCTTTACCGCAGAGGCGGTCGAGGGTTGTCATTAGTCGCGAGGATGCAGCTGAAGATTGGTAATCAATGGCGGGCTACAGATAGCCATGCCCCGAAGTTAAGGACTTTGACTTTGCTGAATCCGATCGTACGCAAATTCCAATATGGTCAACATACCGTCACGCTGGAAACCGGCATGATGGCTCGCCAGGCGACAGCCGCTGTAATGGTGAGCATGGACGATACTGCAGTGTTCGTCACTGTTGTAGGTCAGAAAAAATCTAAACCAGGTCAGGACTTCTTTCCACTGACCGTAAACTATCAGGAGCGTACTTACGCTGCTGGTCGTATCCCAGGCAGCTTCTTCCGTCGTGAAGGCCGTCCAAGCGAAGGCGAAACGCTGATTTCGCGTCTGATTGACCGCCCGATTCGTCCACTGTTCCCGGAAGGCTTTGTTAATGAAGTCCAGGTTATTGCAACCGTGGTTTCTGTTAACCCACAGGTTCACCCGGACATCGTTGCGATGATGGGTGCTTCTGCCGCTCTGGCGCTGTCAGGTCTGCCGTTCAATGGCCCAATCGGTGCAGCGCGCGTAGGGTATATTAACGATCAATATGTTCTGAACCCAACTGCAGATGAGCTGAAACAGTCTCGTCTGGATCTGGTTGTTGCGGGTACGCAGAATGCCGTTCTGATGGTTGAATCTGAAGCTGAGATCCTGTCAGAAGAGCAGATGCTGGGCGCTGTGGTCTTTGGCCACGATCAGCAGCAGATTGTTATCGAAAACATCAATGCCCTGGTTGCAGAAGCTGGCAAACCACGCTGGGACTGGCAGCCAGAAGCGGCTAACACCGCACTGATTTCTCGTGTTGCTGCCCTGGCAGAAGCGCGCATCAGCGATGCTTACCGCATCACTGACAAGCAGGAGCGTTACACGCAGGTTGGCGTCATTAAAGACGAAACCATTGCTGCTCTGCTGGCTGAAGATGAAACGCTGGATGGTTCAGAAATCGGCGATATCGTGCATAGCCTCGAAAAAACCGTCGTTCGTACCCGTATCCTGAATGGCGAGCCACGTATCGATGGCCGTGAAAAAGATATGATCCGCGGTCTGGACGTGCGTACTGGCGTATTGCCACGTACCCATGGTTCATCACTGTTCACCCGTGGTGAGACGCAGGCGCTGGTTACGGCCACGCTGGGTACAACCCGCGATGCGCAGAACCTGGATGAGCTGATGGGCGAGCGTACCGACAGCTTCCTGTTCCATTACAACTTCCCTCCGTACTCTGTCGGCGAAACCGGCATGGTAGGTTCGCCTAAGCGCCGTGAAATTGGTCACGGTCGTCTGGCGAAACGTGGCGTGTTAGCCGTTATGCCAAAAGCGGAAGATTTCCCTTACACCGTGCGTGTAGTGTCTGAAATCACCGAATCTAACGGTTCTTCTTCAATGGCCTCTGTCTGTGGTGCTTCACTGGCGCTGATGGATGCAGGTGTGCCAATCAAAGCCGCCGTTGCGGGTATCGCAATGGGGCTGGTGAAAGAAGATGAGAAGTTTGTGGTTCTGTCTGACATCCTGGGCGATGAAGATCACCTGGGCGACATGGACTTCAAAGTAGCCGGTAGCCGTGAAGGTATCACCGCGCTGCAGATGGACATCAAAATCGAAGGCATCACGCGTGAAATCATGCAGGAAGCGCTGAACCAGGCTAAGGGTGCGCGTCTGCACATCCTCGGCGTTATGGAACAGGCTATCAGCACACCGCGTACCGAGATTTCTGAATTTGCTCCACGCATCTACACCATCAAAATCAGCTCTGACAAGATCAAAGATGTGATTGGTAAAGGCGGCTCAGTGATTCGTGCACTGACCGAAGAGACCGGCACAACGATTGAAATTGAAGATGACGGCACCGTTAAAATTGCTGCGACCGATGGTCTGAAAGCGAAAGAAGCGATTCGTCGTATCGAAGAGATCACTGCAGAAATCGAAGTGGGCCGCGTTTACAGTGGTAAAGTGACCCGCATCGTTGACTTCGGTGCCTTCGTCGCTATCGGTGGTGGTAAAGAAGGTCTGGTTCACATTTCACAAATCGCTGATAAGCGCGTTGAGAAAGTGACTGATTATCTGCAGATGGGTCAGGAAGTGCCGGTTAAGGTGATGGAAGTTGATCGCCAGGGCCGCGTACGTCTGAGCATCAAAGAAGCGACAGAATCTAAGCCGCAGACTGAAGAAGCTGCAGCGGTGATTACACCTGACGCGGAATAAGACGTTGCTGGTTTGCCCCTCTTTGCCTGGCAGAGAGGGGCGTTTGTATCATCGCGAGGGCGGGAATCCTTGTGCACAGCAGGCGGATGACAGGATGGTTATCCCAATGTTTGTATTCGGGAGTGGGAAATGAAGCCTTTTCTGCGCTGGTGTTTTGTTGCGACAGCTTTGACGCTGGCAGGATGCAGCAACTCCAATTGGCGTAAGAACGAAGTTCTTGCAGTGCCTTTACAGCCCACACTGCAGCAGGAAGTGATACTGGCGCGCATGGAACAAATTCTTGCCAGTCGCGCTCTCACCGATGATGAACGCGCACAGCTGTTATATGAGCGCGGAGTGTTGTATGATAGTTTAGGTCTGCGGGCATTAGCGCGGAACGATTTTTCGCAAGCGCTGTCTATAAGACCAGATATGCCCGAAGTGTTTAACTACTTAGGCATATATTTAACGCAGGCGGGCAACTTTGATGCCGCCTATGACGCGTTTGATTCTGTACTTGAGCTTGATCCAACTTACAACTATGCGCATTTAAACCGTGGTATCGCCCTCTATTACGGCGGTCGATACAAGTTAGCGCAAGATGATCTGCTGGCGTTTTATCAAGACGATCCTAACGATCCTTTCCGCAGTCTGTGGCTCTATCTCGTTGAACGTGAGATGGATGCTGACAAGGCAAAAGTGGCGCTTCAACAGCGTTACGACAAAGCGGCGAAAGATCAATGGGGATGGAATATTGTCGAGTTCTACCTTGGAGATATCAACGAGAAAACGTTGATGGAAAGTCTCAAGGCGGACGCAACGGATAACACCTCGCTCGCTGAACATCTCAGTGAAACCAACTTCTATTTAGGTAAGTACTACCTAAGTCTGGGGGAGAAGGACGACGCGAAAGCGTTGTTCAAACTGGCGGTGGCCAACAACGTCAATAACTTTGTTGAACACCGATACGCATTGTTGGAACTGGCGCAACTCGGCCAGGCACAAGACGATTTATCAGAATCTGACCAGCAATAGCTGACGAACTTAATTTGCCTGTAAAACCTGTTAAGTCATCATCTTAAAGGATGAAGGCTTTTCTGTTCGTCAAAACTTTTAATTTGAGCCGGTTCACACTTTTTGATGAAAATGACTGAAAGTTTTCACGACGAGTTATGTAGACTGGCCGCCGCAATCTAAGAGGCACGTGTACTACATGACTGATATTCAAACCACTTTTGCTGACCTTGGCCTGAACGCCGACATCCTTGAATCACTGAATGGCATGGGCTACGTAAAGCCATCCCCAATCCAGGCTGAGTGTATTCCTCACCTGCTGGCGGGCCGTGACGTGTTAGGCATGGCGCAGACCGGGAGTGGTAAAACTGCGGCTTTCTCTCTGCCGCTGTTACACAACATTGATCCTACTGTTAAAGCGCCACAGATCCTGGTGCTGGCACCTACCCGCGAACTGGCGGTACAGGTTGCTGAAGCAGTTACCGAATTCTCTAAACACATGCGTGGCCTGAACGTCGTCGCCCTTTACGGCGGCCAGCGTTATGACGTGCAGCTGCGCGCACTGCGTCAGGGTCCACAGGTTGTTGTAGGTACGCCTGGTCGTCTGCTTGACCACCTGAAACGCGGTACGTTAGACCTGTCTAACCTGCGTGGTCTGGTGCTGGATGAAGCTGATGAAATGCTGCGTATGGGCTTCATCGAAGACGTTGAAACCATCATGGCACAGATTCCAGCGGATCATCAGACTGCGCTGTTCTCTGCAACTATGCCGGAAGCGATTCGTCGTATCACTAAACGCTTCATGAAAGATCCACAGGAAGTGCGTATTCAGTCAAGCCTGACCACGCGTCCTGATATCAGCCAGAGCTACTGGACTGCTTATGGTCGTAAGACCGATGCACTGGTTCGCTTCCTGGAAGCTGAAGACTTTGATGCTGCTATTATCTTCGTGCGTACTAAAAACGCGACGCTTGAAGTGGCAGAAGCGCTGGAGCGTAGTGGCTATAACAGCGCCGCGCTGAACGGTGACATGAACCAGGCACTGCGTGAGCAGACGCTGGAACGCCTGAAAGATGGTCGTCTCGACATCCTGATTGCAACCGACGTTGCGGCCCGTGGCCTGGACGTTGAGCGCATCAGCCTGGTTGTGAACTACGACATCCCGATGGATTCAGAGTCTTACGTTCACCGTATCGGCCGTACCGGTCGTGCCGGTCGTGCTGGCCGTGCGCTGCTGTTCGTTGAGAACCGCGAGCGTCGTCTGCTGCGTAACATCGAACGTACAATGAAGCTGACCATTCCTGAAGTTGAACTGCCTAACGCAGAACTGCTGGGTGAGCGTCGTCTGGCTAAATTTGCCGCGAAAGTACAGCAGCAGCTGGAAAGCAGCGATCTGGATCAGTACCGTGCTCTGCTGGCTAAAATGCAGCCTGAAGATGAAATGGATCTGGAAACACTGGCAGCTGCACTGCTGAAGATGGCACAGGGCGAACGTCCTCTGATTCTGCCACCAGAAGCACCACGTCCTGCACGTCGCGAATACCGCGATCGTGACGAGCGTGATGGCCGTCGTGACAGCCGTGAAGCGCGTGGCGATCGTGCTCCGCGTGAAAACCGCGAAAGCCGTGATGGCGACCGTCCACGTCGCGAACGTCGTGACGTTGGTGAAATGCAGCTGTACCGCATTGAAGTAGGCCGCGATGATGGTGTTGAAGTTCGTCACATTGTTGGCGCTATCGCTAACGAAGGCGACATCAGCAGCCGCTATATCGGTAACATCAAGCTGTTTGGCACCCACTCAACTATCGAGCTGCCGAAAGGCATGCCAGGCGATGTGCTGCAGCACTTCACCCGTACGCGTATTCTGAACAAACCGATGAATATGCAGCTGCTGGGTGATGCACAGCCAAACGAAGGCCGTGGTGATCGTCGTCCAGCTGGCGGTGAGCGTCGTGGTCCAGGTGCTGGCGGTCCGGGCGCAGCTAACCGTGAAGGTGGTCGTCGCTTCTCTTCTGAACGCCGTGAAGGTGGTCGTGAAGGCGGTGGACGTACATTTAACCGTGAAGGTAGCCGTGGTCCACGTCGTGAAGAAGGCGCAGCTGCCGCTCCACGTCGTCGTGATGCATAACGACTTAGCGTCGTAGTAAAAAGGGAAGCCACTGGCTTCCCTTTTTTTATGCCCGTCAGGCACCGCCGCTAATCATGACGCGCTCTCCGCTGACATAGGCGGACTCCTCAGAGGCCAGAAAAAGCGCCACCTGCGCGACATCCTCTGGCAGACCAAAACGCCCCAGCGGCGTAGCCGCCAGCAGCTGCGCTTTGAGCTGCGGACTCATCCTCTTCGCTGCCAGTAATCCCTCAGTCAGGATCATGCCAGGCGCCAGGGCGTTAACCCGTATGTTCCTGGCACCCAGCTCGCGCGCCAGTCCCTGAGTCAGGGTATCCACCGCACCTTTGGTGGCTGCCCAGAGTACGGAGCCCGGCGTGCTGTTTTTACTGTTAAGGGCGCTGAGGTTAATAATGCTGCCGCCGTGCGCGGGGAAGTGGCGAATCGCCTGCTGACAGACCATCAGCGTGCCGAGCAGGTTAACGTTAATTTGCTGCTGCATCTCCTCCTGTGTCAGCGCCTCAAACTCGCCGTGATGAAAGCTGCCTGCATTGTTCACCACAATGTCAGGTGCGCCGAAACAGTCTGCGGTGGTGGCGAACAGTCGTTCCACATCCCGCAGGCGAGAGATATCTGCCTGAACTGCCACGGCTTCACTGCCCAGGGTGATGATATCGCTGACTACGTCAGCGGCCCCGACTTCATCCTGACGATAATTGACCACGACGCGTGCGCCCGCTGCGGCAAAGGCGATAGCAATCGCCGCACCTATGCCTTTCGAGGCGCCGGTCACCAGTGCGATTTTGTTCTGCAGTGCTTTCATTATGTCATTCTCCGCCGTAATGATTGCGTCGAAAGACTATGCGCGCTGGTGCTGAGAAGCGGGTAGCGCAATCCTGCAAGCTTTTTGCACAATCCTGCAAAAGTGCCTTATCGCAACAGGTATTTGGCCGGAGGTCAGGTAATATCAGCACAGCGAGCAGGAGGGGGAAGAACAGAGTGACAGAGAGTGATAAGTGGCAGGCGCTGGCACAGTTAATTGCCCGTCATGCGCCGGAGGATGGCCGGCATTCCAGTGCCATCGATTGCTTGTTTTTTGGCCGGGTTTCAGCGCCCACTGAGCCCATGCACTTTGCTCAATGGGCCAGTTTTGCGCTGGTGGCGCAGGGCAGTAAAGCGCTGCATATGGGTGATGAGGTGCTGCACTATGGGCCGGGTGATCTGCTGCTGGTGACTCTCGATATGCCGGTACGCGCCTGCGTGACTGTCGCCACGCCGGAAAAGCCGAATCTGGGGATTGGTATTGCCATCAACGAATCCCGGCTGAGGCGCTATCTTGAAAAGTTTCCTCCCGCGCTGCCGCTGGCGATCGCACCTGATGAACGCGGCGTCACCGTACACAAAGTCTCACCTTTGCTGGTGGATGCGGTCATTCGACTGGTACGCCTGCTTGACCATCCCGAAGATATTGATGCTCTGGCTCCGCTCATTGAGCAGGAGATTTTCTACCGGTTGCTGACCGGGCCAGAAGGCTCGCGGATTTTAAACATGGCGCTGGCTGAGCGGCCGGGCAGTCGGGTGGCACAGGCTGCACGCTGGCTGCGGGAGAATTTTCATCAGCCGCTGAAAATCGATCAGCTTGCCAGTAATGTCGGCATGAGTATCTCTTCACTGCATCATCACTTCAAAGCCGTCACTGCCATGACGCCGATGCAATACCAGAAACAGCTTCGGCTGAATGAGGCACGGCGTTTAATGTTGGTAGAAAAGCTGGATGCCGGTACGGCAGGTTATCGGGTGGGGTATCAGAGCGCGTCACAGTTCAGCCGGGAGTATCGCCGCCTGTATGGGCAATCACCGGCGAGGGACAGCCGTGAACTGGCGGTGAGCACGGAGACCCGCCGCCCACCGCAAAACTGATTAGAGGCTGTTTGCCGCTTCCATCGCAATGGCAAAGGATTTGAGGCGCGCATCGCGGTCAAAAATCTGGCCGTTGACCATAATCTGATCCGCCTGGGTTTCACGCATCAGTGAGGCCAGCCCATGACGCACCTTATCAATATCGCCGACCAGTGACATGCTGAGCGCCTGCTGAACACCATATTGTTCTGACGGTGACCAGAGGTTATCCATGTTTTCAACCGGTGCCGGTAGCGGGCCCGGTTTGCCGCGGCGCAGGTTAATAAACTGCTGCTGCATTGAGGTAAACAGGAAACGCGCATCACGCTCATTATCAGCGGCGACCACATTAATGCAGACCATGGCGTAAGGCTTATCGAGACGCGTCGATGGCTTGAAGTTCTCGCGATAGACGTGCAAGGCCTGGAACAGCTGGTCAGGCGCAAAGTGGGAGGCAAACGCAAACGGCAGGCCCATTTTTGCTGACAGCTGTGCGCTGTAAAGACTGGAGCCGAGCAGCCAGACCGGAATTTTCAGACCCAGACCGGGTACGGGTTGCACTGGCAGCTGCGCATCCGCGTCAGCATCGAACCAGTTAATCAGTTCAGCGACATCTTCGGGAAAGGTGTCGATATGCATGTTGGCCTGATGACGGCGCAGCGCCATCATGGTGCGCTGGTCAGAACCTGGCGCCCGACCTAAGCCGAGATCGATACGCCCAGGATAGAGGGAAGCCAGCGTGCCAAACTGCTCGCCGATGACCAGCGGCGCATGGTTAGGCAGCATAATGCCGCCCGATCCCAGCCTCAGGGTCTCGGTATTCGCCGCCAGATAGCCAATCAGCACTGACGTCGCGGCGCTGGCAATCCCTGTCATGTTGTGATGTTCAGCCAGCCAGTAGCGTTCGAAACCCAGTTTTTCAGCCTGACGCGCCAGCGCCAGTGAATTATGGAACGCATCCCGTGCGGTCGCGCCCTGTGGAATCGGCGCAAGATCCAGTACGGACAGGCGAAGAGGTTTTTTATCAGACATGACTACTCCCGTTGAATGGCGCAGGCATTAAGTGAAGGCCTGCGCCATTAAGTATTACGCATCATTCCTTCTATTAAAACTGCTAACCTGTGCAGGAATATAGCCGGTATGTGCTTTTACTCAGGAGACCAGCGTCATACCCGCCAGTTTGCGCCAGTAACCGTTACAATCGCTGCCTTTCGCGACCATTAACGGTGCCTGGCCGTTTTCATTGGCGCGGAAACGGTCGATCTCCGCCAGCGTCGTGACACCCTGCGGCGAGAGCCGGACACAATCAACCCGATCGCGCATACCGGCCAGATCGTTACCCAGGTTATAGCAGTAGCCGCTCATGGTCTGAATGCCATTGAGGACGAACACCTGCTGTCCCTCCTGAGAGTTAACGCGACGGCCTGCTGGATAGTTGATGCAGCAGGTTTCGCAGTCATCTTTCGCGCGGTTTTCCGAGCGGGCGGTGAAGCAGCGCGCCGAGAGCGCCAGCGGCAGATGACCGTAGCCCAGCACCTCCACCTCAAATTGCTGCCGGATACCTCGTCTCTCGCACTGCTCCAGCAGCTGTAGCAGCCAGTCACGGGACATCTCCACCGGCATACACCAGCGCGTCATGCCCTCTTTGACCAGCAGTTGTAGCGTGTCAGCGTTATAGACATTCAGCGTCGGGCCCGCGACAAAAGGCAGGTGACGTTCAGCGGCCATATTGACCGCGCCGATATCATTAGCTTCAATCAGAAACTCGCCGTTCTCAACGTAACGCTGCAGCTCTTTCAGCTCAGAGGGTGACTGCAGCAATGCCAGCGTGCTCAGCACTACCTGTTTGCCGCTGGCCGCGACTTCGCGGGCCAGATCCATCCAGCGCGCATAGGGCGTGGCGCGGCGTTTACTGCACACCGCTTCGCCGAGATAGATAATATCTGCGCGACTGCGGACAGCCTGTTGATAGAAATCTTCCAGCGTATCGGTTGGCCAGTACCAGAGCACCGGCCCAAGGGCATATTGCATCATGACTCCTTATTGCCATTCACGGTGATAAGCACCCAGCGTGGTTTGCGTGCCTTCGGAGAGGTCGCCCAGCGTCTGCATCCACTGCGGCGCGACGTCAAACTGTTCCGGCTGCGCTTTGCAGCGATCGATGGCCTGACGCCAGACGCGTGCCACGTCAGCAACATAGGCGGGGCTGCGCTGACGGCCTTCGATTTTCACTGAGGCGATGCCTGCCCGCAGCAGTTCCGGCAGCAGCTCCAGAGTGTTGAGGCTGGTGGGTTCTTCCAGCACGTGATAACGCTGATTGTTAACCTCATAACGCCCTTTACATAGCGTCGGGTAACCTGCACTTTCGTCCGGCGCGTAGCGATCAATCAGCACTTCATTGAGACGTGACTCCATGCCCTTTGGCGTCTGCTGCCAGCGCACAAATTTCGCCGGGGAGCAGGCGCCCGCGCTGTTAGGTGATTCGCCAGTCAGCCAGGAGGAGAGGTAGCAGCGGCCTTCGGCCATAATGCACAGGCTGCCAAAGGCGAACACTTCCAGCGGCACCGGCGTGCTACGCGCCAGCTGTTTAACCTGATGAATCGACAGCACGCGCGGCAGCACGACACGTTGCAGATTGAAGTGGCGATGGTAAAAGCGAATCGCTTCCAGATTGGTCGCGGAAGCCTGGACAGAGAGATGACGTTCAACCTGCGGATAGTGCTTCGCGGCATATTCCAGCGTGGCGATATCGGCCAGGATCAGCGCATCGGCGCCGTTTTGCGCCGCTACATCGATTGCCCGCTGCCAGCGCCCCATACCATCCGGATGGGCAAACGTGTTAATTGCCACATGCAGTTTGCGCCGATGCTGATGCAGATAGCGCGCCGCTTCAGCCAGCTTTTTATCGGTGAAATTCAGGCCCGCAAAGTGACGGGCATTGGTGTCATCTTTCAGTCCCACATAGACTGCATCAGCCCCATTCTCTGTGGCGGTGCGGACGGCGGGTAAATTTCCTGCCGGACAGAGCAGTTCCATAGATGTTCCTCTCAACATGCGATGGGCGTCGAGTCTAGGCATCTGATCCGGCAAGAGTGTTGATTTGGGGCAGAAAAATTCCAGTTCATCCGTACTGGCGGCACTTTTTTCCTTGCCACCGCAGCCGTTTTTATTGATCTCAGAGGAGGCGCGCAGAAAAGGATATGGCAATATACGTAAAATTTTCTAAAGGGAGTGACGAAAGTGTTAGAGCGGATACATGCCCATTTTGTAAAAAACGGCCCTAAAATCTTAGGGTTACCCGCAGCACTCACCCCATTTCCGGTCAAACAGTTGATTCTGCAACAACTCTTAAACTGGCAATTTCGCCATGCTTTGGCTGAAGGTGAGTTAGACTTTCTGAACGGTCGCCTGCTGGGTATCGAGATTGCCGATCTCAATCTGCACTGGATCACCACGCTGCAGGACGGCCGACTGGCGGTATTGCAACAGTCCGAAGCGGATGTCTGGTTTCGGGGCAATGCCAATGATCTGTTGCTGGTGGCAGCACGTAAAGCAGATCCCGATATGCTGTTCTTTCAACGCCGGCTGGTGATTGAAGGTGACACTGAACTGGGACTTGAGGTGAAGAACGTAATGGATGCTATTGAACCTGAGGCTATGCCCACCGCGTTACGCACGGCAATTGAACAGATGGCGAAATTTATCGATGCCGGTATGAAACAGGACGCGAAGGCCGCACGGGCGCGCGCGGGTGCCGCATGTTGATCCGTAGCGAAATTGGTGTTGATGCCGCGGGCATCGACGCATTGCTCAAACGCTGCTTCAGCACCCCGGCAGAAGCGGAACTGACTCAGGCGCTGCGTGAAGATGGTCTGCTGACGCTCGGCGTGGTCGCCACTGATGAGGAAGGACAGGTGCTGGGTTATGCCGCATTCAGTCCGGTCAGCGTTCAGGGTGAAGATCGCGGCTGGGTGGCTCTGGCACCGCTGGCCGTCGATGAGACGCTACGCGGCCAGGGTCTGGCCAGCAAGCTGATTTATGAGGGGCTGGATACGCTCAATGAATTTGGCTACAGCGCGGTCGTCGTGCTGGGCGATCCGGCGCTGTTCAACCGTTTTGGTTTTGAACCGGCGGCACGTTACGGTCTGCGCAGTCGCTGGCCGGGAACAGAGGCCGCATTCCAGGTCTACCGTCTGGCGGAGAATGCTTATGACGGCGCGGAAGGGCAGATCGACTACGCCGAACCCTTTAATCGCCAGCCGTAATACTCAGCCAGCTCTCCAGACTGATCGGCTGAGCCGCCACCAGCAGTAATTTCTGTTGGCGGGGCAGTTGCTTAACCTGATACTCCAGTCTGGAGGCGCTGGCACGATCGCCCGCTGCACAGTGAAACACCAGGTCCAGCGGACCTTTGCCGCGTAGCGCACGTGCGCCACGCCCGCTCTGGTGCTGAGCGACCCGGCGCACCACATCCGTGGTGATGCCGGTGTACAGAATCCCTTTCGCCGTGCGGACGATGTAGAGTTGCCACTGCTGACTCATCGCAATCATTTCCCAAAAAAAGGTGCCGGGCAGTGTAGCGCGCTTCACGCTCTGGTGCACCGCCAGGAGTTTATCTTGTCCGATCACGCCCATCTGGTTCGCTACCTCAGAAAGCAGCATGTGCTTTCACTCTGCTGTACCGCCGACGATCAGCTGTGGTGCGCTAACTGCTATTACGTCTTTGATGAGACGCGCATGGTCTTCTGGATCATGACCGAACCCGATACCCGCCATGGCGAGTTGATGGTGCAGAATCCGCAGGTGGCGGGCACCGTTAATGGTCAGCCCAGAAGTGTGTTGCTGATAAAAGGGGTGCAGTATCGTGGCCGGATTAAAAGGCTGGAGGAGGCCACAGAGCAGATTGCCAGAGCCGCTTACCAGAAACGTTTTCCGGTCTCACGCAAAGTGTCGGCACCGCTGTGGGAGATTGAGCTGGATGAGGTGAAAATGACGGATAATGCGCTGGGATTCGGCAAGAAAATTGCCTGGGTGCGGGAAAAATAGAAACGCCCCTTTCAGCTGAAAAGGGCGTATCGGGTTTACAGCGCTTCGAGGATCCGCAGGGATTCACGATTAAAGGCCGGTAAATCGTGCGGCGTGCGGCTGGTGACCAGCTTATCGCCGTCTACCACCACTTCTTTATCATGGAAGTCAGCACCGGCATTGATCAGGTCAATGGCAACGGCTTTAACCGTGGTCATCTTGCGACCGCGAACGCCATTCGCGCTGATCAGCAACTGTGGCCCGTGGCAAATGGCAAAAATGGGCTTGCCGCTGGCAACAAACTCTTTGGTAAAGGCCACGAAACGATCGTCGCCGCGCAGGGCGTCAGGCGAGTGACCGCCTGGCAGAAGCAGGGCGTCAAATTCAGCCGGGCTGACGTCATCGATGCTGCGATCGATGGTCACTTCCGCTTCGCCTTGCTTGCCTTTAACAACATTACCGGCTTGTTTCTCAATGGTAACCACCTCAAAACCAGCGCGTTTATACACTTCCGCAGGTGAAGTAAATTCTGAGTCTTCAAATTCATCGGTAATTAAAACCGCAACTTTCTTGCTCATCTTTTTCCTCCTGAAATTTGTGGAGCGCGAGGCGCGCTTTCCGGATAACGCTGTAAGTCTGGTCGCTGAGAGTCAGAATGCAAGCCAGCCCGTGAAGATCAGCTATCTTTTAACCTATACGCAGTGAAATAAGGACGAATCTGAGATGAATCGCGTATTACTGACCGGTGCAACCGGCTTAGTCGGGTCGCATCTGCTGCGCTTACTGATTCAGGATCCGCGCGTCGATGAAATCATCGCGCCAACCCGACGGCCACTGCCTGTGATGCAGAAAGTCGTGAACCCGGTTGAAGCCGATCTCACCGATGTGCTGGGGCCGCTGGACTGTTCACTGGATACGGTGTTCTGCTGTCTTGGCACCACGCGTAAGCAGGCGGGCAGCAAACAGGCATTCATCCACGTCGATTACACTCTGGTCGTGGACAGTGCATTGTGCGGATTACGCTTAGGGGCGAAGCAGATGCTGGTGGTCAGCGCGCACGGCGCCAGTCGTCACTCACCGTTTTTATATAATCGTGTTAAAGGTGAAATGGAGAATGCGCTGCGTCATCAGGGCTGGCCGCGCCTGACGCTGGTGCGGCCTTCACTGCTGCTGGGAGAGCGCAAGCAGAAGCGCGGCGGTGAAAGCCTGGCGGGGCCACTTTTCGCGCTGCTGCCGGGTAACTGGCGCGCCGTGCATGCGCGCGACGTCGCGCGCTGTCTGCACCAGCAGGCTTTCACCCAGGGAGGTGAGAGTGTCACTGTCATTGAGTCAGGCGATATCCCGCGTCACTCAGCGTAACGGCCAGATAATCTGATTACGACTGCCGCGCCATTGCAGCGTGGCATCTTTCTCTTCTTCGACAAAGCGACCATCGATCAGTACGTCGAGATAGTCCAGCACAGCGCGCTGCGCGCTGTTCAGCTCCTGCATCCGGTAACCGGTCCAGAGCCAGATATCTTTATCGGGGCACGCCTGCCGCACCCGTTTTACCAGACGGCGGATGTGCGGCACGTTTTGCGGATGCAGCGGATCGCCGCCGCTCAGCGACAATCCCTGGCGCGGAATGCGCGTATCCTGCAAATCCGCCAGCAGTTGCTCCTCCATCTCAAGTGTAAAGGGCACGCCGGAGTCGAGCCGCCAGGTGCTCTGGTTGTAGCAGCCGCGACACTGATGTTCGCAACCGGCGACAAACAGTGTGCAGCGGGTGCCGGGACCATTAATAATATCGACATCATAGTAGCGATGGATATGCATCATCCCAGCGGTCCCTCTTCAAGATGTTTTACCCGACGCTGCACTTCCTGCTGCTTACCGGCGTTAAACGGCCGTGCATCCGGACTGCCCAGATAGCCACAGACCCGTCGGGTGACAGAGACGCGCGCCGGATCGTGGTTGCCGCAGTTCGGGCAGGTAAAGCCGCGGCTGGTACAGGTGAACTCGCCGTTGAAGCCGCACTCGTAGCATTCATCAATCGGTGTGTTAGTGCCGTAATAGGGCACGCGGTCATAGCTGTAATCCCAGACATCCTCCAGCGCTTTGAGATTGTGCTGCACATTCGGGTATTCGCCGTAACAGATGAATCCGCCATTCGACAGCGGCGGATAGGGTGCTTCAAAGTCGATTTTGTCGTAAGGATTGACCTTCTTCTCAACGTCGAGATGGAAGCTGTTGGTGTAGTAGCCCTTGTCGGTGACGCCCGGCACCAGGCCAAACTGCGCGGCATCAAGACGGCAAAAGCGGTCGCACAGATTCTCGCTCGGCGTGCTGTAAAGGCTAAAACCGTAGCGGGTTTCCTCTTTCCAGCGCTCGGTGGCATCACGCATACAGGCGATAATCTCCACACCTTTAGCACGCAGCGCCGCGTCATCGTAAGGGTGTTTATGACCGCCGCTGAGTGCATTCAGGGTTTCGTGCAGGCCGATATAGCCCAGCGACAGCGATGCACGGCCGTTTCGGAAAATAGGACCGACTTCATCATCCGCATTCAGCCGGACGCCACAGGCGCCTTCCATGTAGAGGATGGGCGCGACGCGTGCTTTGGTTTTCTCCAGCCGCGCCACCCGCGTCATGAGCGCCCGCTTAGCCAGCAGCAGGCGCGCATCGAGCAGCCTCCAGAAACGCGCCTCATCGCCGCCTGCTTCCAGCGCAATGCGCGGCAGATTCAGGCTGATCACGCCGATATTATTGCGCCCTTCATGAATCTGCTCGCCATTCTCTTCATAAACGCCCAGGAAGCTGCGGCAGCCCATTGGCGTTTTAAATGAGCCGGTCACTTTCACCACCTGATCGTAATTGAGGATGTCGGGATACATCCGCTTGCTGGCACACTCCAGCGCCAGTTGCTTGATGTCGTAGTTAACGTCGCCCGCCCGGCGGTTAACGCCCTCGCGAATGCTGAACACCAGTTTTGGAAACACCGCTGTTTTGCGATTTTTACCCAACCCCGCCAGTCGGTTGCGCAGAATTGACTGCTGAATCAGCCGCGCTGCCCAGTCAGTCCCCAGACCAAAACCAAAGGTGACAAACGGCGTCTGGCCATTGGCGGTGTGCAGGGTATTCACCTCATACTCCAGCGACTGAAAAGCGTCGTAACACTCTTTCTCCGTACGCTGGCGTGCATACTCTTCTGCCTGTGGAATCTGCCACTGCTCAGCAATCGCCAGATGCCGGGTATAGCTCTGCTCAACAAACGGAGCGAGCACTTCATCAATGCGGTTTATGGTGGTGCCACCGTAAATGTGGCTGGCGACCTGGGCGATGATCTGCGCCGTGACGGCGGTGGCGGTGGCGATCGATTTAGGCGGCTCGATCTCAGCATTGCCCATTTTGAAGCCGTTGGTCAGCATACCTTTCAGATCGATCAGCATGCAGTTGAACATCGGGAAGAAGGGCGAGTAGTCGAGATCGTGATAGTGGATCTCGCCGCGCTCGTGCGCCAGCACCACATCGCGCGGCAGGATCTGCTGCTGCGCGTAGTGCTTTGCCACGATCCCGGCCAGCAGATCGCGCTGCGTCGGGATCACTTTGCTGTCTTTGTTGGCATTTTCATTCAGCAGCGCCGCGTTGGTCTGATCGACCAGGCCGCGAATGGCGTGATGTAACTGGCTCTGACGATCGCGAGCGACATCGCGATCGTGCCGGTATTCAATGTAAGCGCGCGCCAGCTGCGGGTATGGGCCCGCCATCAGCGTTTCTTCCACTGCACACTGAATCTCCCGGATATCCACTTCCGGACGATCGGCCAGCCGCAGGGCAACCTGCTCAGCGACCTGCGTGCACCAGGCCAGGTCATTGACCTCTGCTGCCTGTGCCGCCGCCGCGACGGCCTGCTCAATACGCTGCGCATCAAAACCCGTCCGACATCCATCACGCTTGATGACCACCGTCGCCATTTCTCTCTCCGTAAACTACATATAGGTGTTTGATGGATTATATCCCCTACATGTAGTGATTGCTGCGAATTATTGCGTTCTGTTTTGACCTGAAACAAGGAAGATTCAACACGGCAGGGAATGCCGACTGAGGTAAGAATCAGGTTTTGAGATCAGGTTTCCGGGTGATTAACTGGCGTATTGGCGTGCAGCAACTTTAATCAACGTTATGCCCTGTTAAAACGTTGACGTCACAAGGATGCCCGCCAATGTGGTTACCCCGTTCTCTGCTCCTGCTTTCAGCCTTTTGTCCACTCGTCCTGGCCAGTCCGCTGCCACTGATGCCCTGGCCGCAGCAGGTGGAGCAGCCCGCCAGTGGCGGTGCACTTACCCTGACGCCGCAACTGACGCTGCAAATCTCAGGTGATCATCTGGCAGGTGCGGAAGCACGCTGGCTGGCGCGAATCAGTAACCAGACGGGCTGGCCGCTGTTGCCTGCATCCCAGCCGGTGGCCGCGCCGACTATACGTATCGTCATTGCAAAGGCGGTGGACCCGCTGCCACTGCCCGACAGCGATGAGAGCTATCAGTTGCAGGTCGATGGCGACGGCGTCCTGTTAACTTCACCCAGCCGTTTTGGCGCGATGCGCGGTATGGAAACCCTGCTGCAACTTATCCAGAACGGTGCACAGGGCACGACGATTCCTTACGTGACCATCCACGATCATCCCCGCTTTCCGTGGCGTGGTGTGCTGATCGACACAGCGCGCCACTTTATGCCGGTAGAGACACTTAAACGTCAGATCGACGGCCTGGCCGCCGCGCGAATGAACGTCTTTCACTGGCATCTCACTGACGATCAGGGCTGGCGCTTTGCCTCCAGCCACTATCCCCAGCTGCAGCAGAAAGCCAGCGATGGCAACTACTACAGTCAGCAGCAGATGCGGGAGATTGTGAAATATGCCACCGAGCGTGGGGTGCGTGTGGTGCCTGAGCTGGATATGCCGGGACACGCCTCTGCGCTGGCGGTGGCGATGCCGGAGCTGATAAGCAGACCGGGAAATTATCAGATGGAGCGCGGCTGGGGCGTCTTTAAACCGCTGCTCGATCCCAGTAACGAACAGGTTTATCAGGTGATCGACACGCTGGTGGGTGAGATGGCGGCGATCTTCCCCGACCCCTGGCTACACATCGGCGGCGATGAAGTCGATCCCACCCAGTGGAACGACTCACCCGCGATTCAGCAGTTCATGCGCGATCACAATCTGAAAGATGCGCATGCGCTTCAGGCGTACTTCAATCAGCGGGTGGAAAAGATCCTGGAAGCCCATCACCGTCAGATGGTGGGCTGGGATGAGATCGCCCATCCCGATCTGCCGCGCAGCATTCTGATCCAGTCGTGGCAGGGCCAGGATACGCTGAGTGCGCTGGCAAAAGAGAACACGCGCGGCATTCTCTCCACCGGGTTCTACCTCGATCAGCCCCAGCCTGCCAGCTATCACTACCGCAATGAGGTCACGCCGCGCGGGCTCAACGGCCTGGATCGTCTGCGGCCCGGCGATCAGGCGCAGAGCTGGTCATTCACGATGCCGCGCCTCAAAGGCAGCCCGGTGAAGGGCAGCTTTACGCTCATTCAGGGCGAGTCGGGCTGGCGCGGTTTTATCGACTTCGACGGCAAGTCCCGGCGGATGATCCGTGAGATCAACTGGCTCTCGACGCAGCAGGTGCAGTTCAGCGTGGATAGCTGGATGGGACCGTTCCAGCCGGTGTTCACGCTGCAGCAGCCGTCCCTCAAAGGCTATGTGCTGGTAGGCAACGTCCGTTATCCCACCAGCGGTCAGCGCCTGATGCAGCCGCCGGCGGGCATCGCGCCCGTGCTGCCCACGCCAGAACAGGTGCAGCACAATCTGCTGGGTGGTGAGGCAGCGCTGTGGGCGGAAAACATCAACAGCCAGATTATTGATACCAAATTGTGGCCGCGCGCCTTTGTGGTGGCTGAGCGGTTATGGTCGGCAGAGGATGTCACGAACATGGATTCAATGTATTCGCGGCTGTCAGCGATGGATCGCTGGAGCACTGTATCGGTGGGAACGCTGCAGCAAGCCCAGACGGAGCAGCAGATGATGCGGCTGGCCAACGGGCACGATATTGCCCCACTGCAAATACTGGCTGAGGTGCTGGAACCGGCGCAGTACTACACCCGCCAGCATCTGAAGTTTCAGGCGGGCCATTACGACTATCACGAGCCGTTAAACCGGCTGGCGGATGTGCTGCCTGCCGAGAGTGAGGCGGTGCGCCAGCTGGCGCAGCATGTCGCCGTGTTAATCGCCAACCGTAATAACCCGGCCGCTGCCTCCGCAGTTCGTGCGCCGCTGCAGCGCTGGCAGGCCAACACGACTGCGGTAATGCCGATCATCAACGGTAGCGCGACGCTGAAGCCGCTGGCACACAGCGTGCAGCAGATTGAGGTGCTGAGCACCATGGGCCTCGCGCTGGTGAATGCTTACGTCCGCAATCAGGCGTTTGGTGCCAGCGAAGTGGCGGAGATGCATGCGACACTCGATGCCGCTGCGCAGGTGCAGGATGAAACGGTGATTGCGCTGGTCAGGCCGCTGGAGACGCTGTTGCGCGCCTTTCAGTAAATGCGGTGGCCGGTGCGGAACCGGCCACCGTGGCATCAGGCCGGGCCGCTGACTGAATGGCGACGCACCAGCGTCGGGCTGAACATGTGGGTGACTTCTGGCAGCGGCAGATCGTTAGCCAGTGCCAGCGCAAGCTGGGCTGCCTGCTGCGCCATGGTGACAATCGGATAGCGGACGGTGGTGAGGCGCGGTCGCACATAGCGCGACACCAGCACATCATCAAAGCCGATCAGTGACATCTCTTCCGGCACGCGAACACCGTTATCGCTCAGCACTGCCAGTGCACCTGCCGCCATGGAGTCGTTGTAACAGGCGACAGCGGTAAAGTTCCTGCCGCGCCCCAGCAGTTCCGTCATCGCCTGCTCACCGCCGACTTCATCCGGTTCGCCCCAGGTGACCAGCCGGTCGCTGCACGGCAGGCCGTGCTCTTTCAGCGCATCGTAGTAACCCTGCAGGCGATCTTCGGCATCAGAGATGGTGTGGGTCGAACAGATAAAGGCGATATTCTGATGGCCGAGCTGGATCAGATGACGGGTGGCAAGCCAGGCACCGTAGCGATCGTCAAGCGCAATACAGCGCTTTTCAAAGCCTTTTATCAGCCGGTTCAGCAGCACCATACCGGGCACCTGCTTCATCAGCACTTCCAGCTCTGCGTCGGGAATTTTCTTGGCGTGAACCACCAGCGCCGCGCAGCGATGACGCATCAGCTGTTCAATCGCCTGCCGTTCTTTTTGCTCATTATGGTAACCGTTACCAATCAGCAAAAAGTTACCGGTATCGCCTGCCACCTCATCCACGGCTTTAACCATCGCGCCAAAAAAGGGATCGGAGACGTCACCGACAATCAGGCCGAGCGTTTCGGTCGATTGTTGCGCCAGCGCGCGTGCGTTGGCATTCGGGTGATACTGAAGCTGCTCCATCGCCTGGCCTACGGCCTGTCGGGAGCTGTCGCTGGCTTTGGGAGAATTATTGATTACACGTGAGACTGTGGCGACAGAAACGCCCGCCAGTCGCGCAACATCCTTTATGGTAGCCATGCGTTGACCTGCTTTGGGGAAAACGTTTACACATCACATCAGTGTTACGGAAAAGGGCGGACACATCAACCCGACAGAATGTCAGCGTCGTCGCAAAAAGGGGCGAAATCGGGCACTCAGGCACATCTTCTGCTCAGCCGCCGCCCCGTGTTATGCTCAATCTCCCACCTGGCTACCGTGAAAAACAACGATGAAAACCAAAGTGCCACATCTGGCTCACTGGGGCGCCTTTACCGCCGTCACTGAAAACGATCGCCTGATTGGCTGCGAACCCTTCTTCGCCGATGCCGATCCGTCACCGATGATCCACACCATTCCTGAACTGGTCTACTCCGACAAACGCATTCGCCAGCCGATGGTGCGTCGGTCGTGGCTAAAGTCACGCGAAAAGAGCGATCGCACGCTGCGTGGCCGGGAAGATTTTGTCGCCGTCGACTGGGAAACCGCGCTGGACCTGGTGGCGGAGGAGAATCGCCGCGTGCGCGAGCGTTACGGTGCATCGGGCATTTTCAACGGCTCCTACGGCTGGTCATCGGCTGGACGCGTTAATCACGCCCGCACCCTGGTTCGTCGTTTCTACTTTCAGGGTGGCGGTGGCGTCGATCAGCAGGGCAACTACAGCTGGGGTGCCGCGCAGTTCTTCCTGCCCTATGTAATCGGCACGTATATGCCGCTGACCGGGCGCGTCACCGAATGGCCGCAGGTGGTGGAACACGCCGAAATTTTTGTCGCTTTTGGTGGGCTGGCGCTGAAAAACGCCCAGGTTGCCTCGGGTGGCGCAGGGCAGCACAGCCTGAAACCGGCGCTGATGCAGCTGGCGGCCAAAGGGACGCCGGTAATCAACATCAGCCCGATGCGCGATGACTGCCCGGAATTCGTTAACGCCGAGTGGATCCCGATTCGCCCCAATACCGACGTGGCGCTGATGCTGGCGCTGGGCTATGAAATCACCCAGCGCGGCGCGGTTGACGAAGCGTTTCTCGCCAGCCACTGCACCGGCTGGCCGCAGCTGCGAGCCTATCTGCTGGGTGAAACCGACGGCGTGGCGAAAACCGCTGGCTGGGCCAGTCGTATCACCGGCATTCCAGCGGATAGAATTGTGCAGCTGGCGCAGCAGCTGACCGGCAAGCGCAGCTTTATGACCTGCTCCTATTCCGTTCAGCGCGCCCATCGCGGCGAACAGCCTTACTGGATGATGATTGCGCTGTCGTCGATGCTCGGCCAGCCAGGCCTGCCGGGCGCAGGTTTCTCCTTTGGTCACGGTTCAATGAACAGCGTTGGCAACCCGCGTCAGGAGGGGCCAGCCCCGATGATGAGCACCGGCCCCAATCCGTCCGGGCTGTCGATTCCGGTGGCGCGCATCAGCGACATGCTGCTCAATCCCGGCCAGCCGTACCGCTTCCAGGGCGAAACGCTGCACTATCCTGACATTCACATGGTGCACTGGGCGGGCGGCAATCCGTTCCATCATCACCAGCAGCTGAACCGGCTGGTGGAGGGCTGGCAACGGCCCGATACGGTGGTCGTGCAGGATATCGTCTGGACGCCTGCTGCGCAGATGGCGGATATCGTGCTGCCTGCCACCACCACGCTCGAGCGCAATGATATCGGTGGCTCCTCACGCGATCGCTTTGTGCTGGCGATGCATCAGGCGATCAAACCGCAGCACCAGGCGCGCAACGACTTCGATATTTTTGCGGACCTGGCCGAGCGCCTCGGCTATCGCGACACCTTCACCGAAGGGCGCAATGAGATGCAGTGGATCGCCCATCTTTATCAGCAGTGTGCGACCGCGCATCAGCGCAAAGGCATCGATTTCCCCGAATTTGATGCGTTCTGGCAGCGCGGCTTTGTGGAAATTCCGGAAGGCGGCAAGCCCTATCAGTTTATGGAGGCGTTCCGCGCCGATGCGCAGGCGAACCCGATTAAAACCGCCAGCGGCAAAATCGAGCTTTTCAGCCAGACCATTGCGGACTACCAGCTTGACGATTTTGCCGGTCATCCGGAGTGGCGTGAACCGCAGGAGTGGCTCGGCTCGCCGGTCAGCCACGACTATCCGCTGCACATGATCTCAATTCAGCCTTCGGACCGGTTACACAGCCAGCTGGATGCCACCGAAACGGTGCAGGGCAATAAAACTGCCGGACACGAAACGCTCTACATGCATCCACAGGATGCAGCAGCGCGCGGTCTGGTGGAGGGCGACGAGATTGAGGTGAGCAACGCACGCGGCGTGATGCTGGCGGGCGTGCGGATCACCGAGGGCGTGACGCAGGGCGTGGTCATTATCTCTACCGGTGCCTGGTTTGATCCTGGTTTTGGCAAGGCGTGGCAGCCGCACGATCGCGCGGGTAACCCCAATGTGCTGACGCTCGATATCGGAACCTCGTCGCTGACGCAGGGACCAAACGCCATGAGTTGCCTGGTGGAAATCAAAAAACATCAGGATTGCACAATAGCGTAAGGATCTCATGGCTGGTTACATTTTGCGGGTAACTGTTGCGTTTGAGAGATAGCAGCCGATTAATCCCTCTTGCTACATTCAGGGTCCCAGAGGTATTGATGGGTGAACATCAATAGATTTTCTTGATTACACCAACCTGCGCAGATGCGCAGGTTTTTTTTGCCCAAAATCTGCGGCCGATAACGAACTGATACACAGTTTTCCTGTTATACAGCCAGCGCTTTCTTTATAACTGCTGGCACCAGCCTCTTTCTCTTATTTTGCGCAGCGGAATGCCATGCCCCGGATTAAAAAACTACTGGGAAAAGACCAGATAAAAGCGCCATTTAACCCTTTTCGTTTTCGGCTGATCTGCCTGGGTGTCACGACCTGTCTGGTGGTGCTGCTGGCGCGCGTCGCGGACCTGCAGTTCCTGAATCAGCCGATGCTGGAGCACGAAGCCGATCAGCGATCGCTACGTACCGTCACGCTGCCGACCAGCCGCGGTACCCTGCTGGATCGTAACGGTGAAGCGCTGGCGCTTAGCGTGCCATCGCGCGATGTCATTGCCGATCCGCAGCGTGTGCTTGAGAGTAACCCCGATTTCACCAGCGCTAAATGGGCCTATCTTGCGGCGGCGCTTAACACCCGTCCTGAAGAGCTGGCGGCGCAGATCACTGCTAACCCGAAACGTCGCTTCCTCTATCTGGGCCGTAAAGTTGAACTGGGCATCGCGAAAGATATTAAAGAACTGAAGCTGAAAGGCATCAGTGAAGTCTACGACGACAGCCGTTTCTATCCGATGAGCGAGGCCTCTGCGCCGCTGCTCGGCATTGTAGGTGCGGATAACGTGGGTCTTAATGGCCTGGAAAAAGGCTTTGATAAAGTGTTGCAGGGCGAGCCTGGCAAAGAGGTCTATCGTCAGGATGCGGCGGGCAATATCATCGCCATGATCAACTATCAGCCGCCGACTCAGCCGCCAACGGTGCAGCTCAGCATCGACAAATATGACCAGTACACGCTTTACAGCAAACTGCGTGACGGCGTGCTGATCAACAAGGCGGATTCAGGCGCCGCCGTGCTGGTGAAAATTGACACCGGCGAGATTCTGGCGATGGCCTCCTATCCGTCGTTCAACCCTAATAACTACGAAGGGGCGACCCCGGCGCAGATGCGTAACTCGGCCATCAATGACAGCTATGAGCCGGGATCGACTGTTAAGCCGTTAGTGGTCATGGAGGCGCTGGAGCGCCACCTGGTGCGCCCGGATTCCGTAATCGATACCACGCCTTATAGCGTGAACGGCCACCTGATCCGCGACGTCGGTCACTGGCCGCGCCTGACCATGACGGGCATTCTGCAGAAATCGAGTGATATTGGCGTATCACACCTCGCGCTGGCGATGCCTGCGGAAGCGCTGGTGAATACCTATCAGGCGTTTGGCCTGGGTAAACCCACCGGATTAGGGCTGACCGGCGAAAGCGTCGGCTACTTCCCGCTGCACCGTACCCGCTGGGCCGATATCGAGCGGGCCACTTTCTCCTTTGGCTACGGCCTGCGTGTCACGCCGCTGCAGATTGCCCGTGAATACGCCACGCTCGGCTCTTATGGCGTTTACCGTCCGCTGTCGATCACCCGCGTTACGCCACCGGTCATGGGGCGGCAGGTTGCCAACCCGGAAACGGTGAAAGAGGTGGTGCATATGCTGGAGAGTGACGTCCTGCCGGGCGGAACCGGGCTGAAAGCCGCGGTGCCGGGTTATCGTCTGGCGACCAAAACCGGTACGGCGGAAAAAATGGGCACCAGCGGCAAGTATGATGGCGGCTACGTCAACTACACCGCCGGTATTGCGCCAGCCAGCCATCCTGAAGTGGCGCTGGTGGTGATGATCAACCATCCAACGGCAGGCGATCACTTCGGTGGCTCGGTTGCCGCACCAGTGTTCGGTAATATTATGGGGCCGGTGCTGAAACACATGAACATTGCGCCAGATGCCATTTACACGAAACCGGCGACCAATACTTCGGATAAATCTTAGTGGAATCAGAGTGTAAGCGAGACGTGAAAGATATTCACACCTCGTTGCACTTCCCCGAATTCGGTTGCGTTTTCTCGCTGTCCCCGCGCGGTCAATCAGTGCGAGGATAGCAGTCCCAGAGGTATTGATGGGTGTGAAAACAACACCGCTTCGGCAGTGAGATCCCTGTTATTACACCAACCCACGCAGATGCGTGGGTTTTTTTTGCCTGCTCGCCGGACGCTCTCTTCCCCGCTGTATAACCGCCGTTAAATCATCATCGTTCTTAACGAAACCCTGACAGTTTGCCAATAGAAAGGCGCGTCGGCTTTCACCGATAATGGCCGCCGTGAACCCTGGCGTTTTTTTGCTCGCCTCAGCCGGTTCACACTGCCGCATTCCGCATGTTCCGGGATTTCTTTTTCTGCTTACCTGAAGAGTTTGACGATGACTCACCTTTCTCGCCCCGGGCGTACTTTTGGGCTCAAATGGCT
The DNA here is from genome assembly GCF_014155795.1 of Pantoea hericii. NCBI lineage: Bacteria > Pseudomonadati > Pseudomonadota > Gammaproteobacteria > Enterobacterales > Erwiniaceae > Pantoea > Pantoea hericii. The sequence goes on from NZ_SCKV01000003.1 coordinate 222,361, forward strand.
GCTCCTGTTGCTGGTGGTTGCGATTGTCGCGGGCGTTATCTGGTGTCTGCTGACGGCGGGTCATGGGCCGGGTGAGGGGATGCCGCCGGGCAGGCATGGCGCGCATGGCATGATGGGCGGCGGGGCGACGCTGGTTCACAGCGGTATGGCCAGCACGGCGGATGTGCCGGTGTGGCTCAATGCGCTCGGCACGGTGATCCCCAACGCCAGCGTGACGGTGACCAGCCGCGTTGACGGCCAGCTGGAGCAGGTTTTCTTTACCGAAGGGCAGAAGGTCAGTGCCGGGCAGTTGCTGGCGCAGATCGATCCGCGCAGCTATCAGGCGACGCTGAACCAGTATCAGGGCGAACTCAGCGAAAATCAGGCGCTGCTGAACAGCGCCGAACTGACGCTGGCGCGCTACCGCAAACTGGCGGCACAGGACGCGCTGGCGCGTCAGGATCTGGACAGCCAGATTGCCACCGTCGGGCAGTATCGCGGTGCGGTCGCCGCCGATCAGGCGCAGATCGCCAGTGCGAAGCTGAGCATTGAATATGCCCGCATCACCGCCCCGATCAGCGGGCGCGTCGGTTTGCGTCAGATCGACCCCGGCAACATGGTTCAGAGCGCCAGCAGCACGGGCCTGGTGACGATCACCCAGATGCAGCCCGCCGCCGTGACCTTTAGCGTGCCGCAAAGCGATATCCCGGCGCTGGTCAGCGTCCTGCATCAGGGCCAGAGCCTGCCCGCCACGCTGTTTGATCAGGACAACCAGCATCAGCTCGCCAGCGGCGAAGTAAAGTTCATCAGCAACCAGATCGACATTGCTACCGGCACCGTGGCGCTGAAAGCGGTGTTCGCCAATCAGGATGAATCGCTGTTTGCTAACCAGTTTGTCAATCTGCGACTGCAGATCCGGGTGCTGAAAGGCGCGACGGTGATCCCGGCGCAGGCGCTGCAGTTGAGCAGCGACGGCAGCTTTGTCTTTGTGATCAATCAGGATAACACCGTCACGCGCAAAGCGGTCACCACTGGCCCTGCGTTCGGCGACGATCAGCAGGCGATCCTCAGCGGCGTTTCGCCAGGCGATCGGCTGGTGACGGAAGGGATCGATCGCCTCACCAGCGGCAGCAAAGTCACGCTGGCCGATGAGACACCTGCTGCCGGTGCCGTGTCGAAATGAACCCGTCTCGCCTGTTTATCCTGCGTCCGGTCGCCACCATTCTGCTGATGGTCGGCGTGCTGATCTCCGGTATTTTTGCCTATAAATTTCTGTCGACCTCGGCGCTGCCGCAGGTCGACTATCCGACCATTCAGGTCACCACGCTCTATCCGGGCGCCAGTCCGGATGTCATGGCGTCGTCAGTCACGTCGCCGCTGGAGCGCCAGTTAGGGCAGGTGGCCGGGCTGAGCCAGATGAGCTCCACCAGCGCCAGCGGCGCGTCGATCATTACTCTGAAGTTCAGCCTCGATCTGTCGCTGGATGTCGCCGAGCAGGAGGTGCAGGCGGCGATCAATGCGGCGAATAACCTGCTGCCCGACAATCTGCCCAATCCGCCGACCTACAAAAAGGTTAATCCGGCGGACAGTGCAGTGGTGACGCTGGCAGCGAGCTCCAGCACGCTGCCGCTGACCGAGGTGCAGGATCTGGTCAATACCCGGGTAGCACTAAAGCTGTCGCAGATCTCCGGTGTCGGGATGGTGACGCTGGCGGGCGGACATCAGCCCGCGATTCGGGTGCAGATGAATCCTCAGGCGCTGGCGGCGCATCATCTGACGCTGGAGGCGGTGAATACGCTGATTGGCAACAGCAACGTTAATGGCTCCAAAGGCGGCTTTGACGGGAAATATCATTCGGTCACCATCGATGCCAACGACCAGCTGCGCACCGCCGACGCGTACGGCAACCTGATTCTCACCTATGAAAATGGCGCGGCGCTGCGCCTGAAAGATATCGCCCATATTGAACAGGGCCCGGAGAACAGCTTCCAGTCAGCGTGGGCCAACAACCAGCCGGCGATTGTGATTAGCGTGCAGCGCCAGCCGGGCGCAAACGTAATTCAGGTGGTGGACAACATCAAGGCGCAGCTCCCCGCGCTGCAGGCGGCGCTGCCGGACGGGGTGAAGATGACGATTCTCTCCGACCGCACTCAGACCATCCGCGCCTCGATCAGTGATGTGCAGTTTGAGCTGATGCTGTCGATTGCGCTGGTGGTGATGGTGACCTTCCTGTTCCTGCGCAACGTGGCCGCTACGCTGATCCCCAGCGTGGCGGTGCCGCTGTCGCTGATCGGCACCTTTGGTGTGATGTATCTGGCAGGCTTCAGCCTGAATAACCTGTCGCTGATGGCGCTGACTATCGCCACCGGTTTTGTTATTGATGACGCCATCGTGGTGGTCGAGAACATTTCCCGGCGGCTGGAGCAGGGCGAGTCGCCGATGGAGGCTGCGCTGAAGGGCTCACAGCAGATTGGCTTCACCATCATCTCGCTCACCTTTTCACTGATTGCCGTACTGATCCCGCTGCTGTTTATGGGTGATGTGGTCGGGCGACTGTTTCGGGAGTTCGCGATCACGCTGGCGGTGGCGATTCTGGTGTCGATGCTGGTGTCGCTGACTCTGACGCCAATGCTGTGTGCGTATCTGCTGCGCCACATTCCGCCCGAACAGCAGTCAACTTTTTCCCGCAAGGGCGGCGAACTTTTCGATGCGCTGGTGCGCGGCTATGACCGGCTGCTGACCGTGGTACTTAACCATCAGAAACTGACGCTACTGGTGGCGCTGGCGACCTTCGGGCTGACCGCACTGCTCTATATGATGGTGCCGAAGGGCTTCTTTCCGACCCAGGATACCGGGCTGATTCAGGGTATTACTGTCGCCTCACAGGATGTCTCATTTAAAGTGATGGCCACGCGGCAGCAGGCATTGTCGGCTCTGATTCTGAAAAACCCGGCGGTGGAAAGCGTCTCATCGACGATTGGCATCGACGGCACCAACACCAGCCTCAACAGCGGACGGTTACAGATCAACCTTAAGCCATTTGGCTCGCGTGATGTGAAAGCGGATGAGGTGATTAAACAACTGCAACAGGCGACCGCCGATGTGCCGGGCATCCGGCTCTATCTGCAACCGGCGCAGGATCTCACCGTCAACGACCAGGTCTCGCCGAGTCAGTATCAGTTCACCCTGGACGACGCCAACAGTGAAAATCTGGTCAGCGGGTCGTCAAAAATGGTGGCGGCGTTGCAGCAGCGGCCCGAATTTAATGGCGTGGTAAGTAACCTGCAGGATCAGGGGCGCGTCTCATACGTTGAGCTGAACCGCGATAAAGCGGCGCGCTTTGGCATTACTGCGTCGGACGTGGACACCGCGCTCTATAACGCTTTTGGTCAGCGTCTGGTCTCGACTATTTTCACCCAGTCGAATCAGTATCGGGTGGTGCTGGAAGTGGCTCCGGCTTACCAGCAGGGTCCGGCGTCGTTTGATGATGTTTATCTGCAGCCCTCTTCCGGCAGCAGCTCGTCATCATCTACCAGCACGGCTTCATCCACGGCTTCGTCATCAACATCAACGTCTTCATCAACGTCGACGTCCAGCTCAGCTTCTGATAGCGACACGGCCAGCAGCGGCATGGTGAAACTTACCGCTATCGCCACTATTCATCAGCGCACCGGCTCGCTGATGCACATGCGGCTGAATCAGTTTCCGGCGGTGATGATCTCCTTCAACCTTAATCCGGGCTACTCGCTGGAGGATGGGCAGCGGGCGATCGCCGACGTGCGGCAGCAGTTGCACCTGCCAGAGAGCAGCACGCTGCGTTACCAGGGCGAAACCTCGGCGTTCCAGAGTGCCACCGGCAACACGCTGTGGCTGATTCTGGCGGCGCTGATCACTATGTATGTGGTACTCGGCATCCTCTACGAGAGCTTTATCCATCCGGTCACCATTCTCTCAACGCTGCCGTCGGCGGCGGTGGGTGCGCTACTGACGCTGTTGCTGGCAGGCACGGAGTTCAGCCTGATTGCGCTGATTGGGGTCATCCTGCTCATCGGCATCGTGAAAAAGAACGCCATCATGATGATCGACTTCGCGCTGGAGGCAGAACACAAGCAGCATCTCAGCCCGCGTGACGCGATTCATCAGGCCTGTCTGCTGCGCTTCCGCCCGATCCTGATGACGACCATGGCGGCGTTGCTCGGCGCGTTACCGCTGATGCTGGCTTCCGGCTCGGGCGCAGAGCTGCGGCAGCCGCTGGGGCTGGTGATTGTCGGCGGGCTGATTGTCAGTCAGGTGCTGACGCTCTTTTCCACGCCGGTGATCTACCTGCTGTTTGATGGGCTGGCGCAGCGCGGCAACGCCTGGGTGAAACGCCGTCAGCAGCAGGCGCGGAGTGGACAATGAATCTGACCCGGCTGTTTATCTTTCGTCCGGTGGCGACGCTGTTGCTGACGCTGGCGATACTGTTGCTCGGCGCGCTGGGCTACCGGCTGCTGCCGGTGGCACCGCTGCCGCAGGTCGATTTCCCGACCATCATGGTCAGCGCCAGCCTGGCGGGGGCCAGCCCGGAAACGATGGCCGCCACCGTCGCGACGCCGCTGGAGCGTTCGCTGGGGCAGATTGCCGGTATTAGTGAGATGACCTCCAGCAGTTCGCAGGGCTCCAGCACGGTCATCCTGCAGTTTGATCTGGACCGCGATATCAATGGCGCGGCACGCGACGTACAGGCGGCGATCAACGCGGCGCGCAGCCTGCTGCCGAGCGCGATGGCCTCGCTGCCCACTTATCGCAAAGCCAACCCGTCAGATGCGCCAATTGTCATGCTGGCGCTGACCTCCGCCACCCGCTCGCCCGGTGAGCTTTATGACCTGGCAGAGAGCAAAATCGAACAGGTGATGGGGCAGGTGCAGGGCGTCGGCGAAGTCTCCCTGATGGGCAGCGCCTTACCCGCGGTGCGCATCGATCTGCAGCCGCTGAAGCTGACGCATTACGGCATCTCGCTGGAGACGGTGCGCGCCGCTGTCGCCAACAGCACCACCAATCTGCCTAAGGGGATTTTGCAGAGCAGTGACCAGTCGTGGCTGGTGGACAGCAACGGACAGCTGGAAAAGGCCGCCAGCTACCGCGATCTGATCATCACCTGGCAGCAGGGCAAAGCGGTGCGGCTGCGCGACGTCGCCACGGTCTATGACTCGGTGGAAGATCGTTATCAGGCGGGATTCCTCAATGCCACGCCTGCGGTGATGATCGGCATTAAACGTCAGGCGGGCGCGAACATGCTCGAAACCATCGACGCGATCAAAGCGCAATTGCCGCTGCTGGAAAAAAGTCTGCCCGCTGACAGCCAGCTGAAAGTGGTGGTTGACCGTTCGCCCGGCGTGCGCGCCTCACTGTATGACACCGAAGAGACGCTGCTGATCGCGGTGCTGCTGGTGATTGCGGTGGTGTTTATTTTCCTGCGCAATCTGCAGGCGGTGATCATTCCGGCGCTGGCGCTGCCGGTGTCGCTGATCGGCACCTGCGCGGTGATGTACCTGCTGGGTTACAGCCTGGATAACCTGTCGCTGATGGCGCTGATCGTCTCCACTGGCTTCGTGGTGGATGATGCGATTGTGGTGCTGGAGAATATCACTCGCCATATTGAGCGTGGGCTGAGTCCGCTGCGGGCGGCGCTGCGCGGGGCGCAGGAGGTGAGCTTCACCGTGCTGTCGATGACCGTGTCGCTGATTGCGGTGTTTATCCCGATCCTGCTGATGGGCAGCATTGTTGGACGGCTGTTCCGCGAATTCGCCGTAACGCTCACCGTGTCGCTGCTGATCTCGCTGTTCGTCTCACTCAGCCTGACACCGATGCTCTGCGCACGCCTGCTAAAGCCCAAACCGCCCGTCAGCCAGCGACCACATCCGCTTTATCAGTTTATTGAAAATCAGCTGAACCGCCTGCTGGCTGCCTACGGACGCGGGCTAGCCTGGGTGATGCGCCATCAGAAGCTGACGCTGCTCAGCCTGCTGCTGACCGTGCTGCTGAACGTTTTTCTCTTTACCGTGGTGCAAAAGGGCTTTTTCCCCAATCAGGACACCGGGCTGCTGATGGGCGCGCTGCGTGCCGATCAGAACATCTCATTCCAGGCGATGAAGCCGAAAATGCTGATGTTTACAAAGATCATTCAGAAAGATCCGGCGGTCGAGAGTGTGATGTCGTCTATGGGCAGCGGGATGTTTGGCTCCCGCAACAGCGCCAACTTCTTTGTGCGGCTCAAGGATTTTAGCCAGCGCGATGCCACGGCTACTGAAGTGGCTAACCGACTGACGCGCAAAACCAGCCATATCGCCGGGGCGCAGATGTTCCTGATGGCGGCGCAGGATCTGCACATTGGCGGACGTAGCGCTAACGCGACGTATCAATACAGCCTGCAGGCGGACGATCTTGCGCTGCTGCGGGTCTGGACGCCGAAAGTGCAGGCGGCGCTGGCAGCCATTCCCCAGCTTAACAGCGTAGATTCCGACTCGCAGACGGGCGGTCAGGAGGTGGAGCTGACGATTGACCGCGACCGCGCCACCCGACTGGGCGTCAACGTGAAAATGCTGGATACACTGCTGAATAATGCCTTCAGCCAGCGGCAGATCGCCACGCTCTATCACACTCTGAATCAGTATCACGTGGTGATGTCGCTGCAGGACAGCGACACCGCGAATCCGGCGACGCTACAGCAACTCTATGTGATTAACGACAGCGGTGATCGCGTGCCGCTCTCCGCCTTTGTCCGTTTCAGCGGTGGCAACGCGCCGCTGTCGGTAGCGCATCAGGGCCAGTCTGCCACCAGCACGGTGGCATTTAACCTCAATGATGGCGTTTCGCTGGAGCAGGCGCAGTTACTGATTAAACAGGCGATGGCGAAGCTGGGCCTGCCCTCGACCATTCATGCCGGTTTTGCCGGTACCGCCGCGGCCTTTTCACAGCTGACCGCCACCATGCCGTGGCTGATTCTGGCGGCGCTGGCGGCGGTCTACATCGTGCTCGGCGTGCTCTATGAGAGCTATATCCATCCGCTGACCATTCTCTCGACGCTGCCGTCAGCGGGCGTCGGAGCGATGCTGCTGCTGCTGCTGACCAACACGCAGCTCACGGTGATCGCGCTGATTGGCATCATCCTGTTGATCGGCATCGTGAAAAAGAACGCCATCATGATGATTGATTTCGCCATTGATGCGGAGCGGCGGTTGGGCATGTCGCCGCAGCAGGCGATCACCCAGGCGTGCCTGATGCGCTTCCGGCCAATCATGATGACCACACTGGCCGCCTTTTTTGGCGCCTTGCCGCTGGCGCTGGGCAGCGGCGGTGATGCCGACCTGCGCAGTCCGCTGGGGATAGCGATTGCAGGTGGGCTGGCGCTTAGCCAGCTGCTGACACTGTTCACCACGCCGGTTGTTTATCTTTGGCTCGATCGTCTGGGCCGTGCCACTCAACGTCAATGGCGTCGTTTGCGCCCTGCGGAATCCTGATCCATGAAACCTCTCATCCCGTTTGTTGTGATGCTGCTGTGCGGCTGTAGCGTGGGTCCTGACTATCAGCGCCCGTCTGTAGCGATGCCGGTTCACTATAAAGAGGCCCGAGGCTGGCAGCCGGCGACACCGCTGGATGCGCAAAGCAAAGGCGAGTGGTGGACGGTTTACCATGACGCCACGCTGAGCGGGCTGTTGAGCCAGGTCAGCGTGTCAAATCAGAACGTAGCAACCTATGCCGCGCAGTACCGGCAGGCGCAGGCTCTGGCGGCTGAGTCACGTGCAGCGCTGTTTCCCTCGCTGGACTATGACGGCAGCGTAACGCGCAGCGGCAGCCATGCCACCAACAGCAGCGTTCGCACCACCAGCAGCAGCCATCAGGCGGAATTGAGTGCCAGCTGGGAGCTGGATCTGTGGGGTAAACTGCGGCGCACGCTGGAGGAGAACCGCGCCAGTGCTTCGGCCAGCGCGGCAGAACTGGCCAACATCACGCTGAGCGCCCAGTCTGAGCTGGCGCAGGACTATTTCCAGCTGCGCATCATGGATCAGAAAATCGCGCTCTATCAGCAGAGCGTTGATGCTTATCAGCACTATCTGAACGTGATCACCAGCCAGTATCAGGCGGGCACCGCGTCGCGTGCCACGCTGGCCCAGGCGCAGCTGCAACGGGAGAGCGCCAGCGCCTCGGCGCAGGATTATCAGTGGCAGCGTGCGCAGATGGAGCACGCCATTGCACTGCTGATCGGCAAAGCTCCGGCCGACTTCAGTCTGCCCGCTGCGCCACTGACGGCCACATTACCCGCGATTCCGTCAGCCCTGCCGGGCGAGCTGTTACAGCGCCGTCCCGATATCGCGTACGCCGAACGTAATATGGCCGCCGCCAATGCCGCCATCGGTGTGGCGGTAGCCGGTTACTATCCTGACCTGACTCTGAGCGCGAGTGGTGGTGTCAGCGCCTCCGTGCTGCATTCGCTCTTCTCGCTGCCGAACCGCGTCTGGTCACTGGGACCGGCGCTAAGCGGTACATTGCTCGACGCGGGTGCGACCTCGGCGAAGGTCGATCAGGCGCGGGCAAGCTGGGATGCCAGCGTGGCCACCTATCGTCAGACGGTGCTGACCGCGATGCAGGAGGTGGAAGATAAGCTGGTGGAGCTGAACACGCTGCAGGGCGAAATCGCCGCGCAGCAGCGCGCCACCGACGCGGCCCAGACTTCGGCGCGGGTGACGCGCCTGCAGTATGAGGCGGGCATGATTGACTACCTGGATGTGGCGACCACTGAGAACAGCAGCCTGAGCGCACAGCAGAGTTTGCTGACGCTTGCGACCACGCAGTGGGTCAGCAGCGTCGCGCTGATTGCCGCGCTGGGCGGTGGCTGGCAGGCCCCCTGAAGCAGTATCAGATTGCCGATAATTCGGTTGTCGAACCGCGTCAAATCCTGCATCGTGAGGGCTATTTTTCACGATGCTAAGGAGCTGGCATGGCTTTCACACTTTTACGCCTGATATTTCGCCTGTTATGGCGGGTCGAACTGCGGGGCGACGTCGCCGAACTGCATAAGCAGAAGGTATTGATCACACCGAACCATATGTCGTTTCTGGACGGCATGTTGCTGGCGCTATTTTTGCCTGTTAAACCGGTGTTTGCCGTCTACTCGACCATCAGCGAAAGCTGGTTTATGCGTCTGGTTAAACCCTTTATCGACTTTGTGCCGCTGGATCCCACCCGGCCCATGGCGCTGAAGCAGCTGGTAAGGCTGATTGATACGGGCCGTCCGGTGGTCATCTTCCCGGAAGGACGAATTACTGTTACCGGCTCGCTGATGAAAATCTACAGCGGGGCAGGCTTTGTTGCGGCGCGTTCCGGCGCTAACGTCGTGCCAATGCGTATTGAAGGGGCTGAATACACGCCGTTTGGTCGTCTGGCGGGCGTGTTTAAACGTCGCCTGTTCCCGCGCATCACTCTGACCGTTCTGCCCGCCACCCGCATTCCGATGCCAGAGGCGAAACGGGCGCGCGATCGCCGCGTGCTGGCCGGTGAGCATCTGCATCATGTGATGATGGAAGCGCGCATGGCAGTGCGTCCGCGTGAAACCCTGTTTGAGGCGTTTCTGGCGGCGCGGACGCGTTACGGCGCGTTTAAGCGCTGCATCGAAGATGTGAATTTCAAACCCGACAGCTATAACGGCCTGCTGAAGAAGTCGCTGGGCGTAGGCCGTATTCTGGAGCGTTACAGCCAGCCGCGTGAAGTGGTGGGGCTCCTGCTGCCTAATACCACCGTGACGGCGGCGGCGATTTTCGGTGCCACACTGCGCGGGCGCGTTCCGGCCATGCTCAACTATAGCGCGGGCGTTAACGGCATGCGTGCAGCACTGACCGCGGCGCAGATTAAAACCGTCTTCACGTCGCGGCAGTTCCTGGACAAAGGCAATCTGTGGCATCTGCCGCAGGGGCTGGACGATGTGCAGTGGATCTACCTGGAAGATCTGAAAGATACCGTCACGGGCAAAGACAAGCTGTGGATCCTTGCCCATCTGCTGATGCCGCATCGCGCCCAGTTACCTCAACAGCCGGAAGATGCCGCGATGGTGCTGTTTACCTCCGGCTCTGAAGGCAACCCTAAAGGCGTGGTGCATTCCCATAAAAGTCTGCTGGCGAACGTCGAGCAGATCCGCACCATCGCCGACTTCACGCCGCGCGACCGCTTTATGTCGGCGCTGCCGCTGTTCCATGCGTTTGGTCTGACCGTCGGGCTGTTTACGCCGCTGATGACCGGTGCTCAGGTCTTCCTCTATCCCAGCCCGCTGCACTATCGCATCGTGCCGGAGCTGGTTTATGACCGTAACTGCACCGTGCTGTTCGGCACCTCAACCTTCCTGGGTAACTACGCGCGCTTTGCCGCGCCCTATGATTTTGCCCGTCTGCGCTATGTCGTTGCGGGTGCGGAGAAGCTGCAGGAGAACACCCGTCAGCTCTATATCGAGAAGTATGGCATTCGCATTCTCGAAGGCTACGGCGTCACCGAGTGCGCGCCGGTTGTGGCGATTAATGTGCCGATGGCAGCGAAGACACACACTGTGGGACGCATTCTGCCGGGCATGGATTCACGCCTGATGTCAGTGCCGGGCATTGAGCAGGGCGGACGCCTGCAACTGCGTGGACCAAACGTGATGAAGGGCTATCTGCGGGTCGAAAATCCTGGCGTGCTGGAAGCCCCGGCCGCCGACGATGGCGAAGGTAATCTGGAAGCGGGCTGGTATGACACCGGTGATATCGTCAGCTTCGATGAAGGCGGTTTCTGCCAGATTCAGGGACGTGCCAAACGCTTTGCGAAGATCGCGGGTGAGATGGTGTCGCTGGAGATCGTCGAGCAGATCGCGCTGAAGGCGTCGCCGGAGAAACAACATGCGGCGTCGCTGCGTCCGGATGGACAGCGCGGTGAGGCACTGGTGCTGTTCACCACGGACGCTGAACTGGTGCGCGACAGGCTGCAGAAAGCAGCCCGCGAGCTGGGTGCGCCAGAGCTGGCACTGCCGCGTGATATCCGCGTCATGAAGCAGTTGCCGCAGCTGGGCAGTGGTAAACCCGATTACGTCACGCTGAAAAAAATGGCGGAAGAGGAGCAGGCATGAGCCTTGATCGTAATGCGCCGCTGATGTCGCGCGGCATGATTGCCGTGATTATCGCCCAGTTCTTTTCGGCGTTTGGCGATAACGCGCTGCTGTTTGCCACGCTGGCGGTACTGAAAAGTCAGTTCTATCCCGACTGGAGCCAGCCGGTCTTACAGATGCTGTTTGTCGCGGCCTATATTCTGCTGGCGCCGTTTGTCGGTCAGGTGGCGGACAGCATGGCGAAAGGGCGGGTGATGATGCTCGCTAACAGCCTGAAGCTGCTGGGCGCGCTGGTGATCTGCTTCGGCTTCAATCCTTTCATTGGCTATACCCTGGTGGGCGCGGGCGCAGCGGCTTACTCGCCGGCCAAATATGGCATCCTCGGTGAGATCACCCACGGCGAGAAGCTGGTGAAAGCCAACGGGCTGATGGAGGCTTCGACCATCGCCGCCATTCTGCTGGGTTCGGTGGCGGGCGGGATGCTGGCTGACTGGCATATTCTGGCGGCGCTGGGCATCTGTGCGCTGACCTACGGCATCGCTGTGGTCGCGAACCTGTTCATCCCGAAACTGCAGGCGGCACGGCCTGGTCAGAGCTGGCAGTTTGGCGTGATGGTACGCAGCTTTTTCAGTGCTGCCGCGCTGCTCTGGCGTGACGCAGAAACCCGCTTCTCGCTGCTCGGCACCAGTCTGTTCTGGGGCGCAGGCGTAACGCTGCGTTTCCTGCTGGTGCTCTGGGTGCCGGTGGCGCTGGGGATCAATGACAACACCACGCCAACCACGCTGAATGCCATGGTGGCGATCGGCATTGTGATTGGCGCAGCGGCGGCGGCGAAGCTGGTGACGCTGGAGACCGTGCGTCGCTGTATGCCGGCTGGTGTGCTGATTGGTGTCATGGTGGTGGTCTTTGCGCTGCAGCACTCTCTGCTGAATGCTTATTTAGTGCTGATGCTGATTGGTGCACTGGGCGGTTTCTTTGTGGTGCCGCTGAATGCGCTGTTACAGGCGCGGGGCAAAGAGAGTGTCGGTTCAGGCAACGCCATTGCGGTACAGAACCTGGGTGAGAACAGCGCCATGCTGATTATGCTGGGGCTCTATACGCTGGCGATTAAGGCGGGCGCGCCTGCGGTAGCGACGGGCGTCGGCTTTGGCGTGCTGTTTGCGCTGGCGATCGCCGTGTTGTGGCTGTGGCGACCTGCTAAGCGTTAAGTGATTCACCGCCGCTCTCCGGCATCCCCGGAGAGCGGCGGCTTACGCTTTAGCGACGAATCGCAATCGCTTCGATTTCGATTTTCACATCTTTTGGCAGACGCGCCACTTCGACACAGGAACGCGCCGGGAAGTGAGCTTCATGCTCGGTGAAAAACGCTTCATAGGTCGCGTTGACCGTGGCGAAATCATTCAGGTCCTTTACGAACACCGTGGTCTTCACGATGTCGCCAACCTTCAGACCCGCAGCTTCAACAATCGCCTTCACATTTTCCAGTGACTGACGCGCCTGTGCGGCAATGTCATCCGCCACCTGGCCGGTCGCCGGATCAACCGGAATCTGACCGGAGGTCATGATCATGCTGCCCAGATCGACACCCTGAACATAGGGACCGATAGCGGCAGGGGCTTTTTCAGTACTGATTTCACGAGACATCATGGCTCCTTTGATTACGTCGTCAGGCGGCGATGCCGCCACTGTTGCCCATTATAAGGTCGGGCAGGGCGATTACCAGTGACCCAGCACCACATGGCGGGCGAACTCTTTCTCGCAATATTTGCACTTCAGATGCACATCGTCGGCGCGCTGCTTCACGGTAAAGCTGGAGAAGACCGGCTCACTGCGGCTGATACAGTTGCTGTTGGGGCAGGTCAGCACCCGTTCAACATGATCCGGCAGCGTCGGGGCGATCTTCGCCACCACTTCATAATCGTCGATGCGGTTAACCGTGGCATGGGGTGCATAGACCGCCAGCTGATTGACCTGATCGTCAGTGAGAAACGTATTTTCAATCTTAATCAGGTCTTTGCGGCCCATCTCACCCGACGGCAGATTCAGACCGATGGTAATGCGCTGATCGGTTTCGGTCAGCCGGAACAGGGAGAGCAGTTTAAAGCCAATCTGCGCCGGAATGTGGTCGATGACCGTGCCGCGTTTGATTGCTTCGACCTGCAATTTGTTGTCTTGCGTCATGGGAAATCTCCTTACAGGGCGAGTTCGCTGTTTAAAACCAGAGCCAGCAGAGCCTGGCGCGCATAGATGCCGTTACCCGCCTGCTGGAAATACCAGGCGTAAGGGGTTTTGTCGACATCGGTGGTGATCTCATCGATGCGCGGCAGCGGATGCAGCACTTTCATGTTGTCACGTGCCGTAGTGAGATCGGTGGCGCGCAGAATAAACTGCGCTTTTACGTTGGCATATTCTGACGGATCGAGCCGCTCTTTCTGCACCCGCGTCATGTAAAGAATATCAAGCTGCGGCATCACTTCTTCAAAGCTGTCGTGACGTGACCAGGCGATATTCTTCTCATCCAGCATGTCAGTGATATAAGCCGGCATTGCCAGCGCATCGGGCGCGATAAAGAAGAAGCGGTTACCATCAAACTTCGCCAGCGCCTGCGTCAGAGAGTGCACCGTGCGGCCATATTTCAGGTCACCGACCATCGCCACATTCAGCTGACCAAGACGGCCCTGGGTCTCCTGAATGGTGAAGAGATCGAGCAGGGTCTGGGTCGGATGCTGGTTCGCGCCGTCACCGGCGTTGAGAATCGGAATGCCGCCAGAGAACTCCGTTGCCAGCCGCGCCGCGCCTTCCTGCGGATGACGCATCACAATCGCATCAACGTAGGTGCTGATCACGGAAATGGTATCGGCCAGGGTTTCGCCTTTCTTGCCCAGCGAGGTATTACTGCCGTCAGCAAAGCCTACCGCTGATGCGCCAAGGCGATGAATCGCGGTCTCAAACGACAGGCGGGTACGGGTCGAGGCTTCAAAGAAGCAACTGGCAATAACCTTGTGCTTCAGCAGTTCCGGCTGCGGATGGGCTTTCAGCCTGGCGGCGGTGTCCAGGGCCAGTTCCAGCTCTTCACGACTGAGGTCGTTGATTGAAATGATGTGCTTGCGATATAGCGGGTTAGGCATAGCTCTCTCCTCTGCGCGGCCGGATTGCGGACAAAAAAAAACCCCTCAATGAGGGGCTTTTTTTAAGATCGGTGACGCCAGGTAAGGAAAAACGACACTGCCCGCCTGCGGTGAGGCGCGTCTGGGCGACAATGTCAGCGGTGTTTAACAACATACTTCCTCCCGGCAAATCGCCGCAAAGTATACGCGGTTCCGCAGTGACTTCAAGACGTGATCCCGCTTCTTGTTGACATATCGGACCACGTTTCCTCATCTGCAGGGGGATTTAACAGTCTGAGGATCCGGCGATGCAACTGACGGGTTTGCTGCGTGTTACGTGGGGCAATCCAGATACTGTTGTTGGTGGCAACAATACCCAGTATCCCCGGCAGTTCGCCGTGTTCAATCACCCGGGCTATCGCACGGGCATATCCTGCAACCACATGAACTATAACAAAATTATCGTTAAAATCAGCGTCGATCACCATCGCGCAAAGCGGGCTGATTGCATCGGGTTTCGCCTGCGTTAACGGGTTTAAAGCGTAGATTCTCTCTCCTCTGGCATTGGCTATTTTAATCACGTCCAGCAAGGTTATCAGCTTTGAGATCGTTGACTGACTGATATCAGGCCAGCCACGCTGCTGGAAGGCCAGCCTGATCTCCTGCTGACTGTGAAAGCTGTGGTTGGCGATAAGCTGGCGGCAAAGTGCCAGCTGCTGCTGTTCTCTCTCTAATGTTGCCCTGGATTTTTTTACCATCGCATTATTTTACGCTGTGGTGGGTGGGGAATAAGGCCGTAGTGAATCAATAAAGTTTTTATTAATTATGAGGTTATAATGCTGCCCCGAGGCCAATTACCGCCATCAGCAGCACGAAGAGGATCAGCAGCAGCGGGGCGATCCATTTCACCCAGCGCACGTAGGGCACGCGAGCAATCGCCAGGCCGCCCATCACCACGGCGGAAGTGGGGGTGATCAGATTAACCAACCCGGAAGCTGACTGATAGGCCGTCACGACCAGATCCCGGTTGATACTGGCGAAATCGGCCAGCGGGGCGAGGATCGGCATGGTTAACACTGCCAACCCGGAAGAGGAAGGTACCAGAAATGATAAGATCACCTCGAGGAGGAACATCACGCTGATAAAAGCGACGGATGAGAGGCCGGTGACAATCTCTTCAGCAGCATGCAGAACGGTATGGGTAATCATCCCGTTATCCATGACCACCACGATGCCGCGGGCGATACCAATAATCAGTGCCACCCCCAACAGATCTCGCGCACCGTCGATAAAGGTGGTGGTCAGCTCTTTCTCGCTCATCCGGGCAATCAGTCCAATCATAATCGCAGCCACCAGAAACACGCCGGAGATTTGCGCCATCCACCACCCCTGCACGGAGACGCCATAAATCATGATGGCAAAGGCTAAAGCAAACAGCAGCAGGATCACTTTACGCACCGGCGTGAAGGCCAGCATGTTGCCGCTGGGTTGATTACGCAGGAAAAACGATCGGTGTTCTTCCTGCAGATCTGCCACAATCGACCTGGCTGGATCTTTACGGATACCGATCGCATAGCGCATCACCCAGGCGACGCAGATCAGCCAGCCGAGCAACAGAATGATCAGACGCAGCCCGATCCCGGCGGTAAATGGGATCCCCGCAGCATTGGAGGCTATTACGGTAGCAAAGGGATTGATCGTCGATCCCAGGGTGCCGATTCCGGCTCCCAGCATTACTACAGCAGCGGCAACCACCGAGTCGAAACGGGCGGTAAGCATCACCGGCACTAGCAGAGAATAGAAAGGTAGCGACTCTTCGGCCATGCCATAAATGGTGCCGCCTGCGGCAAACAGCGCCATCAGTATCGGGATCATCCACTCTTCTTTGCCCCGCAGGCGCTGCGTCACCCGCTCAATACCGGCATCAATTGCCCCGGTTTTGGTCACCACGCCAAGAAACCCGCCAATCACCAGAATAAATAGCGCGACATCAATCGCCCCGGCCTGGTCGGTCTTGTGATTATAAAAACCGTCGCCTGGGGCCAGTACTATTGCCACCAGCCCCTGTGGTTGCGGGGCCGTTGGCTGCCAGGTTCCGGCAATGGGCACCTCTTTATTCAGGGCCGGGTTCATCTCCATCCGGTATTGCCCGGCAGGAATAACCCAGGTCAGGCCAGCCACCAGGGCAATCAGCACCAGCAAAATGGTATAGGCCGAAGGAAAGCTGAATTTATGCATAACGTCTTATCCTTTGTCGTCAGCCAGCCGCCCCCGCACCAGGTACGGCGGCGGCTGAGGGAGTTAACTGCCCAGAGTCGCCACCATCACCGCTTTGATGGTGTGCATACGATTTTCCGCTTGGTCAAAAACAATCGAATGAGAGGATTCGAACACGTCATCGGTGACCTCCAGCCCCTTCAGCCCGTAAGCCATTTCGATTTCGCGACCTGTTTGTGTCTGCTCATTGTGGAAAGCAGGCAGGCAGTGCATAAATTTCACCTGCGGGCTTTGCGTGGCCTTCAGTACGGCAGCATTCACCTGATAAGGGGTCATCAGCGCCACTCGCTCGGCCCAGGCGTCCTTGCTCTCTCCCATTGAGACCCACACATCGGTGTAGAGGAAATCCACACCTGCCACGCCTTCTGCCACATCCTCAGTCAGTACGATCCTTGCGCCGCTCTCCTTCGCCAGCTCGCGACATTGCGCAACCAGCTCTTCCTCCGGCCAGAAGGACCGTGGGGCTACCAGGCGAATATCCATCCCCATCTTCGCAGCCCCCACCATCAGGGAATTTCCCATATTGTTGCGGGCGTCGCCGAGATAGGCAAAGGCGATTTGATGCAGCTGTTTGCCCGGCGCGTGTTCCAGCATGGTCATCAGATCGGCCAGGATTTGCGTGGGGTGAAATTCGTTGGTCAGGCCGTTCCAGACCGGCACGCCGGCAAAGGCGGCTAGCTCCTCGACGATTTGCTGCCCAAAGCCGCGGTACTCAATACCGTCATACATCCTGCCCAGCACACGGGCGGTATCTTTCATCGACTCTTTATGGCCAATCTGCGAGCCGCTGGGGCCGAGATAGGTCACCTTAGCGCCCTGATCGAAGGCCGCCACCTCGAATGCGCAACGAGTACGGGTGGAAGTCTTCTCAAAAATCAGCGCGATATTTTTCCCAATCAGCTTCTGCTCCTCGTGGCCGCTGTATTTGGCTTTTTTAAGCGAGAAGGAAAGATCAATCAGGAACTGAATCTCTGTGCGGCTGAAATCAAGCAGCTTGAGAAAATGGCGGTTATGTAATGAAACAGGCATGATTTTTTCCTTTTATTTTGTTGAATGGGTGGCAATAAGGGTGCCTTTATGGCCCCGGAGAATCTCTGTGGCATCGGCGAGAGAGCCAATCCCGGCTATCCCTGCGCGTTGTGTCACAAACTCACAGGCGGCGGCGATTTTCGGACCCATCGATCCGGCATCAAACGGAATACCCAGCAAGTCGGCAGGCGTCACGTGATGCAATGCGCGGCAGTCAGCTTTTCCCCAGTTGAGGTACACGGCATCCGCATCGGTGAGGATCAGCAGAGCATCGGCGGAAAGTTGGGTCGCCAGCAGTGCGCTTGAGAGATCTTTATCAATAACGGCTTCGGCTCCGTGGCGCTGGCCTTGCTGGTTCCGGATCACCGGAATGCCGCCGCCGCCATTGCAGATCACCAGATGTCCCAACTCCGTCAGCGCGAGGATCGCTTCGTGCTCTACGATGTGAACTGGCAGGGGAGAAGGCACCACCCGGCGGACGTACTCGCCATCGGCTTTCATCGTCCAGCCCTGTTCTTTCGCCAGTTGCCTGGCCTGCTGAGGGGAATAAACCGGGCCGATATATTTGGTTGGGTTGAGGAAGGCGGGATCGCTGACAGCGATTTCGACCTGGGTAAGCAGCATACTGATTTGGACATCCGGCAGATGGTTTTGCAGCGCCTGCTGCAGCAGATAGCCGATCATTCCCTGGGTCTCGGCCACAAGAATATCCAGTGGATAGGGGGCTGCCGCATCGCAGGCACTGTTCTGCAGAGCCAGTAAGCCCACCTGTGGCCCGTTGCCGTGTACCAGAATCACCCGCCATTCAGCGGTGAGGGCGGCAATGGCTTCTGCCGCCTGTTCGATATTTCTGCGCTGAACATCGGCTTCCAACGGCTCGCCCCGCTTTAGCAGGGCATTGCCGCCCAGCGCGACTACCAGTAAAGGTTTTTTCATTGCTCTCTCCCTGTTCAAAGGTCGTCACGTTCCAGCGGACAACTCATACAGCGTGCGCCGCCGCGACCTCTGCCCAGCTCGTTGCCGGGAATCGGCAGCACCGTGATGCCTGCTTTGTCATATTTTTCATTGGTATAGGTATTACGCTCGTAGCCAATTACCACGCCAGGACGCACAGTCAGCACGTTGTTGGCATCGTTCCACTGCTCGCGTTCGGCTTCAAAGCGGTCGCCTCCGGTGGTGATCAGGCACAGCTGGTCGAGATGGAGTGCCTGCTCAATAGCCTGCATAAAACTGCTCTCTTCTTTGCGGTTCAGGCCACCGCGTCCGTTGCTGGTCAGGGTCCAGCAGCGGGTTTGCTGATCGATGACCTCCGGGTAGACGGAGAAAATACTATGGTCGAGCTGGGTCATCACGGTATCGAGATGCATACAGGCGCGGTGTTTTGGCAGCTCGATGGCAATCACCCTGCTGGCCTGTTTATGCTGAAAGAGCGAACAGGCGAGGAACTCGATGCCGCAGGAGGTAGTGCGTTCCGACATGCCAATCATTACCGTGCCATTGCCCAGAACCAGCACGTCGCCGCCTTCCAGTGTGGCATGCTCATAATTGGTGGTTTCATCGCCGAAATATTTAATAAAGTCGCCGTGGGAAAATGCGGGGTGCCAGCGATAAATCGCCCGCAGGTTATTGGTTTCCCGCTGGCGGGCGGTTTTCGCCATCGGATTGATTGAGACGCCGTTGTAGATCCAGCAAGAGGTGTCGCGGGTAAAAAGATGGTTGGGGAGAGGCACCATGATGAAATCATCCGGCGAATGCAGATCGATGGCCATATTGCTGAAAGCCGCTGGAATTTCACCGTAGGTCAGGCCGCCAGAGAGGTAGCGCGCTAGCTGGCGATGGTCGACATCTGCCAACCAGCCGCGGATATCGGCAGCGAAAGAGGGGCCGAGGTTATAATCTGAAACCTGATTATCCAGCAGCCAGGCTTTCGCCTGGGGAATGCCGAGCGTTTCAGCCAGCAGATCGGTAAAAAGCAGTACTTCAACACCCTGCTGACGCAGTGTTTTAGAGAACACGTCGTGTTCTTCTCCGGCTTTCTCTACCGAAAGCACGTCGTCAAACAGCAGCGACTGACAGTTGGAAGGTGTTAATCTTTTCAGGCTTAAATTGGGGCGGTGCAGCATCACGGATCGCAGCTGCCCAATCTCAGATCCGACATAATGTCTGTTCATCTTCAGTTCCCTACGTTTTAAGCAATAGTGGGCCCGGGTGAATATTTCTTTTCACCTTGTTTGACCCGCTTAGCGATTAAGTTTCGGGGGGATAATAAGCGTTGATGAAATGCTGAACGTGATTTTTATCACGTTACAAACAGTAGGGTGAAGGAATCTCAATGAAGTTGATAAACGTCATCAATAACAGATTTAAGTTTTATGCGTGAGTGAATATTTAAGGGTTATTGATGCCTTATTTTAAGGTGCATTCCCTTTTTAGAGCCGTTTTTGCCTTTTTTATTCATCTTATGTATATGAATTTAATAGGATTTATTCTTGATTTGAATTTTTATATTTTATGACTGAGTAAATATTTTTAATTAAATGATGAAAGTAAAATGGATATTCAATCGCGTTATGGGTAAACAGAAATCTATTCCTGTGACCCTCTCGTGGTTTTAATTTTTTTAAGTCGTGGTTCAAAGAGTTAAAAATAAAACCGAAGCGGGTAAGTCGGGAATATGTTCAGGTGATGAATAATTATTTTGAAATGAATTCAGCAGAAGTGGGGGGGCGGAGATAATTATTTCGGATCAGAAACTGGGAGGTTACTGTGGGCCAGCCAGGCTGACCCACAGTTCTGCCGTTAATGTTGGTCCGAGAGCGTGGCGACCATCACGGCTTTAATGGTGTGCATCCGATTCTCAGCCTGGTCGAACACAATGCTGTGCGGCGACTCAAACACCTCGTTGCTCACTTCCATGCCGTTGGGCAGATCGTACTGCTCGGCCATCTGCTGACCCAGCGTGGTCTGATCATCGTGGAAAGCGGGCAGGCAGTGCAGGAATTTAACCTGCGGATTGCCGGTCAGATCGAGCATCGCACGGTTAACCTGGTAGTCACGCAGCAGGGCAATACGCTCGGCCCAGACTTCTTTGGCTTCGCCCATCGACACCCAGACGTCGGTGTAGATAAAGTCAGCGCCTTTCACACCGTCGGCAATATGTTCGGTAAGGGTGATTTTACCCCCGGTCTGCTGCGCGGCGTGACGGCACTGCGCCACCAGTTCGTCCTCTGGCCAGCAGCTTTTCGGTGCCACCAGACGCAGATCCAGACCCACCTGTGCCGCCGCTTCCAGCATAGTGTTACCCATGTTGTTGCGCGCATCGCCCACATAAACCAGCGTCATCTCACTGAGCTTTTTGCCCGGCAGATGTTCCTGCATGGTCAGCAGATCAGCCAGCAACTGGGTCGGGTGAAACTCGGTAGTCAGACCGTTCCACACCGGCACGCCCGCATGTTCCGCCAGCGTCTCCACCAGCGCCTGACCGTAGCCGCGATACTGAATACCATCGTACATGCGTCCCAGCACCCTTGCAGTGTCGCGCATCGACTCTTTATGGCCGATCTGACTGCCGCTCGGGCCCAGATAAGTGACGTTTGCACCCTGATCGTAAGCGGCAACTTCGAAAGAGCATCGTGTACGGGTCGAGTCTTTTTCGAAGATGAGCGCGATGTTTTTACCTTTCAGATACTGCGCTTCGCTGGCGCTTTTTTTCGCCTGTTTTAATTCAGCGGAAAGGGACAGCAGATGATCAATTTCGGCGGGGGTAAAATCCAGAAGTCTGAGGAAATGGCGCTGATACAGCTGACTCATACAACACTCCGGTAAGCATTAAAATGAATTAAAATTCAATTTAACCGTATGAATATTCATTTTCAAGTGTGAGCTGAATAAACTTTTCGTTTTGTGTAGTGGCGCGACAGGCAGTGTGGGAAAATAATTGATTATTGCCGAACTCAGAGAGGACATTGTCATGGCATATGAAGCATTACTGGAAGAGCAGCAGGAAGAGACGCGGCAGGTTATTGAAGAGCTGCTGGAGGATGGCAGCGATCCTGATGCGCTCTATACCATCGAGCATCATCTCTCATGCAATAATTTTGATTCACTGGAAAAAGCCGCGGTTGACGCCTTCAAGCTGGGTTATGAAGTGACCGAGCCGGAAGAGCTGGAGCTGGAAGATGGCACCACGGTGATGTGTGTCGATATTATCAGCGAATCTGCACTGAAGCCGGAGCTGATTGATGCGCAGGTTGAACAGCTGGTGAACCTGATTGGCAAGTACAACGTCGATTATGACGGCTGGGGCACCTATTTCGAAGATCCCGATGCCGAAGACGAAGATGACGACGCCATCGAAGATGAAGATGATAATGGTATTCGCCACTAAGTAGCCGGGGCGGAGAGTTCTCCGCCTGTCACCTCTGCCACACCTGTTTTGACATCATGAACTACGCACCGTTACTTGAACCGATCTATCAGTTTCTGCACTGCCGCACGCCACAGGCCTGGATTGATGAGGCGCGCAAACCAGAAAATCTGACTCTGCTGTTAACCGACCATCTGGTGTGCGAACTGAAAGCCGCGCAGACTGCGGTGTGGTTGATCCGCAAATATGTCGCCGACAAACCCAGCGGCGACGCTATTCTGGCGTGGCTGAAGCCCTATGAAGATTTTATCTTCCGCGAAGATGGCGACAGCGACTTTATCAATGCCCATAAAAACCTGACGAAACGCATCATCGTGCGCAATGCGCTGCCCTGGGCGGATGAGCTGGTGGAGAAGATGGTGTTGCTGATTAAAGAGGAGCTGCATCACTTCTATCAGGTGTGGGAAATTATGCAGTCGCGCGGGCTGGTCTATCAGAAGATCACCTCCAGCCGCTACGCCAAATCGCTGCTGCGTGAAGTGACGACGCATGAGCCGGAAACCCTGGTGGATAAGCTGATTTGTGGCGCTTACATTGAGGCGCGCTCCTGCGAGCGCTTCGCCAGTCTGGCACCCTATCTTGATGACGAACTGGCAAAGTTCTATCTGTCGCTGCTGCGCTCAGAGGCGCGGCACTATCAGGATTATTTAACGCTGGCGGCGCAGATTGCCACTAAAGACATTACGCCACGCGTGCAGGCGATTGGGATAACAGAAGGGCGGTTAATCAGCGAACCTGACACCGAATTACGCTTTCACAGCGGCGTTCCGGCGTTCTGAACCAATCCTGGCAGCGGGGCTGGCAGCCCCGATTGTCATAGCTGTTTAAGCATCCGCACTTCGCAGTCGACATGGCCGGTACAACCCATCGCGCTATCGATATGCTCAAAGCCCAGCGACTCATAGAGTTTAATGGCCCGCGTCAGGCTGGCGGTGGTTTCCAGATAGCAACGACGGAAGCCGTGGCCGCGTGCATGCTCCATCGCCCTCAGCGCCAGTTCGCGCGCCAGACCCTGCCCGCGCACCTCCGGCAGAAAGTACATCTTTTGCAACTCGCAGATATCGGGCGCGCTGCAGGCGAGAGGCGCAACACCGCCGCCACCGACCACCTTGCCCTGATATTCAATAATCCAGTAGGCGCTCTGGTCGGCACTGTAGAGCTCAAACAGGTGATCCAGCTGGGGATCGGAGACGGTGTAGCCCTTGTCAGCCGTCAGGCCGAACTCCGCAGAAACGTCGCGAATCACCTGGGCAATATGCGGATTATCGGCGACAGTAATCGGCCGTATTATGAATGAGGGCTGGGTTTCAGGGGTCATGGCAAAATAGCGTGGTTAAAATCGGTTAGACATTCACCAGAAATAGCATTATCGTCAGGGAAAAGCAATATTGATTGACGTGCATGGAGGCATTAAGTGATTTTCTCTCGATTTTTTAAAATCATCAAAGAGCTATTTCCTCTTTTTATTATCGCAGGTTTTATTAACGTATGGGGCTATTTAAAATGGATAGGCAGACTGGATGTTTTTCCGCTTATTATTAATAATGTGTCTGGCGTAATTGCTGTGTTAATTACTTCACTACTTTTCTTTAGTGTCTTTTCTATGACGCTACTCCTGCCTTCTGGATTTTGCACACTTTCAGGCACGCTGAGTAAGAAGAAAACAAAACTAAAAATCAGATATAATGAGGGATGCTGTGCAATTAGCGCGCTGACCGCGATATTGGTTGCTTTTTTTGCACTTCTCTTTTTGGATAAATTATCTATCTGGTGGGTTGCAGGAGCGGCAGCTATCATCGCCTTTCTATTACATGTTTATGTTAATAACAAGTTCAATGGGCACAGACAACAGCATCGTCGTTTCCTGATAGCGCGTAGTAAAAGAATAAGAAGTTGCTCTGCGCCTCTGACGCCAAAAATCAGGTGGCGATTCATTTGGGAAAAGATAAAAGCGAGTAAGGCGTTTATTAATTTAATTTACACCCTATTTGCATTAACGGTCGCTCTTTTTTCCGTTTTGCCGCTTAGGTTTCTGGTGCAAGGAAATATCTATTTCACACATGAGAAACCGTGGGTGCAATATTTTATTGTAGTCGCAATTTATATTCTTCTTTTTATGCCGTCTTTACTTTCTCTTTTGACGAATAAGGTCAAAGCTCAGCATGGTTTTAAAGCTGTCATGGCTTTCTTTCCGGCGCTGGTAATTGCCATTTTCTGGCTATTTTCCGTTCAGCTTATACAGATTAATCAACGCGCGATTGAAATCGTCGGCATGGCTTCCTGGCATGATCAGGTTTTTGCTTTTAAAACGGAGAGCTTTCCAGCCTATTATTTCCCCCAGAATATTTGGGGAGTAAATAATATGAGGGGCACAGAACGCATGATAGTAGGGATCAAGGCTTTTTCAAACGGTGAAACGTATCTGATCTGCCCAAAACAGTTGGGCGCATTGAGGGAGATCGCATTAAAAAATAATGCCTTCACCTGGCAGGTCGATGAAAAAGCCAAAGCAGAACTTGTCGAAATGAGTCAGTACTGTTTGCTAGCGAAGAGCGATCAGGTCCGGTCTGGTGCCGCGATTAGCGCACTCTTTAGGTCGTTACCCTACACGTTACATTTTTATCCATAAAAAAACCCCGCGCCAGCGCGCAGGGTTTTTTTCAGAGCAATGAATTAATCAGAGCGCCGCAATGACCGCCTGCTGTTCAATCAGTTTTGCTTTTGATTGTTGCAGGTCTGCCACGCGTTCGCGCTCTTTCGCAACGACCGCTTCCGGCGCGCGTGAAACAAAGCCTTCGTTCGCCAGCTTGGTCTCGATCTTCTCAATCTCCACATCCAGCTTAACCAGCTCTTTCGCCAGACGCTCCAGCTCAGCGGTTTTATCCACCAGATCCGCCATCGGGATCAGCAGCTCTGCGCCTTCAACCAGTTTGGTCACCGACACCGGGCCTTTCTCGCCCGCAGGCAGAATGGTCAGGCTTTCCAGACGCGCCAGGCGCGACAGGAAGTTGCGGTTAGCTTCAACGCGACGCAGCGCAGCAGGCGAGCAGTCACGCAGCAGCACATCCAGTGGCTTGCTCAGCGCGATGTTCATCTCGGCACGGATATTACGCACCGCGACGATCGCCTGCTTCATCCACTCAATGTCCGCTTTCGCTTCGGCATCTTCTTTCGACGCATCGTAGTGCGGGAAAGGCTGCAGCATAATGGTGTCGTCGCTGATATTTTTCAGTCCCTTCACGCGCTGCCAGATGGTTTCAGTGATAAACGGAATGATCGGATGCGCCAGGCGCAGCAGCGCTTCCAGCACGTGAACCAGCGTATGGCGGGTGCCACGCAATTCAGATTCACTGCCGCTGTTCATCACCGGCTTGGTCAGCTCCAGATACCAGTCGCAGAACTGGTTCCAGGTGAAGTCATACAGCAGGTTAGCCGCGATATCGAAACGGTAGCTATCCAGCGCTTCACGGTAGGCTTTCACGGTGTTGTTGAACTCGGTCAGAATCCAGCGATCCGCCAGCGACAGCGTCATATCGCCGCCGTTCTGTCCGCAATCCTGGTCCTCGGTGTTCATCAGCACAAAGCGGCTGGCGTTCCACAGCTTGTTACAGAAGTTGCGATACCCTTCCAGGCGCTTCATGTCCCAGTTGATGTCGCGACCGGTTGAGGCCAGTGCTGCCAGCGTGAAACGCAGCGCATCGGTGCCTGATGGCTCGATGCCGTCCGGGAACTGCTTCTCGGTACGTTTGCGGATCTTCTCAGCCAGCTGTGGCTGCATCATGTTGCCGGTGCGTTTTTCCAGCAGCGCTTCCAGCGAAATGCCGTCGACCATATCCAGTGGGTCAATCACGTTGCCCTTGGATTTCGACATCTTCTGACCTTCTTCATCACGGATCAGACCGGTCATGTAGACGGTTTTAAACGGCACCTGCGGTTTGCCGTTTTCATCTTTAATGAAGTGCATGGTCAGCATGATCATGCGGGCAATCCAGAAGAAGATGATGTCGAAGCCGCTGACCAGCACGCTGGTCGGATGGAAGGTACGCAGCGCTTCGGTGTTTTCCGGCCAGCCCAGGGTGGAGAAGGTCCACAAACCGGATGAGAACCAGGTATCCAGCACGTCGTCATCCTGACGCAGCGCCACATCGGCGGCCAGGTTGTTCTCAGCGCGGACTTCCTCTTCGGTACGGCCAACGTAGACGTTACCGTTGTCGTCATACCACGCCGGGATGCGGTGACCCCACCAGAGCTGACGGGAAATACACCAGTCCTGAATATCACGCATCCAGGAGAAGTACATGTTTTCATACTGCTTCGGCACGAACTGGATGTCGCCATTCTCAACGGCTTCAACCGCCACTTTCGCCAGCGGTGCGGTACGCACATACCACTGGTCGGTCAGCATCGGCTCGATAACCACACCGCCACGGTCGCCGTAAGGTACGGTCAGGTCGTGCGGTTTGATCTCTTCAAGCAGACCCAGTTCATCGACGGCGGCGACAATCGCTTTACGCGCGGCAAAGCGCTCCATGTGCTGGAAAGCAGCCGGGATCTCATCGGAACAGGCATCGCTGGCTTCGCCGTTGGTGTCATACACCTGAGCGCGGTCGCGGATATCACCGTCGAAGGTCAGAATGTTGATCATTGGCAGTTTGTGACGACGACCGACTTCGTAGTCGTTGAAGTCATGCGCCGGGGTGATCTTGACGCAGCCGGTGCCTTTTTCCATGTCGGCATGTTCATCGCCCACGATCGGAATCAGACGACCCACCAGCGGCAGCATTACAAATTTGCCGATCAGATCTTTATAACGTGGATCTTCCGGGTTAACCGCCACGCCGGTATCGCCCAGCAGGGTTTCCGGACGGGTAGTGGCGACCACCAGGTAATCTTTGCCGTCAGCGGTTTTTGCGCCGTCAGCCAGCGGATAGCGGATATGCCACATTGAGCCTTTGCTCTCGCGGTTTTCCACTTCCAGATCGGAGATCGCCGTGCGCAGCTTAGGATCCCAGTTTACCAGGCGCTTGCCACGGTAGATCAGGTTCTCTTTATAGAGGCGAACAAACACTTCTTTAACGGCATTGGAGAGGCCATCGTCCATGGTGAAGCGCTCGCGCTCCCAGTCGACGGAGTTACCCAGACGGCGCATCTGACGGGTAATGGTGCCGCCAGATTCTGCTTTCCACTGCCAGATTTTGTCGATGAATGCATCGCGGCCATAGTCCTGGCGCGTTTTGCCTTCTTCAGCCGCAATTTTGCGCTCAACCACCATCTGCGTGGCGATGCCCGCGTGGTCAGTACCGGCCTGCCACAGGGTATTTTTCCCCTGCATGCGCTGGTAACGGATCATGGTGTCCATGATGGTTTGCTGGAAGGCGTGACCCATGTGCAAGCTACCGGTGACGTTCGGCGGCGGGATCATGATGCAAAAGCTTTCCTGGCTGGTATCGCCATTCGGTTTGAAGTAGCCCTGCTTTTCCCAATGCTCGTAAAGCGGCTGCTCGATATCTTGCGGGTTATATGTCTTTTCCATTTCTGCTATGTCGTTTGCGGCTGTGGTGGCGCTGCCGTATTCAATTGGAATCCAACGCTGCGATACGCTTTATAGCGGTCGCGCGCCAGTTGTTTGAGAGCGTCTTCGTAAGGAACGAAGTCTATCACTTCATGGAAAGCAGTAGCAAAATCTGCGAAGTGGGGCAGCAGGCTAATCAGCAGGTCGCGCTGTGAACTGCCGCGACGCTGGGGCCAGGCCAGTTCGACCGGCGCACCGTAGCGCGGGCCTTCGCCTGCCAGGTTGTGCGGCACAAAGGCATTTGCTGGCCGTTGCCACAGCGCTTCATCAAGACGAATGGCTTGCTGCTCATCTTCGCAGGCGATCAACACCCGCTTTCCGGCCCGCCAGCGTGTTTCCGCCAGATTGCACACCAGCGCTTCAACGGCGCTAAGGCCATCGCTCGTTGCATCGGTTTCCAGCACGTAGAAGGTTGCGTTTTTCATCGGTTTGCTCATCAGAAGATCAAGGGCGGAATCAGATCCGCCCTTGCTGTCAGAAAAGAGGGCGCTTAGTCGTCGCCGTTCAATCCTGCCCGATTCAACAGAAACTGCGACAGCATCGGCACCGGTCGTCCGGTGGCGCCTTTGGCTTTACCGGAGCGCCAGGCGGTGCCGGCGATATCCAGGTGCGCCCAGTTATATTTGCGGGCGAAACGTGCCAGGAAGCAGGCGGCGGTAATCGCGCCACCAGGACGGCCACCAATGTTCGCCATATCGGCAAAGTTGGACTCCAGCTGCTCCTGAAACTCATCCGCCATCGGCAGACGCCAGGCGCGATCGCCCGACTGCTCCGAAGCGCTAATCAGCTCATGTGCCAGCGGATTGTGGTTCGACAGCAGGCCGCTGATGTGATGACCCAGCGCAATCACGCAGGCGCCGGTCAGTGTCGCCACGTCAATCACCACTTCCGGGTCGAAACGTTCGACATAGGTCAGCGCATCGCACAGGACCAGTCGGCCTTCGGCGTCGGTATTCAGCACTTCAACGGTCTGGCCAGACATGGTGGTCAGCACATCGCCCGGACGCATTGAACGTCCGTCCGGCATGTTTTCACAGCCCGCCAGCACGCCGACCACGTTCAGTGGGAGATTCAGCTCGGCCACCATACGCATCACACCATAGACGGCGGCTGCGCCGCACATGTCATACTTCATTTCGTCCATGCTGTCGGCAGGCTTGATGGAGATGCCGCCGGAGTCAAAGGTCAGCCCTTTGCCTACCAGCACAATCGGCCGCGCTTCCGCATCCGGATTGCCTTTGTATTCAATCACCGACATCAGCGATTCGTTTTGTGAACCGGCACCGACCGCAAGATAGGCGTTCATGCCCAGCTCTTTCATCTGCTGTTCGCCGATCACGCGGGTCGTGACATTTTTACTGAAAGCGTCCGCCAGCTGACGTGCCTGTGACGCCAGATAAGCGGCGTTACAGATATTGGGTGGCATGTTGCCGAGATCTTTCGCTGCTTTCATACCGGCTGCAACCGCTAAGCCATGCTGGATTGCGCGTTCGCCGCTGGTCAGTTCACGGCGGGTCGGCACGTTAAACACCAGTTTGCGCAGCGGACGACGCGGCTCTGCTTTGTTACTTTTCAGCTGGTCAAAGTTGTAGAGTGCCTCTTTAGAGGTCTCCACCGCCTGACGCACTTTCCAGTAAGTATTGCGGCCTTTGACATGCAACTCGGTCAGGAAGCAGACCGCTTCCATTGAGCCGGTATCGTTCAGCGTATTAATGGTTTTTTGAATGACTTGCTTGTACTGGCGTTCATCCAGCTCACGCTCTTTACCGCAGCCAATCAGCAGAATACGCTCTGACAGGATATTTGGCACATGATGCAGCAGCAGTGTCTGGCCCACTTTTCCTTCCAGCTCGCCGCGGCGCAGCAGGGCGCTGATATAGCCGTCGCTGATTTTATCCAGCTGCTCGGCAATCGGTGACAGACGACGCGGTTCGAAAACGCCAACGACAATGCAGGCACTGCGTTGTTTTTCCGGGCTTCCGCTTTTTACACTGAACTCCATGCACTCTCCTGAATCTTAAAGACAACGGCCGCTGCTGCCGCTAGAATGTAGCGCGCTCATGACCCATTTATTCATTGTCGCAGCATGACATTCTGCCGCTGGAGGTCATAATGAATCAGGGTGACAAGATGTTGTTTTTTCACCACCCGGACGCGTTTTTCATACAAATTTAGCTACGGCGACGGCCATTGATGAAGAAAAATGGCTGATAAGCGTTGAAACTAGCGATTTTCCTGCAAAAAGACAAGTTTTCACAGGCGTACTAAGCGTGATCATCATTAGATATCTGGTTCGGGAAACGCTCAAAAGCCAGCTGGCTATCCTGTTTATCCTGTTACTCATCTTCTTTTGTCAGAAGTTAGTCAGGATCCTGGGTGCCGCGGTGGATGGCGAAGTGCCGACAAACCTCGTTCTGACATTGTTAGGACTCGGTGTGCCTCAAATGGCACAACTTATACTGCCCTTAAGTCTGTTTCTGGCAATTCTGATGACGCTGGGGCGTCTCTACACGGAAAGTGAAATTACCGTGATGCACGCCTGCGGCCTGAGTAAAGCCGTCCTGGTGAAAGCCGCGATGATATTGATGCTGTTCACCTCCGTGGTGGCAGCGGTTAATGTCATCTGGCTGGGACCATGGTCATCCCGTTATCAGGATGAGGTGACACAGAACGCCAAAGCCAATCCGGGTGCGGCAGCCATGGCCGCCGGACAGTTCCAGACCTCCGGCGACGGCAGCGCCGTGCTGTTTGTCGAGAATGTGAAGGGCAACAACTTTGGTAACGTGTTCCTGGCGCAGTTACGGCCAAAAGGCAACGCGCGCCCTTCGGTGGTGCTGGCTGACAGCGGCCACATGGAACAGCGTAAAGATGGCTCGCAGGTGGTGACGCTGGATAAAGGCACCCGCTTTGAGGGCACCGCACTGCTGCGTGATTTCCGTATTACCGACTTCACCAACTATCAGGCGATTGTGGGCTATAAAGCGGCAACGCTTGACCCTAACGATTCAGAGCAGGCGAGCCTGAGCGACCTGGTCGCGAATAAAACACCTGATTTCCAGGCTGAGCTGCACTGGCGTCTGACGCTGGTGTTCGCGGTGCTGGTGATGGCGCTGATGGTCGTGCCGCTCAGTGTGGTGAATCCACGTCAGGGGCGCGTGCTGTCAATGCTGCCTGCGATGCTGCTCTATCTGATCTTCTTCCTGCTGCAGAGCTCGCTTAAATCGAGCGGGGCGAAAGGGCGGCTCGATCCGGCGCTCTGGATGTGGGTAGTGAATATCAGCTATCTGGTGCTGGCGGTGCTCCTTAACCTGTGGGATACGGTGCCGATGCGTCGGATTCGCGCCCGCTTTACCCGCGGAGGGTCGGTCTGATGTTTCGCGTACTTGACCGCTATATTGGTAAAACCATCTTCAATACCATCATGCTGACGCTGTTCATGCTGGTGTCGCTTTCCGGCATCATCAAGTTCGTGGACCAGCTGCGTAAAACCGGCCAGGGCAGCTACAGCGCGCTGAGCGCCGGTTATTACACTCTGCTGAGCGTGCCTAAAGATATTGAGATTTTCTTCCCGATGGCGGCGCTGCTGGGTGCGCTGCTGGGACTGGGCGCGCTGGCGCAGCGCAGTGAGCTGGTAGTGATGCAGGCGGCGGGCTTTACCCGTATGCAGGTGGCGCTGTCAGTCATGAAAACGGCGATTCCGCTGGTGCTGCTGACCATGGCGATTGGCGAGTTTGTCGCGCCGTCGGGCGAGCAGATGGCACGTAACTACCGGGCGCAGCAGCTTTACGGTGGTGCACTGGTCTCGACGCAGAATGGTCTGTGGGCGAAAGATGGCAATAGCTTCATCTATATTGAACGCATTAAAGGCGACAACGAAATTGATGGCGTCAGCATCTACAATTTCAATGACCAGCGTCGTCTGCAGAGTGTACGTTACGCGGCGACGGCCACATGGGACAAAGACAAAAAACGCTGGTTGCTCTCCCAGGTCGATGAGTCGAACCTCACCGATCCAAAGCAGATTACCGGTTCACAGAGCCTGACTGGCGAATGGAAAACCAATCTGACGCCAGATAAGCTGGGTGTCGTCGCGCTGGATCCAGACGCATTATCGATTCGCGGTCTCCATAGCTACAGTAAATATCTGAAGCAGAGTGGTCAGGAAGCGGGAAGATATGAGCTGAATATGTGGAGCAAAATCTTCCAGCCGCTGTCCGTCGCGGTGATGATGCTGATGGCGCTGTCATTTATCTTTGGTCCGCTGCGCAGCGTGTCGATGGGTGTGCGTGTCGTCACCGGTATCAGCTTTGGCTTCCTGTTCTACGTGCTGGACCAGATTTTCGGCCCGCTAAGCCTGGTTTACGGCTTGCCGCCGATTCTGGGCGCGATTCTGCCGAGCTTTGCGTTCTTCGCGATCAGTATGTTTATGTTGATTAAGCGGCGCTAACAGTCAGCCGCAAAAAGGCCGCCTCTCAGGGCGGCCTTTTTCATGGCACGCACCCTGTGCCATTTCAGTCATCCCGCAGTGTCATAAATCCCTTTATTAATGCATCAACGCATCCAGTCGTTTATCACTGCACCATACAGCGTTTCCGCTTCTGCTAACCGGGTCAGCAGGCAATACTCATCGGTCTGATGTGCCATTGAGGGCTCGCCGGGACCCAGGATAATACAGGGCGGCGTGCCCAGCGCGGGCAGCAGTAATGATGCATCGGTAAAGTAGGGCACAATGCGCGGTGTCAGCGGGGCGTCATGTAATGCCTGACAGTGCTGATAAACCGACTGAATCCAGGCCTGATTCTCTTCGCTCAACACCGCTGGCAGATCCACCAGCGTCGTCACCGTGACGCTCTCTCCCAGTAATGTTGTCAATTGCTGACGAATTGCTGCGTGATGCAGATTGGGCGCGCTACGGATATCCACGTCAAACTGCGTACGATCGGGCACGGAATTAATGTTCAGACCGCCGGCAATGCGTCCGACGTTAATGGTTGGCTGCTTCATCAGCGGATGAGGTGCGCCGGGTGAGAAGTGCTGAATCTTGCCCAGTGCCTCCGCCGCCAGATAAATGGCATTAATACCCAGCTCAGGCATCGCGCCGTGCGCTGTTTTGCCCCGGGTTTCACAGCGTAGCCAGAGTGCGCCTTTGTGGCCGATAACCGGATAGTTGCTGGTAGGCTCGCCGACAATCAATGCGCCAACCTCGGGCAGGTCGGTGGTATCAATCAGCGCTCGCGCGCCGTCGCACCCCGTCTCTTCCCCGCCTGTGATCAACAGGACAACACCCGACCCTTGCTGAATTGCCTGCTGGTGCGTCACGCAGGCGACGGCAAAGGCCGCGACGGCGGCCTTCATGTCACTCGATCCCCGCCCATATAGCCTGTCGCCCACAACTTCCCCAAACGGATCGTACTGCCAGTCGGCGTTGCCGAGAGGAACCGTATCCAGATGGCCGGTAAACGCTAACTTCGGTCCAGGCAGGCTGCCAGGCAGGCTGGCAATCAGGTTCAGGCGGTTTTCACCGAAGGTCGACAGGGTGACGTCGAAGCCACGCTGCGTCAGCCAGTCTGCCAGGAACTGCATGCAGGCTGCTTCATTGCCCGGGGGATTAATGGTGTCAAAACGCAGCAGTTGCTGCGCCAGTATCAGGCTCTGGCTCATTCGCCACGCACCGTTAACCAGTCCAGACAGTTGATCCACAGCTGGCGATAACCCGGCCACTGTGCAAATTCCTGCGGCAGCCAGTGTGCCGACATATCACTGGTCCAGACCAGTGAACGGCCCTGCTGATATTCGCGCACCGCCAGCAGCGGATGTTCCGTGCCGGCAATGGTCGCCAGCAGTTTGCCTTCAGGGTGCATTTCCACTTCGTTATAACCCAGTAACCATGGCCATTCGTTGGGGATATCACTAAACAGCGGGTGAGATTCCGTGACGCTGGGATAAGCCCCTTCTGGCGTTTCAATGCGGTCATCCCAGGCCAGGCAGCGCACTGGCAAGACTTTCTCCACGGCCGTGTTGCGATAGCGCGCACCGCCATTGATACCCTGAAAACTAAAGTAGCCGCCAATCATCATCAGTGCGCCGCCTGCGGCCACATAGTCGTGGATCAGTGTCAGGCGGTTCGCTGTGCGCTGGCTCTTTAGCCAGGTATCCGGGTGCAGCAGCAACGTATTCGCACCGATGTCGGACAGAATGATCGCGTCCCACTGCGAAAGCCCATCAGGCGTAAGTGGAAACTCGGTGGCGGCAGCATGAGCGGGCATATAGGTGATGGCATAATCACTGTCGGCCAGCGCTGCCATAAAGTCGGTTGCGCCATTATGCCAGGTGGCAGTGGCAAACTGATCGAAGCCTTTGACGTGAACGGACGTGCTGGTCCAGGACTCGCCGACCAGTAAAATTTTCTTCTGCATGACGGTTCTCCCTTACCCACCAAAAACGCGCTGTGGGTTAGCAATCAGTAAGGTTTCAAGTTGTTCGCCGCTGACGCCGTGGCGTTTCAGGCGCGGAACAAAATGTTTAAGGATATAGCCATAGCCGTGACCGCCGTAGCGGGTCAGCATGGTTTTCAGGAACACGTCCTGCGACAACAACACCTGTTCAATAAAGCCGTCATCAATCAGCTCGCGAATGGCGCGGGCATTCTCCTCATCGGACGGCGACTGCGCAGATTCATCGGCGTAGTAATAACTCATGCCGATCATGTCGTACTCCAGGAAGGCTCCGCGCTCTGCAAGCTCGCGCTGGTAACGCTTATCCGCAAAGCTGGGGTTCATATGGCACAGCACGACATGGCGCAGGTCAGCCCCTTCTTCTTCAAGAATATCCAGTACACGATGACCCAGACGCTCCCAGCCGGGCAGATGCACCTCAATCGGCACATTTGTCGCAGCGCTGGCGCGGCCTGCAGCCCGCAGGGATTTCTCTTCATTGGGGGTAAAGCGGCTGGAGACGCCGATCTCACCAATAAGACCTGCCAGCACGTCGGGTTTATCTTCTCTGCCGCCCAGGTCGTAAATCAGCTTGTCGGTCAGGGCTTCAATGCTGATCGTTTTCATCCAGTCAGGATGTGACGGTTCCAGATACAGCCCGGTGCTCATGATGATATTCAGCCCGGTCAGGCGCGCGATCCGCTGCAGGGCTTTGGGATCGCGGCCAATGCCGATATTCGTGGGATCCACCACCGTATCGCCGCCCAGCGCCCGGAACTTCATCAGCTCTTCAATCGCCAAATCCACATCAAACAGCTGACAGTTGTCGCGGCTGATAAGCGGGTTGAGTGACAGTTCGCCCAGGTTTTCAATGCTGACCGGCATTTCCGCCAGATGACGATCGCCGCAGCAGCAGGGCGGCACCCATTTGCCTGAGGCATCCAGCAGGATATGTTCGTGCATCAGCGTTACGCCCATTTCACTCACCGGCAATGGGCCGAGCACGGTCATCACATAGCCGCTACTGATACCCAGTGGCAGCGGATCGGGATGGCGAAAAATAGAATGTTTCATGCGCTATCCTTTCGCCGCCGACCGCGTCGGGTTGAGAATGCGGGTGTTCAGCCAGATGGCCAGCAGAATAATCGTACCGGTGGCGATCTGCGTATAAAACGGGGAGATATGCGACAAAATCAGGCCGTTCTGGATGATGGCAATCGACAGCGCGCCTAACAGCGTGCCAACAACGGTGCCGAAGCCGCCGAACAGGCTGGTACTGCCCAGCACCACCGCAGCGATGACCTGCAGCTCAAAGCCTTCGCCCTGGTTAGAAGAGCCGCTGCCCAGGCGAGCAGTGATGATCATGCCCGCCAGCGCCGCCGCCATACCGCTGATAATGTAGACTTTCATGGTGACGGCTTTGGTATTAATCCCGCTACGGCGCGCACCTTCTGCATTTGCGCCAATGGCCGTGACATAGCGACCAAAACGCATATGGTTCAGCACGATATGGCCGACCACCAGCACCACGATGCCAATCAGCGCAGGCATCGGCACACCCAGCACCCATGCGCGTCCCATAAAGGCGAACAGGCTATCAGCGGGGATGGGAATGGAGTAACCCTGAGTGATCAGCAGCGCCACGCCGCGCACCACCGCCAGCGTCGCCAGCGTGACGATAAAGGCAGGAATGCCTTCATAGGCGATAAAAAAGCCGTTGATAGCACCGACCAGCGCACCCAGCAGCAGGCCGCCCAGCAAGACCACCGGCCAGGGCAGGCCCCAGTTATTCAGGGCGATAGCGGACAAGGCGCCGACAAGGGCCAGTGTTGACCCCACGGAAAGATCGATCCCACCCGTGGTGATCACCAGCGTCATTGCCGTGGCGACGATCAGTAATGGCGCACTCTGACGGATGATATTCAGCCAGTTAGCGCTACTGAGAAAGTTGCCGGTGATCAGGGAAAACACCACGCAGCAGAATACGAAAAACAGCGCGATGCTGACTACGCCAGAGTGGTTATGCAGAAGGCGACGCGGCAGCGAGTGCTGTGCCATACGGGAACTGCTCAGATTCATAATAGTCATCCTGTTACCTCGCTCAGTGCGCTGCGGCCGAGCGGGCGACAAATTTTTCACCCACGATCAAATTGACGATCTCAGTCAGGTCCGTATCGGCCACCCGGCGTTCCGCCACGTTGGTGCCCTCGTACATCACCATGATGCGATCGCAGACCAGGAACAGATCCTGCAGGCGATGCGTGATCAGGATGACGCTCACGCCACGTGCTGACACCCGGCGGATCAACTCCAGTACCGCCTCCACTTCGGCGACGGCCAGCGCGGCGGTAGGTTCATCCATGATCAGCACTTTGGGATCGAAAGCGGCCGCGCGCGCAATGGCAATCGCCTGGCGCTGCCCGCCGGATAAATTGCGCACCAGCAGCCGGGTGTCCGGGATAGAAATCCCCAGCCCTTTCAGCATCTCCCGTGCATCAGCGTGCATTTTCTCTTCATCCAGAAACGGAATGCCGAGAATGGACTTCATCGGCTCACGTCCCATAAACAGGTTGCCTGCCACATCGACGGTATCGCACAGCGACAGGTCCTGATAAACCATCTCGATATGGCAGCGGCGAGAATCCGCCGGGTTACTGAAATGCTGGTCCTCACCATCAATACGAATCGTACCGCTGGTTGGCACGACAGCCCCTGACAGCACCTTGGTCAGGGTCGATTTGCCCGCGCCGTTGTCGCCCACCAGCCCCAGCACTTCACCTTTAGCCAGTTGCAGGTTTACGCCGCGAAGCGACCGTATCGCGCCGTAGGTCTTGGTAATATTCACCATCTCTACCCGTGTCTGGGCAGTTTGTGCTTGCTGCATGTGATTACTCCCATCACCGCTAACAGGACTGTCAATCTGCATGTAAAAGGGGTTATCCGGCACGGTTTACACCCTTGTAAACCGGTTTACCTGCAGGATAAAACCTTTGTCTCAACACACAGAACAACACGCTACAACGATATTTGTTTGCCAGGTACGACATTGCAGCTTCCGTGCCAGCCTGTGAACAGGCGCTACACTCGCGGTCTAACTAACTGTAATAAAATGCATTTAACATTTTACTTTAGGTAAACCGGTTTACTTACTATAAACCTGAGAAATTAAAAAGCTCATTATTTGCGCCAAAGCTGTGCGCTTTTGCGCCATTCTGGGACGTTGTTAACAAATTTGGATCGAGTCACGCGCCACCCACTCTACCGGCAGGCGGGTTTCGGCGGGGATCGACAGGTCATCATTCAGAATACGCAACATAATCTCTACCGCCGTGCGGCCCAGCTCCCGTGCCGGCTGGCGGATGGTTGAAATACGGGGTTGGGTGAAGTCGGCATAGGTCGCGTCATCAAAGCCAACCAGCGACAGCGCTTCGGGTGCTTTGAGTCCGCGCGCGCGCAGGCCATCCATCAATCCCAGCACGAGAAAATCACTGGCAGCAAAGACGGCGGTAGGGCGCTCAGCGCAGCTAAACAGCCGTTCCAGCGCCTGTTTACCGAACTCGCGCTGGTATTCGCCATACATCACCCATTCAGGCAGGACATGCAGGCCAGCCTGCTCCATGGCGGTGCAAAAGCCCTGGTAGCGTTCACGCACACTCATCAGTTCATCCGGACCGCCGACAAAGGCAATGTGCCGGTGACCTGCGGCGATCAGGTTTTCGGTAGCAATCCGGCCTCCCTGAACGTTGTCGGCAAAGACCTTAGGCACCACGCTACCCGGAATATCTTCATCCAGCAGCACGATGCGCTGGTGGCGGTTAATTTCTTTACGTAACAGGCCGTTATCAGGATGGTTGGTGGTAAACAGCAGGCCGTCCACCTGGCAGGTATCCAGCCAGCGGATAAACTGACTCTCTTTGCCAGGGTGGTTTCGGGTAATGCAGAGCACCAGGCTGTAGCCATGGGCAGAGGCGGCTTCTTCGGCGGCATCCGCCAGTTCGGCAAAGAAGGGGTTGGTAATATCGGGTAACACCAGCCCCAGGGTTTCACTGCCGCCCTTGCTCAGGCGACGAGCCAGGCTATTACCGCGATAATCCAGCTGGCGAATCGCCGCTTCAATGCGGTCGATCGTCTCCTGCGGCAGGATAATGCTTTGATTCATATAGCGGGAAACGGTCGCTTTTGACAGTCCGGCCAGCGCTGCAACATCGGATAACAGCACCCGTTTTTTACTCATATCATCTGCCATCTTGCCCGGAATCGGCTATCAGTAACACAGTTGCGCGCAGCGAATACAGTTTTTTCCCTGACCGCTGACGATAAAATAATCGCTTGACAAAATTTAAGCAGAAGCGAATGTTAGAGGCAGTTTACCGCATTACCCGGGAGTCACTCCCAAGCCCGATTACTCTCTTTCATACGTGCACCATAATGGAC
Source organism: Pantoea hericii (assembly GCF_014155795.1). Taxonomy (NCBI): domain Bacteria; kingdom Pseudomonadati; phylum Pseudomonadota; class Gammaproteobacteria; order Enterobacterales; family Erwiniaceae; genus Pantoea; species Pantoea hericii. The sequence continues at coordinate 260,726 of NZ_SCKV01000003.1, forward strand.
GGTGTGCAGAAAGTCGATTATTCAGGTCCTGGCTGAAGCAGCCATTCAGACGATATTTGCCCGCCAACAATAATCCCTCTGCATTTCGATGCGGAGATCGACTGGTTATCTCTCATTCCCGACGAGGAATTTTAAGATGATGGCATTTAACACCAGAAAACTGCGCGCTGTTGCACTGGCAACCGGCTTACTGTCTGCGGGTTCGTTATTTTCATTGGCGCAAGCCGCTTCCACATATGCGCTGGTTCAGATTAATCAGCAGGCCCTGTTTTTTAATCAGATGAACAAGGGCGCCCAGGAAGCAGCGAAAGCAAGTGGTAAAAATTTAGTGATCTTCAATGCCAACGATAATCCCGTGTCGCAGAACGATGCGATAGAAAATTATATTCAGCAGGGCGTGAAGGGCATTATGGTGGATGCAATTGACGTCAACGGCATTATGCCAGCCATAAAAGAAGCAGCGGCAGCTAAAATACCGGTGATTGCCATTGATGCGGTATTACCAGCGGGGCCGCAGGCAGCACAGGTGGGCGTGGATAACCTGGAAGGCGGCAAAATTATTGGTAAATATTTTGTCGACTACGTGGCGAAAGATATGGGCGGCAAAGCGCGGCTGGGCATTGTGGGCGCACTGAATTCGGCCGTACAGAACCAGCGTCAGAAAGGGTTTGAAGAAACCATCAAGAGCAATCCGGGTATCACCGTGGCGGATGTGGTTGATGGTCAGAACGTGCAGGATACTGCGATGACAGCAGCAGAAAACCTGATTACCGGTAACCCGGATTTAACGGCTATCTACGCGACCGGTGAACCCGCTCTGCTGGGTGCGATTGCTGCCGTTGAAAATCAGGGGCGCCAGAAGGAAATCAAAGTCTTTGGCTGGGATCTGACCTCAAAAGCCATCAGCGGCATTGATGGCGGTTATGTCACGGCCGTGCTGCAGCAGGATCCGAAAAAGATGGGTGAAGAGGCAGTAAAAGCGCTGAACGCGCTTACGTCGGGCAAAACGGTGGCAAAAACCATTCTGGTGCCGGCCACAGTGGTAACCAAAGCTAACGTGGACAGCTACCGCGCGATGTTTAAGTAATCGCTGACTCGCCGCCTGACTGGAGCAGTGCGGCGAGCTCTTCTGCAGTGGGAAAGGCCTGACGTGTGCCATAACGGCTGACGGTCAGCGCAGCAGCCTGACTGGCATGCGCGAGTGCTAATGCATCAATGTCACCCTCGCGCAGGATCGCGGAAGCCAGCATCACGGCCAGAAAAGTATCGCCTGCGCCGGTGGTATCTACTGCATCGGCGGGGTGCGCCGGGCAGAATATTCGCTGGTCGCCCTGAGTGAGCCAGACACCTGCACTTCCGAGCGTAGTCACCACTGTGTTTACTGCGTCGGGCTGTAACTGTTGCGCTTCGTGCTGATTGACCACAGCGATATCCACCAGCGACCAGCATGCGGCAAAACCGGCGTGCACTGGCGAGGGGTTAAAGACGGTAATCAGTCCCTGGGACTTAGCCAGACTGAACAGCGCATGGGTTTTCTCAGGGGAGAAATTGCCCTGCTGCACCAGCAGATCGCCCGGACGCGCGCTGGCAAGATGGTGGCGAAGCGTATCAATATCCAGCGCCTCGGCCGCCGTCTTACTGGTAATAATGGCGTTATCGCCATCGGCGCTGTGCAGAATAAGTGAGGTGTCGCTCAACGCGGTAATGGACTGCGTGGGCAATAACGTCACGGGCTCGTTCATGAGCTGCTGACGGATCCATTTTCCATTGCTGTCATGACCGGTCGCGGCAAGTAAACAGGTCTCGATGCCGCAGCGGGATAATACGATCGCCTGGTTCGCGCCTTTGCCGCCGATATCCTGCGAACGTTGATAACCGTGAACAGAGGCGCCCTTAGCTGGAATATCGGTAACAGACCAGGTTTCATCGACAGTAATATTACCAGCCACATAAACACGCATAGTGTTTTCCTGAACAGGATTAAGAAGCGATGGTTGCTATATCAGCAGAAAAAATTGATGCAATACAAGCGATATTTTCCCGTCCTAAAGCTGTTATTGGTGTTATTCACTGTGACCCTTTTCCGGGTTCGCCTAAATATCGCGGTAAACCCGTCAGCGCGATAATTGATCGAGCATTACGTGATGCGGAAAACTATATTCTGGGCGGCGTTCACGGCCTGATTGTGGAAAATCATGGCGATATTCCTTTTTCCAAACCTGAGGATATCGGCCCGGAAACGCCGGCGCTGATGGCGGTGATTACGGAAAAAGTACGCGAACGTTTCGGCGTGCCGCTGGGTATTAACGTGCTGGCGAACGCTGCATTACCTGCTTTTGCCACCGCGCTGGCGGGCGGGGCGGATTTTATCCGCGTCAATCAGTGGGCCAATGCTTATGTCGCCAACGAAGGTTTTATTGAAGGGGCTGCCGCGAAAGCGCTGCGCTACCGCAGCCAGCTGCGCGCCGAACATATTCGGGTGTTTGCCGACAGTCACGTTAAACACGGCAGCCATGCGATAGTGGCCGATCGCTCCATTCAGGAACTGACACGCGATGTTGATTTCTTTGAAGCAGATGCAGTTATCGCCACCGGACAGCGCACCGGTGACAGCGCCACACTGGAGGAAATCGACGAGATCCGCGCCGCCACCACCTTACCCCTGCTGGTGGGGTCGGGCGTCACACCCGCTAACGTCTGCCAGATTCTGGGCCGCACGCAGGCCGTAATTGTGGCCAGTGCACTTAAGGTGGATGGTGTCTGGTGGAACGATGTGGATCGCGAGAGGGTAAAACACTTTATGGCGATCGCACAGGCTGCGCTGGATCCGGCTTAACCACCGTTTATCACCTGGCGCAGACCACAAAAACCCTGCTGATGAGGCGTAATGCTTGTCAGTTAAGCTTTTAAGAACGCCGCAGCGGGTAACGCTGCGGTTTCTTTTTTACCGCCCGCGGATAATGCTTCTTTAAGGATTTTCACTCAGCCACTGGATCGTTCAACCGATCATTTCTGTCTTAACTGATCGGCATTACGCGAAAGCGGCCTTTTTAGTTGGCTAACCGTGCCAGCTCAGGGAGCATACGTTTATTAGCCGTCTGCGAATGACGGTTTCAGCCGCTTTTCTCTATACCCACAGGCTGTTTATGCTTAGCGCCGGGTGGTCTCCAAAAGTGTCCTGATAAGTTGTTCTCTGCTGAGTGCGACACAATAGGCGGGTGTCGCACGCTCGAAGCGCCAGCCTTCCGCTAACGCGCCCGCATCCACCGCATCAAACCCAAAGGCATCATAAAGCGCCGTGACGATAGCCTTTCCTTCGCTGTCATCTCCCGCCAGCGGTAGCGCCTGACGGTTCGCATCGCCCGGGGGCAGGCCCTGGGTTTCCAGATCGGTCATGCGGATGGCATTAAATGCCTTGGTGATCCGGCTGCCGGGAAACTGGCGGGCAAGCCGTTCACTGGTGCTGATGCCACCACTAAGTAGCTCTTCGATGTCGCCATCGCGGTCGGGATAGTAATTGACCGCATCAAGCACGATTTTTCCCCGTAACTCCGCTGCCGGAAGTTGCTCAGTTGCCGTGAGCGGCACAGCGATCACGACCACTTCGCCGAAGTTTGCAGCCTCGGTGGCAGTACCGGTTTCGCAACCAATCATCGGTTTCAGACTGAACAGCGTTCGTGGATCGCGCGAGTTGCTGAGCATCACCTCATGTCCCGCTTTAATCGCCAGTTTTGCAATCGCCCGGCCAACAAAGCCTGCGCCAATAATGCCTATTTTCATGGGTTGTTCCTCGATGAGTTTCACGTCCTGACCTTAATTAAAAACAGGAGGTGAATAAACCGACAAACGGACGCAATATAAACAACCAACAGGAGGGAATCATGGATCGGCTCACCAGCATGAACGTGTTTGTTACCGTCGCAGAATCAGGTTCGTTTGCCGCTGCTGCCGGGAAATTGCTCATCTCACCGCAAATGGTGGCGAAGCATATCGCGGCGCTGGAGAGGCATCTCGGCACGCTACTTCTGCATCGCACCACGCGACGACAAAGCCTGACGGATGTGGGCCGCAATTATTATGAACGCTGCAAAATCGTGCTGGCTGAAGTGCAGGAAGCAGATGCAATTGCGCTGGATATGCAGCAGCGTCCGTCCGGTACGCTGAAGGTCAGCGCCCCGGTCACCTTTGGTTCTTTCAGCCTGGCACCGTTTGTGACCCGCTATCTTGATCGGTTTCCTGATACGCAGGTTGATCTTGAACTCAGCGATCGGCTGGTTGATCCGTTTGAAGAGGGATATGAGGTGGTGATCCGGATTGGTGCGCTGCCCGATAGTTCGATTATCGCCCATCCGTTAAAGCCCTATGAGCTGATAGCCTGCGCGTCACCCGCCTATCTGGCGCGGCACGGTTTTCCTGACACGCCAGCAGATCTGGAGAACCACGCCTGTCTCGTTTATGGGATATGGTCGCCTTCAAAACCCTGCCGCTGGGTGTTTACTCAGGCCGGGAAAGTCGAAGAAGTGCATCCGCAGGGAAGAATGCGATCGAATGACTGGAAAGCGCTCCTGCACGCAGCGCTGGAGGGCTACGGCATTACCCTGGGACCGGCCACCATTCTGTCTGAAGAGATCAGGCAGGGCAGGCTGGTCCAGGTGCTGCCCGATTATGCCGGGCCAGCACGCCCCATGCATGTCCTGATCCCGGCGGGCCGCCGTCAGACGGTGAAGATTCGTAGTTTTGTTAATGCCATCATCACCGGGTTTGGCCTCTATCCACCCGCAGCAGGTTAAACCCGGCGATTACCTGCTCAGCAGCGGGATTAAATGGGGCAACTGCGACAGCAGATAGAGAATCAGCCCGATGGTGCCGCCCACCAGCGTGCCGTTGATGCGGATGAACTGCAGGTCTTTGCCGATATTGAGTTCGATCTGCTGCGACATGTCGCGTGCATCCCAGCTCTTGACGGTGTCGCTGATGTGACGCGTCAGGAAGCTGGCAAACTCCGGCGCCACGCTGCGCGCCGCCTGTTCCAGATGCTGATTCATCGAGTCACGCAGCGCCGGGTCGGCTGCCAGGGTTTCACCCAGCCACAAGGCTGCACCACGCACTTTTTCCTGCACCCGCGAATCCTCACTGCTGAGATCGGCTTTGAGCCAGTTGCGCATGTCATTCCACAGCTCGCCGATGTAGCGGTTGAATGAGGCATCCTCTTTCAGCCAGCCTTTGATCTCCTCGGCACGCTCGGCCATCTCCGGGTCGTTCTGCAATTTTACGATCAGCTTGTCGACTGCCCGGTTGAAGCCGAGGCGCAGCTCATGGCCCTGATCCAGCGCTACATCATCCAGCAGTGAATCGACCGCGTTCGACACCAGCTCGGCGCTGTGTTCGCCCAGCCATTCGGTCGGCAGCATTTTGGCTTTGATCGGATGCTCGCGTTTGAGCCAGCGCACCAGCTGCATGGCAATAAACTCGCGGGTCGCGGGTTTATGCAATAACTTCAGCAGCTGTTCGATGGCCGCATCCAGCAGCGCCTGATGACGGTTATTTTTGGTCAGGCTCTCCAGCACCATGGCGCTGGTCTGGCTGAGGTCGACCTTGTCAATCGCACGATGCACGGCGCGACGCATAAAGGTCTGGATCCGCGCGTCATCGGTCAGATCGAGGAAACCACGCATCACCTGCAGCAGATGGCGGCCGATGCGGTCCGCGTTGCCCGGCGCATTCAGCCACTGCGCCAGCAGGTTTGAAGGATCGTGACGGCGAATGAGATTCAGCAGTGAATCGGTATCAAGAAACTTCTCCTGCACAAAGCGCCCGAGGTTCTCGCCGATACGATCTTTGTTGCGCGGGATGATGGCGGTATGGCGTGAGATAAAGGGCACCGGCACGCGCCGGAACAGCGCCACCACCGCAAACCAGTCCGCCAGTGCGCCGACCATTGCGGCCTCCGCAATCGCTTTGACGCCGCTGACCCAAAAGCCTGGGGGCAGAAAAAGGGTGGCGATAAAAGTGGCTGCGGCGAGCAGTAACAGCAACAGTGCCAGACGTTTCGTCCGTTTCAGTTCGTATTGTTTATCCATAACCTGATCTTAGCAGAGAGCCGGGTTCATCGGCGACGGCCACCCAGCAGGCTGCCGAGTACCCCACGAATGATCTGACTGGTGATCTGGCGGGTGGCGCTTTTCGCCATGGTTTGCACCACACCGTCGTGCTTACCGCCGCGCGGACCGGTTCGGCCAAACAGGATCTCTTTCAGACCACCGATAATGCCATCGTCTGCCGCAACCTCGTCGCCTTTGGCGGGTGGTGCACCGGCTTCATCGCTGGCGGCCTGGACGCCTTTTTGCAGCTTTTCAAACGCCGATTCGCGATCGATTTCAGTATCATATTTGCCATACAGCGGCGAATGGTTGATTAAGCCGTTGCGTTCATCGCCGGTAACCGGACCCATGCGCGAGCCGGGCGCAATCACCATGGCGCGTTCCACTACCGACGGGCTGCCTTTGGCATCCATGAAGGAGATCAGCGCTTCGCCGGTGCCCAGTGCCTGAATCGCCTCAACACTGTTAAATGACGGGTTGGCACGCAGGGTGTCGGCGGCGGTTTTTACTGCTTTCTGATCTTTGGGGGTGAAAGCACGCAGGGCATGCTGCACCCGGTTGCCGAGCTGCCCCAGCACCCGATCCGGAATATCTCCTGGGTTCTGGGTGACAAACCAGACGCCGACGCCTTTGGAGCGGATGAGCCGCATCACCTGTTCGATTTTCTCCAGCAGCACCGCGGGTGCATCGGTAAACAGCAGATGGGCCTCATCAAAGAAGAACACCAGCTTTGGCTTATCGAGATCGCCCGCTTCCGGCAGATGCTCATAAAGCTCCGACAGCAGCCACAGCAGGCTGGTGGCATAGAGTTTTGGCATTTGATAAAGCTTCTCGGCGGAAAGGATGTTGATCACCCCTTTGCCATTGCTGTCGACGCGCATCCAGTCGGCGATATCCAGCATCGGTTCACCAAAGAAGTGTTCCGCGCCCTGTTGCTCCAGCGTCAGTAATCCGCGCTGGATCGCGCCGACCGAGGCGCTGTTGATGTTGCCGTAATGCGTCTGGAAACTTTTGGCGTTGTCACCAATGTACTGAGTCATGGCGCGCAGATCTTTGAAGTCCAGCAGCAGCAAACCCTGGTCATCGGCGATGCGGAAAATAATCTGCAGCACGCCGCTCTGTACTTCATTGAGGTTCAGCAGACGCGCCAGCAGCAGTGGCCCGAGATCGGAGACAGTGGCACGCACCGGATGACCTTTCTCGCCGAAGATATCCCATAGCACCACCGGACTGCTTTGCGGCTGCCAGTCGGTGACGCCGATTTTCGCCAGCCTCTCCTGCAGCTTTTCGCTGGACTGGCCCGCCATTGCCACGCCGGTCAGGTCGCCTTTGACGTCGGCCATAAAGACCGGCACGCCACTGGCAGAGAACGATTCGGCCAGCTTCTGCAGCGTGACGGTTTTACCGGTACCGGTTGCGCCGGTGATCAGGCCATGGCGGTTGGCCATTTGCGGTAACAGATGAAGTTCGACATCTGGCGTACGGGCAATCAGTAGCGGGGAAGTCATGATTTTCCACTCTCAGGCTGAAGGTTATGCCTGAAGGATAGCAAGCCAGAGCGGCACAGGAGGAGAACTATTCACCAAAAAAGCCGTTGCTGCGTGAAGCAACGGCCTCAAACCAGGACTTACTTCTGCACCTCTTCAAAATTCAGCAGGCTGACACCGATGCCCTGCTGCAGGTGATTAAGGTTGCTGCGTACCGCCACCTGGACGGCACCCTGTAGCAGCACAACAAAGGGTGAATCCTGTTGGATGCGGGTTTGCAATCCGGTATAGAGGTTGCGGCGTTTCACGGCGTCGCTCTCTCCGGCGGCGGCGCGGGTCTGGGCACTGAGTTCCGGAATGGACCAGCCGACGCGCCAAGCCAGGGTTTTACCGCCGCCTGGCACGTTAGAGGCAAAGGTGCTGGCATTACTGTTAGGGTCGATGTAGTCCGCGCCCCAGTAGGTGAAGATTGCCTGAAAGTTGCGACTGCGCATTTTGCTCCACAGCTCTGATTCCGCCACCGGCTGGATATCGAGATTCACATCCGCTTTGGCAAAACTCGCCTGCAGCGCCTGCGCCACATCAATATAAGGCGGCTGGTTCACTACTGTCAGCGCGATATGCGTGCCGGGTTTAATGCCGCCTTTTTGCAGTATCGCCTGCGCCTTTTTCAGATCGTAATGGAACGGCGTGCTGTTCAGCGCACCGTCAAAGCCGTCCGGCAGGAAGCTCTGATGGATGCGGTACTGACCTTTCAGCAACTGGTTTGCCAGGCTGTCATAGTCAACCAGCCAGCGTGCCGCCTGCCACAGCGCCGGGTTCCCCAGCGCCGGTTGCTGCGGACTTTGGGTGTTAAAGCCAAGGTAATAGATCAGGCTGGACGGAAAAGCATCGACCCGCACATTGGCAGTATTTTTCAGTGCGGCAATTTGATCCGGGCCGAGCTGACAGGCGACATCCACATCACCCTGCTGGATCAGCAGACGCCGGGATCCGGGATCGGCCACACCTTTCAGTAATACGCGCTTCAGATGCGGCTTCTGCGTGCTGTGGGGGTTGGCCTCCAGCACCAGCGCCTGCAGCGGCACGAACTGTTTTATGGCATAAGCCGCACTGCCAGCGGAGTGGTTCTTCAGCCAGGCATTGCCGTAATCGTTGCTGCTGGCGTGTTCCTGCGCCAGTTTACTGTCGACGATGGAGGCGACCGGCGCGGTAAGCAGGCGCAGCGCCAGATCGCTGCCGATCTCCGCGGGCCAGCGCAGCTCAAGCTGGTGGTCATTGATCGCCGTGAATTGCTGATCGATATTTTCCGGCGTCCAGCCAAACTCGCCCAGGATAAAAGAGGGTGCTTTATTGAGTCTGACTGCGCGGGTTAAGGAGAAAACAACATCCTGCGCGGTGAGCGGATGACCGCTGGCGAAATGAGCCTGCGGGTTGAGGTCAAACACCAGGCTGTGGGGCGTTTTCCCGGCCTGCCAGCGTGTGGCGGCCAGTGGCGAGAGCTTCTGCGGGTTCTGGTGATCCGGCTCCAGCAGCGTCTGGTAGATATTGCGCAGGCTGCTGGTACTGACGGTTTCAAAACTTTCCGCCGGATCGAAACTGATGATGCCATCGAGTGGCACAGCGACCACCAGAGTGTCAGCAGGCGTGGCGGCATGTGCCGGGTGAACCAGTGCCAGAGCAGTAACCAGTGACAAGAGTGTTTTGCGCATTGAGCATTATCCTGAGCCGTTGATTGCTCTACTCTATCGGGCGCCTGATAATCTCAAAATGCCGGTTTGTTATGAGCTTTGCACAAATATTTGCGCAGCGATTCGGGCAAAGAGACAAAATAAGATAGTGTCTGTCAGTAATTATTTCGTCGTTACTTTAAAATGCACAAAATTAATACGCTTTTACTCATGCGATCACAAATTGCGCACTGTCTGATTGTGCGGCTGATAAAGCCACTATAGTGTTAACGATCAGAAACGCTTTTCTTGTATGGAAGTATGATTTTTTTTTATCGGTTAGCAGACGTGATGATGACAGAGTGAAAATAACACCCTCCATTCTGCGTCGAATCAGCCAAATACCCGATGTTTATGCGGTTTTATCCCCGATTTCAGTGATGTAAATCTTTTACCTCTCGATAACCCTTCTGCAACACCATGATAAACTTTCATTTCGACATCTTTTTAATTCAATTTTTACATTCAGAAATATTTATATCCCTAATATTGCCAGGTTATTAACCGATAAGTTCCGTTAGTCACCGAACCATAATTTTACCCGCCCTTGTCTGTTTTGCCGTCGTCAGTGCTGTTTGCATTTATCTCTGCGTGGAGTTTCCTGACTCTATTCAGCCTTTCAGCGACATAACAAATTAAACGGGTATTTAGCAGATGAGAGTCGTGCGGATATGCTTTTAGAAAAACCCACCACCAGGCGTAAATTTTTGCTCGGTTCACTGCTGGCGTTGCCATTAAGTGAGCTGGTCCTGAAAGGCATGACTGCGGCACAGGCTGCAGAGATGGCTGCACCCGAGTTAACCGATTACAAACCGATCTTTTTCAGCGCCGATGAGTGGCAATTCATTCTGGCTGCTACCGACCGCCTGATTCCGGCGGGCGGCAAAGGCAAAGCGCCGGGCGCGCTGGAAACCAACGTGCCAATCTTTATCGATCAGCAGCTGCACAGCGAGGCGTTTGGCAGCGAAATCTACCTGCAGGGGCCTTTTAATACCCAGGCGCCGGCCACCATGGGTTATCAGATTCCGTTCCGCCCACAGCAGATGTATCAGACCGGTATCCGGCTGATTAATCAGTGGTCGCAGAACACACATCAGAAAGCGTTTCATGCACTGACGCTGGAAGAGAAAGATGCGGTGCTGACCCAGGTCAACAAAAACGAGATCGATTTTGCCGCGCTGGGCGAAGCCGATCTTAAACCTTCCCATTTCTTCAGCCAGCTGCTTTCAGATACCAAGCATGGCTACCTGGCCGACCCGATGTACGGCGGTAATAAAGGCATGAAAGCCTGGATCGCCATCGGATTCCCGGGCGCGCGTGCCAGCTTCACCGAATGGGTGAAACAGCACAACGTGCCTTATCCGCTGGGCCCGGTCAGCATCAAAGGTGAACGCGCATAACGCGCTTCCACATCAGGTATTTGAAACAGGATTATCATGGCACAGGTTACTAAAAAAGAAGTCGACGTCGTGGTCTGCGGCCTCGGCTGGGCAGGCTCGCTGATGAGCATCGAGCTGGCGCTGGCCGGTCTGGACGTGCGCGCGCTGGAGCGTGGCGGCGATCGTGATTACGACGAGTTCGCCTATCCAAAACCGGCGGATGAATACGCCTATGCAGTGCGCAACAAAGTGTTTGCAACGCCCGCCGAAGTGGCGGTCACCGTACGCTACAACAGCAGCCAGACCGCATTGCCCACCCGTAAATGGGGCGCGTTTGCACCGGGCACCGGCGTAGGTGGTTCTGGCCTGCACTGGACAGCGGTACTGATCCGTCCGACGCCAACCGATATCAAACTGAAGACCTATGTCGACGAGGCGTATAAGCCGGGCATTCTGCAGGATGATATGCGGGTAATGGACTTCCCGTTCAGCTGGGAAGAGATCGAACCTTATTACTACAAATTCGAACTGATTTGCGGCCAGTCGGGCAACACCGGCAACCTGCGCGGCAAAATCATGGAAGGCGGCGATCCGTTTGAAGGCCCGCGCTCTGAGCCTTATCCGCTGCCTGCACTGGATGACACGTTAAACAACGTGATGTTCAAAGAGGTGGCGACCAGACTCGGTTACCATCCGTTCCCGAACCCGTCAGCCTGTGTGTCGCGTGCATGGAAAAACCCGTACGGCAACCAGATCGCCCCGTGCAACTACTGCGGCTATTGCAGTAAATATCCCTGCCTGAACTACTCCAAGGCGTCACCGCAGACCGCAGTCATGGATTCGCTGAAGCGCATGCCGAACTTCTCGTATGAAGTCAACGCAGAAGTGATCAAGGTGGTGCTGAACGATGATAAGAAAACCGCGAAAGGCGTGATCTACATCGATGCGCAGGGCAACGAGTGCTTCCAGCCCGCGAAAATTGTGGTGCTGAGCAGCTTCCAGCTCTACAACGTGCGTCTGATGCTGCTCTCCGGCATCGGCAAGCCTTACAACCCGATTACCGAAGAGGGCGTGGTAGGGCGTAACTACGCGTTCCTGTCGAACGGCGGCGCGACGCTGTTCTTCAAAGATAAAAACTTCAATCCGTACGCCACGGCGGGCGCGACCGGCCAGATGTTTAACGATATCTCGCCAGGCAACTTCGACGGTCCTTCGCTCGGTTTCCTGGGCGGTGCGAAGATCCACAGCTCACAGGCGACCGGTACGCCAATCAGCACCGCGCTGCCAAAAGGCACGCCATCCTGGGGCATGGGTTACAAGGAAGGCCTGGAAGAGTGGTACGGTCATTCGATGAAGATCAGCATCACCACCACCTGCCAGTCTTACCGCGATATCTATCTGGATCTCGATCCCAACTACAACGATCACCGTGGGCTGCCACTGCTGCGCATGACGTTTAACTGGAAAGAGAACGAGCTGAAGTTGCAGCAGCATCTGAAAGGCATCGTCGGCAACATCGCCAAAGAGCTGAACCCGGACAGCATGAGTATGAGCTTCCTGCCGATGGGCGCGGATTTCGATCTCACTAAATATGTCTCTACCCACAACGTGGGCGGCGCAGTGATGGGCGATAACCCGAAAACCTCGGCGCTGAACAAGTATCTGCAGAGCTGGGATGTGCATAACGTCTTTGTGCCGGGCGGTAATGCCTTCCCGCAGAACTTCCAGGCGAACCCGACCGATACCATCGGTGCAATTACCCTGATGGCGGCGCAGGCGATCAAAGATCACTACCTGAAAAATCCCGGCCCACTGGTACAGGCATAAGCGCATGAATAAGCTGAAACTGAAGTCTTTTATTTTTGCCAACGCGGTGCTGCTGGCCAGCGGATTTGCGCTGCCGGCTCACGCCGAAGATGAAGCGCAACTGATTAAGCAGGGCGAATATCTCTCCCGGCTGGGCGACTGCATGGCGTGCCACTCACTGCCCGGCAAGCCTGCTTATTCAGGCGGACTGGCGATTGAGTCGAACCTCGGCACCATCTTCTCCACCAACATCACCCCGGATAAGCAGCACGGTATCGGCAACTACAGCGAGCAGCAGTTCGCTGACGCGGTACGCAAGGGAGTATTACCGGATGGATCGCATCTCTATCCGGCGATGCCATACCCTGATTACGCCAAAATCAGTGATGCCGATATCCACGCGCTTTACGTCTACTTCATGAAAGGCGTGCAGCCGAGCGCAGAACAGCCGCCGGAAACCGATCTGAGCTTCCCGTTCAGCCAGCGCTGGGGCATGCGCTTCTGGAACTGGGCGTTCGCGTCAGATAAGCCGTTCCAGCCGATTGGTGGCGCGTCAGCCGAGGTTAATCGCGGTGCCTATATCGTGGAGAGTCTGGGCCACTGCGGCAGTTGCCATACGCCGCGCGGTCTGGGCATGAACGAGAAAGCGCTGGACAGTGGTGATGATAAATTCCTGGCAGGCGGCAGCCTGAACAACTGGGATGTGCCGTCACTGCGCGGTGTGCCGCACTGGAGCGAGCAGGAGATCGTGGATTACCTGCAGACCGGCCGTAACGATAAAGCGGCAGTGGGCGGTGAGATGACCTCGGTGGTTGAGCACAGCAGCTCACACATGACTGATGCCGATCTGAAAGCCATCGCGGCCTACCTGAAGTTCCTGGGCGGCAATCCGCCATTGCAGGCGTTCAGCGTGCAGGCGCAGCAGGCAACGGAAGCGAAGCTCACGGCGGCGAAGAACCTCAGCGAAGGGGAGCGTCTCTATCTGGATAACTGCGGTGCCTGTCACTTCGTGACCGGCAAAGGCGCACCCGCGATCTTCCCGGAGCTGGATGGGGCAACCATCGTGAATGCGAAGGATCCAACCGGTCTGATCCATACCATTCTGGCCGGTGCGCAGCAGCCTTCTACGGCGAAAGCACCGTCTAAGCTGGCGATGCCGGGCTTTGCCCAGCGGCTGAGCGATGATGAAGTCGCGCAGCTGGCGACTTTTATTCGCCAGGGCTGGAGCAACACCGCGCCAGCGGTGAGTAAAGATCAGGTTGCAGAGGTACGTAAAACGCTGAAGTAATCAGGCAGTCCCCTCTGCCGGTCAGGAGAGGGGACATTCCGGCTCAGTGAAAGGTGCGCACCACTTCCAGCACGCCATTAATGATGAACTGCACGCCCATGCAGACCAGCAAAAATCCCATCAGGCGCGAGATCGCCTCAATGCCGCTTTTGCCCACCAGCTTCATGATGGCTCCCGAACTGCGCAGAGAGATCCAGAGGATCAGGCTCACCAGCAGGAAGGTCAGCACCGGCGCCACGCTAATCACCCAGGCGGGAAAATCAACGCCACTTCTTACCGTCGAGGCGGACGAGATGATCATCGCAATGGTCCCGGGTCCCGCCGTGCTCGGCATCGCCAGTGGCACAAAGGCGATATTCACCGGCTCTTTGGCTTCATCCAGCTCATCCAGTTTCTGCTTAGCTTCAACCGAATGACCCGCAGGCTTGGCCGGAAACAGCATCCGAAAACCGATAAAGGCAACGATCAGCCCACCGGCCATACGCAGGCCCGGTATCGAGATGCCAAAGGTATGCAGCACCGCGCTGCCTGCGTACCACGCCACCACCATGATGGCAAAAACATAGATTGACGCCTGGCGCGCCTGCCGGTTCCGCTGCTGGTAATTCATATCACCCGCCAGCCCTAAAAACAGCGCCACGGTGGTGAGTGGATTGGCGAGCGGCAGGATCACGACAAGCCCCAGACTAACGGCTTTAATCAGCTCCAGCATGTCTGCACTCCCTGATTAGTGTTTCGGGCGCTCCAGCGCCTCAAGCAGCTCCGGGAAGAAGTCCTGCAGGATTTCCGGCGTCATCAGTTCGGGATACTGCATCAGATGTTCGCGGATACGCTCGTTGACGTCCGGCAACAGACGCTGAGCCGCAGCACTGGCGGTGATTTTGTGCTTCTTCATGGCGCGCAGCAGATCGCCTGGCAGCGTGTCTTCGTCGTCGGCGTCATCGACCATCTCCAGCGCATCGAGCTCGTCGAACATCTCCATCAGTGCTTCAGTCTGCGGCGTGCGCGACTCATATTCACGCGGATGTTCATCTTCCAGGAAGCGCAGCATGGCGCGCATAGGCGTGCCGTCTGGCGTGGACGGTGGTTCGGTGGCGAACCAGCTCAACAGCTGATGCATGGTGACCTGATGGACGCGGAATCCACTGTCGACCAACTCATCGGCCAGCAGTTCGGCCGTTTCGTTCTCAATCAGGCAGATGTGCGTGCGTTTGGGTTCATACTGCTCCAGCCACTGGTAGATCTCTTCTATCACGCCATCGTCATACTCGAATTTTTTGCTGAGATAGCTGTCATCCTGTTCGTGAACGCAGGCCTGAATCTGATCGGGGTCGAAGTAAAGTGCGATGTTGATGCCTTTCATGCGTGCTGTCCTGTAGAAACCAAAACAACACTATAGCGCTCAACCCCAGGTTATGGGAATGTCAGGCATCACAGCATGGCGGGGTTTAATGCTCCCCTCAGTGCTGCGAGGGGAGAGATGAATAGGGGGATCAGGAGATAAAGTTTTTACCCTGCTTCAGTACCACGTCGCAGGCTTTGGTTTTGAGCTTCTCACCCATGGGTGAGTTGCTCAGGCTTTGCAGATTCAGCTGCTGGCCATTTCCGGTATTCAGCAGGCCTGCCACGCCCTGGGTGTAATCGGTTTTCTGTTCCTGCGCGGTGGTGGTGTTAAGACCGAGCTTGCTCAGCACCTGATCTTTCACCGACTGCACATTGTTTTTCACCACGTTGTGTTCGACGCAATACTGCATCACACCAGCCGCGTTGGTCATGCTGTTGGCGCTGACCGCTTTGTCGCCGCCGCCCAGCATGCTGGTAATAGAAGAGAGCGACAGACCACCATTCTGCTGCGTGGTGCTGGTGGTGCTACCGTTGTTCTGCTGGCTGAGCTGCGACGCTGCACTGCTCAGCTGATCCTGCCAGCTTGCCGCTGATGCACTGCCTGCCACCAGAAGTGCTGCCACGCCCAAAACCCATGCACTGCGTTGTGCCTGCTTCATCTTAACCTCAGTATCTTCTTATTCAGTTTTGCTAAGAGAGGCTGACGAGCAGAAAGTTCCTGACTTCCTTTTATAAATAGCGTCTTAAATAGCACTTTGGGAATCTTCTGTAATAGAAGCGATAAAATATTCAGATGCTTGTTAGTGGTATTATTCTGTGAAGTGATTTGCTGAAGGCAGTAATAAGTGCCTCTCGCTGAAACATTATTTAATATCCTCGCGTTTTTTATCAGGAATCGTCCTGGTTTAAATTAAATTTACCGCTTTGCTTATAGAGTGATTTCTAAGCGATTGCGTCTGGGCTGGTAATATTTACCTGAGAAACTATTTTAATATAACATCATGTGTTTATTGTAATTTTTATATTTAACGTAGCGGTAATTTAAACCGGGGTGCTTGTTTTTGATGCAAGTGTCTGTGCCGTAATTAAATTGAGTTAGCGGAGTTTTTTATTATTCCGGCTTGCGAAATCAGCCAGATTGTTCATGCTTAATCACTGTGTCAGGCAGTTGTGGTAATTATTTAATTTAACCGGAGCGATATTATGGCTGGACAGCCAGAGCACAATAATAATGCAGACGTCACGCTTAAACTCGCTGAAGAGCAAATAGCCCTGACGAAGCAAAAGATTGTGGATGGACATGTCCGCGTTACCCGTTCCACAACTGAGCATGACGAGGTCATCAGTACACTGCTTAACCGGGAGAAGGTTGAGGTTGAGCATGTAGCAAAAGCGCATCCCGTTGAAACGATGCCCGAAATCAGGGAAGAGAACGGTGTACTGATTGTCCCGGTAGTAGAGGAAGAAATCCAGATTGTCAGAAAGCTGGTGCTTAAAGAGGAGATCCACATCCGAAAAGTGCAGGAGAATGTTCCTTTTCAGGAAGTGGTGACCCGACGTAAGCAGCAGGTGAACGTTGAAAGAGATGACGATCAAATTAGCTAACAGAGAGGAACCTATCATGGCACAGGAAAAAATCGTAACACTGTTCGATTCTGCAATTCAGGCAGAGGCCGCGAAAAGAAATCTCGTGAAAGCAGGCTTTTCTGATCGGGACATCAGTCTTATCAGTGGAGAACGTTTGCAGCAGGAAGGGCAGTCTGTCCGCCATCCGAGCCTGTGGCAGCGTCTGTTTGGGCACGACGTCGATAAAGATGAGGCGGATGTCTACACCAGAGCCATGGATAAGGGCGGCGTCGTGCTGACCATCCGTACTGAGGAGGAGAAACTGGCCCGCGCCATGACGATTCTCCATTCTCATGACTCGGTAGATGTGCCGTCACGCATGCAAAGCTCAGTTAATAATGGCAGCAGCGCGCCGGGCATCGACCCGACAGCAGGTAAGCAGTTTGCCGGTGAGACCAACGACCGCCAGGTTGAACCGCGACGCACCTCACTGACCGGTGACGAGAGCGAAGCCGATATTCTGCGTCTGGCCGAAGAGCAGGTAGAAGTGGGTAAACGTCTGGTAAGCGAAGGCTCCACCCGCGTACGCCGCTATACCGTGACCGATACCGTCTCTGAAAATATTTCATTGCATGAACAGCACGCTGACATCTTCCGTCGCTCGGTGAATGAACCGGCGCTGGCGGGAGAAGTGGACTGGTCCGAGAAAACCGTCGAAGTTGCTGAGACCCATGAGCAGCCGGTGATCAACAAAACGACCCACGTGAAAGAAGAAGTGGTGGTGCGTACCGACGGCAGCGATCGTACCGAGACCATTAATGACACGGTGCGTCGTCAGGAAGTGGATATCGACCATGCACGAGGCGGTCTGGAGAGCGAACTGCCGGGTACGACTGCAGGCGTAAAACCTGCGACCGCAGCAGCAGGCGCGCAGTCACCGGGGGTACATAACCGTGACCACAAAGAGAGCCTGACTGAGAAGGTGAGCGAGAAAGCCAGCGAAGTGAAGGACAAGGTTGAAAGTAAGTTGCATGATCACTCACATTGAGGCGCTCATCCTGACAACAACAGGCGCTGACGGGTATCGCTGATACCCAATGCTGAGCATGCAAGATGCAAGAAAGAGCTAACCGTGAGGTTGGCTCTTTTGCGTTTGGGGGGGAGCGGTTATGGTTGCGGCTTGTAAACGTGGTGCTGCCTTTACACGCGGTCGCCTCAATTCTGTTTCTGGCCTGCCCGCCATTTACCGGACTGGCGATCATTCCAAAGCTTTTTCAGCCGCCACACTGTTGTTGACCATGACGCTGCTGATGCTGGCGTTCAGCGCTATCGCTGGCGAAAGCTTACTGAATGTATCGCGCTGGCAGATCCGTGCCTTATCCGAGTGGCCCGCGCTGATTGAGGCCGGGCTGCCTGCTGGTGATAGAAGAGAGCGATATACCGCTATTCTGCTGTGTGGTGCCGGTGCCGGTGCTGAGCTGCGACGCTGTACTGCTCAGCTGATGATCCTGCCAGCTCGCCGCTGATGCACTGCCTGCGACCAGAAGTGCCGCCAGTCCCCATCCCCACGGACGGCGTTGTGCTTGTTCCATCGCAACCTCGTTATGTGCTTATTCAGTTTTCCTAAAAAGCTGAGGAGCTGAACGTTCCTGACTTTCTTCATTAAATAGCGCTTTGGGAATCTTCAGTAATAAAAGTGATAAGATATTCAGGTGGTTGTGGGTGTTATTATTCTGTGAAGTGATTTTCTGAAGTCAGTGATAAGGACGCCCATATAATAAATTTTTTAATATCCTTGCTGCTTCTATCATGGATTATACTGGTTTAAATTAAATTTTCCGCTTTTCTTACGGTATATTTTATTAGCGATTGCCTGGGGTTGGTTAATGTCTATCTTTAAAATTATATTTGCCGAACGGTCTTCATTGTTTTTTTACTTTTATCATCACGGAAATAATAATCGCGTTGATGAATTTAATGCCGTAATTAAATTGAGGATGGAAGGTTTTTACTATCCAGCCTTGCAAAAATCGCCATATTCACGTCCTGTCTGACCTATTGTGCAAGAGGCAAAGACAGCGTGTTCGTTAGGTATCTGGTCTGAACTCATGACGACTTACGCTTGTTGTCCGGGCTGAAGTCAGTGCGGGGTTAACGACGGTCTGGCTTTTCAGCAATCAACCAGGTCAGGCCGTAAACCACCAGTCCAGCGACAAGAACGAGCAGCGGAACAATGATGCGCATGGCACCTTCATTCAGCGTGGCTGCCAAAAATATGCCCACGACCATAGCCATTAATACCAGACCGCCGGACACTTCGGCGATGAGCTTACGAAGAAGTCTAATAAGTTTCGATAGCATTAATAAATTCTCTGGAGGCTGAGGGGTTTTTACGTAACATTTCACCCATTTTGATGAAGTTCTGCAGGGGTTCTTCAAACATGAAATAGAGCATGTCGTAGTCGTTAACCCGCAGTTTTCTCCACAGTTCAGGGTTTTGCATCTGAAGTCGTCTGGAGGCTTCACAGGCGCGGGAAATTACGCCCTGAGGGTTCGCTCCAGCCCCAGATAAATCCATCGGTACTGAAACCATGCCCGATAAGACTGAGCTGGGGAACATTGTTGCGTCCGTTGCTTTTCCCCGGAAATCGCGTCCATTGATGAATTAACTTTAAAATATTGTAATGGTCATGGCAAATTTTTGGCAGTGCAGGCTGAACTGAAAGGACAGCTGCTAATGATTTTATGTAAAAACTTTCTGCAAAGTTTCTACGGATAACCGTGACCTGTTTTCTTCGATATAGTCACAAAATATCCGTGCTAGCCGGAAAGAAATACAACCCGAGAGAATAAAGTGAACTGTAAACGGGCACCGCTGATACTCGATGCTGAGCATGCAAGATGCAAGAAAGGGCCAACCGCGAGGTTGGCTCTTTTGCGTTTGGGGGCTGGGTGAGTGATTAAGGTTGTAGCAGGAGTCAGGGATTTCCCAGGCCAGCTATCAAATTAAACTTTTCCTGATAATCGCATTCAGCCAGATCTCATTGCTGCGTCCCGCACGTACATCACCGGTCTGCCAGATTTTTGCCGTTTCAAAAGCGAACCTGTTCCCCGTTGCGTCCTTAGATCCAGCCTCTTTTATGATCCCCAGCTTATTTTTAGCCAGGGGGGCCCTGCCGGGAGTATTCATTCCTTCAACCAGTTTCTGAAACCCAGTTACATCCATATCAGTAAATCTGCGCCCGTCCTTTTCCCGTTCGCCGTGACCATGCTTAAAGGAGAGATACCAGACGCCACCAGGCTTTAGCGCTGTGGCCAGCTTTGCCATGACGTCAGGGAGTTCAGTGTGGGAAACATGCAGCACCGATGCGCAGCACCAGATACCGTCATATTTTTCAACCGCATCAACATCCTGAAAGCGCATCTGCGCTACAGGCTTTCCGGACCACTGACGAGCCAGCGCAACCAACTCTGCTGATGCATCGAAGGCTTCGACGTCAAAACCCATTTCACTAAAGGCTTTGACGTCACGACCTGAACCGCAGCCTGCATCAAGAATGCGAGCGCCTGGCGGCAGGTAACCGGTAAATGTCAGGTAAAGCGCAGATATATCCACACTTGCCGTGTCGGTAAAAAACTGTTGAGCGTTCTGACGGTAATAATCTTCGTTGCTCAAAACTGGCTGCCTCCCTGTGCCGCTGGCTGCCACTCGTGGAGCAGGGAAAATTTTGCCGTATCCCAACTGTTTTGCAGGAAGCTGTGCCGTAGTATCGGCGTTGCGCCGGTCTGGCGGAGTAACGTCTCCCGCAATGGCAGATGGCTGTTAATAAAGTATTCGTTTCGATCATGCAGTCGCTGCAGCAGCGCTATTGACGGGATGCGCGCAAACTTACCCTGAGCGCCACGATTACAGGTCTGGCAGGCCAGCACCAGATTCCAGACGCCGTTGAGGTTGCCGATTTGCTCGCTGAGCATCAGCGGCAGAAAGTGATCGACATCCGCCAGGTTCTCTTCGCCGCCCGTCACGCCAATGGCGCGGAAGCAGTAAAAACACAGTCCTTTCTGGTAGCCGTTCAGGCTGCTGCGACAGCTGGTAATATCGACGCGGCGACCACTCTGGCGGCTGAAAAGCATTTTGTCATTATCGTCATAATCAACCGCAATCAGGTTACGAGAAACGTTCATTGCCCAGGCTTCTTCAACCAGCCGCCATCTTGCCTCCGTTTCCGATACCAGACTGGCAAACTGTTCGTTTTCCGTCAGCTGATAAAAGTTATCTGTAAGCCTGATGCCTTTATGACTTCGCCGTTCATCCAGAAAAAAGCGTTTATCGATCTCGGCATGATTCACATTATGAAAAGCATCGATGACGTTAGCGAAACCGCGCTTAACGGTAATAGCGATCAATTGCTCTTCGCTGATTTCACCTTCGTTAAATTGTCTGCATGCCCTCAGAAACTCGCTGCTTTTGCTGGTGATTTGCTTTGGTGCATGCTGCAGGTGGGCGCATAAATGCCGGACAAAAGGCACGGCCAGCGCTTCCAGCGTAATCAGATCGTTGTCCGATTGCTTCAGGTCGTATAGCGCATGGGCAAGCGCAAATTTATAGGACGCGACGTTTTTGCCGAAAAGAATAACGCCTCGCCAGTAGTTTTCAAGGCGGGGATCGGCCTGATAAAAGCGCATGCAGGATCCTGTTTTGCGAGACAGCTCGAGGAATTCATGTAACAGGATCACATAACAAATGCAGGTAAATGTAAACCGTAAAGGTGGGGGAGGGATTTGGGAGTTTTTAAGGGCGAACAGGCGCTGTAAGACAATCAAGACAACATCAGCGTAAGAGATAAGTTGAGGGAGGATACTCAGGTTAAAACGTTGGGCCATAGCCGGATTTATTCAGGCAACTCAGTTGTGGGGCTGGCGCTCGGCCCTGTCTGTCGCTGGCTCTCGTCAGACAGATCTTAGTGCACTGAAAGATGAGCTGGCAGTGCAGTAAAAACGGATAACGGCGTCATATTTTCTTCGATATAATCAGGAGCTATCCGAACAGGTCGGGTCATTTAAATGCATCAATTTCTTTATTTTATTTTCTCACTTCTGTCATTAGCTTTCTTCATTTTGCTCATCTGGTATTGCTTCAAGCCTTTGCCACTTAAAAAAGGGCTCCCTCCTTCTCCAGGAATGATGAAAAAGATATCGGCTAACACCCCGATATTGAAAAAGTTGGGCATGAACACGGAAGATTATTACTATGACTGCGACTTCCTGTATCAGCAGCGCGAAGGCGAAACGCTTTGCAAAGTTCCGCTTAAGAATATTATCAGGATAAAAGTCAGCGGAACTGAAGTCAGTAATCGCCGGGTATGGCTTGTTCGTTACGTCACCGGGTCTTATAGCACCGAAAGGGAGTTCAGAGTCCTGAACAACTACACCCTTTTTAATCGGGAGTTTGTTGGTTTTCTTGCCGCCGTGAAAGAGGCCAATCCAGCGGCTGAGGTGCAGGAAATGACCCTGGCGCGACTGTAAAACGGCAGGGAGGTGTGGCACTCCTGCGCCTGTTTTGACCCGTGGTGAGAGCGATATCAGCACTGATATCAGAAATAAAACATAAGGGAATAAAGTGAACTGTAAACCGATGCTTTTCATGCTGGCGATGCTCTCCCTGTCTGCTCAGGCCGCGCAGAGCGCAAGAACGCTTGAGCACAAAGACTGGGAAGTTGCCTGTGATAACACGCTGACCTGCCGCATTGCCGGTTATGGCAAAGAAGAGGATCCCTCCGGCTCCATCCTGCTCACCCGTGATGCGGGTCCTGGAATCGAGCCAACAGGAGAAGTGACGCTGGGCGACACCGAAGATGACAGCGAACCGGCGGAAAAGCTGACGCTCTGGATCGACGGTAAACCTGCGGGCGATCTTCTGGCTGCTGATGACAACTGGCAAATGTCGGCCAGCCAGACCTCTGCGGTAATTAAGGCAGTGAAAGGCAGCGGTAAAGTGGAATTTAAAGGCGGTTCCAAACCTTTCCTGCTTTCCAATGAAGGCGCTTATGCCGTGCTGCTAAAAGCAGACGATGTGCAGGGCCGTATCAGCACGCCAGGCGCGCTCACCAAAAAGGGCAATAAGCCGGAGAGCAGCGTGGCTAAGGCTGTGCCCGCACCCGTAATACAGGCGGCAAAGACCCTGAGCGGTGAACCCCGTTTGCTTACCAATGCAGAAATCGCCGCACTAAAAACCCGACTGCTTTCGACGGTTAATCGTAATGACGATGACACGTGCGACAGCCTGTTTACATCGGCAGAGAACATCGATCCGGAAACCGACGGACCCACGCTTACGCCACTTGATGACAGCCACGCGTTACTTTCGGCACTCTGCTGGCGAGCTGCGTATAACGAAGGCTATGGCTACTGGGTCATTGATAACCAACTTAAAGGTCAGCCGGTGCTGGTGACCGTTTCAGGGTCCGATTACGACAAAGGCGAGATCACCAGCGTGCAGAAAGGCCGGGGCATCGGGGACTGCATGAGTCAGGAAAGCTGGGTATGGGACGGCCAGGCTTTCCGCAAAAGCTATGACGGCGGGACCGGCATGTGCCGTTATATCCATGCGGGCGGCACCTGGGATCTGCCGACGTTCGTAACGGATGTGAAGCCTGTTTCAGGTTAGATGGTTTGTTATGTAAGTAGAACCTGAGAGCCAAAAGACGTTTTTTTCAGCAGTTGCACCGTCGCCTGCGGATAAGGGTTGCGGAAACAGGGGGTAACGGTATAATCCCCAACGTTTTCCGCATACCCTTCAGTGCCGAAGTGGCGAAATCGGTAGACGCAGTTGATTCAAAATCAACCGCCGCGAGGCGTGCCGGTTCGATTCCGGCCTTCGGCACCACGTATGCAAATTAAAGTCGCTTAAGGGCGGCTTTTTTTGTGTCTGGGATTTGGTGTCGGCGAAGTTTCATTTCCCCGCTTTTTGTTCAACCTCAGCAAGTCTAAGTTGCTTCATATCAATCTGCTTATGATTGAAAAATCTGCTATGTTTGCCAGTTATACACTGTTCATATTCACATGATTTCATGGGGATCAAGGCGCAGTAAGCCTTGCTGGTATTGATTGACCTTCTGTGAATGCTAAAGCAAAAAAATATTTTTCATTAAATCGCAATGACATATAGGCCATTAATAACTTTCGGGTTGTAGTCCTGAGCCTAATGGCCCATCTATTGACCTGGTTCATTCGCTGCAAAAAAGAAAAATGCATCATTTGGATTCATGTAAACACGGTTTATAAGAACAAATTGCGGTAAAATTTCGTCAACAGCAGTTGCTAAGAACCGAACACAGGATAAAAAAATGACAAGCTTTCAACAGCGTGCAGAACTTCATCGTCAAATCTGGGCCATCGCTAACAACGTTAGAGGCTCGGTAGATGGATGGGATTTTAAGCAGTATGTCCTTGGTGCGCTTTTTTACCGCTTTATCAGTGAAAACTTCTCCAGTTACATCGAAGCCGGTGATGACAGCATTCACTATGCTGCGATGGATGACAGCATCATTACCGATGATATCAAAGATGATGCCATCAAAACCAAAGGCTATTTCATTTATCCTGGCCAGCTTTTCTGCAACGTTGCCGCCAAAGCCAACACCAACGACAGACTGAATGCTGATCTCAACAGCATTTTTGTCGCCATTGAAAGCTCGGCTTATGGTTATCCGTCTGAAGCTGATATCAAAGGCCTGTTTGCCGATTTTGATACCACCAGTAACCGTCTGGGTAATACGGTAAAAGAAAAAAATAGCCGTCTGGCCGCCGTTCTAAAAGGCGTCGAAGGTTTAAAACTAGGTAACTTTAATGATCACCAGATTGACTTGTTCGGTGATGCATACGAGTTCTTGATTTCTAACTATGCGGCAAATGCCGGTAAGTCAGGCGGGGAGTTCTTCACGCCACAGCATGTCTCTAAGTTGATTGCTCAACTGGCAATGCACGGTCAGACCCATGTCAACAAAATCTACGACCCGGCGGCTGGCTCGGGGTCACTGCTACTGCAAGCGAAGAAACATTTTGATAACCACATCATCGAAGAAGGCTTCTTTGGTCAGGAAATCAACCATACGACGTTCAACCTGGCGCGTATGAACATGTTTTTGCACAACATCAACTACGACAAATTTGATATCAGACTGGGCAATACCCTGACTGACCCACACTTTGGCGACGAAAAGCCGTTTGATGCGATTGTTTCTAACCCGCCTTATTCGGTGAAATGGAGTGGCAGTGACGATCCGACTTTGATTAACGATGAGCGTTTTGCTCCGGCAGGTGTGCTGGCTCCAAAATCAAAAGCTGACTTTGCGTTTGTGCTTCATGCGCTGAACTACCTGTCCGCCAAAGGCCGTGCGGCGATTGTCTGCTTCCCGGGTATCTTCTACCGTGGCGGCGCAGAGCAGAAAATCCGCCAGTATCTGATTGATAACAACTATGTTGAGACGGTGATTTCACTCGCACCAAACCTGTTCTTTGGCACCACCATTGCCGTCAATATTCTGGTGCTGTCAAAGCATAAAACAGATACCAACGTGCAGTTTATTGATGCCAGTGGATTATTTAAAAAAGAAACTAACAACAACATCCTTACCGATGCGCATATCAAACAGATTATGCAGATCTTTGACACCAAAGCAGATACTGACCATCTGGCGAAATCTGTGCCGTTTGAGGCCGTGGCCGCTAATGGTTATAACTTGTCAGTTAGCAGCTATGTGGAAGCCAAAGATACCCGCGAAAATGTAGATATCACTGAACTGAATGCCGAACTGAAAACCACCGTCAGCAAAATCGACCAGTTACGCCAGGACATTGATGCGATTGTGGCTGAAATTGAAGGCAGAGAGGTACAGGCATGAGCGAGCTGAGTTATCTGGAAAAACTGTTGGATGGGGTTGAGGTTGAGTGGGTAACATTGGGTTCTGTGGCAGATATCGGTACTGGAAGCTCAAATCGTCAGGATGAAAGCGAAAATGGAATTTATCCATTCTATGTTCGCTCAAAGAATATCTTGAAGTCAGATACCTTTGAATTTGATGAGGTAGCAATAGTCATTCCCGGTGAAGGTGGAATTGGTGACATATTTCACTATGTTGAGGGGAAATATGCTCTACATCAAAGGGCTTATAGAATTCGTATCACAACTAATGCCGTAAACACGAAGTTTTTGTATTACTTCATGTCATCTAGCTTCAAGCAGTACATCTTAACAAAAAGTGTGGGTGCTACCTCCATTTCAATAAGAAAACCCATGCTGGAAGGATTTAAAGTTCCCATTCCTAGCCCGGACAACCCGGAAAAGTCCCTAGCCATCCAGTCTGAAATCGTCCGGATTCTGGATACGTTTACCGCCCTTACCGCTGAGCTTACCGCTGAGCTTACCGCTGAGCTAAGCATGCGTAAAAAGCAGTACAACTACTATCGCAACCAGTTACTGAGTTTTGACGATGATGAAGTTGAGTGGAAAACGCTAGGGGATGTAACAAAAAAATGGTACTCGGGCGGAACACCTACAGCAGGCAAAGCTGAGTATTACGAAAATGGTGATATTCCTTGGTTAAGGACTCAAGAGGTTAAGTTCTCCGATATCAACAGTACTGAAATAAAAATAACTCAAGCTGCGTTAAAATACTCTGCAGCAAAATGGATTCCAGAAAATTGTGTAATTATTGCTATTTCAGGAGCAACGGCGGGACGGTCTGCCATAAATAAAATCCCTTTAACAACCAACCAGCACTGCGGTTGTTTAGAAATTGACGACACAAAGGCATTATATCGTTATGTCTTCCATTGGGTAAGCTTCAATTATGAAAACATAAAGTCGCTGGGACAAGGTGCCAGAGGTGACCTCAACTCAACCATTATAAAAAATTTCAAACTACCTATACCTTATGTAACCGCCTCTGATAAATCACTTGAAGAACAAGCTCGCATTGTTGAAATTTTGGATAAATTTGACACGCTGACCAACTCAATCACTGAAGGCATTCCCCGCGAAATCGAGTTACGCCAAAAACAGTACGAATATTATCGGGACATGCTATTTAGCTTCCCGAAGCCGGAAGTCGCAGAGGCGTGATATGAGCAAGACACTTCTGGAAATAGCCCAACAGCTGAGTACGCCTAAGAAAGTCAAGAAAACTGTTCCTGAAAAAACGAAGGAAGTTGAAGAGACCAGGCCCGTGCCAAAGGTGCAGTTAATCTACGCTTTCAATGGCACAGGCAAGACACGTCTTTCCCGGGATTTCAAGCAATGGATTGCGTCCAAAGTTATTGACGGAGAAGGTGATGACGAAGCTGAACAGTCGGAGTTGTCGCGCAAAAAAATCCTTTATTACAATGCTTTCACTGAGGACTTGTTCTATTGGGATAACGATCTGCAAGAGGACGCCGAGCCGAAGCTGAAGGTGCAGCCTAATTCCTATACAAACTGGTTGCTGACATTGCTAAAAGATTTGGGGCAGGATGGCAATATCGCCCGTTATTTCCAGCGCTATGCGAACGACAAGCTAACGCCACACTTCAATCCAGATTTTACCGAAGTTACTTTTTCCATGGAGCGCGGCAACGATGAACGTTCCGCCCATATCAAGTTATCTAAAGGCGAAGAGAGCAACTTCATCTGGAGTGTTTTTTACACCTTGCTGGATCAAGTCGTCACAATTCTCAATGTCGTCGATCCGGATGTACGTGAGAATCGAGAGTTTGATCAACTGGAATATGTATTCATTGATGATCCTGTTAGCTCCCTTGATGATAACCATTTGATTGAATTAGCAGTCAATCTTGCAGGGCTGATCAAATCCAGTGAATCCGATTTGAAGTTCATTATCACGACGCATAATCCACTATTTTATAATGTGCTTTTCAATGAGCTGAACGGAAAAGCTTGTTACATGTTGGAGAGTTTTGAGGATGGTACATTTGCCCTCATAGAAAAACATGGCGACTCTAACAAGAGTTTTTCCTATCATCTCCACCTAAAGCAAACCATCGAACAGGCTATTGTTAACAACAACGTGGAAAGATATCACTTCACGTTACTGCGCAATCTGTATGAGAAAACGGCCAGTTTTTTGGGCTACCCTAGATGGTCCCTACTTTTACCTGACGACAAAGAACTCTATTTGAATAGAATTATGCAGTTCACAAGCCACTGTACGCTATCGAATGAAGCCGTTGCAGAACCAACGCCAGCGGAGAAAGCAACGGTCAAACTGTTGCTTGAACACTTGAAAGATAACTATAACTTCTGGCAGCAGGAACAAAAAAATGGTTGATTGCACCAAGCCAATTGCTGAGTTCAATAATTTTATCATTTTGGACAAATACAACCCGGACTGGAAGATTACCGAGAGCTACCAGAGTGAAGGTGATCTGGAGCGTGAGCTGATTCAGGATTTAGTTAACCAGGGCTATGAATACCTGCCAACCCTGAACAACTCCAAGGCTATGCTCGCCAATGTCAGGGAGCAGTTGCAAAGCCTTAACAATGTGGAGTTCCTGGAGGCTGAATGGCGTCGCTTTGTAGAAACCTGGATGGACAAGCCCAGCGATGGCGTTGTCGAAAAGGCCCGCAAAATTCATGATGATTATGTTCATGATTTCGTCTTCGACGATGGCCGTATTCAGAATATCTATCTGCTGGATAGAAAAAACATCCTTCGCAATAAAGTGCAGGTCATCAAGCAGTTTGAACAAACAGGCACGCACGCCAATCGCTACGATGTCACCATTCTGGTCAATGGCCTACCGCTGGTACAAATTGAATTGAAAAAACGCGGTGTAGCGATTCGCGAAGCTTTTAATCAAATACACCGTTACAGCAAGGAAAGCTTTAACAGTGACAATTCTCTGTTTAAGTACCTGCAACTGTTTGTGATTTCCAACGGCACCGATACCCGTTACTTTGCCAATACCACCAAGCGAGATAAAAACAGTTTTGATTTCTCCATGAACTGGGCGAAGTCCGACAACACGTTGATTAAAGACCTAAAGGACTTCACCGCCACGTTTTTCCAGAAGCATACCCTACTCAATGTGCTGTTTAACTACAGCGTGTTTGACAGTAGCCAGACGCTGCTGGTGATGCGCCCCTATCAGATTGCTGCCACCGAGCGAATCCTATGGAAAATTAACAGTTCCTTTACCGCGAAGAACTGGTCAAAGCCAGAAAGCGGGGGATTTATCTGGCACACTACCGGATCAGGCAAAACCCTGACCAGCTTTAAGGCCGCACGGCTAGCAACCGAACTGGACTTTATTGATAAAGTCTTCTTTGTGGTCGACAGGAAAGATCTCGATTACCAGACCATAAAAGAGTATCAGCGCTTCTCGCCGGACAGCGTCAATGGTTCTGACAATACTGCAGGCCTTAAAAGAAATCTCGATAAAGACGATAACAAAATTATCGTCACCACGATTCAAAAACTGAATAACCTGATGAAAGCTGAAGCTGACCTGCCCGTATATCAGCAACAGGTGGTGTTTATTTTTGATGAATGTCACCGCAGCCAGTTTGGTGAAGCACAGAAGAACCTAAAAAAGAAATTCAAACGTTTTTACCAGTTCGGTTTTACCGGTACGCCAATTTTCCCTCAAAACGCATTAGGGTCAGAAACTACCGCCAGCGTGTTTGGGCGGGAGTTGCATTCTTACGTAATTACCGATGCCATTCGTGATGAAAAGGTGCTGAAGTTTAAGGTGGACTATAACGATGTCCGACCGCAGTTTAAGGCGCTGGAAACCGAAACCGACGAGAAAAAACTCAGCGCTGCAGAAAATCAGCAGGCTTTTCTTCACCCACTGCGCATTCAGGAAATCACACAGTACATTCTGAATAACTTCCGCCAGAAAACACATCGCACTTTCCCTGGTGCCAGAGGTTTTAATGCCATGCTGGCGGTAAGTAGTGTGGATGCGGCAAAAGCGTATTACGCGACGTTTAAAGAGCTACAGGAGGCGGCGGCTAACAAATCAGCCAGCTATAAGCCGTTACGGGTGGCAACTATATTCTCCTTTGCGGCAAATGAAGAACAGAGCGCTATCGGCGACATTACCGATGAAAGCTTTGATACCAGTGCAATGAACAGCAGCGCCAAAGAGTTTCTGGATGCGGCTATTGATGACTATAACGTTCACTTTAAAACGAATTTCAGCACTGACAGCAACGGATTTCAAAACTATTACCGTGATTTAGCCCTGAGAGTTAAAAATCAGGATATCGACCTGCTCATTGTGGTAGGAATGTTTTTAACCGGTTTTGACGCACCGACGCTGAACACTCTATTCGTCGATAAAAACCTGCGTTATCACGGTTTGATGCAGGCATTCTCCCGCACTAACCGTATCTTTGATGCTACAAAGACTTTCGGAAATATTGTGACGTTCAGAGATCTGGAACGCGCAACCATTGATGCTATCACGCTGTTTGGGGATAAAAATACCAAAAACGTGGTGCTTGAGAAAAGTTACAAAGAGTACATGGAGGGCTTTACCGATTTCGTGACAGGTGAGGCCAAGCGCGGCTTTATGGATATTGTTACGACATTGGAATATCAGTTCCCTGATCCGGCTAGCATTGATAGTGAGAAGGGGAAAAAGGCCTTTGTTAAATTGTTCGGCGAATACCTGCGGGCTGAAAATATCCTGCAAAACTACGACGAATTTGCCATGCTGAAAGACCTGCAAAAAGTCGATATCAGCGATTCCAATGCCGTAGAAACCTTCAAGACAGCTCATTATCTTGACGATGAAAAGTTTACCGAATTACAGACCATTCGTCTCCCCACAGAACGTAAGATTCAGGACTATCGTTCAGCCTACAATGATATCCGTGACTGGCAGCGTCGCGAGAAAGTGGCTAATGACAAGGATAAGTCAACCACCGACTGGGATGATGTCGTGTTTGAAATCGACCTGTTGAGATCTCAGGAGATTAATTTAGATTATATCCTCGGTCTGATATTCGAGCATAACAAACAGAACAAGAGCAAAGACGGGCTGACCGAAGAAGTCAGACGTCTTATCCGCTCAAGCTTGGGCAATCGAGCCAAAGAAGGGCTGGTTATTGATTTTATTCAGCAGACGAATCTGGATGAACTACCAGATAAGGCCAGCATTATTGATGCTTTCTTCGCTTTTGCTCAGCGCGAACAGCAGCGGGAGGCAAATGCATTGATAAAAGAGCAAAACCTGAATGATGAGGCTGCCAGACGTTATATCATAAATTCGCTGAAACGAGAGTATGCAACGGAAAATGGCACGGCATTGAATGATGCCCTGCCTAAACTGAGCCCGTTAAATCCTCAGTACAAAACCAAAAAACAGACAGTTTTTCAAAAAATAAGTGCCTTTGTTGAGAAGTTTAAAGGGGTTGGCGGCAAGCTATAGTCATTCATAAGGGAAAATATTTTACTTATATATTTAACAAGGAAATTTAAGGATGAAGGCAAAAGAAGCCAAGTTGCTCAACTTTCTGCAGACAGCACCTCAGTTAGTTATCCCGATCTATCAGCGTATTTACTCATGGAGTCTGAAGGAGTGCGAACAGCTTTGGGATGATATTGTTCGTTGTGGAAGAGATGAGAATAATCAAGGGCATTTTATCGGTTCCGTAGTCTATATCGAAAACGGACTTTATTCGGTGACATCGCAGTCACCCTTGTTGATCATTGATGGTCAACAGCGTATCACTACAGTCTCATTGCTAATCGCAGCTTTAGCCGAAGCTGTAGGCGATGAAGAATTCATCGAAGGGTTTAATCAAGCTCAGTTACGGGGTTTCTATTTAACCAACCCATTATTGTCAGGCGAAAAGCGCTATAAACTCATTCTTTCTAAAACAGACAACGACACATTACGCGCTATTATTGATAGAAAACCTCAGCCAGAGAATGTTTCTTTACGTGTATCAGAAAACTTTGAGTATTTCAGAGAAAAGTTAAGAAATAAAGAACTGCTGGAAGTTGTCTGTAAAGGGCTGAGTAAACTCATCGTGGTCGATATTTCTCTTCAGCGTGATCATGATAATCCCCAGCTTATTTTTGAAAGCATGAACTCCACGGGAAAAAAATTAAGCCAGGCCGATCTTATTCGTAATTATATCCTCATGGGGCTGGAAAACGAGCGCCAGACGATGTTGTATAATGATCACTGGCGTAAGATGGAGCTTCTTTTTGGTCAGGAAGCTTACTCTGAGCAATTCGATGCTTTCATGCGTCACTACCTGACTGTCAAGACGGGAGATATCCCTAAGATTGATGGTATTTATGATGCATTTAAAGAGTACTTCTGTCGTAACAGACAGCCTGTTGAAATTGCAGTTGCAGAGATACATAAATATGCCACTTACTATTGTGCGATTGCATTAGGTATTGAGAAAAACAAACAGCTTAAAGAGATATTCCATAACATTCGTGAGTTAAGGATGGATGTTGCCTATCCTCTTATGCTGGAACTCTATGATGACTACCAACTGAATATTCTGAAATTAAATGACTTTGCTGAAGCTTTGCGCCTGATTGAAAGCTATGTTTTTCGTCGGGCAGTATGTGCTATCCCAACAAACTCAATGAATAAAACTTTCGCTGGGTTGAGTAAAAGCTTTTATAAAGAAAGATATCTGGAGAGTTTAAAAGCGGCGTTTATATTGCTGCCATCTTATCGTCGATTCCCGACCGATGAGGAGTTTAAAAGAGATATACAAACACGCGATCTCTATAACTTCAGAAGTCGTAGCTACTGGCTTAAAAAACTCGAAAATCATAACCATAAAGAACCTATCCCGGTTGATGAATATACAATTGAACACATCATGCCACAGTGTGATAACCAGATTGAAAAAGTACCAACTGAGTGGAAAGTTGAGTTAGGAGATGAATGGCAGCGTGTATGGGAAACATGGCGGCATTCACTGGGGAATCTAACACTAACGGGTTATAACTCTGAATATAGCAATCGCTCATTCGCTGATAAGCGTGATATGGATGGGGGATTCAAATTTAGTCACTTGCGTCTGAATGACGGGCTTGCTGCTCTTAGCGAATGGAATGAAGAGACGATTATAGCCAGAGCGAAAAAGATGGCAAATCAGGCAAGCCATGTTTGGCCAAGTGCCGGTCTTCCCGCAGATTCGCTAAAAAATTACCAACACAAAAGTGAAAGTAATATTTCTTATGGCTTAAAAGACCATCCCCACCTTATGAAAAAACATATTCATGAGTTGTTTGAAGCATTCCGTAAAGCAACGCTGGCACTTGACCCATGCGTCACAGAGGTCTTCCTGAAGCTTTATGTTGCCTATAAGGCTGAAGTAAATTTTGTGGATGTCGTGCCGCAGGCAAAGCGACTGCATCTTTCACTGAATATTCCATTTGCTGAAATTAATGATCCGCGTGGATTATGCCGGGATGTCTCTAACATAGGTCGATGGGGAAATGGTGATGTTGAAATTGTATTTGAAAAGCTGGAAGATTTACCTTATGTATTGTCTTTAGTGACTCAGGCATTTGAGCGTCAAATAGATAACTAGTTCTTAATAAATTCACGAGCTGGAAAGCTTCGTGTATTTGCTTTTTAAAATAAAGGAAAGGAAATATTAATTGATAAGAATATTTCCTTAATTTAGTTACCTAATTACATCTACGATTCTGTAAAGGAGCTTTTCTTATGCCAACATTAAAATTGTTAGCCTCTTTTTTTGCTTTGGGTCTCTTTTCTACCACTGTTTTAGCTGAGGAGGCGCACGTCTGTCGTTCGGCCTCACTGCCTCAATCCAATAGTGCATCAACTTTATCTGATAATACTCAGTTTTCATGTAATAGCGATATCTCTGGCTCAGTACCTGCTTTGGCAAAAGCAGGCTGGAAAGTTACGCATGTTCTGGAGCAGTCAGATATGTCAGCTTTATCCTCAACAAAATCTGGTAAAATGCCGCCGAACCCAGAGGATTTATCAAAAACCTACTGGGTTTTGATAATTCAAAAATAAATTACTAGTATTTTAATTTAAAGACTACATAAGCCTTGAAGTTAAGAGTAGGCTCAGCTGACGGGAGTGCGATAGTCTTTTATATTATTCCTGTCAGGTTATCGATAGTATTAATAATAATGCGTTAGCCTGCTTGGTGAGAACGGAACTTTTGTAAAGCTAATTAAAAGCTATAAATAATTAATTGTAATATTAAAAGTCTCATAAATTTGCTATCTATGCGTGACGGATTTTACATGTTTCCTACCTCACTTTTAATTCTTTACGAACATGATTACTTTATTCAAAAATTTAATATTTTTCATGTAAATTTATTTACTATTCTAATTTCGAAGGCGTAGTATAGAAGCTCAGAGGATTATAGATAAAAGGATTATCTATGGCTTTACATGGAGATTTCATCATCAATGATTCGTACTACTCACTGCTGCTCCTTTCGGATTTAGGTACGTTCCTCGTTTTCTCTGGCAATAGTGCTTACCGTAACCGGGGCGCCTGTGGAATGATTTCCAGGGAAGCCTCCGTTACCTGCAGGTAAAGACTGGATGGTTGATCGGACTCAGAGAGAACTCATGTCACAATTAAATGCTGGCATGCGGGATATTTATAGCCACTTCTTAAACGGTGCTACGTTGAGATATTCCGAATGGTTTGCACTATAGCGGAATGACTGGGAAATCGAAGTTTATATATGAGTATGAAACGTAAAGCGGAGTAACCTTCGTATGCGTCTCGGTCTTGTATCGGAAGATTTTGTTACACTGAGAAAAAAGCGTCGCCGCGTTGTTGAAAAATAATCAAGGCCTAACGTGCAGTGAATACAGTTAAAAGATCCTCGCGTGAAAACTCCTTATCATTATTTACCTGCGCACCTGGATGGTGCGCGTCTTATTATTTTATGCCAGCTAAACCTTAGTTTTTATATTAAAATTATTTAATGAATAGCTTATTTAAGGCTGTTTTAAACTGGACTTTTGTCGCTTTACTGATGATATATACAGGTATTTAGCGCGGTGCGAATGTGCGCCAACACACCCGCGCCGCTAATCACAATCACTATTTATAGGGAATAGTAATCATGACTGACGCCCATTCTATTGCACAACTGTCGGAACCAGAAGTCTCGCCTTCAAATAACCGCCAGCTGACGGTTGGCTACGCGAGCCGCTATCCGGATTACAGCCGGATTCCCGCCATCACTATGAAAGGACAATGGCTGGAAGCAGCCGGCTTTGTCACTGGCACAGCCGTAGAGGTAAAGGTAATGGAAGGCTGTATTGTGCTCACTGCCCGGCAGGAGAGCGAACTAGTGCAGTCGCTGCGCCAGGTATGCAACCTGTCGGCGCGGAAACAAAAGCAGGTTCAGGAGTTTATTCAGGTTATATCCGGTAAACAGAAAGTCGTTTGAATGGAAAGCCGCTCCCGAGATCGCATCGGGGGCGGTTAAATATCAAGGTGAATAATGTAGAGCGAGGGAATTTCAGGCTGCATTTTCGCGGCGCCGCTCGGCGTGTCTTTAGGCTACATCACTTTACAACATCGAACTGATTTCATGGCTATTCGGCAGACATTACTCTATACCTCACAGGTAAAATTACGTAACGGGCTAATGTCTTTTGCACAATTGAGTTGGTGTTAAATGGAAGCGAAACGTGTCCCGGCAAGGGATGGAATCCTTATCGCCGTCACCTTGCTCGTAATAACTTTCCTTCTGGTAAAGCCATCAGATCAATCTACAGAGGGAGAGCAGAATTTTTGGACAGCGTTAGCAAAGCTATACAATCAACGCGATATTGAAGGTTTGTGGGGGTTACGCTAATAGTCATCAGAACAGTGGTAACCCTCAACGGTTATCAGATCATAGTCAGAGTGATTGAGAAGAAGATGAATAAAAAAAACGAATTTTATAATAAGTGAAGTAGTTTTTTGCCCCTCGCATTGCCATAAAGTCGTAACAGGGAAGGAGCGTTGAACATGAAAAACAAAATATTGCTGGGTGTCGTATTTCTCTTAACGGGATGTCCTGGGCCTGGCGATCGAATGGTGGGGCGCGTATCTACAACGGCGTTTCTCAAAGACAATCGAGTTTGTGTAGTGTCGCCACTGGAGCCACAAGAAAGTATCACTGCCATTCAAATCAACAGCGATAAAAGTGAATCCTTTCACAGGGTTTTTGATGACAAGCCTGTTTATGTTCCAAAAGGTGAGTGCCTTCCTGTGTTCGGATTTAAATTCACAACGGGAGAACGATACTATTTCGCCTATGAGGTTCAATCTGCTAAGTCAGTTTCGCATCTAGTCACAGCTGATTTCTCTTATCACAAAGAATAAGAAGGCGGAGCGCCCGCTTTGTTGCCCAAACCGGCATGCAGCACACCTGGAATATTAATCAATGGTAAGCAGGCTAATGAAACAGCTTCCCGGCTGGACTGTCTGAAAAATCATCTATACCATTCACGAGCAAACTACATAAGGAGATGTAAGTATGAGCACCCGAAGAGAAATTAAGGATGGGGCATCCTTTGACGTACTCGACAGAGGCATAGTTTACACCGAGGTGTTGGGCTGGATTGATATGGGCCATGCCCGTGGCAATGACGTGGCTGCGTTGAGGCGTCAGTTCGCTGAAGGTGAGCGTAGCAGCAAGCCATCTTATCCAGTCATGTACCGGCAGGATATGGGCGTTTTTAAGTTCAAATCGCGGTTTGGCGTCGGGAAGTTTTCTCACTGGGAAATCAAGCGAGGCCGGGACACCGATGAGATTAACAGAATCATGCTGGCGATGATGATGAACACCGCATCCAGATTCGAAAGCCTGCAAAGTCTGCGTTCATTCTCATGGTATACAGACAGCGGTTTCAGTGGTGAGGATTTGGTTTCCGATCTGTTTGGTTTTTATCGGGCTATCATACCGGGCCGATATGGCTATCGTCTCAAGCCAGTCAGCTATGATTCAGCTGTTCGGCGCTGGGACTACTATGGGGCTATCGGTTCCCATAAAAATCATGGATTCCGTCCGATTCTTTTTCCCGACCCGGATGATAAATGCCTGCGACATCAGCCGTATAAAGTATATCTTCCGCATTTTATGACCTGGCTCAGGCCGTGGAACGATTTCACATCTGGAATTGTTAAGGTCGTTACCAATGATGGGACATCACTCTCATTCATGGGGACGAAGCAATGAAAAACCTGTTTAAGTGGTCCGCGCTTATGGTTGCTACCGTGCTTATTTGTGGCGGTCTGTTTGTCTGGTTTGTTGCCGCGTGCTCAAATGAGGCGACTGTTTACACACAACACGATTTTTTTAAATACCATACACTGACAGACTCAGATATCGAAAAAGCACCACGTATAACGGACGAGTTCTATTTCGAGTCGCACCCTGGTGACGGTTATTCTCCTACAAATAGCATCGTATTTAAAGGAGCTGCAGATACTGCATCGCTGCGCGCTTATCTCGAAAAGCTGGGATACGCGAAGCAAAAGCGCAGTCTGGGTGAGAAGGAAATATGGGCAAGGCCTGATCAGTTGGATGGGGATCAGTTCTATCTATACTTTAATCCCATAACCCGTGAGGTTGAGCTGACCAAGGTTCTGAATAATTGAGTCGCCGAGGTTACGACTTTGAAAAACATTAACATAGCCGGACTGGATAGCCTTATCGCCATCTATTTTGGACAGGATTATGACCTGTTCGGTAGTGGTGAAAGTGTAGATGCTCAAATCAACGCATGGATTGCAGATTCTACTCCCGCCTCCCGGCATGGCTTGATAGGTGATATTGAACAATTTATGAGGGAGACTGACAATCTGGAGCAGGATTTCGAAAGCTGCTATGGCGCGGAATTTTCTACAGATTTATGGGAAACGACGCCTGCAGAATTCCTGAAGCTTTTGAAGCAAAAGGTGAGTGCATCTCTTTCTGAATGCTGATTTGCCATTCAGCTAAACACTTCCCTAATACAAACCCTTGCTGATGAGGTTATACCTGCATTGAGTCTCCTGAGCGGACGGAATCCACTAAACGGGAAATGGTTATGGCGATGCCGGTCTCTGCCGCTGGTCATCGCGCTGCTGCTGACAGGATGCGCCCGCTCTGACGCGCTATGGACGGTCACGCATAATCTCTGCATGAATAACTATCACTACCGTCGCGATCCGGCTCCCTGCCAGCAAGTCTATCTTCCGCAGGACGCCACACAGGGCTACAGCATCATCCAGAATCCCCGCCACAAGCTGCACTTTATTCTGGTGCCCACAGTGGCGATGTCCGGCATTGAGAGTATTGCGCTGACGCGCCCCGGACGTCCCGATTATTTCGGTTACGCCTGGTTAATGCGTTATCGTCTGATGGCGGCCTATGGTGCTGAAGTGCCTGAGGAGCGGCTCGGTATGGCGCTGAACTCCGCTTATGGCCGCAGCCAGAATCAACTGCATATTCATCTGACCTGCCTGCGGGAGGATGTCTATCGCCAGCTTCAGGCCGAGAGGCCCTATATTGGTGATGACTGGCGACCCTTGCCCGACCGTTTGCTGAATCACACCTACTATGCCCGACGCGTTATGCAGCCCACGGCGATGGGGATCTATCCTGTCTCCTCCGTGGCACGCCATTTTCATCTGTCGCCGCCACAGCTGGCGGAGTCTGGCGTGGCGCTTATCCCGACGACGTTCTCGGGAGAAAAAGGATTTATCCTGCTAACCACCCGGCGCGGCTGGGATAAGGGCAATCGGGCGTCCGTTGAGTCGCTACTGGATAAACGCTGCGCTATTCTTTCAGCGCCGCCGGCTGACGTTTCAGTCAGGGAGTAACCAATCTTCATCACCCTGAACCTTCAACCAACCCAACCGCACTGCTGTAATTAAGCCCTCTGATAGCATGAACCCGGCTGAAGAGGACGAGATCACCCGCGCAGAAAAACCAGCTCATGGCTCACGCATGAATAAAGACCAGCGGCCCCGCGCGCTGCCAGTGGCATCCTGTCATGCACACGCTGTAAACCCTCCCTTTTTTAAACAGAGTCATCGACAGCGGAAAACTTCTGGTAGAATGCCACTAAAATGAAACAGTGTTTCATTTATTGAAAATCATCGGAGGCAATATGTCCAAAAATGCAGCATTACTCCTGGCCACAGGATTTGAAGAAGCAGAAGCGTTTATTACTCTCGATATCCTCAGCCGGCTTGGCATCAAAGTCACCACCGTTGCCTGTCAGCCTCAGCGCGAGATCGTCAGCTACCACGGTGCCGTCATTAAAGCAGATACGCTGATTGAAGAATTAGCGGACGCACATTTATTCGATGCGCTGATCATGCCAGGCGGGCCTGAGGGTTCTAAGAATCTGGCCGCCAGCTCTGCTGTTACTGCTTTAATTCAGCGACATGATGACGCCGGCATGTTGATTGCCCCTATCTGCTCTGCCGCCGCCCGGGTGCTGGGTGGCAATAACCTTCTGAAAGGCCGTCGCTATACCTGTTCAGGCGAGCTGGGGCTGGACGTCAAAGATGGCGAGTATGTAATGGAGGATGTGGTGGAGGATGGCAATCTGCTCAGTGGCCGGGGGCTGGGTGTCGCCTTCGATTTTGCATTAACGCTGGCTCAGCGTCTCACCGGTAATAAAGGCGCGGTCGATTTCCAGGCTGAACACATTTATTACCGTCCGTGGCTGAACAGGTCGTCTCGCTAAACGCCCCTGAATTTTAGTCAGCCGCACAGAGCGCTGAGTGTTGTGATAGCAGCAAAAGAGACACCGAATCCTCAGTGTCTCTTTGAATCGCAGCCGTGTTCCACTAGTCATTGGCGACTGGCTTACCGATACAGCGCCGCTTTCCCCACCGAACTAAACAGCGCCATCTTCGCTGCGACCACTTCACCTGCCGCCTGCATCGGTTTAACGAAGAGTGAATTAGGCTCGTGTCCGCCCTGTTTCAGTTCCTGTTCCAGCGCCACGAAGAAGGCCTTCTTCATATCGCTGGAGATATTGATTTTACCGACGCCATAAAGAATGGATTCCGCGACCTCGCTGTCTTTGTTGCCTGACCCGCCATGCAGCACCAGCGGGATATCCACCACCTTACGGATCTGCTGCAGGCGCTCGATATCCAGCTTCGGCTGCTTCCCTTTGGGATAGAGGCCATGCGAGGTGCCGATGGCGACGGCCAGCGTATCGGTGCCGGTCTCGCGCACAAAGGTCTCGGCCTGCTGCGGATCGGTATAGAGAATCTCGTTACTGCCGCCTTCACCGCTGCCTTCCGCCACACCGATGGTGCCCAGCTCCGCTTCCACGGAGACATTAATCGTGTGCGCTATCTCGACAATCTTCTTCGTCAGCGCAATGTTCTGCTCAAAAGGGTGAGACGAGGCGTCAATCATTACAGAGGTAAAACCGGCGTAGATCGCTTTCATCACCTCTTCCAGCGAGCGGCCATGGTCCAGATGGATCACCACCGGCACCCGCGCCTGAATCGCCAGCGTCCGCAGATAACCGATAAACTCCGGGCCGGTGAAGGCCATTTCCTCAGGATGGATCTCCAGAATCAGCGGTGAATCGAGTCTCTCGGCAGTCTCAACCGCCACCCGTCCAAATTCCGCGCTGGCGATGTTGAATGCACCGACACCAAACTGATGCTGTTGTGCAACGCTGAGCAAGTCTTTCATGTTGTAAAGCATAGGTTTTATCCTTGTTGTTCAGGAACGGAGATATCTTTTTTCAGAAACAGCAGGATCAGCGCTGTCAGCAGACTGCCTGCAGCGATCGCAAACAGATAAGCCATGACATGGCTGATCACGTTAGGAATGAAGATGACGAAAATGCCGCCGTGCGGGGCGCGGGAAGCGCAACCCAGCATCATCGACAGGGCGCCTGCGAGGCCGGAACCCGCCACAATGGCCGGGATGACGCGCAACGGATCGGCGACCGCATAGGGGATCGCGCCTTCGGTAATAAACGACAGACCGAGGATGTAAGTGACTTTGCCGGTCTCACGCTCCAGCTCTGTGAATTTGCGGCGGAAGAGGGTGGTTGCCAGCGCGATGCCCAGCGGCGGCACCATGCCCGCCGCCATACAGGCGGCAATCGGTCCATAGATGCCGCTCGACATCAGGCCAATCGCAAACATACAGACGGTTTTGTTCAGCGGGCCGCCCATATCGAAGGCCACCATCATGCCGAACAGCAGACCGAGGAGGGCGGCGTTAGCGTTACCCAGAGAACTCAGGAAGGCGGTCAGCCAGCCGAGCAGCATTTTAATCGGCTCACCAATCAACAGCGCCATCAGTGCACCGGTCAGCAGCACACTCAGCAGCGGCACAATCAAAATGGGTTTCAGGCCGGCGACCGCTTTAGGCAGATGAATATGGTTATTGATCAACAGCGTGATGTATCCGGCCAGGAATCCCGCAATCAGTGCGCCCAGGAATCCGGAGCCGGTGTGGATCGCCATCATCCCGCCCACTGCGCCCGCCACGATGCCTGCTTTGCCGCTGATAGACTGGCTGATGCCCAGTGCCAGAATCGGCAGCATCAGGGCAAAGGCCGAACCGCCGCCAATATCAGAGAGCATCTTCGCTATCGGGCTGAAATTCGCGTCCCCTGGTGTGGCCGCAGTAATCCCGAATGAAAAGCTCAGGGCGATCAGGATGCCGCCCGCCACGACAAACGGAATCATCAGGTTCACACCGGTGATGAGGTGCACATAAATCTCAGACATCCAGGAGCGGGAACCTGACGTTTCACGGGCACTGTTAGCCGGTTCAGACGCATTCGTCGGCGATGCTGAATCCACCAGGCGGGGAGCCAGCTCACCGTTCACGATGGCGTTTAACAGGCCTTCGGCATCTTTTGCGGCTCGGGTGACGGGCACCTCAATCACGTTTTTGTGCTGGAAGCGCGCCATCTCTACTTTCTTATCCGCGGCAATTAACACCACGTCGGCCCGATGAATATCGTCGTCGCTGAAAATATATTCACTTTCAATCGCGCCCTGGGTTTCAACTAATACATTCAGGCCCAGTTTTTTAGCCGCTTTTTTCAAATTACTTTCGGCCAGGTAGGTGTGGGCGACACCTGTAGGACAGGCGGTAATGGCAATAATGTTCATAAACGTTCTCCAGTGAAAATTTTATATTTATGTTTTTCGGTCTGAAGGAATGGCTACAACCTGGAATACCTCCTTAAGCTTTTTATCTCATTACATTCTCTGATTTATTCAGGCTCCCGAGCGGGATAACAGCAAATGAAACATCTCTTCACGATGCGGGACAGTCAGTAACTGTTCGACGACATCTTCATCGCCCAGCGCAATAGATATTCTGGCGAGCATTTTGATATGGCCGACATCTTTATCAGACTCTTTTACCGCGAAAAGAATCACTAAACGAACACTGGTGCCATCAATGGTTTCCCATGGAATATCGCGGCGTAAACGGCCCACGGCAATCCGGGTTTTTGCGACGGCAGCAGATTTACCGTGCGGAATCGCAATGTGATTTTCAAATCCGGTAGAGCCTAATTCTTCACGCAGATAAACATCCTTCAGAAACGCTGCTTTATCGGTCACCGCGCCGGTCTGGCAGAGCAGGTCAGTCAGCTGAGAAATAATCTGCTCTTTCGTCTGGCAATCGACATCGAGAATAATGCACTCTTCTTTCAGCACTTCATTAATCGCCACGGCTGTTGTCATGTTACTTCTCCATTATTAATTAATTGAATTCGATACCAGACACTCTGTGACTCTTGCGATATCTTTCGCCGAAAACAGGGCTGAAACATAAACCACCGGTTTTTCCTGCGGCTCCAGCCGGATGGTGGAGATCACCACATCACACTCATGGCGTTTCAGGGAGTCCGCGATATTTTTTCCTGGCACGATGTCGATAATCTTCCAGTCAGGAAAGGCGCGGATAATCCGCCCGTAAAGCAGCTGCGAGGTGCCCAGACCGCTGGAGCAGACCAGCAGTACCCGTTTTACTTTGATGCTGTTTTCGATGGCCGCCTGAATATGCACCGTCAGGTACGCCACCTCATCGTCACTGATTTCATCCAGGCTGTACTCCTGCGTCAGTTGGTTGATCACCGCTTTGACGGCGGCAAACACCGTTCCCAGCTCGGTCTGGATATCATGCAGCAGCGGATTTTTAATCCGTATGCGATATCTCAGACGGTTCAGCATCGGCTTGATATGCGAGGACAAGGACGCCTGCAGGTTCTGGTCGGTTGTGATTTCAATGTTGATGCGCTGCGCCACCCGGCGAATCAACTCCTGCGCAAAGCGGGTTTCACGTTCCGAAATCAGCGACTTATCCTGTAGTGGCACTTCACCGCCCGCTTTACCGGAGGAGACAAGATATTGATAGATAGAGTGAGACTCCTCAGCCACCAGCACCGTGTTACAGGCGGTCTCGATGCGCTCTACCACCGCCAGCGAAACCTGCCAGGCGTGATGATCGCTGACCCTGCTCATGGTCACTGCGCGCGCGTCGGTCCTGGGCATCGGCGAGTGACTGCGGTGAATCAGCACCAGAATGTGGGTAAACAAATTAATGTAGTAAGGATCGCTAATCGTATAGTGCAGTTGCTGTTCAATAAAATTGATGAGTTGCAGGGTAAAATGGACAGCCTGCTGACCAAATTTCTCTGAAAGCTCCTGCAGCGTGCTTTCATCCAGGCGGCTTTCCATCATGTCCTGACGGTTATAAATCGATTTTAATACCAGCGCTTTCATCGCCATGCGAATATTCTGGTCACTGCCTTTAATACTGGTGCCGACGCGACTTTTCAATAACGTTAAATTAAACTGATGCAACCAGACTTCCAGTGTTTTTA
Source organism: Pantoea hericii (assembly GCF_014155795.1). Classification (NCBI taxonomy): domain Bacteria; kingdom Pseudomonadati; phylum Pseudomonadota; class Gammaproteobacteria; order Enterobacterales; family Erwiniaceae; genus Pantoea; species Pantoea hericii. The sequence goes on from NZ_SCKV01000003.1 coordinate 304,288, forward strand.
AATCATTCACTATCGACGCACGGCTGATAAAGTATTTATCCGCAAGTTCGCTAATGGATGAACTTTTTGGTGAAAGCATTAATAAATCAGATGCTATTTTTAGCATTCTGAAGTTGCTGCTGAAATCATCTATCTCGGTTGAAAAAATCCGGCGCGCAGCTATTTCTGCCTGGGCATCAGAGAATTTAATTGTGATCCCTCTCCCACTTTTTCCGCTGATATTGATCCCCAAGTCAGCCAGTTTTTCATTAATGTCAGCGATGTCGCGGCGTAAGGTTCGGCTGGTGATGGCTGTTTTTTCAGAAATAAATTGCAGGCTCACGTAACTGTTATGAGAAATAAGCTGTCGCATAATCGTCAGTTGCCGCTCAGTCAGCGCCTTCATCATCATGAGGTTCCGCTTAATTTTTTATTCGAGGTGTCAGTTATCATCTAAACAAAGGCCCTCAGCCATGTAAATATTAAAACATGGCCACAACCTGGTGGTCAGACTGACCACCTGACAGGGAATTTTCGAAATAATCGGGGACGAGGTGAAAGAATATGTGAAAGGGGATGGGAGGGTTTCCGGGCTGACTGGCAGTGATCAGATTGGTGGGGCTACATCAATTGCTGAGGGCAGAACCTGGCGGGAAAGCCCGGCTTACGCCGGGCCAAGTTTTATCTTTACACCATCTTCAGACGCTGTAGTCGTTTCTCGCGGCGAATCTTGCGTTCTTCCATCACCGCAACCAACGCCATCAGGCAGATACAGGCGATAGCGGCGATATCCAGTGCGGCGAACGTGCCAGCCCAGCCGGTCAGGCCAAATATCGGTGTGCCGTCAGCGATCATCCCAAGACCTAACTTAGCAAAGCTGTCACCAATCAGGTAAGCGAAAGTGCCTTTGACCCCATCCGCTGCGCCAATCGCTTTTTTCGGCACAAAGCCGACCGCGGCAACGCCGATTAACAACTGTGGGCCAAAGACCAGAAAGCCCAGTGCGAACAGCGAGGCCAGATAGACATACTGGTTGCTGGCATGCTGATAGATCCCGAGCGTGGCGATAATCAACGCCAGTGCGACGCAGGCCACCAGCGCACGACGGCCATTGGCCAGATCGGATAGCCAGCCCCACATCAGCGTACCCACCAGTGCACCCACTTCAAACAGGGTAAAGCCCTGAATCGCCACCTCTTTAGAGAGCTTCAGCTCCTGGAAGGCGTAAACCGTTGACCACTGATCGATCCCGATGCGCACCACATAGAGGAAGATGTTTGCGAAGCAGAGCAGCCAGATCACCTTGTTCTTCAGTACGTACTCGACAAAGATCTGCCATTTGGTCATCGACTCATCTTCAGCTTCTTTATCCTCATCGCTTAGCTCTTCGTCAAACAGCTCTTCGGCCTTGCCCAGGCCATAAGACTCCGGGGAATCGCTGCCGTAGCGCAGGCCGATAAAACCAACAATCAGCGCGATAATAGACGGGAAGATAAACATCCCAATCACATGGCCGTTGAACAGCACATTGGCACCAAACAGCGCCACGCCTGCCGCACCGGCACCGCCGAGGTTGTGGGAGATATTCCACATCCCCAGATAGGTGCCACGCTTGCGGCGCGGCGTCCACTTCGTGATGGTGGAGTAGCTACAGGAGCCGCCGGTACTCTGGAAGAATCCGCTTAAAGCATAAAAGGCGATCATCAGGAACAGGCTGACGGAACCTGTGCCCATGCTGGCGCTGAAACCCAGCATACAGATGGCCGAAAGAATCAGCATAAACGGCAGGAACTGCTTGGTGTTTTTGCCGTCAGCATAATAAGAGACCAGGGTTTTCCCGACGCCATAGGTGATGGAGAAACCCAGACCGATCATCCCCAGCTGCGTCATGCTCAGTCCGTAGGTGGTGATCATATCGTTCTGCGCGATATTGAAGTTTTTGCGGATTAGATACATGGTCAGGTAGCCGATAAAGACCACCAGATAGGACTGCATAAACGGCTTGAACCACATCTTTCGCCGCAGTTCGATTGGCAGATCCAGCGTTGGTCTGCGCACCTGTTTGAGGAATGCCAGCATGTAAGGGGATTCTCCTGGTTGGAATAGCTGCAATGGGCAGCTAATGGCTGGCATTGTAAAAACTTGCCGCCAGACTGGCCTGAGACAGCATCCAGGCGAAACCAGGAAAATTTCTTAGTTTTGCCCCACCTGGGGCAAAAAGGAGAGGCGTATCACGCTTCAGGCAGGGATCTCGGCGCCTGAGCATTTAAAAACGGCAACAGCAGCAGGGCGGATATCCCCGCCGCCGTGGCAATCACCGCAAAGAAGCCGCTCCAGTGCCAGACGTCGATTACCCACGCCAGCGGCCAGCCGGAGAGTGACGCGCCGAGATAGGCGAAAAGACCGACGAAGCCGGTTGCCGCGCCCGCCGCCTCTTTATGCGAACACTCGGCAGCCGCCATGCCGATCAGCATCTGCGGGCCGAAGACAAAGAAACCGGTAGTAAAAAAGCAGGCGGCCTGCATCACGTAACTGGTAAAGGGCATCAGCCACAGTGAGCCGACGGAAAGCAAAATCCCGGCTGCAAAAATCAGGTTCATGGGGCCACGGTTGCCATTAAACAGCTTGTCCGAGCCCCATCCCGCGACCAGCGCGCCTATCACACCGCCCAGCTCAAACAGGGTGACTACCGAGTTGGCCGTCACCAGATCCACCCCCAGCGTGTCGGAGATGTAAAGATTCCCCCAGTCATTGAGCGCGGCGCGAACCACATAGACCAGCACGTAACACAATGACAGCAGCCAGATATAGGGATTGAAAAGCACGTAGCGGGTCAGGATCGCTTTGCGACTCAGACCTGCGCCTTCCTGCTGCTGCGCCATCTCCATCTCATCCTGTCGCCAGTCGCCTACAGTGGGCAGGCCGACAGTCTGAGGCCGGTCGCGCAGACGCCAGCAGAGAAACAGTCCGGCGAGTATCGCTAAACTGCCCGCAATCATCATCCCGGTTCGCCAGCCATAGTGCAGTGCCACCGCGCCGATAACGATCGGGATAACCGCACCGCCAACGTTGTGCGCGGTGTTCCATAATGCCCACCAGCCACCGCGCTCGTTACGCGAATACCAGTTGGTCAGCAGGCGCGCGCAGACCGGCGCGCCCCAGCCCTGGAAAAAGGCGTTGATGGTCCACAGCAGCGCAAAAGCCCATAGCGAGGTGGAGAAGCCAAACAGGATATTGACCACGCCGGTAGCGATCAGCCCCAGTCCCATAAAATAGCGGGCATTGGAGCGGTCACTGACGATACCGGAGAAGAACTTCGACAGGCCATAAGTGATGTAAAACAGCGTCGCCAGCAGGCCGATATCGGTTCGCATCATCACACCGCTGGCGATCACTTCAGGTGCTGCCGCGTTGAAGCTTTTGCGGGTAAAGTAGAACAGGGCATAGCCGATCCAGATGGTTGACATGATGTGCCGTCGCCAGTAGCGATAGCGGCTATCAATCTCACCTTTGTCCTGCAGCGGGGCGGCGTTAGCGGGCGTTTTCAGAAAGTTAAACACGGTGATTCCTCAGGCCGAACGCAGCGGCAGATGCACGCTGACGCGGGTTCCATGGGTGCAGGAGATCGTCAGGGAGCCGCCCAGCGCACTCACGCGTTCGCGCATCCCGACCAGACCAAAGCTCTGCTGACCGGAACCTGGCGGCAGACCGCAGCCATCATCTTCAATCACCAGCAAAACGCGACCCTCCTGTTGCCAGCCTTTCAGCATCACGGCGCTGGCGCTGGCGTGTTTTACAATGTTGTTCAGCCCCTCCTGACAGACGCGAAATAGCGTGACGCGCTGCGCTTCGCTCAGCAGCGTCTCATCAATACGCCACTCAAGGTGACTGACGATGCCGCAATCCTCCAGCTCCATCTCACGCATCAGGGAGCGGACTGCCTGTTCAAGTGACAGGTCATCTAACTGGCGGGGTCGCAGACGTCCCAGCAGTCGCCGCACTGAATCGTAGACACCGAGTGAGAGCTGCTCAATATGGACGCCGCTCTGGATCACCCGGCCATTATCCGGCGCAAGGCGCTGCACAATGCCCGCCTGGGTGCGGATTGCCGTAATCGTCTGACCGATATCATCGTGCAGTTCGCGCGCCACCTCCTGGCGTACGTTCTCTTCTGTTTCGACCAGCCGTTCCGCCAGCAGCCGGTTGCGCGCCAGCTCGCTCTGCAGCGACTGATTCAACTCGCGCAGCCGCTGGATACCCGCACCCAGCAGCAGTCCGGTCAGACTTTGGGCCAGTAGTGAGAGGAGAAGATCGACCGGATGATCGTGCCAGGTCTGGCTGGCGATCAGCGCGATTGCATTCATCAGCGTCGCGATCAGCGCACCCTGCCAGCCGTAGTGCCAGGCCAGAGCAATAATCGGCAGTGCCAGACAGAATGGCGTAAAGCGCGACAGTTCAGCGGGCAGGCCAAGCTGCAACCAGAGACTGATGACAAACAGCAGCAGATACCAGATAAGATGCCGGGCGCGCCAGTTGACCGGGTGTGAGACCAGCGACGGCCCCAGCGGCTGCCAGCGGGTGCTGGTGAGATAGTGCCAGATGACCAGGCAGGTCGGGGCCAGCGTCAGACCACCGGTGAGCGTCAGTAGCAGGGCGTTCAGCATCTCCTGCTGTCCCGCCCACGCCAGAGATTGCAGCAGCGCCGCGGCGATCAGTGCCGCACCCTGGCTCAGCAGCGTGCGCCAGTCACGCTGATGGCGGTAATGGGAGATCAGCGCCACTGGCAGCAGCGTCAGTACACTGCCCGCCATTAACAGCGGCAGATGCGCCAGCGCGACCACCTTCGCCAGCCAGACCAGCATGATCCACTCAGCTGCCAGCAGCACCGGCCAGTAAGCGCGTGGACATTGCAGCATCAGCCCCAGACGCAGGCCAAACGGGAATAGCAGCACCGCCAGTTCCGGGCGTTCCACCAGATGCAGGCTGATACTCCACAGGCAGAACCAGGCCGCCGAAAAGATAAAAAAGCTGGCGACAACGGAGATCAGCCGCGAAACAAAAGGACTCATTGCCAGCCATCAAACATGCGGCGCGCCAGCTCCACATCATTGCTGACGCCGAGCTTCTCCATCAGATTCGCGCGATGGACATGTACGGTTTTCGGTGACAGCGCCAGCTCAACGGCAATTTCCTTAACCGCCATGCCCTGTGAGAGTTTTTCCGCCACCTGACGTTCACGTCGGGTAAGCGGGTCCTGCCGACCGGTGGCCAGCTTGATCGCAATCTCTGGCGTCAGATAACAGCCGCCTGTGGAGACCGTGCGCACCGCCGCGATCAGCTCATCGGGACGACAGCGTTTGGAAAGAAAGCCACGCGCACCGGCATTCAGCGCCTGCTCCACCAGTGCCGGGCTGTCATGGACAGAGAGCATGATAGTGGCTATTCCCGTGGGCAACAGGCTCAGCAGCTCCAGTCCGGAAAGGTCCGGCATTGAGATATCGCAGATGCAGACCTGCACGCCACAGCCCGGTAAACCTGCCAGTGCCTCACGGCCGGAACCAAATTCCGCGACAACCTGGAAATCTGATTCCAGGGCCAGCAACTGGGCAAAGCCGGAGCGGACGATAAGGTGATCGTCAATAAGCGCGATGGTGATCATGTCTCTTCCTGGCGGGTAAAATCGCGCTTACCTTAGCGATAAGCACGAAGCTGTTCAAGTCTTGAGCAGTCTATTCAGGTAAGGGGATGGGTAGAATGATGCAGGTCAAACTGTCGTGGATGGTCAGATAAAGCCTGCCGGGCCGAATAGCCGCCCGGCAGATCGTGAGGCTAAGCAGTCGATCAATGCAGACAGCACTGCTTATATTTTTTGCCGCTGCCGCACGGGCAGGGATCGTTGCGGCCAGGCAGTTTCTCTGCCGCGACCGGTTTCTGAGGCACGGGAATCGCTTCCGGCTGAGAGATCCAGTGATCGTGCAGCGCCAGGGCGGCAGGGCGGATCGCCTCAATGCTGGCTTCCATTTCGTCTGGCGTCATGGCGTCGATCTTTTCGAGATTCTCTTCCACGCCGTGCAGAGCGATAGCGTCCAGCGCAGGCTGCAGATCCGCAGGCAGGGCAGACCAGTCGCTCAGCGCGACACCGCGCATGTAACCGAAGCACCACTCTTCCACCACGGTAAATTCCAGACCTTCCATCTCGCGGATGCCAAACAGCGGTTCAAACTGCTCCGGGAACTCAGATAAACGATCAGCCACATCATTCATATGCTGGAAGCACAGCGACATAAAGCGCGTCATTTCACGCTCGTTGCTCCATTTTGGAATCTGCTTCTCGCCGCCCCAAAGGGCCACCAGCCACTGGCTGGGTTCAACGGTAGTGGGGCCGGAGAGAACGGCAGTCAGCAGGCCATCCAGCTCGGAGACATCAATAATCGACGCTTCGCTGCCATATTTTTCCAGCATATCTTCCAGCCATTGCAGCTCTTTCTCGGACAGTGGGCCTTCTTTCATGCGGTTGCCTCCCGGGCATGTGAAAATTTCAGCGCGGCGTTGAGCCTTAAAACCGCAGCAGTGTACACCCTTGTGGGCGTTCAACACAGCTAACCCTGTCCGGCGCTGGCATGAGGTTAAACCGCGTTTAACACCATTTTGACCCCATTATGCAGGCGATAGCCTGCTGCACTTTGTGGTACATTTTTGCGCTACAGAGAGGCTGCTGCGTAGTAAATAAAATTAACCTGATGATTATTAAATGAAAAATGGATTTTCCGGCAGCCAGGCTGTTGCGCTTTACCACAGACTGATTCCTCAGGCTGGTCAATGGCTCAGCAGATTAATGACGCAATTCCTGCCAGCCGTGGTTTTCCTGCTGGCGGGCTGTGGAACCCTGTCGCAAACCTCCGCGCCGGTAGGCGAGCGCGTTTATCTGACGCACGCCACCTTTCACGAAAATGTCGATGACATCGTGCAGCACTACATGCAGCAGAAGCAGGTTCCCGGCATCAGCATTGCGGTGATTCATCGCGGCGGCCCGACCCGCTATTATCCTTTCGGCGTTACTGATGGGGCGCATCGCTATCCGATCACGCCCGATACCCTGTTTGCGCTGGGCTCGCTGAGTAAAGGCGTGACGGCTGAAGTGATTATCCAGCTGGTTGAACAGGGTAAGCTGCGCTGGAGTGACACGCTGGCCGACCTGCTACCGAAAGAGGTTCATCTTAGTGCTGATGCGCAGCGCATCACCCTGCTGCAACTGGTGACGCATACCTCAGGCCTGCCGCGTCAGGATATGGACCTGCCGATGCTGTTGCAGTTCGTGGGTTATCTGGGCACTGGCGAGAATTTCTATGGCAATCTCGACAGTGACAGACTGCTGACTTATCTGGCGGACTTCTCTGCACCTGCGGTACGCATGCCACACTACTCCAATCTCGGCTATGCGCTGCTCGGTTTTATCATACGCACCCGTTTTCATCAGGAGATTCAGACGCTGGCGTCACAGCTTATCTTTACCCCGCTAAAGATGAGTCAAAGCAGTTTTGTCCCGGAAACGCTGCCAGGCTATCCGCTGCGTGCGCTGGGCCATGCAGGCGATCAGCCAAAATTTATCCGCCGTGGCTCGCTGACGCCCGACTGGCATTTTCGCGGCAATATGGTGGCGGCGGCCAGTCTCTACAGTAATGCGCGTGACCTGAGTGCTTATTTGCGCGCACATCTTGATGCCACCGATGATACGGCGCGGGGTCGGGCGTTTATGGCGGTGAACCGCGCATGGTATCAGCAGGGTACGCAGGCGCAGAACATCGCCTGGGTTACCGACACGATTGAAGGTCAGCAGATCACCTATCAGGTGGGGTATATCGGCGGTTACGCCAGTTTTATCGGCTACGATAAACGTAACTGCAATGCGATCGTGGTGCTGCAGAACGGCTTTAACTGGAGCAACTATTTAGGCATTGCGTTGTTGGTCGATCTGGCAACTCAGGATAAAGTGGTCGCACAGTGATCCGTTACCTGAGCTGTGCGCAGTAAAGTGAATCGCGCTGTTTTGCCTTACACATAGCATTAGCGTACCGGAACTGAAGTGCGATAAATTTTAGCCTGACTGTCAAAATTCAACGTGGAAATCATTATGCGCAGGACTCAACGTGTACTTTTATCAATGGGATTACTGGTTGGCTCACTGAGCCTGATCCCCGCTGTACAGGCTGCTGGCGAAGCAACGGATAGCGTTCCGCCACCACCGCAGATTCAGCCTGCAAACCTTGGTGCCCAGCCCGCTACGCCTGATACGGGCAGCGCTCAGCCGGACACCGGTGCCGCGCAAAACCAGCCGCAGACCAGCTCACAATCTAATGATGGCATTACGCCGACGACGCCGACTTCTCCGGCACCGTCCAACGGCGCACGCCCTAATTACGAACTCAGCACCATCATCATCGACTACAAAGAGTACAAAATCGGTGACATCGTGCCAGAGAAGTACACCGATAAAACGTACACCATCACCGAGTGGCAAAAGCGTAATCTGCCCGCCCCGCAGGCAAATACCCACTGGGCCTATATCAACGCCAACTACATTCTTATTACCAATGACACCGGCAAAATCGTCATGGGTAAATCAGGCGATATCTTCTTCCGCGGTTAAATAAAATCAGCCGGTCGCAATGACCGGCTTTTTTTAGCTGAAACGCTCCGCACCAAAGCTCGCCAGCATCGGATGCTTCTCACCGCTTACGATCTCTTCCGCCAGTAATTCTCCGACAATCAGCGCCAGCGTTGCGCCCGAATGCGTGAACGCGACAAAACAGCCCGGCACCTTCTGCAGTTGGCCCAGCACCGGATCGCCATCACCGGGAATCGGCTTCAGGCCAATTTTCCAGCTCTGGACGCTGAGCGACTCGCTGCCACGTAATAGCCTGCTCGCTTCGTCCGCCAGCTTCGCCACCACCTGCTTATCAATATGGTAATCGCCTCCGGCCAGTGGCTGGATATCTTCCTCATACCAGTCATGATCCAGAGCGTAACGGTTGCCAGGGTTGGGCCGGATAGCGGCGCGTGGCGTGTTCAGCACCGCTTTGAGTTCATGTTGGCTTGGTTCAGTGATCACCAGCATTGAGACGGGCGATCCGTTGGGGATCGATACGCCCAGTGGTGCAACCACATCCGGTGTCCAGGGGCCGCAGGCGACTACCACCGCATCAGCCCGCAGTTCTCCCAGATCACTGCGGATGCCGCAGGCACGGCCATGCCCGGTGATCACACTGGTTTTACCGGCGTGCTCTATCACTTCACCCCCGCGCGCCCGGAACTGATTCACCAGATAATCGGTCAGGTGTGGCAGGCTGACCCAGCCTTCACCGGGATTGAATATCGCCTGTGACGGCAGCGCATCGGGATCGATCGTCGCATCTGCCTGCGCCACGGTATCCGCGGTTATTAGCTGTGAGTCGTAGCCGTGTGCTTTTTCATAGGCATGCCGCGCCTGCGTTCCGGCCTCATCGTCGCTAAACCAACAGACCCCGCCATCAAAACGCAGCCAGTCGAGGTCAGGATGCTGAGCAAATAAGGTGCGATAGCGATCAATGCCCGCCATACGCAGCGCGTGATAGGGCAAGGAGCGTTCACCCGCCGAGTTAAGCCACGACAGCGAGCGTCCCGATGCCCCGGAACAGAGCGCGGCTTCGGTCACCAGTGTGACGGTGGCACCGCGTTTTGTCAGCTCCAGCGCCGTCGACACACCGATGACGCCACCACCCAGTACCACCACGTTCATTTCAGTTTTTACTGCCATTATCAGGTTCCTTACTCAGTTACAGCACTTCAGAGAGAAAACGTTGCAGACGCGGTGACTGCGGTGCATCAAAAATGGCGCCCGGCGGCCCGGCTTCAACAATCTCGCCTTCATCCATAAACACCACCTGATCCGCCACTTTGCGCGCAAAGCCCATTTCATGTGTCACCACTACCATCGTCATGCCGCGACGACAGAGATCCGCCATCAGCGTCAGGACACCTTTCACCAGTTCGGGATCGAGCGCGGAGGTCGCCTCGTCAAACAGCATGACTTCGGGATCCATCGCCAGCGCACGGGCAATCGCGACACGCTGCTGCTGGCCGCCGGAGAGATCGCGTGGCCGGTGGTCTGCGCGCTGACCCAGCCCGACCTCTTCCAGCCGCTGACGCGCTATCGCCATCGCCTGCGCTTTGGGCAGGCCTTTGACCCGCCACGGGGCCAGCGCCACGTTCTCCAGCGCGCTGTGATCGGGGAAGAGATTGAAGTGTTGAAACACCATGCCAATCCGCAGCCGCAGCGTATCGGGCTTGTCGTGCAGCACGGATCGGTCAGCCAGCAGGACATCTCCCGATTGCGGCTCATGCAGTCGGTTGATGCCGCGCAGCAGTGTCGATTTACCTGAGCCGGATGGCCCGATGATGCAGGTGGTGCTGCCAGGCGCAACCCGCAGCGAGACCTTACGCAGCACCTCAATCGGGCCATAGGCCAGCGTCAGCTCGCGCAGCTCCAGGCTGGCACCGTGCCAGGTCGCGTCCGTTGTGCTGCTCAGGTTATTCATGGTTGCCTCCGATGCGGGGATGCGTGATCAGTGCGCCGCTGGGCGGCCTGACTTCATCCACCTCTTTTAAGCCGCTTTGCGGAACCGTCAGGCGACGGCGACCAGTGCGATAACGCACATCGACATAGTTGACCATGTGCGTCAGCGGTACGGTGATGATCAGATAGAACAGTCCGGCCAGCATCAGGGGCGAGAGATTGCCGGTGAGTACCGCCGCATCCTGACCCACGCGGAACAGCTCGCGCTGCTGGGTCATCAGGCCCAGTAGATAGACCAGCGAGGAATCTTTGATGATGGCGATAAACTGGTTAACGATGGCGGGCAGCACGCGGCGGATCCCCTGCGGGATCACCACCAGTCGCATTGCCCGTCCATAACTCATCCCCAGCGCGCGGCAGGCTTCCATCTGGCCGCGTTCAACACTCTGAATACCGGCGCGGAAAATCTCGCCCATATAGGCGCTGGCGATCAGGCTAAGCGCGAAGATCCCCAGTGGGTAGGGTGTCGGACCGAACAGCTGATAGCTGAATCGCGCCAGGCCCTGACCAATCAGAAGAATAGTTAGAATAGAGGGCAGACCTCGAAACAGATCGGTATAGAGCCGGGCAGGCAGTCGCAGCCAGCGTGAAGGCGAGATGCCCATCAGCGCCAGCAGAAGACCAAACAGCGTGCCGAGCAGCGTTGCCGCCAGCGAGATAATCACCGTGTTGACCAGTCCGGTGGCCAGCATCTGCGGCAGCACTTCCATCATTGATGGAAAATCAAAGAAGGTGCGGGAAAGAATGGTGAGCAAGTCCATCGCCGTCTCCATGCAGGGCGGGGGTTCCCCCGGTTAACTCAGGACGCGAACGTCCGCCTCTTTACTGGCCGCCAGGCAGATACTGTTTTGGCATCGGCGATCCGGGAAACCATTTCTCATAGAGCCGTTGCCAGGTGCCATCCTGCATGGCGGCTTTGATGGCCTTGTCCAGTGCGGCCTTGAAGGCGGGCTTGCCTTTGGCAATGGCAATGCCGGCCGGTGCATCAAACGAGGGGATGTCGGCGGCAGAGACCAGCCTGAAGCGTTCGGCATAGCTTTTTGCCGCCTCATAGTCGAGGAAGATGGCGTCTAACGTGCCGTTGTTGAGTGCGGAAACGGCGCTGTTGTTATCCGGGAAGCGGACAAGATCGGTCTGGGTGAAGTGTTCGACGGCATAGCTCTCCTGCAGCGTGCCCTGAACGACGCCAAGCCGGTGTTTCGCCAGGCCGGCGACATTCTTCACGCCGCTGTCAGCGCGGGTGAGAACGGTGAGAAATCCCGCCAGATAGCCGGTTGAAAAGTCGACCGTCTTTTCCCGCGCCGGGGTGATGCCGATAGCCGCCACCGCCGCGTCATACTGACCATTGGCCACTGCTGGCATAATCGCCGAGAAGTCTTGACCAATAAAATCGACCTTATCGATTCCGATTCGGTGGGCGACATTTCTGAAGAATTCGACGTCGAAGCCGGTGAACTGACCGCTGGCATCCGTGAAGGTATAGGGTTTGGAGTCGCCGACGCTGGCGATGCGTAGCTGGTCGGGTTCGATCAGCCCATAAGGATTGTTATCGCTGGCAGCCAGCGTACAGAACGAAAGTGAACAGAGTGCGAGCAGTGTGCCCAGCAGTTTGCCCCGGGGGGTTTGCGATTTCATAGCTCATCCGTTTTTGCAGGTTTAAACATCAGAGACTGTTGAGCCAGCGATTATAATTGAGACCGGTCTCAACACAGGTGGCACCTTAAGACATGGGCATTGTGAGACCGGTCTCAAGGGGTTGCAATGAGTTTAAGCACAGCCTTTTTTCGGCGTCAATATTCCTGTCATCAACCTGTGATTCAAAATAATTATGACGAGTCAGAAACGGCAATCGAAAGCGCCTACCGTGGCGGATGTGGCACGCGCAGCAAAAGTCTCTAAAGCTCAGGCGGCGCGCGCGCTGGGAGGCTATGGGGCAGTCAGTGATGAAGTGCAGGAGCGGGTCAACAGCGCCGCCACCGCGCTGGGCTACCGTCTGAATGCTCTGGCCCGCAGCATGAACACAGGACGTTCCAATACCATTGGAGTGATTGTCGGCGATATCGAAAATCCCCACTTTGGCCTGGCGCTGCGCGGCATGGCCGATGTGGCGCGCACGGCCGGTTACCATCTGCTGCTCAGTAACAGCGATGAAAAGCTGCAGGCTGAGCAGGATGCGGTGCGGGTGATGCTGGAAAAGCGGGTTGACGGCATTATCGTTGCGCCCTGCTGTTCAGAGCACCATCTCAACAGTCACCTGACTCAGGTTCTGGAGGAGGGTAGAGCAGTGAAATTGTTTGATCGCGCTGTGAATGGCCTTAAAGTAGAGGCGATCTGCTGCGAATTTACTGATGTCGCCGCAGACGCCACCGCCCGGTTACTGGAGGCAGGCCACCGTTATATCGCCTATATCACCAGCATGGCATTGGCAACCGACTACAGCACGCCAGGCGATTTTGGCCTGACGCCAGTCGCCCAGCGCGTCGGCGGCATGATGCAGGCCTTTGCCGCCGCGGGTGTGGAATTTGATCCGACGCTGGTGAAAGTGAACGCGCTGGATGAAGTGGAAATCGCCCGTATCGTGGCCGAGCTGTGGCAGCGTCCGCAGCCGCCCACGGCGCTGGTGGCCTCTGACAGCGTGGTCGCGATGTGGCTGCTGCGTGAAGTGACGCAGCGCGGACTGCGAATCCCTGCCGATCTCTCATTTGTTATGTATGACAATTTTCCGTGGAGTGAGATTGTCAACCCGCCGCTGACGGTGGTGGCGCAGCCAGTCTATGAGATGGGCCGTGAAGCGGCACGACGCCTGATTGCAGAGATACGCGGCGAAGCCGTCGGGCCGATGCCGCGCTTTGATGCCCGTCTGATGATTCGCCAGTCGATTGCCGCACCGGCCAGCCTCATCAGCGCGAAATGATCACGTTAGCCGGGCCAGCCAAGTAATCGACTTAGCTGGCCTGTGGCTGCGGTAATCTGTGTGTCGCTACAGTTACCGTATCCAATAACCAGACCCTGCTGTGCCGGTTCGGTCAGATAGAAGGTCGAGAGGGCTGTGGGCGCGTAGCCAGCCTGAAGCAGTTTGCGGGTAATGGCGACGTCATCCTGATGCGCATCGAGTGGCAGCACCAGGTGCATCCCGCTGTTACCGCCCAGCAACGGCATCGCCTGACCCGCCTGACCCGTCGCACGCTGCAGTTCGGTTCGCAGCAATGCCTGTCGCTGACGATAGAGACGACGCATTTTGCCGAGATGGCGGCGATACTCCCCATTGAGAATAAAACGGGTCAGCGCCTGCTGCGCCAGACGATTACCACCACGCAGCATCTGATGAAGCGCCGGTCGCAGGCGGCTGACCAGCGGCGCGGGCAGCACCATAAATCCGATACGCAGCGCAGGAAACAGTGTCTTGCTGAATGAGCCGAGATAGATAACCGGCGCATTTTCGGTCATGCCCTGCATCGCCATAATAGGCTCGCCGTGGTAATGGAAGTCGCCATCGTAATCATCTTCAATAATCCAGGCCTGGTGCTGCCGGGCGGCGGCAATCAGCGCCAGACGCCGGGCCGCGCTCATCACTACGCCGGTAGGATACTGATGAGTAGGCGTCGTATAAATCAGGCGGGGTGGTGCCGCAGTCCAGTGTTCCGGCTCGGGCGCCATTCCCTGTTCATCGGTGGGGATCGGGACAAGGTTAAGCTGCCCGGCCTGCAGAGCCGCTTTGGCATTGCGGTAGCCCGGCTCTTCAATCCAGCCCTGATCGCCCGGATTACTCAGCAGGGTGACACACAGCGCAAGCGCCTGCTGCACGCCTTCAGTAATCACGATCTGTCCGGCATCACAACGTACACCGCGCGTGATACGCAACTGCTGCGCCAGTACGGAACGCAATTCTGCTTCGCCAAACGGATCGCCATAACCGAGCAGATGCGGCGGCGTGTGGCTCATGACCTGACTCAGCGCCCGGCGCCATGCCGCCATCGGGAAATGGTTCAGGGCAGGTATGCCAGGACGCAGGGGCAATGAGCCGGTGTCGATCCACTGACCTGGGTGAAAGGCATCAATCCGTTTTGCCAGCGGCCAGCTGGCTAACGTGTCGTCATCCGCCTGCCGGGCCGGCAAAGCCAGTGAGCTGATGCGGCTGCCTTGCCTATCGCTCATCAGATAGCCCTCTGCCTGCAGCTGTGTCCAGACGTTCAGCACGGTATTCCGCGAAACCTGTAGCTCAAGTGCCAGCTGACGTGTGGAAGGTAACCCTGTTCCTGCAGCAATCTGACCCTGCAAAATGCCCTGCTTTATCCGCTGATAAAGTTGCTGCTGCAGCGTTGTCCCGCCGGCTGGTATCAATGGAGCCAGCAGCAAAGGGGGGATCTGTGGCTTCATCGTCTGCTCCCGTGGATCTATCATTTTTCATGATTGTGGTACTTTTTAACCCACCATGATAGTGGCAATCTGCAGATATCATCTGTAGCCGGGAGGCAGCATGTCACAACATACTAATCAATATGGTCAGCCGGTCGGTCAGCCTCTATCAGACTGGCAACCCCGTCCATTACCGCAGCATCAGATTTTCACTGGGCAGGCGTGCCGGCTGGAGCCTTACAGCGTGGCACGGCATAGCGATGCCCTGTTTGAGGCGTGGTCGCAGGCTGAGGATGGGCGTGACTGGACTTACATGTTTATGGGGCCATTTAGTGACCGGCAGGCATTTCAGGATTATGCAAAGCAACTGGAGGCCAGTCGCGATCCACTGCATTTCGCAGTGATCGATCTTGCTACAGAGCAGGCGGTGGGCACTCTATCTTTAATGCGCATCCAGCCTGAACATGGCGTGATGGAGGTCGGGCATGTCGCTTTCTCACCCCGGCTGAAGCAGACCCGCATGGCAACGGAAGCGCATTTTTTGCTGATGCGTTATGCCTTTGAGACGCTAGGTTATCGCCGCTATGAATGGAAATGTGACAGCTGCAATGCGCCTTCCCGTAAGGCCGCGGCCCGTCTGGGTTTCTGTTATGAAGGCGATTTCCGTCAGGTGATCGTCTACAAAGGGCGTTCGCGTGACACCAGCTGGTTCTCGATTATCGACAGCGAATGGCCACAGGTGAAAAAGGGGATGCAGCGCTGGCTGGCCGCGGATAACTTTACCGCCGACGGTCAGCAGCGCGAGAAGCTGGAAGCGCTGCGCGACAGGCCCTGAGCAGGGAGCTGACCCGGTTAAGTCAGACAGGATTTGAGGTGATGGGCCTCTGCGGTAATCCGCAGAGGCGTGACCAGAAAAACGGGCGTTATGACTGTGGTACGATTTTAATTTCAACCATACCAATGCCTAATTTGCGCGGATCCTGACCGGTGATATTGCCGGTGTTACTCAGTTGTGGCTCCGGTGGTGCAATCACCAGACGATGGCTGGCAGTTGGATTGTCAAAATGCAGGGTATGCGTCGATATCTCTTCACCCAGCGACAGCAACTGCTGCTGGTCGCCGACCCGAACCGGAATGGCGCGGTGTGCATTGGGGCCATATGCGCGCGCGGTAATCACCAGGTCGAACTTTGCGGGCAGCGCATCGACATAGTCGATATGCACTTCTGGTGCGAGATTGGCGTTAGACCAGCGTCCCCAGATTTCTGGTCGTGAGATGCCGCTAAAGCTTTTAACACTCTCCGGTGCGCCGGGCACGTCGAGTCGAAAGCTGTCGGCGCTGTAGCGAATATTGTTATCTTCAATACGAAGCTGCGCCAGGTTCTGCTGGTAACGCGCATCGCTGACGGCGCCGTCCGGGAACTTCACTTTGCCTTTCCACTGCGCTTTATCGACGTGCGTCACCGACGGCGTGCCACCGAGCTGCCCCATCGCCACACAGAGATCGCCGGAGAGGGCCAGCGAAGGCTGCCAGAGCCGCGCCATTTTAAAACAGCGATCGACCCAGAGAAATTTATCAGCGGCGGCGAAATCGGCCAGCTGATAGCGCAGCGGAGCCGAATATTCTCCTTCCGGCATCGGCTCTACATGCTTGTCACTGATACGGAACAGAATCGGCAATTTAAAGGTGGTACCTGAGAAGCTGAAGGTATTCTTCGCCTGATCCACCGTGAAGTTGTCTATTTTCTTCGGGAAGTTCCACAACTGGATGATGTCGGGTTTCCAGCTCGTCACCTTACTTTTCATATCGTCGAACTGGGTGGAGAGCGAAATCGAGGAGAGGCTGCTGCGGCCCAGCCCAATCGCATTGTCACCACCGAGAATATCCAGCAGCGTGGCGCCATTATCCAGCGTGCTGCGCTTCGCCTCCATCAGCTCCGCCTGCGGTTTATCGCCGCGAATCACCATAAACAGATTGCGACGAGGCTGTTTAACCAGCCACGCATGCGCCGTGTTGTTCATCGCCAGATGATCGGAACTCACCACAATCACGGTATTTTTGAACCACGGTGACGCCTGTATG
Organism: Pantoea hericii; assembly: GCF_014155795.1. Classification (NCBI taxonomy): domain Bacteria; kingdom Pseudomonadati; phylum Pseudomonadota; class Gammaproteobacteria; order Enterobacterales; family Erwiniaceae; genus Pantoea; species Pantoea hericii. The sequence continues at coordinate 321,317 of NZ_SCKV01000003.1, forward strand.
CGCGAAATCAGACGCGCAACATGCTCCTGCGAACAGGCGACTGCACTGAATGACTGGTTTGGTTTGCCCTCAATGCTATAACTCCGGCGATCGCAGCTGCGCGAGATAAACCCGTCAGGATGATGGGTGTCGACGGTCAGGGTAAACAGCGCAAAAGGTTTACCGGCCTTTGAGAGTTCCTGATATTTCTCAAAGACTTCATCCAGCACGGTGTCGTCGTAATAACCCCAGTTATTGCGGTAGGTGGGATCGGCAACGCGGCTTTTCAGTTCCTGCGAACCATACAGGTTTTCGGGATCGAAACCGTGCGATTTCAGGAAGATATCTTTACCGGCAAAACGCAGATCGGCGCCCTGAATAAACCAGTTCTGGTAGCCGGAGTTTTTCAGGATGTCGCCCAGACAGACGTTCTGGGGATAGAAACTGGAGAGTGACGCCGATGCATTGCCGTCAAACGGCGCAAACAGCGGAATGCCACACTGTGAGGCAACCATGCCCGCGATAGTGTAATCGGTGCCAGGCAGCTGTTCGGTTTCGCTGAAGTCGATGCTCTGCTCTTTCTGCCGGCTTAACTCCGGCGCTAAGCCAGGAAAAGCGATGGGGTTAAAATAGGTGCGCTCTAAGCTTTCACCATAAATGTAAACCACGTTGAGGTGCGGCTGCTCAATGCGATTACGCGGCACTCTGTAGAAGTTGTCGAAGTCAGAATCCGCCAGTTGGGTATGCGACACAATCAGCGTCGCGACCTGGCGAAAAGCCGGGGTGGTCTGCACGGAGCCGAGCGCGCAGACAGCCGCAAGCAGCGACCAGCCCATGTGATGGGGACGCTTACGCCGACGCAGAATCCACGACAGCAGGCAGAACAGCAGAAACAGTACGATGATCAGGCCAATCGCCGGCACCACATATTTACTGACGCCCGCGCCGGTCAGGCTATTGGTCAGGGTATACAGCACCGCATCGTTGATGCCGTCACCCGTAAAATAGTTGCTGGCATAAAGGGTGGCGTTCAGCACAACGAAAAGCACCAGCAGAATCAGAACAACAATAAACCAGAATTTGTTACGCCCGGCTTTACAGGAATAAATGGCAATAGCGGCCAGAAACAAGGCGACGGACACCAATTCGGACAATGGGAAATCCTCTTTTCAGGGTTACGCGAGGCTTCACGCAACCAGCCATCTTCGGGGGATGGTTTTTCGACAATCTATATTGGCTGTCATCCGGCTGCAACATATCCGGCCCGAATTGTGCGGTGGAGAGCAGATTGGTTAATTGTCATTCCAGAAGGGAGGTTATCAGGCGTGACGGTGGCTGGCGCGCACCGTCGGCAGAGCAGAGGTCAGGACGTTTTTCAGAGTTTGCCGGTGAGATATTGTGCTTCGCCGTCGGCAAAACTCCAGTCACCTTTGTCGTTGGTGATAAAGCTGATCATTAAATCGTTGCCCTGCACACCACAATGTTCGCGCAGCTCACGTGCCAGCTCCGCCATAAAATGCTGTTTCTGTTCGCTGCTGCGTGGGCTGGTATAGACCCGCACCATCACCAGATTATCGCTGCGTGTAAATCCCAGTCCGGTATCCTGAAACACCATCTGATAGCGCTTGTTTTCCTGAACAATCTGGTAGCGATCGCGTTCAGGCACGTTAAAGGCCGTAAGCACAGCGCGGTGTGCTGCATCCAGTAGTGTACGAAGTTCGGATTCTGAACGACCCTGAATAACATCAAATTGCAGCAGTGGCATAGCGAATTCCTCATCATGATTAATAACGCTATGGTGACCGCTTTATCCGGCGGGAAAAAGCGCGTAGCCTGAAATGATTATTCACTATAGTGAACAATCACAATGAAAGAGATGAAAACGGATGCGCTGTGGGATCATCTGCACTGGCTGACCGTACTGGCAGAGCAGGGAAGTTTTACCCGCGCGGCAGAGCGGCTCGACGTCAGCAAAGCGGCGATGAGTCAGAAAATCAAAGAGCTGGAAGAGATGGCTGGTGTGTTGCTGGTACAGCGCACCACGCGCAGTGTGCGACTGACGTCAGCAGGCGAGAAGCTGGTGGAGGAGCTCCGCGAACCGTTTTCCCGCATCGAGCAGAGTTTTTTCAGCGTGCGCGATACCGCCGGACCTGTGCGGGGTCTGGTGCGGATGACCGCGCCAGTGGCGTTTGCCCGTCAGCAACTGGTGCCAATCATTGGCGAGTTTCTGCGTGACTATCCGCAGGTGCGTCTGCAGCTGGATGTGACCGACCGCATCGTGTCACTGAGCAGCGAAGGCTTTGATCTGGCAATTCGACACAGTGACACGCTACCGGAAACCCATGTCGCGTTGCCGCTATGCGATACCCGGACGTTACTGGTGGCCTCACCCGCTTATCTCAGCCTGCAGGGTGTACCGCAGTCGCCACAGGATCTGGAGCAGCACAACTGTCTTTACTACCCACGTGGCATCGAGTCACCGCGCTGGCGGTTTGAGACGACAACGGATAGCGAACAGGTGCAGGTGCGGATTCAGGGCAGCTTTGCCACCAACAACAGCGAGTCAATACGCGATGCGGCGCTGCAGGGACTGGGGATTGCGATGCTGCCCGATTTCAGCGCCCGTGAGGCGCTGGCAGCCTGTACATTGCGGCAGGTGCTGCCGGCGTGGCAGCCTGTTGAGGCCTTTGCCGCCCGCCTGTGGATCGTCCGGCCCTGGGCGGCGCAGGTCCCCCGCGCGGTCACCACGTTCACGCAGTGGCTACGCGCGCGCTTTGACCGCTGAGGGCAATGCCAGCGCAGGTGGCGTGGTCTGCATCATCTCGCCGATCAAACTGCTGCGGTTATACAAACCCAGCCGCAGATTGAAATCGAGATGTAGCCGCTCGTTGCCGGTTAATTTGATAATCGGCGGTGGCGTCTGTGGCCGCTGATGAAACATCACGGATTGCGCAAAGGCGCTGCTGCTGTCGGCATGTAAACGCTGATAGTACCAGGCGCTGGCTTCGCCTTTACGCAGATAGAGATTGGCCCGCCGGTATTCACGCATTGCAACCTGCTGTGCCAGCGACAGGAGCTGGCGCGAGGGATTATCAATATTCTGCACAATCAGCGGAAAATCATCGCGCTTCTTCAGTTCATGGAAATAGTTGCGGATACCGACGTTTTTAACCGGCGCCAGTTGTTTCAGCCATTCGCGAATAAACGGGTTTTGCGGTGGCGCGGCCAGAAACCAGCTCTCAGTAACCGGCGCCAGCAGGTTCATCGTTGACTGCTCGCGGTAGTAACCGATGAGATCCATTGGCCGTGCCTCGTGCGCGCGATGCACCCAGGCGAGGTTCTCAAACAGCAGGGTGCTGCAGTCGATGCCGATGCCACCATAACGGTGAATCAGCTCAAGCCGGATAATTTCACTTTTATGGGCCAGCGTCAGATCCGAAGAGATAAAGCTGAGTTCGGGCAGCCACTGCGACAGCGTGCGCTGTGTAATCAGATACACCTGGTGATCGGGATTATCCCGCCGGATTTTACTGATGTTCAGCGCCATTGAGGTGGGCAGGTGATCGTTATGCCAGACCATCCAGACAATTTTTGGAATCTCCGGCAGATCTTTCTGCTGCGAGACCAATACGACATTATCTTCCTGTCCCGGATCATATTCCGGTGCCTGACAGAGTCTCTGCTGTTTCTTATTCCATAACATCTGGCTACTGAACGATATTCTTTTCCAGTTACGCCAGATTTTATGCGCTGGACGTTGGCGATGTGAAGTCATGGTGCACCTGTTATTTTTATTTTCCCGTCACAGTACAGGCTCTGCCCGTTCCGCGTGCGGCGGCAACGGCTGGCATTGCATACTGGCTGCAATTCCGATGAGTGCGGGAATGAATGGTTTTCCCTGGTGGCGACGCAGTGGTTTAGCGCGCGGAAGTTTCCTCACGGCTGTTTAATTGCACTGCACCTTTTTAATAAAACATTATTTACACATTAGCTATGTCTTTTTTTGATTTTAGGATAATACGGAAATAATCCGGTCATCTTGTCGAAATAATAATATGGTCGCTGTTAATCATTTATTTAAATATAACGAAACCCTTAATTAAGGAATATCTTAATATCATGCTTTATTATCGGGCTGACATAAGGCCTGGTCACCGCAGTCGTGAATATTGCACTTAATAGGTGGGGTAAGCCCGGCTCATCAATCCGCAGCATCAGACAGGCTGAAGAGGATTGTCTACGCTTAAGAAGAACTTACTGAGAAAGGAGTGCGCATGCAGAGTGAAGCTTACGGTTTACTGGCGGTCGATAAACAGGGTAATCGCGTCCTGTTTCTTAATCCGGAAACCTTCGCGGTCGAGCGGGAACTGAACGCTTTTCCACCGCGGCCGCATGAACTCCTGATGCTGGCCCCCTGGGGTAAGGCCTATGTCCCTATTTATGGCGACGGCGTTCATGGTAATAACCCGCATCCGGGTCATAAAGTGGCGGTCATTGATTTACAGCGTCGCGAGATCAGTGGCTTTATCGATCTGTCGCCGCTGCGGGCACCCCACAGCGGACAGCTGGGGCGCGATGGCAAAGTCTATCTCTGCTGTGAGCAGAGTGCCGCCGTGGCGGTGATCGATCCGCAGACTGACAAAGTAGAAAAAATTATCCCGATTCCTTCTCACAATGCGCATCGCCTGACGCTGTCACCCAGCGGCCGCAAGCTGTTCACGGATAACGAAGAGGATGCGACCATCACCGTTGTGGATCTCTGTGAAGCGGAAGGACGGGTGATCGATACCATCCTGCTTCCTGGCCCGATTGCGGGCATTGCCGCATCACCGAAACACCCTTATCTGGTCGCCAGTGCCGCTGACGCGCCGCTGCTCTATCTGATCGATCGGCAGAGCCACCGTATTCGCCAGCGCATTACGTTGCCGGGTCATCAGCAGCCTTGTCAGGTGGTTCGCTTCAGCGCCGATGGCGAACAGCTTGTGGCAATAGGGGATCAGGAACCGCGAGTGACACTGTTTGACGATCTGCTGAATCCGCTGGGCGATATCAGCGTGGGTAACATGCCGATGGATGGCTGCTTCACGCCCGACAGGCAACAGCTGCTGATTGCCAATCAGGATGATGGCACGCTGAGTGTGATCGATCTGGCACAGCGTAAAGTCATTGCCACGCCGCGTGTTGGCACGGGCTGTGAGGTACTGGGCTATTTTCCGCTCGGTCAGATAAACGGACGATGATAGATCGCAGTGCTCCAGTGCCGGCTGCTGGCATGCTTCTCTGCCTGCCAGCCGCGTTTTCGTAACTCACGCGCAATCATTTTGTTCATGATGCCGTGGCCCAGCAGCAGTACCGTGCCTTGCTGTGAATGATCGATCAGTTTTTCTGCCGCCGCCGAAGCGCGGCTGCGTGCATGTTGCAGCGACTCCGCGTCGCCTGCATAACCGCAAAACCACAAAAGCCGCAGCAGGGCCAGCCAGCACACGGTCGGTAATTGTACCTCACCGGTTTTCACCAGCGGCACGGCGACTTCGCTGAACAGCGCATCAACCTCATGGGGTTCCAGACCGAGCTGGCTCAGTGAGGATTGCGCGCGGGGCAGGGGACTGCAGACGATAAACGTAGCCTGACGGGCAATTTCGATGCTGCGCGGCGGCGGTCCGTCACTGACCTGTGACAGATCGTACGCTTCGCACCAGTCAGCCAGTGCCTGCACACTCTGGCGACCCGCCGCCTGGTGGTCAGGTTTACCGTGTCGCATCAGAATAATTTTCATCGTATCTCTGTCCGGCCTTTTGGTCAGGGTAACGCATTGCCTGTGTTTACGGTGATTTTTCAGAATAAACAGCCAGTGTCATTTGCAGGTAATCTGCGCGTGCGATAACTGAAAATGATGAAGGGAACGTTGCCCCTTTTATCGTGCTTAATGATTAGTGAATCAGATAACTTACAGGCGCTGGTAACTTTTTTTGTGCAATAAGAAGGCGTTTAACTCGCTGAATTTGCGCAAAAAATGGGTGATGACGGAATGTTATAATGAAGTTTTTCTAACAAATATCGTCAGGATCTATTGATTTATCTACGCGCGTAGATACACTAAGTCCCCAGTGATTGCTCACGGTGCCCGATGCACAGTAGGCTCCATCGATTGTTAAGTTATATTCGCTCAGTTTAAGCGACCGGTGAAAAATACACCGGCGAAAGGGGGCGATGAATACGATTCCAACACCAGGGAATCCTTTAACCTTTCATCATGGTTCGCCCACTGAACGTCGTCACCGGGGGATTCCGCTTTCATCAGGGAATCGACCCATGGACGGGCGTTTATCGATCTGCATACTCATTCAGGGATAGGGTTATGACGGCACACAATTCCGTTAAGCAGCAGGCATCACTGTCATCCACTTCAGCCGCCGATGAGCGGTTTGACACCCCTTCAGGCCGCAAAGATTTCTGGCGCGCCACTTTCTCATGCTGGCTCGGAACGGCAATGGAGTACGCGGATTTCGCGCTCTATGGCCTGGCTGCCGGTATCATCTTTGGCGACGTCTTCTTTCCCGAATCAACCCCAGCCATGGCGCTGCTCTCCAGTTTCGCGACCTGGTCAGTCGGCTTTGTTGCCCGGCCCATCGGCGCGTTGTTTTTTGGCTGGCTTGGCGATCGCAAAGGCCGAAAGGTCGTCATGATCTCCACCATTATTCTGATGGGTGCTTCTACAACCTTTATCGGCTTAATCCCGGGCTACGCCTCTATTGGCGTATGGGCACCTGCCTGCCTGGTTCTGCTGCGCTTTACGCAGGGGTTCGGCGCGGGTGCGGAGTTATCGGGCGGCACGGTGATGCTGGGCGAATATGCGCCGACAGAGCGCCGCGGACTGGTCTCTTCTGTGATCGCGCTGGGTTCCAATAGTGGCACGCTGCTGGCTTCGCTGGTCTGGCTGCTGGTGGTGCAGATGGATCAGCAGAGCCTGCTGGAGTGGGGCTGGCGCATTCCTTTCCTCAGCAGTGCGCTGATTGCACTGGTTGCGCTGTGGATTCGCCGTCATTTGCGAGAAACGCCGGTGTTTGAGCGCAGAAAAGCGGAGATGGAAGCGGAACGTGCTGGCATGAAGGCAGCGTCGGTGGTCGATCAGCGGCCTTTCTTCCAGCGTACCCGCGCTTTCTGGACCATGGTTGGCCTGCGCATCGGCGAAAACGGCCCTTCCTATCTGGCGCAGGGCTTCATCGTGGGTTACGTCGCAAAAGTGCTGATGGTGGATAAGTCTGTACCGACCACCGCCGTGTTTCTCGCGTCGCTGCTGGGCTTCCTGATCATTCCTTTAGCGGGCTGGCTTTCTGACCGCTTTGGTCGCCGGATCGTGTATCGCTTTTTCTGTCTGTTGCTGATGTTTTACGCCTGGCCTGCTTTTACGCTGCTGGATACCCGTGAACCGATGCTGGTGATTCCGGTAATCGTGGTCGGTATGGCGCTGGCGTCACTGGGTATTTTTGGCGTGCAGGCGGCCTGGGGTGTCGAGATGTTCGGTGTTCATCATCGCTATACCAAAATGGCGGTGGCTAAAGAACTGGGCTCGATTTTGTCCGGCGGCACCGCACCGCTTGTTGCCGCTGCTATGCTTTCTTATACCGGTCACTGGTGGCCGATTGCAGTCTATTTCTCGGCAATGGCCGCCATTGGATTCTTTACTACCTTTGTCGCGCCTGAGACGCGAGGGCGAAATCTGAATCTGCCTGAAGATGCCATCTAGCAGTACCTGAGGATCTCATCTGCCAGAAGAGAGCGACAACCAGCAGGCCGTGTAAAGCGGCCTGTTTTTATGGAGGGACATGATGTGCCTAAGTCATTAACGGGAAAAGTGACCCGCAGAGAAGTTGCGAAAGCGGCAGGCACCTCAGTGGCAGTCGTCAGTTATGTCATTAACAACGGGCCGCGTCCGGTCGCTGAGGCCACCCGTCAGCGGGTACTTGAAGCGATTAAAGCGACGGGTTACCGGCCAAATGCCGCAGCACGCGCACTGGCATCCGGTAATACCAAGACCTTTGGATTGGTGGTGCCTAATATCGGCAATCCTTTTGTCGCCTCCATGGCGCACATGTTGCTGCAGGAGTCGATGAACCACGGTCACGTTATGCTGCTGGGAGATGCCGGTGATGACCGCAGGCGAGAACTGGAGTTAATTCAGGGACTGCTTAACCGTCAGGTGGATGGGCTGTTTTACAACAGCGTCGATCGCCATCCTTACATTGATTTGATTAAAGCCAGCGGTACGCCGCTGGTGATGCTGGAGCGGGTTGAGCCACAGCCGGGCGTTAACATGCTGCGGGTGAATGAACGTCAGGCCGCCTGGCAGGTAACGGCGCATCTGTTAAGTCACGGCTATCAGCAGGTCGGCATTATCAGCGGTCCGGTCGATATGCTCAATGCACAGGATCGCATCCAGGGCTGGCGTGATGCAATGCAGGATCGTGGCCTGCACATTGATGAGTCGCTGATGTTTCCCGCCAGCTACACCCCTCAGGGTGGCTACGAGGCAGCGCAGGCTATGATCGCGCGGGGTTGTGTGCCGCGTGCACTGTTTACCAGTAACGAAGGTCAGGCGATTGGTGCGCTTCGCGCCTTTTCCGAACATCAGATTCGGGTGCCGCAGGATGTGGCGCTGGTCTGCTTTAACGGAACCAATCACTCGTCATTTCATGTCCCGACATTAACGACTGTGCGCCAGCCACTGCGTGACATGGCCCGCTCTGCGATTCAGATGCTGAAAGAGGGCGAGAGCGAAGCGCAATTGAAGGAGTTTCCACACTATCTTGAAATCGGTGAATCCTGCGGTTGCCAGCCGCAAAGTCAGAGTTAACGTATAAAAATATGAAAAGAATCATTATTGATTGCGATCCCGGCAACGGTATCGCGGGTGCCAACACCGATGATGGGCTGGCGATTGCGCTGGCATTAGCTTCACCTGCACTGTCGCTGGAATTAATCACTACCGTGGCGGGCAATACACCCAGCGACGTGGGCGCGCGCGTCGCCAAAGATCTGATTGTCCGGCTGGGATCGTCTGTTCCGGTCATCCAGGGTGCGACGCAGGCGTTACAGGAAGATCCTGCGCCGTGGCGTGAAACGCTGGATAATCGGGTCAATCAGCTTGCGCTGAGTGAGCTGTGGAAGGGCGTGCGTCAACCAGCAGATGTTGCAGCGGATGCGTTTGATGCCGCTGACGCGATGGGCAAACTGATTTGCGACAATCCGGGCGAAATTACCCTGGTGGCGATTGGCCCGCTGACGAATGTGGCGCTGGCAATGCAGCGCTATCCTGCGATGGCAGACTCTGTGGCAGAAATTGTCATCATGGGTGGCGTGTTTACGCTGGATGATTATATCAAAGACACCAATTTTGGCCTGGATCCGGAGGCTGCGCATCAGGTATTGCACAGCGGTGCCGCCGTGACGCTGGTGCCAATGGATGTCACCACGCAGACGCTGCTGACCCAGCAGGATCTCACCCGTCTTACTGCTGTCGATCATCCGCTGGCCGATTTTGTGCGAGACACGCTGCGTCCATGGATCAACTATTCCATGGAAACGCGTCAACTGGCGGGATGCTGGATCCACGATGCACTGGTTGTGGCCTGGCTGCTGAACCAGCGGGTCGCGTCTGGCATCGATTACCGTGTCGATATCGAGCTACGTCCCGGTGCAACGCGCGGTAAAAGCTGGCGTTATCGTCAGCCGCTACGGCTTGCTGTCGGCGTACCTGAGCACTGCGGCGCATGGGTTCATGTGCTGCACCGCGTCGATAACACGATGCTGTTGTCGATCATCGAAGAAGCCTTTAAGCGGCTGACTGAGATGGGCGATTAACTCACCCGCTTACTGGCGCGCCTGATAGGTTTGCATGATGCGGCAATGACCCTCAAAGGCTGATAAACGCTGTCAGGAGGTGTGCAGCATCAGGGCTGGATCAAGAGATGCAAAGCATTACATCGCTTCGCACACGTCGATCCAGCGGGCGTTGGTCAGCTCAGCCATCTGCTGTGGCGAGATGCGGACGGCACTGTGGATAGCGCCAGCGGCGGGTAACACTTCGTCGAAACTGCGCAGTGAGACATCACAGTAAACGGTCAGCGGATTCTCCAGACCGAACGGACAGACGCCGCCAACCGGATGGCCCGTCCAGTTAATAACCTCATCAACGCTCAGCATCCGCGCTTTTGCGCCTAGCGCGGCTTTCAGCTTGCGATTGTCCAGCCGGGCATCGCCGCGTGTCACAATCAGCACGACGTCGTTTTTCACTTTCAGTGACAGGGTTTTCGCAATCTCTCCTGGCGTCACGCCATGGGCGCGCGCAGCCATTCCGACCGTTGCAGTGCTTTCTGCCAGTTCGATAATTTCAATTTCAGGGGCGTGTTCGGCAAAGAACTGGCGCACGGACTCCAGACTCATCTTTCTCTCCAGGCTGATCGAAGGCGTAAAAATTGCCACAAGCCTCAGTGCCTGTAAACGAGATAAACGGAGAATTCGTGGTAATTACGTCTGTTTAGCTGCCGCTCAGGGTGCAATTGCCGCATTGTTCGACATCAGGAATGCGATAACGCTGGCAACAGCTGCGACGGACCAGTTCGCCATTACGCATGATCATGGTGCGGTAGAGCGGATTTTCGCTGCCATCCAGCAGTTTCTGGTTAAAGAATAGCGCCTGCTCCAGTTGCAGTACCAGCGTCTCATCGATCTGACTTTTCAGCTCACCCAGAAACCACTGCAATGAGTAGCCCATGTTGTTCCAGATGAGTCGGGCGTTGATATCACCATGCTGAGTAATACCATTAACCACCGGGATCAGATGCTGCTGAATCAGCCGATCAATACGCTGCTGAGGGTTAAGATAGCGGGCTTCTTCATCCTCCTGCACATCAATCCAGAACGTGGCCGGATGACCATTCTCATGAAAACCGACACGAATATGCTCTGGTGAGCAGTCCAGCGCGCGCGACTCCTGTAACAACGCCATGATCATCGGGGGCAGCAGCAGGCCAAAATACCATTGCGCCCACAGAGAGAGCACCGGCTTTGCTTCACGAACCGCATCAGGATGATCGCGATAGAGATAATCGCTGTAGCGCTGGATAAGCTGGGCAAAAGCCTCTGATTGTGACCAGGCAACGAGTGTCTGCGTGTCGTGCGGAGCGGGCTGGCTGAATTTAACAGAATCAAGAAGATAACTACGCTGTTGCTGCAGCCGCTCGTGCAGACTTTCCGCCAGTGGACGGTCATTCTGCCGAAAGATCATCGACTGAGCGTTGAAACGCTGTTCCTGAGCTGAAACGGTTGCCATGACGACTCGCGAAAAGTGTAGATAAGAAAGCAAATGATAATCGTTATTGATTAACTCTACAAGTCGCGTAAAAAAACGTCGCTGCCATCGGGGATTGGGTGGGGAATGCGATCAGCGAACAAACCCGTCTGCGCAGTGCAGAACCGGCCATAGCGCGGCAATGTCAGGGTTATTACCAGCCGAGTTGTGCTTAATCAGGCTGGTTCACTTAAGGTCTCATGCTGTTTTCGCGGAAGATCTTCCCAGGCAAGAATAGTATTCCGGCCCTGATTCTTAGCCACATATAATGCGCTGTCAGCATTGGCTACCGCCTGATCAAAATCATTATCGTAGATAGGCGCAATGCCGGCGCTGATGGTGACGTGGGTTGAAACAGTCTCATTAAAAAGATGGGGTATTTCTAAATCCAGCACATACTGACGGATGCGCTCTGCCAGTTTCATGGCGATGGAGCTGTTCACATTGGTCATTAACACCAGAAACTCTTCGCCGCCATAGCGGGTGACGACATCGCGTGAACGGACTGCATCCCGAATAGCCACAGAGACCCGCGCCAGTGCCTGATCACCCATCGCATGCCCATAATTATCGTTGTAGGCTTTGAAATGATCGATATCCAGCAGCAGCACATAGTGGCTGCCAGCATGGTTTTCCAGAATATTGTCCAGTCGGTTCTTCAGGCCACGACGGTTATACAGTCCGGTCAGTGGGTCGAGCATGCTGAGGTCACTGAAGGTCTCTTTCTCTTCATAGAGTTGGTGCATCAGCCGCAGGGTAAAGTTGTCGGCACGGCGACGCATAAGATGCTGGAGTGAGAAACCAATCAGCGGCAGCATAATGGTCAGCAGAATCAGCGGCAGATGCTGCCCATTATCAAGCAGTAATACGGTGAGCACCGGTGGCGCGACATGGAGACAAAAAGCCCCCAGATAATCGCTCAGGGCGATGGCACTAATAAATAACACACTGATCAAACTGATAATAAGAAAGCCGCCATCAAAATAGAATACCTGATGAAAACGATAATTAATGTGCCAGGCCCAGAGCGCGCCCAGCACCAGCGCGACAGGATTTAAAAGGGGGAGTTTTACTTTAGACCATATTAAATGTGCAATTAACATTATGCCGCTAAAAGACGCGACACAAATTACCGGCAACGTGGTATCGATTTTCTCATTGCTCATTATTGGCAGCAGATAAAATAGCGAAACGGCGATATTTAAAAACAGAAAAAGCATCACTGAAAGCCGGTATTTACTCTGTTTCAGTTCTTCATATGATTGTAATTTCATTATAAATACTCGTGACGACCCTGAAATACCAAAGCGCAAGCCGGCATAAACAGGTTGTGCCAGACAGTGAGCAAATTATTGCTGGTGCTGTTATTAAAGGTGTTATCGGTCGCAATCTAGCATTTTCCAACTGGTCTGTCATCTTCGTTGCCAGGCGTGACAAAAACAGGCTGCAAGCAAAGCAAAACTGACATATGATAATGGGAATGCTTATCATTTGAGGTTTGCGTCATGGGAATAGCGATTATTGCGGCCTGCGGTTTGTGGGGCGTCAGTTGGGCGCTGGGTAAAAAACTGGATAGTGCGTGGGGCGTATTGTTGCCCTGCATCGCGCTGCCGCTGTTCGCGTTATGGGAACCCAGCTTCAGCCAGTGGCGGCTGGTGATGACAGTTGCGCTGCTGCTGACTGTCGTCATGCTATTTAACCAGCGTCTGCGTCACTATCTGTTATTGCCTTCGTGCCTGGCGTTAGCGGGCGGACTGGCGGCAGTCTCTGTGAATTTTCATCTGAGTTAATACAGGCGTAAAGCGGGTGTTCAGGGTGTCGCGACCGGGAAAGTGAATGCCACGCGAAAAAAACAAAACAGGAAAGGGATAAAGCGACACTGCAACTAGGCAGCTGAAACGAGCAGAAAGCCAGAGGATGACAACGTTGGTGCGAAGAGAGGGACTTGAACCCTCACGTCCGTTAAGACACTAACACCTGAAGCTAGCGCGTCTACCAATTCCGCCACCTTCGCATCGAGTTGTCTGTTCATATCACCGCAATGGTGCGAAGAGAGGGACTTGAACCCTCACGTCCGTTAAGACACTAACACCTGAAGCTAGCGCGTCTACCAATTCCGCCACCTTCGCGCAGTGCTCGCGATATGAAACATGTGATTTTGGTGCGAAGAGAGGGACTTGAACCCTCACGTCCGTTAGGACACTAACACCTGAAGCTAGCGCGTCTACCAATTCCGCCACCTTCGCATACCCGTAACATCCTGAGAATGTTACAACCACGGAGGCGCATTCTAGAGATTTTACTCTTTGCGTCAACAACTATTTCGTCGGGCTGAAACGATCGCTGTAAAAAGCAACGTTTTCAGCCCGGCAACGCGATTAATGACGTTAAAAGCCCTTATCGTGTTTTGGCACCACGACCATAGACGGCGCGATAAACTTTAAAGCGGCCGGTCTGTGCGATGACTTCGTGGCTGCCGAAAGCTTCATCCAGCACCTGCGGATAAGGCAGGAACGTGTTCGCAACAATACGCAGTTCGCCACCGGTGTTCAGGTGCTTTACTGCTCCCCGGATCAGCGCCTGTGCGGCGTCGAGGCTGGTCTGGGTGCCTTCATGGAACGGCGGGTTAGAGATAATCATGTCGAAACGGCCGGTCACGTCAGAGAAGACGTTGCTGGCGAAAACTTCGCCCTCGATGCCATTGGCGGCCAGCGTCAATTTACTCGCTTCAATGGCTGCGGCATGCACGTCGCACAGCCACAGGCGTACTTTAGGCGAACGGGCAGGCAGTGAGGCGGCAATTACGCCTGCGCCACAGCCCATATCCAGCACTTTACCTTTAGTGTGCGGGGTAAAGGTCGACAGCAGCAGGGCGCTGCCGCTATCCAGACCGTCACGGCTGAAGACGCCAGGCAGAGTGTGAATGGTCAGACCATCCAGCTGATACTGATGACCAAAGGTGCTGGCATCGAATTCAGGCTGTTTGTCGAGGCGACCATGATAGAGACCACAGCGACGCGCGCTGTCGATCTTCTCCAGCTTCACCCACGACTCCAGCATGCCTTCGGCACTGCGGACGCCGCTGCGGTTTTCACCCACCACGAACACGTCGCAGCCCACTGGCAGCATCGAGAGTAGGTTCTCCAGCTGGAACTGTACTTCCGGCTTATTTTTGGTCCAGAAGTAGACCAGGGTATCGCATCCCTGCACATCTTCCGGCTGCGCAACCATTCCGTAACGCGCCTGCTCGCCCATACGGCGGCTCAGGTTTTGCCAGTGATGATATTGCTGGGTGTGAACGCGCGATGAGGCGGTTTCCAGCTGAGCGGGCAGGTCATCCTGCAGATCGCCAGCAAATAAAACATGGCGGGCGGTAAATTCATCACTGTGGCGCAGAATGACTTCGCTGGCCGGGGTAAAAGCAGACATGTAGGGCTCCTGTAAGATCTGAGCGGGGATTATAGTGGTTTGTTGGCGCATGTTCGATGGGTTTGCTAGCATAGCGTCGCATCCAGCTAGCAGAACAGGTAACACCATGACGTCCAGGCGCGACTGGCTTTTACAGCAAATGGGAATTACGCAGTATCAGCTGCGCCGCCCGCGCGTGCTTCAGGGCGAAATTGCCGTCACGCTGGCACCGGACACGCAGTTAATTATTGTCGCTGACGCGCCACCCGGTCTGCATGAACCGCTGATGCGCGATGTGCTGCATACCCTCAATCTGCAACCCGCTCAGGTAATGACCGTGACGCCGGATCAGCTGCAGATGCTGCCGGAAACGCTGAACTGCGCGGGCTGGCTGCTCGGCGTAGAGAGCGAACAGACTTTTAATGGCGTGGCATTAACCAGCGCCTCTTTCAATGAACTGATCAGCAGCGGCGTCGCCAAACGCGCGCTCTGGCAACAGATGTGTAACCATGACAGCCATCTCTTTACTCACCCCTGACGACCTGGCGCAGGCCTTTGCCATTGAGCGTCGTAGCCACGCGTTTCCCTGGAGTGAAAAGACGTTTGCCAGTAATCAGGGCGAGCGCTTTATTAATTTACGTCTCGACGCCGACGGCAAAATGGTCGCCTTTGCCATTACTCAGGTGGTGCTGGACGAAGCCTCGCTGTTTAACATCGCGGTCGATCCTGACTTTCAGCGCCGGGGATATGGCCGCCAGCTGTTGCAGCATCTGATCGATGAGCTGATCAAACGCAACGTGCTGACGCTGTGGCTGGAAGTGCGGGCCTCGAACCTGCCCGCCATTGCGCTCTATGAGCAGCTTGGATTCAATCAGGTCAGTCGTCGCCCCAACTATTATCCCACCGCCAGCGGCCGTGAAGATGCCATTCTCATGGCCCTGACGCCGTAGTGGTGTTAAGGAGCTTTAATGACAGATAACTGGGACTGCATCCTGTTTGATGCGGACGATACCCTTTTCCATTTCGACGCCTATGCCGGTTTGCAGCGCCTGTTCGCCGGCTATGACGTGCAGTTCACCGACCAGGATTACAGCGATTATCAGGCGATCAACAAGCCGCTGTGGGTCGATTATCAGAACGGCGCCATCTCAGCGTTACAGTTGCAGACTCAGCGTTTCAACCACTGGAGCGAAAAGCTCAGCGTGGCACCAGAGATCCTCAACAGCGGCTTCCTCAGCGCGATGGGCGAGATCTGCACGCCGCTGCCGGGCGCGGTCAGCCTGATGAACCAGCTGCATGGCAAGGTAAAGATGGGGATCATCACCAACGGCTTTACCGCGCTGCAGCAGACGCGTCTGGAGCGCACCGGCTTCCGTGATTACTTCTCGGCGCTGGTAATCTCTGAGCAGGTTGGCGTGCCAAAACCGGCGGCCGCGATTTTTGACTACGCGCTGGAGCTGATGGGCAATCCGGATCGTGAGCGGGTGCTGATGGTGGGGGATACGCCAGAGTCAGATATTCTGGGCGGGATGAACGCGGGAGTGAAAACCTGCTGGCTCGATCATGGCACCCGGCCGCTGCCAGAACATATTAAACCCACCTGGCAGGTCAAATCGCTGGGTGAGCTGGAAGCGCTGCTCATCGGCTGATGGAAGCTGTCTCGCAAATTTGCAACTTTCCCATAAAAAAGGCCCGCTCAGCGGGCCTTTTTCGTTTTTGACAAACTCAGTCCGGGGCAGTGGTTATATCGAGCCTGCGAAGGGAACACGGTCAGATCGGAAAGACGCAAAACCGCCATCCATGGCACGCTCGGCCCGCGCCGTCCCTGGCGCGGGACGCTTTCCTCCTCTGACCGTGTACCCTGCGCGTTAAGCGAATTCATTGCTGCCAGATGCACCCTTATTTGGGTTTGTCAGCAGTCTGAGGCCCGCACAGCGGGCCTTTCTCGTTTTATTTTTACCGCAGCGCCAGAACACTACTCTTTCTTCTCGTCGTCCTCATCCCGGTCCTCTTTCACCGGGGTGCTGGCGGTGAGCAGGAACGGCGACTGCTGCCAGCGGGTGCGGCGATGGCGCAGCAGGGTACGGGAGAGAATAATGCCGATCGCCAGTGCCAGCAGCATCATCAGACGCAGAATATTGGTGGTGTTATCGACCTGATGCGAGTCGGTGACCAGCACGTGGGTATCCAGCGTCACGCGCAGGAAGCCCAGCGGGCCATCGCTCCCGGCCAGCGGCTGCACAATCTGATGGTTGAAATAGCTGCCTGCGCGCTGACCATCGAGCGCCAGCCGATCACGCACATTAATATTTTCACCGCTGTGCGCCACCAGACTGCCGTCGCCGTCATACACCGACGCATCCAGAATACGGCTGTTAGCCGTCATCTGATTAAGAATGGCTTCTATCTGAGTGCGGTTATTTTCACTGTTGTCCATCAACGGCTTAAGACTAAACGCCACCTGGCTGGTCAGTGTATGTGCCAGCTCCTCGACCTGTTCAGAACGCGCCGCCTGATGACCAAGACTGAACCAGGATGCGCCCTGCATCAGCACAACCAGCAGCGCCATGGAGATCAGAACGATCACGGTCCGATGTAAGCGAAATTTCAGTGCGGTTTTAGCCATTACTCATCCGGGTCATATCACAACAGAAAGCCTGGAGATTATGTTGCCAGAAGCGGCGCAGACAAGGTAGCCTCTTGCGTGGTTTTGTTGTCCCTACAGGAGCTCTGATGCCAAATCGTTTAACCTGGTGCGATCTTCCCGCCGATGTTTCCCTCTGGCCGGGTTTGCCCCTTTCTCTTAGCGGTGATGAAGTGATGCCGCTGGATTATCGCGCTGGCCGCACCGGCTGGCTGCTGTATGGCCGCGGGCTGGACAAGCAACGGCTCACCGATTACCAGCACCAGCTGGGGGCCGCGATGGTGATCGTCAGCGCCTGGAACGTCGATGAGTATCAGGTGATTCGACTGGCAGGATCGCTGACGCCGTTTGCCAGCAAGCTGGCGCACGATGCCGGGCTGGATGTTGCGCCGCTGGGCAAAATCCCGCATCTCAAGACGCCAGGCCTGCTGGTGATGGATATGGACTCCACCGCGATTCAGATCGAGTGCATCGATGAGATTGCAAAACTGGCGGGCTGCGGCGAGCAGGTGGCGGAAGTCACGGAGCGTGCGATGCGCGGCGAACTCGACTTCACCGCCAGCCTGCGTCAGCGCGTCGCCACGCTGCAGGGCGCAGATGCCAATATCCTGAAACAGGTGCGTGATGCTCTGCCATTAATGCCAGGCTTAACGACGCTGACGCAGAAGCTGCAGGCGCTGGGCTGGCAGATTGCTATCGCTTCTGGCGGCTTTACCTATTACGCTGAATACCTGCGCGACAAGCTGCATCTGTCGGCGGTGGTGGCCAATGAACTCGAAATTCGCGACGGCAAACTGACCGGCAACGTGCTGGGTCCGATTGTCGACGCACAATACAAAGCCGATACCCTGAAGAAGCTGGCGGAGCGTTTTAATATCGCGCCGGAACAGACGGTGGCGATCGGCGATGGTGCCAATGACCTGCTGATGATCAAAGCCTCAGCGCTGGGCATTGCGTTCCATGCTAAACCTAAGGTGAATGAGCAGACCGCGGTCACCATTCGCCATGCCGATTTAATGGGGGTGTTCTGCATCCTTACCGGCAGCCTGATCCACGAAGAGCGTTAACTGAGGTATTGATTTGGCCAAAGCGGCAAAACGCGCATTTGTCTGTAACGAATGTGGCGCAGATTACCCACGCTGGCAGGGGCAATGCAGCGCCTGTCACGCCTGGAACACCATCACCGAGGTGCGCATCGCTGCCTCGCCTGCTGCTGCGCGTAACGAGCGCCTGAGTGGCTATGCCGGCAGCGCCGGGACCAGCCGGGTGCAGAAGCTCTCTGAAATCAGCCTGGAGGCGTTACCGCGCTTCTCGACCAGCTTCAAAGAGTTTGACCGGGTGCTGGGCGGCGGCGTTGTGCCGGGCAGCGCCATTCTGATTGGCGGCAGTCCTGGTGCGGGGAAATCCACGCTGCTGCTGCAGGTGATGTGCCGGTTGTCAGAGGGGATGAAAACCCTGTACGTCACCGGTGAAGAGTCACTCCAACAGGTTGCGATGCGCGCCCATCGTCTGGGATTACCCACCGAAAATGTCAATATGCTGTCGGAAACCAGCATTGAGCAGATCTGCCTGATCGCCGAACAGGAGCAGCCGCAGCTGATGGTGATCGACTCGATCCAGGTCATGCACATGGCAGAGATCCAGTCATCACCCGGCAGCGTCGCGCAGGTGCGTGAAACCGCCGCCTACCTGACGCGCTTCGCTAAAACGCGCGGCGTCGCGATCATCATGGTCGGTCACGTGACTAAAGATGGCTCACTGGCCGGGCCGAAAGTGCTGGAGCACTGTATCGACTGTTCGGTGCTGCTGGATGGCGATGCCGACTCCCGTTTCCGCACCCTTCGCAGCCATAAAAACCGCTTCGGTGCGGTCAATGAGCTGGGGGTGTTTGCCATGACAGAGCAGGGCATGCGTGAAGTCAGCAATCCGTCCGCTATCTTCCTGTCACGGGGCGAAGAGGTTACCTCTGGCAGCTCGGTGATGGTGCTGTGGGAAGGCACGCGTCCACTGCTGGTGGAGATTCAGGCGCTGGTCGATCACTCCATGATGGGCAACCCACGCCGCGTGGCGGTGGGTCTGGAGCAGAACCGCCTGGCGATACTGCTGGCCGTTTTACATCGTCATGGCGGATTGCAGATGGCGGATCAGGATGTATTCGTCAACGTGGTTGGTGGTGTTAAAGTCACCGAAACCAGTGCGGACCTGGCGCTGATGCTGTCGATGGTGTCGAGCCTGCGCGATCGTCCGTTGCCGCAGGATCTGGTGATCTTCGGCGAAGTGGGACTGGCCGGTGAGATCCGTCCGGTGCCCAGCGGTCAGGAGCGCATCTCTGAAGCGGCGAAGCATGGGTTCAAACGCGCCATTGTACCGGCAGGGAATGCACCGAAAAAACCGATTGCCGGGATGCAGGTTTTCAGCGCGAAGAAGCTGGCCGATGCGCTGGCGATTCTGGACGATCTGTAATGCGCCTGCGGCCTGCCAGCCGGCGTCGCGGGCAGGCCGCTCCCACCTTAACCGCATTGATGCAGGAGGCACGACATGTCGTCGTTTGATTATCTGAAAACGGCTATTCGCCAGCAGGGCCATACGCTGCAACAGGTCGCTGATGCCAGCGGCATGACCAAAGGCTATCTGAGCCAGTTGCTCAATGCCAAAATCAAAAGCCCCAGCGCGCAAAAACTGGAGGCGCTTCACCGATTCCTGGGCCTTGAATTTCCGCGCCGCGATAAAACGGTGGGCGTGGTATTTGGTAAGTTTTATCCGCTGCACACCGGCCATATCTATCTGATTCAGCGCGCCTGCAGTCAGGTGGATGAGCTGCATATCATTATGGGTTATGACGAGCCGCGTGACCGTGAACTGTTTGAGAACAGCGCGATGTCACAGCAGCCTACGGTCAGCGATCGCCTGCGCTGGCTGCTGCAGACCTTTAAGTATCAGAAAAATATCCGCATCCACGCCTTTGATGAGGAGGGGATTGAACCCTATCCGCATGGCTGGGATGTCTGGAGCAAGGGCGTCAGCGCGTTTCTGAGCGAGCACGGCATTGCACCTGATTGCATCTACACCAGTGAAGCGCCCGATGCGGAGATGTATCAGCAGCACCTTGGCATTCAGACCGTGCTGGTCGATCCCAACCGATCCTTTATGAGCATCAGTGGCGCGCAGATTCGTCAGGATCCGTTCCGCTTCTGGGATTACATTCCTACGGAAGTGAAGCCGTTCTTTGTGCGCACCGTGGCGATTCTCGGCGGCGAGTCGAGCGGTAAATCGACGCTGGTGAATAAGCTCGCCAACATCTTTAACACCACCAGCGCCTGGGAATATGGCCGCGACTATGTCTTCTCCCATCTGGGCGGTGACGAAATGGCGCTGCAATATTCCGATTACGACAAGATCGCGCTGGGTCAGGCACAGTACATCGATTTTGCCGTTAAATACGCCAACAAAGTGGCGTTTATCGACACCGATTTTGTGACCACGCAGGCATTCTGTCTGAAGTATGAAGGGCGCGAACATCCCTTTGTGCAGGCACTGATCGATGAATACCGTTTTGATCTGGTGATTCTGTTAGAGAATAACGTGCCCTGGGTCGCAGATGGACTGCGCAGTCTGGGCAGTTCCGTGGATCGGCGGGAGTTTCAGTCGATGCTGGTGACAATGTTGCGTGAAAACAACATCGAATTCCTGCACGTGCAGGAAGATGATTATGACGCGCGGTTCCTGCGCTGCATTGAGCTGGTCAAAGCGATGCTGGGCGAGAAAAACGCCCAGCCGTAACGCCAGCTGTGACCCGGTCTGCCGCACGGCAGCCGGGTCAGCGCATTAATAGACCATGACCACTTTGCCGCGCATGTGGCCTTCCAGCACGCGCTGATGGGCGGCAGTTAACGTCTCAACGCTTAAGCCGTGCAGCGTTTCGCTCAGCGTGGTTTGCAGTTTACCTTCATCCAGCAATGCCGATACCGCATCCAGAATCTCGCCCTGACGCGCCATATCCGGGGTATTAAACATGCTGCGAGTGTACATCAGCTCGAAATGCAGTGCCGCACTCTTCAGCTTCAGTTGATCCATCGACAGCGGATGTTCGTTTTCCACGATGGTGCAGATATGACCCTGTGGTGCGATCAGCTTCGCCATCGTCTCCCAGTGACCGTCGGTATCGTTCAGGCAGAAAATATAATCAACCTGCTTAATGCCCTGTTTCTCCAGCTCACCGATCATATCTTTGTAATTGATCACCACATCGGCTCCGCGATCGCGGCACCACTGGGCGGAATCTTCACGCGAGGCAGTCGCAATGATCTTCACTTTGCTGCGCAGCTTCGCCAGGGGGATCGCCAGTGATCCAACACCACCTGCGCCGCCAACGATCAGCAGAGTCTGATCTTCCGATGCCGTCTCCAGGTTCAGTCGTTCAAATAAACCTTCCCATGCGGTCAGGGCCGTCAGTGGGATCGCGGCAGACTGTGCCCAGTCCAGACTCTCTGGCTTATGGCCGGTGATGCGTGAGTCCACCAGCTGCTCAGTGCTGTTGCTGCCTGGACGGGTCAGATCGCCGGCGTAGAAGACTTCATCGCCAGGCTTAAAGTTGCTGACTGAGCTGCCCACTTCCAGCACAACGCCGCTGGCATCCCAGCCCAGGATACGTGGCTGCTGTAAGCCGTTCTTCTTCGCCCCTTTGTGCACCTTGGTATCAACCGGGTTGACCGAGGCGGCTTTGACCTCGACACGCAGGTCATACTCGCCTGGCGTGGGGGTTTCAGGGAAAATTTCAGTAAAGTGTTCAGGATTTTCGGGATTAATTGCGATAGCGCGAATAGACATAACGTTTTCCTGTGTAGTTAAGCAAAGAGTCTGGCTCTTTTCTCTGACAGCCTGGTCGGGAGCCGGTGTACATACTCTTTATGGCAAGACCAGCTGTAATGATGAAGACAGGCCTTAAGTGTAGAACCTGATTTTAACGGTGATAAGATGGACAATCTTTCATAGAGTGTTCGTCTGAGGTGAACAATGGCATTTCGTCAGTGGCAGGACATGGCGCTGTTTGCGCTGGTGGCGGAGTGCGGCAGCTTTACCGGCGCGGCAGAACGCGCAGGCCTGCCTAAATCCAGTGTCAGTCAGCGTATCAGCCAGCTGGAGCAGCGGCTGGGGATTCGTTTGCTGAATCGCACCACCCGCCAGCTCAATCTGACTTTTGCCGGTGAGCGCTATCTGCTGCATTGTCAGGAGATGATGCAGGCCAGTGAACGCGCCGATCAGGCTATCGCCAGCCTGCGTGAAAACCCCAGCGGGCGTCTGCGCATCACCAGTCCGGCGGGCATTGGGGCCACACTGCTGGCGCGCTGTAATGCAGCGTTTTTGCGTCTCTATCCTGATGTGACGCTGGATGTCTCGATTTCCGATGAGATGCGGGATCTGGTACAGGAGGGCTTTGATGTGGCGCTGCGCACCGGTCAGCCGCAGGAGTCCTCGCTGATTGGCCGCCGGATAGGCAACTGCCCACGACTGCTGGTGGCTTCGCAGCACTATCTTAATCAGCACCCGCCGCTGCTTCACCCGCAGCAGCTGTCAGCTCACCGCTGTATCGCGCATCGCGCATGGAATGAATGGGTATTGCAGCGTGATGGCGCGTTCTACCGCTGGCTGCTGCCGCCTGGCCATCTCACCGACAATTTACTCTATGCGCGCGAATCGGCGCTGGGCGATGCAGGCATTACGCTGCTGCCGCACTTTCTGACCGATGGGGCGATGGCGGATCCCCGGCTGGTGCCGGTGCTGCCGGAATGGGAAGTCGAGGGAAATGAGCTGTGGCTGGTCTATCCGGGCCGTAAACTGAATTCGCCTGCGCTGGCACGCTTTATAGAGTTTGCGCTGCAGTCTCCGGTATTCAGAGAGTTTTATCGCTGAGTGAACCATCAAAAAGGGCGGCATCGCTGCCGCCCGTTTATTCGATTACTTCGTCATACGCTTGTACTTGATGCGCTTCGGCTCCAGTGCGTCGGCGCCGAGAGTACGCTTCTTGTACTCTTCATATTCGGTAAAGTTACCTTCGAAGAATTCGATATTACCCTCATCCTGGTAATCCAGGATGTGCGTCGCGATACGGTCCAGGAACCAGCGGTCATGCGAGATGACCATGGCACAGCCCGGGAACTCCAGCAGGGCGTTTTCCAGCGCGCGCAGGGTTTCGATATCCAGGTCGTTGGTCGGTTCATCGAGCAGCAACATGTTGCCGCCAACCTGCAGCAGTTTCGCGAGGTGCAGACGACCACGCTCACCACCCGACAGTTCGCCAACGCGTTTGCCCTGATCGACGCCTTTAAAGTTAAAGCGGCCAACATAGGCGCGGCTTGGCATCTCGGTGTTACCGATACGCATGATGTCCTGACCGCCGGAGACCTCTTCCCACACGGTTTTGGAGTTATCCATGCTGTCGCGGAACTGATCGACGGACGCCAGCTTCACCGTCTCGCCCAGCACAATGCTGCCGGAATCAGGCTGTTCCTGACCGGACATCATGCGGAACAGCGTCGATTTACCCGCGCCGTTAGGACCGATAATCCCGACAATCGCCCCTTTCGGTACTGAGAACGAGAGATCGTCAATCAGCACACGGTCGCCATAGGACTTACGCAGATTGCTGACTTCCAGCACTTTGTCACCCAGACGGGCACCTGGCGGAATAAACAGTTCGTTGGTTTCGTTACGCTTCTGGTAGTCCGTGTTGTTCAGTTCTTCAAAGCGAGCCAGACGGGCTTTGCCTTTAGACTGCTGGCCTTTTGGCCCTTTGCGCACCCACTCCAGCTCTTTCTCAATCGACTTACGACGCGCGGCTTCAGAAGAAGCTTCCTGCGCCAGACGCGCATCTTTCTGCTCCAGCCAGGAGGAGTAGTTGCCTTCCCACGGAATACCTTCACCGCGGTCAAGTTCCAGAATCCAGCCTGCCACGTTATCCAGGAAGTAACGGTCATGCGTAATCGCGACCACAGTGCCTTCGAAGTCATGCAGGAAGCGCTCCAGCCAGGCGACAGATTCGGCGTCCAGGTGGTTCGTCGGTTCGTCCAGCAGCAGCATGTCTGGTTTTTCCAGCAGCAGGCGGCAGAGGGCGACGCGGCGACGTTCACCACCGGAAAGGGTGGCGATCTTCGCGTCCCAGTCTGGCAGGCGCAGCGCATCGGCAGCACGTTCCAGTTGGGTATTCAGGTTGTGACCATCGTGCGCCTGGATGATCTCTTCAAGACGGCCCTGCTCAGCGGCTAGCTTGTCGAAGTCTGCATCCTCTTCGGCATAGAGCGCATAAACTTCGTCGAGACGTTTCAGTGCGCCAACTACTTCTGACAGCGCTTCTTCAACCGACTCGCGCACGGTGTGTTCAAGGTTAAGCTGCGGCTCCTGCGGCAGGTAGCCAATCTTGATGCCTGGCTGCGGACGCGCTTCCCCTTCGATATCTTTATCGATGCCGGCCATGATGCGCAGCAGGGTAGATTTACCCGCGCCATTCAGGCCGAGTACGCCGATTTTTGCGCCGGGGAAGAAGCTGAGTGAGATGTTTTTCAGGATATGTCGCTTCG
Organism: Pantoea hericii; assembly: GCF_014155795.1. Lineage (NCBI taxonomy): Bacteria > Pseudomonadati > Pseudomonadota > Gammaproteobacteria > Enterobacterales > Erwiniaceae > Pantoea > Pantoea hericii. The sequence continues at coordinate 346,272 of NZ_SCKV01000003.1, forward strand.
GCGGAACCACTTTGCCGACGCGATGCATGCTATAGACGAATTGAGCCACGTTGGATTGAGCCTCTGGGTCTGTTGGTCGTTGGAATGATGTCGAAGTTTAGCCTTTTTCACCGTTTAATCCCAGCCGGGGGGCGGCGAATAATGCCCTGAGGGCGGTGATGCCGGACAACGTATGAAATAACTGTCTGATTTCCGCGCGTAATCGCTGAAATGACGGCAGAGGCAGGCTCAGGGCAGGCGAAGCGGTATCGCCTGCTGCGCCAGCCAGTTCTGTAACGCCTGATCGGGTGCGCTGTCACTCACCAGCAGGTCAAAACGCTGCAGCCCGGCAATGCGGGCAGGCAGCACCTTGCCATATTTACTGCTGTCAGCCACCAGTACCGACGTTCGGGCACGCAGCATGGCGTGATGTTTCATCATCAGTTCATTGGTGTTGTAGCAGGTCGCCCCCTGATCTTTGTCGATACCCGCCGCAGAGATCAAAGCCAGCGTCGGACAAAGATCGTCCAGGATGGTGTGCACGCCAATCGGTGTAAACAGAGCGTTGTCAGCATGAAATTCACCGCCGCTGAGAATAACGTTACAGCCAGGTTTCTCTTTCAGCGTCAGAAAGGTGTTCATAGCACAGCAGATGGCAGTGAACGACAGCGTGTCGGGAATCGCATCAACGATATAGGGCAGGGTAGTGCCGCAATCGAAAAAGACCGTATCGTTTTCGTTAATCAGGCTGGCCGCCGCCTGCGCCAGTCGCTGCTTTCTGGCCGCATTCTGCCCATGCTGATCGCTGACAAAATAGTGGCCGGTATGACTTTTTGGGTCGCTGACAATGTAGCCGCCCAGTAACACCACGCTGGAGCCCGGTTCGGTTAAATCGCGGCGAACCGTCATCTCTGAGACACCCAGCAGCTGGGCCGCGTCTTTGAGATGCAGTTTATCGGTGCGTTTAAGCGCCTGTGTCAGCTTGTGAATGCGTTCGTCGCGCCGGGTTTCCATGGTCATCTCTGTTTACCTATCCTGCAATGCGGAGGAAAGACGCCGGAACCGACGTCAATACGCGACAAACCTCACAGATTTGAATGAGTTGCGTCTCATCCGCCAGGCTGGCAACCAATCTTACCCGCATTCTGAAAGGCCCGCAAACCTCCGCTGTGCGGTGACTACCGCTCATCGCCGCAGGCGTTCACATTGCTCAGCCAGCAGGCTCTATGATGTTATCTTGTTATAATAGTAACACTTAAAATCCCGCTCCCTGTCGCATATTGTCGATTTTGCGCACTCATGTTGTGGTTTTTGTCACATATTTAACTTTTAAGAAAGGTTATTGTGACTTTAATAACATTTTAAGTTTGCAAAATATCCAGGAGAAATGGTCATGACAATTGCGGTCATCGGCTCAAACATGGTCGATTTGATTACCTATACCAACAGCCTGCCGAAAGCGGGCGAAACCCTTGAAGCGCCTGACTTTGCGATTGGCTGCGGCGGTAAGGGCGCTAACCAGGCGGTTGCGGCGGCGAAAATGGGCGGCAGCGTGATGATGGTCAGCAAAGTTGGCGACGATCTCTTTGCGCCCAACACCGTCGCGAACCTGCAGCAGCAGGGCGTGGACACGCGATTTGTCACCACTGCACCAGGCACCTCCAGCGGTGTGGCACCGATTTTTGTCGATGACCAGTCGCAAAACCGCATTCTGATTATCAAAGGTGCCAACCAGCAGCTGAAACCGGCTGATATCGACGACGCGGCAGAGGCGCTGAAAGCCTGTGAGCTGATCATCCTGCAGCTGGAGATCCCGCTGGAGACGGTCTATTACGCCATCGATTTTGCCCGCCAGCATCAGATCAACGTGATCCTGAATCCGGCACCGGCCGTCGCTTCGCTGGATATTCACTACGCCTGTAAATGCGACTTCTTTATGCCGAACGAAACCGAACTGGAGATCCTCACCGGCCTGCCCGTCAGCACCGATGACGAGGTGATCCTGGCGGGGCAGTCGCTGCTGAAGCGCGGCCTTAAAAATCTGATCATTACTCTGGGCAGCCGGGGATCGGTCTGGATGAGCGGCGACCAGGTGCATCGCGTGGCTGCGACGCCGGTTCAGGCGGTCGATACCAGCGGCGCAGGTGATGCCTTTATCGGCTGCTTTGCCTATCTGCTGGTGAAAACCGGCGATGTGGCCGCCGCCATGACACAGGCGTCGGCCTATGCCGCCTGCAGCGTCACCGGGCGCGGCACGCAGCGCGCTTATCCCGACGCAGAGACTTTCCAGCGTTTTCTCAACCGTAACTGAGGTTCTGCTATGCAACAGAAAATTGTTCAGCAATCTGATGGCTATCTGAATAAAACGCCGCTGTTCCAGTTCATTCTGCTGTCGTGCCTCTTCCCGCTCTGGGGCTGTGCAGCGAGTCTTAACGACATCCTGATTACCCAGTTTAAAAGTGTGTTTGCCCTGAGCGACTTCGCCAGTGCGCTGGTGCAGAGCGCCTTTTATGGCGGCTATTTTCTGATTGCGATCCCCGCCTCGCTGGTGATCCGCAAAACCAGTTACAAGATGGCGATTATGATCGGTCTGGCGCTCTACATTGCCGGCTGTATCGCCTTTTATCCTGCTTCGCACATGGCGACCTACACCATGTTCCTCGCGGCGATCTTTGCGATTGCCATTGGCCTGAGTTTCCTGGAAACGGCGGCCAACACCTACAGCTCGATGATTGGTCATCGTGATCATGCGACGCTGCGCCTCAACGTCAGCCAGACCTTCTATCCGATCGGTGCGCTGATGGGGATTGTGCTGGGTAAATATCTGGTGTTCCAGGATGGCGACAGTCTGGAGAGTCAGATGGCAGCCATGACGGCAGAGCAGGCGCATGCTTTCCGCCTGACAATGCTGGAGCACACGCTGGAGCCTTACAAATATCTGGTGATGGTGCTGGTGGTCGTGATGCTGCTGTTTATGTTCACCCGCTATCCGCGCTGCAAACCAGAGAGTAATGAGAAATCCCGGCCGTCACTGGGCGAGACCTTCCGCTATCTGGCGGCTAACCGTCACTTTAAACGCGGCATTGTGACCCAGTTCCTGTATGTCGGCATGCAGGTGGCGGTCTGGTCATTTACCATTCGTCTGGCGCTGACGCTGGGGGCGGCCAATGAACGTCACGCCTCTAACTTTATGATCTACAGCTTCGTCTGCTTCTTTATCGGCAAGTTCGTGGCGAACTTCCTGATGACCCGCTTCCGTGCCGAGAAAGTGCTGATCGCCTATTCGGTGCTGGGCGTGCTGACGCTGGCTTATGTGATGCTGGTGCCGAACTTTACCGCCGTCTACGCCGCCGTTTTTGTCAGCGTGCTGTTTGGGCCCTGCTGGGCAACGATCTACGCCGGTACGCTGGCGACGGTCGATAATAAATACACTGAAGTGGCAGGCGCGTTTATCGTGATGGCGATTGTTGGCGCGGCCTTTGTCCCGGCGCTGCAGGGCCTGGTGTCTGACACGCTGGGTTCAATGCAGCTGGCGTTTGGTGTCTCGCTGCTCTGCTTCGCCTGGGTCGGATTTTACTTCTACGGCGAACTGCGCCATAAAAAACAGCCGGTTGCGGCCGGTCGTCTGGTGGAGGAGTTACCATGAGAACCCGTTTACCCTTAGCGCGTAACCAGTTTCACACCACGCCCTCGCTGCTGCTGGAAAGCGATGACTTCCGGGTTGAGGTGTTTCGCTATCCGGCAGGAATCGAGGCAGTGCGCATTCATAACCGGCGCGGCAGCGTGACCGTGCTGCCGTTTCTCGGGCAGATGATCTGGGACGTGCAGTTTGACGATCATAACCTGACCATGGGCCACAGCTTTAAGCAGCCGCTGCCCGCGAATTCGATCATAGATATCTATGGCTGTTTTGCCTTTCATTCGGGGCTGCTGGCTAACGGCTGTCCCGCGCCAGAGGACGATCATCCGCTGCACGGGGAAATGGCCTGCGCCCGCATGGATAGTGCCTGGCTGGTGCTGGACGATCAGACACTGTCGCTGGAAGGGGAGTGTGAATATGTTAAAGGCTTCGGCCATCATTATGTTGCGGCACCCGCCGTTCGCATTCAGGCCGACAGGCCCCGTCTGACGATAGAGATGACGGTAACCAATCTGGCGGGTGCACCGATGCCGTTGCAATACATGTGTCACCTCAACAGCGCGTGGATCGATCAGGGGCGCTTCCGGCAGTCGATCCCCGAAGGGGCATTCCAGCTGCGTCGCTCGATCCCGGCGCACCTGCGACCAACGCCCGCCTGGCGGGATTACACGGATCAACTGGCGCGCGATCCGCAGGCGTTACAGCAGCTCGATCAACCGCAGCTCTGCGATCCCGAGATCGTCTTCTTTGCGGACGATCTGCCGCAGTATGGTGATGAGGTACAGTTTGAGTTGCATGCGCCGCAGGGCTACGCGCTGATGACGCGCTTCTCTACCGCGCAGTTCCCGCACGCAACCCGCTGGCTGCTGCACAACCATGACCAGCAGGTGGCGGCCTATATTCTGCCCGCCACCTGTCGGCCAGAGGGTTTTCTTGCCGCGCAGCAGGCCGGCACGCTGATCACCCTGGCGAGCGGCGAGCAGCGTCACTTCTCTGTGGAGACCGGCCTGCTCTGAGTCGGGTTTAAATCGCCACCAGGCCGCGCACACCTTCTGCTTCCATGGTGTCGCCGCGGCCACGCTGCACAATTTCACCGCGCGACATCACCAGATAGCTGTCCGCCAGTTCTGCCGCGAAGTCATAAAACTGCTCAACCAGCAGGATCGCCATATCTCCCCGTTGCGCCAGCTGGCGGATTACCGCGCCGATCTCTTTGATCACCGAGGGCTGGATCCCTTCGGTCGGCTCATCAAGGATCAGCAGCTGTGGCCGACAGGCCAGCGCCCGGCCGATCGCCAGCTGCTGCTGCTGACCACCCGAGAGATCGCCGCCCCGGCGTGACTTCATCGCCAGCAGCACCGGAAAGAGCTGATAGATCTCCTCCGGCACTTCACGCGCCTGCGCCGCCGGAAAGCGCGACAGGCCCATCAGCAGGTTCTCTTCGACCGTCAGACGCGGAAAGATTTCCCGTCCCTGCGGCACATAGGCGATGCCCGCCTGCACCCGCTGGTGCGGCTTGCGGCCATTCATCCGCTGCTGCTGCCACTGAATCTCGCCTGACTTCGCCGGGATCAGCCCCATCAGGCACTTCAGCAGCGTGGTTTTTCCCACGCCATTGCGGCCAAGCAGACAGGTAATTTCACCAATTTTTACCTCAAACGACAGGCCGCGCAGAATGTGACTGCCGCCATAATATTGATTCAGTTCAGTAACCTGTAACATTTTAGCGCCCCAGATAAACGTCGATAACCTGCTCACTGGCCTGAACCTCGCGCAGCGAACCCTCGGCCAGCACCTGCCCCTGATGCAGCACCGTGACATGGTCGGCGATGGTCTCGACAAAGCCCATGTCATGCTCCACTACCATCAGGGAGTGTTTGCCCGCCAGGCTGCGGAACAACTCGGCGGTGTAGGCCGTCTCTGCGTCAGTCATGCCTGCCGCCGGTTCATCCAGCAGCAGCAGATGCGGCTCCTGAACCAGCAGCATGCCAATCTCCAGAAATTGCTTCTGGCCGTGCGATAGCAGGCCCGCACGGCGCTGGCGTTCGCCACCCAGCCGCAGCAGTTTCAGCACCTCATCAATTCTGTCGCGCTGTTCGCTGCTGAGACGAGCGCGCAGGCTGGCCCAGACCGATTTATTGGCTTTAAGCGCGATCTCAAGATTCTCAAATACGGTTAATGCCTCAAACACCGTAGGCTTCTGGAACTTACGGCCAATGCCGGCGCGGGCGATCTCTACCGGCGACAGACGGGTCAGATCGCTGTCCTGGTCGTAGATCACCCGGCCGGCGTCGGGGCGGGTTTTGCCGGTGATCACATCCATCAGCGTAGTTTTGCCTGCGCCGTTGGGGCCGATCACGCAGCGCAGTTCCCCGATGCCGATCTGCAGCGAAAGATCGGTCAGCGCCCGGAAGCCGTCAAACGAGACGCTGATCTTCTCCAGTTGCAGGACGGGATCGCGCTGCGCCCGATGGCGATCCGCGAGCTGAGGCTGGGTAAACAGGGCATCACTCATTTTTTCCTCCGGCGCAGCAGGCCAATCACGCCGTGCGGCAGAAACAGTGTCACCAGGATGAACATCAGTCCCAGGAAAAACAGCCAGTATTCAGGGAAGGCGACGGTGAAGAAGCTGCGTGCGCCGTTAACAATTGCTGCGCCCAGCAGCGGGCCAATCAGCGTACCGCGTCCACCCAGCGCCACCCAGATCGCGGCTTCTATTGAGTTGGCTGGTGACATCTCTCCCGGATTGATAATGCCGACCTGCGGCACATAGAGCGCCCCGGCAAGACCGCACAGCACGGCGGAGAGCGTCCAGACTAACAGCTTGAAGCCGCGCGGATCGTAACCACAAAACATCAGACGGTTTTCGGCATCCCGCACTGCGGTCAGCACCCGGCCAAACTTGCTGCGCGCCAGGGCGAAGCCAATCACCAGGCTCAGCAACAGCAGCAGCACCGTGGCGATAAACAGCCCGATGCGGGTTCCGGTCGCCGTCACCGAAAAGCCGAGCAGGGTAGTAAAGCCGGTGAAGCCGTTGTTGCCGCCAAATCCGGTTTCATTACGGAAGAACAGCAGCATACCGGCGTAGGTCAGCGCCTGGGTCATGATGGAGAAGTAGACGCCTTTGATCTTTGAGCGAAAGGCGAAGAAGCCAAACAGCAGCGCCAGCAGGCCCGGCACCAGCATGCTCAGGCAGAGCGCCCAGGCGAAGTATTCGGTGCCGGTCCAGAACCAGGGCAGCTCTCGCCAGGAGAGAAAGGACATAAAGGCGGGCAAGCCTTCGCCTGCGGCCTGGCGCATCAGGTACATGCCCATGGCATAACCGCCGAGGGCAAAGAACAGCCCGTGGCCCAGCGACAGCAGTCCGGCGTAACCCCACACCAGATCCAGCGCCACGGCGACCACCGCATAGCAGAGGATTTTGCCGACCAGCGTCAGGGTATAAGTGGAGATCGCCAGCGGATGGGCGGCGGGCAGCAGCGCCAGAAACGGCATCACCAGTAACGCCAGAGTGATCGCCACGCCGATGCTGATCGCCAGGCGCGGCGCGGTGCGCGCCATGCGAAGTGTGATGGGTTGCGTCATCAGTCAGTCACCCTTCCTTTAACCGCAAACAGTCCCTGCGGACGTTTCTGAATAAACAGCACGATAATCACCAGAATCAGGATCTTACCCAGCACCGCGCCAATCTGCGGCTCCAGCACTTTGTTCAGAATGCCCAGGCTGAACGCGGCAACCACGGTGCCTGCCAGCTGGCCGACGCCACCCAGCACCACCACCAGGAACGAGTCAATGATATAGCCCTGACCCAGCTCCGGTCCGACGTTACCAAGCTGCGACAGCGCCACGCCTCCCAACCCGGCAATGCCCGAACCAAGGCCAAACGCCAGCATATCGACGCGACCCGTTGGCACGCCGCAGCACTCCGCCATGGCGCGGTTCTGGGTCACGGCGCGCACGTTCATGCCAAGGCGGGTCCGGTTCAGCAGCAGCCAGGTGAGCGCCAGCACAAACACCACAAACAGGATCACCGCGATGCGGTTCCACGGCAGCACCAGGTTGGGCAGCAGCTGCAGGCCACCTGAGAGCCACGACGGATTCGCCACTTCCAGGTTTTGCGCCCCGAACAGCACCCGTACCAGCTGGATCAGCATCAGGCTGATTCCCCAGGTAGCGAGCAGCGTCTCAAGCGGACGGCCATAGAGATGGCGGATGATGGTGCGTTCCAGCGCCATGCCGATGGCGGCGGTGACCATAAAGGCGACCGGCAACGCCAGCAGTGGATACCAGGCTAAATAGTCCGGTGCAAACTGCTGAAACAGGCTCTGCACCCACCAGGTGGCGTACGCGCCGAGCATCAGCATTTCACCGTGCGCCATGTTGATCACCCCCAGCAGCCCGTAGGTGATCGCCAGGCCCAGCGCGGCCAGCAGCAGGATGGAGCCCAGCGACAGGCCGCTGAAGGCCTGCCCCAGCAGATCGCCCCACATTAGCCGTTTCTGAATCTGTTGCAGGCTTTCGGCCGCTGCCGCCCGTACCGTGACATCTGGCTCATTCGCGGGCTGGGTCAGGCGTTGCAGGCTGGCCTGCGTATTGGGATCGCTGGACTCACCCAGCAGTTTCACCGCCCGCAGGCGCACCATCGGTTCGCCATCCGCCAGTTGCAGATTCGCCAGTGCCAGCGCTAATGCAGCATGTACCCGGCTGTCCTGTTCAGCGGCCAGCCGCTGTTCCAGCAGCGGCAACTGGTCTGCGGCACCCTCATTTTGCAGCTGCTGCGCTGCGCGCAGACGCAGGGCCGCATCACTGCTCACCAGCTGGTGCGCAGCCAGCGCGTTGTTTACCAGCACGCGCAGGCGATTGTTCATAAATAGCTTTTTCAGGTTACCCGTGGGCTGTGCCACCGCATCCAGCGGCTGCAGCGTCGATCCCTGCTGGCTGAATGGCTGTTTGTTCTGGTCGATGACCACGGTTTCTGCTTTTAACGCTTCCAGCAGCGGCAGACGCTGACTGTCCGGCGCGGCAGCCCATTGTTGCAGCAGCGTGGCCTGCTGGCTGCGGCTGGCGGCGGCAAAGTCAGCCGCCGGTCCGGCGCTGGCAAACAGCGGCAGCAACAGAAGCAGGCTGAAAAAACAGCGACATAGATTCATAAAAGGAGCCTCGTTTGGGGAGGTCAGCACGGCAGTCGAATGACCACTGCCGTGCTGCCGCTTTACAGCGGGTGACGCTTTCTTATCAGCAACGAAAATTACTGCGCAGTCTTCACCGGGTAATCGGGCTTCTTGTCGTTACCGGCAATGTACGGGCTCCAGGGCTGGGCACGCACGGGTTTATCGGTCTGCCACACCACGCTGAACTGGCCGTTCTCTTCCACTTCACCAATCATGACGGGCTTATGCAGATGGTGGTTGGTCTGGTCCATGGTCAGGGTAAAGCCATCCGGCGCTTTAAAGGTCTGACCGGCCATTGCCGCCCGCACTTTGTCCGGGTCCGTCGTGCCCGCTTTTTCCACCGCCTGCGCCCACATATGGATGCCGACATAAGTCGCTTCCATCGGGTCGTTGGTCACCACGGTGGCGGCGTTCGGCAGGTTATGTGCTTTGGCGTAAGCGCGGTAATCGGCAACAAATTTCGCGTTGGTCGGATTATCGATCGACTCGAAATAGTTCCAGGCCGCTAACTGACCCACCAGCGGTTTGGTGTCGATGCCGCGGAGCTCTTCCTCTCCCACTGAGAAGGCGACCACCGGAATGTCAGTGGCTTTGATGCCCTGGTTAGCCAGCTCTTTGTAGAACGGCACATTGGAGTCGCCGTTGATGGTGGAGACCACCGCCGTTTTACCGCCTGCCGCGAATTTTTTAATGTTGGAGACAATGGTCTGATAGTCGCTGTAACCAAACGGCGTGTAGACCTCTTCGATATCTTTATCTGCCACGCCTTTGCTGTGCAGGAAGGCACGCAGGATCTTGTTGGTGGTGCGCGGATAGACGTAGTCGGTGCCCAGCAGGAAGAAGCGTTTTGCACTGCCGCCATCTTCGCTCATCAGGTATTCCACTGCCGGAATCGCCTGCTGGTTAGGCGCCGCGCCGGTGTAGAAGACGTTAGGTGACATCTCTTCCCCTTCATACTGCACCGGATAGAAGAGCAGGCCGTTCAGCTCTTCAAACACCGGCAGCACCGATTTGCGTGATACCGAGGTCCAGCAGCCAAACACCACCGCCGCTTTATCCTGGGTCAGCAACTGCCGTGCTTTCTCGGCAAACAGCGGCCAGTTAGAGGCGGGATCGACCACTACCGGCTCCAGCTTTTTCCCCAGCAGGCCCCCTTTGGCGTTGATCTCATCGATGGTCATCAGCGCCACATCTTTCAGCGGCGTTTCAGAGATCGCCATGGTGCCGGAGAGCGAATGCATGATCCCCACTTTGATGGTGTCAGCCGCCTGCGCACTCCAGGCGAAACCCATACTGACAACGGTAGCGGAGAGGGCGAAAGCCTTGATCAACGAACGTCTTTTCATCATTTAAACCCCTGAGTGGTTGTTATGTTATTCGGTGAGCTGGAGCCGGGCCTGCTGGAGGCGGTGCAGTGTGATCTTCCTGACCTCCGCCTTACTGACAGCGATGTGATCGGTCAGGATGCGTTGCGCCTCATCTGTCTGCTGCGCAAAAATCGCCTGTAAAATCTGAGCATGTTCCTGATAAGTCGCACAGATGCGATCATCGCGGGTGAAGTCGAGCCGACGGATGATGCGGATCTTCTCGGTGAGTTCGGCGTGTATGCGCGCCATCTCCGGGTTACCCGCGGCCGCGACCAGCGCCATGTGAAACGCTTCGTCATGCTGCGACACCACCAGACCTTCGGTGAGCGCCTCCGCTTCACACCAGAACTGGTTGAGTTCGTGTAACAGCGCGGCACACTGAGGCGCGGGCAGGGCGCAGAGGCGTTTTACCGCCTCGCACTCCAGCACGGTGCGCAGGTCATACAGCGATTCGAACCAGGCAAAATCGAAGTTTTTAATCTGCCAGCCGCTGCGGAACCAGACTTCGACAAAGCCTTCGCGCTCCAGCCGGAATAGCGCCTGGCGAACCGGCGTGCGGCTGACCGCCATCCGTCCGGCGATTTCGCTTTCGCTGAAGCGATCGCCCGGCATCAGGCGAAAGGCGAAAATATCGGCCTTCAGCGCCTGATAGACCCGTTCGGCCAGCGCTTCCGGGCGCGCTTTAGGGGATTGAGGTTGGGTTGTCATCGGCGCTCCTTATTCCAGCCACAGCAGGGTATCGCCAGGGCTGACCGGGCGGCCCGCCTGGCAGGCGATCCGCGTCACCCGACCGGCCTGCGGCGCGACAATCGCCAGCTCCATCTTCATCGCCTCGACGATAATCAGCGTCTGTCCGGCGCTGACCTCGTCGCCCGGCTGCACCAGCACTTTCCAGATGTTGCCATTGAGGTCGGCCTGCACCGCGAGTCCGCCTTCATCCACTTCACCCACGCTGTCAGGCACTTCATCTGCCGCCGGTGCGTTCTGTTCTTCCTGCGCCCATAACTGCACTTCCTGTTCAAAGGCGGTCGCCTGGCGCTGACGGAAGTCCGCAATCTCAGCGGCATGGTCGGCGAGGAACTGCTGGTGCGCGGCAAAATCAAACTGCGTCTCTTCGATGCGCAGGCTGGCGCGGCCTTCACGGAAATCTTCGCGCAGCTGGTTGAGCTCGGTTTCACTCACCGGATAGAAGCGCACCTGATCGAAGAAGCGCAGCAGCCACGGCGCATCGGCTGTGAACTGCGGATTCTTCAGGAAGGTGTTCCAGATGGGCAGCGTGCGGCCTACCAGCTGATAGCCGCCGGGCGAATCCATGCCGTAGATGCACATGTACATGCCGCCAATGCCGACCGTGCCTTCGGCGGTAAAGGTACGTGCCGGACTGTATTTGGAACTCAGCAGGCGATGGCGCGGATCGATCGGCACGGCGCAGGGCGCGCCGAGGTAAACATCGCCCAGCCCCAGCACCAGATAGCTGCCGTTGAACAGGGTGTCGCGCACCTCATCGCGGCTGCTTAAGCCATTAATGCGCTGGATAAAGTCCACGTTGTTGGGCAGCCAGGGCGCACTGGCACGCACCGTCTCCTGATAGCGGCTGACCGCACCCAGCGTGGCGCTGTCTTCAAACGCCATCGGCATCCACACCACGCGCGACGGGACTTTCAGCGTGCTGACATCGCCCAGCGTCGCTTCCAGCGCCAGCAGCAGCGACATCAGGGCGGACTGTGAAATAATGCGGCTGTCGTAGCGTACCTGCAGTGAGCGCACGCCTGGCGATAGCTCCTCAACGCCTGGCTCCGCCTGCGCCGTCAGCGCATTCATCAGCAGGTGCACGCGCAGACGCAGCGCCAGATCCAGCACGTTGTCGCCATACTCAATCAACACATATTTGTCGCCGGCCTGACGATAGACCACTTTCGGCGTGCTGCCGGTGGCCTCGATGGCGGACAGAATCGTGGCGGAGCCGTGGGCGGTTTCAGCCAGCGACGGCACGGCAAAGGTCGGGGGATGATCCGGCCGCAGGGTATCGATCAGGTGCATCTGCGCTTTTTCCCGCGCCAGTGCATCGTCTGCGGTAATCGGGTGGAAGCGGATGGTGTCGCCCGGTTTGACCTGGCCCACTTTCCACAGCTCGGCTTTGGCGATGGTCACCGGACAGACGAAGCCGCCCAGGCTCGGGCCGTCGTGTGTCAGGATCACCGGGAAGTCGCCGGTGAAATTGACCGCGCCGATGGCATATTCACAGTCGTGAACGTTGGAGGGATGCAGGCCTGCTTCGCCACCGTTGGCGCGGGTCCAGGTTGGTTTCGGACCCACCAGCCGTACGCCGAGGCGGTTGGAGTTGTAGTGCACCTGCCAGTCGCTGGCAAAGAATTCGTCGATGGCGGCCTGGGTGAAGAAGTCCGGTGCGCCGTGCGGGCCATAAAGCACGCCGATGCGCCATTCGCTGCCGTAGTGGGGAATCAGCGTCGCATCAAGCGGCTGCGGATCGCTGACCGGGGCCGGTGTAGTGCAGGCTGCCCGTTCAGGCCGGGAGATTGCCAGCATATCGGCCACCCGCAGGGTGCGTCCGGCGTGACCGCCAAACTGGCCCAGTGAAAAGGTGCTGCGGCTGCCCAGATATTCCGGCACGTCGAAGCCGTTGCGCACCGCCAGATAGCTGCGGCAGCCCTGCCGGGCGCGTCCCAGTGCCAGGGTCTGTCCCGCTTTCACCGCCAGCGGCTGCCAGGCGCTGACCGGTTCGCCATCAAGCCGGGCGTCGCAGTCCGCGCCGGTCAGCGCCAGAATGGCATCACAGTGGAAACGCAGCGTCGGCCCCTGCAGGGTAAACTCCAGGCCTGCTGCTGCCTCGTGGTTACCCACGATTCGGTTTGCCAGACGGAACGCGAAATCATCCATCGGGCCGGACGGCGGCACGCCGATATCCCAGTAGCCGAGGCGGCCGGGATAGTCCTGCACCGAACTGAAGGTGCCGGGTTGCAGCACTTCCACCACGGAGGCGGCAGGCACAACGCTGTCGAGATAGCGCGTCCAGACGTTGCCGCTGCGAAACGCGTCGCTGCGGGTGATCTGGCGCAGATAGTCGAGGTTGGTGGCGATGCCATGCAGCTGAGTCGCATCCAGCGCATGATGAAGTTTTTCCAGTGCCGCCTCGCGCGTGTCGGCATGCACAATCAGCTTGGCGATCATCGGGTCGTAGAAGCTGGAGACCTCGCTGCCGGTTTCGATGCCGCTGTCGACCCGCACGCCGTCAGGAAAGGTGACACCGGTTAACAGGCCGGGGCTGGGCTGAAAGTTCTTCAGCGGATCTTCCGCGTAGAGCCGCACTTCAATCGCTGCGCCCTGCGGCGCCTGCTGCAGACGTGACCAGTCCACTGCATCGCCCGCCGCCACCTGCAACATGCACTCCACAAGATCGAGGCCGGTGACGCATTCGGTGACCGGATGCTCCACCTGCAGGCGGGTGTTCACTTCAAGAAAGTAAAAGGCCTGCTGGCTGACGTCGTAGATATACTCCACGGTGCCTGCGCTGCGGTAGTTGACCTGCTCGCCAAGCCGCACCGCCGAGGCGAGCAGGGCGTCACGCGTGGCCTGCGACAGGCCGGGCGCCGGTGTCTCTTCCACCACCTTCTGGTTGCGGCGCTGCAGTGAGCAGTCGCGTTCGCCCAGCGCCACCACGTTGCCTTTGCCGTCTCCAAAAATCTGAACTTCAACGTGGCGGGCGCGATCGATACAGCGTTCCAGAAATACGCCTGCATCACTGAAAAACTGCTCACCAAGACGGCGCACGCTCTCCCAGGCGCTGGCGAGCGCATCGGCGTCGGCGCAGCGCGTCAGGCCAATGCCGCCGCCGCCCGCCGTGCTTTTCAGCATCACCGGATAGCCAATCTTATCAGCTGCCTGCATTGCCTCTTCCAGCGAGGCGAGCAGGGGTGTGCCGGGCGTCATCGGCACACCCGCGCTGGCGGCCAGTTCACGAGCGCGGTGCTTCAGGCCGAACTCACCAATCTGCTGCGCGGTGGGGCCGACAAAGGCGATACCTGCCGCATTGCAGGCGTCGGCAAACGCCTGGCTTTCAGAAAGAAATCCGTAGCCGGGCCAGATAGCCTGCGCGCCGCTCTGCTGCGCTGCTGCCAGAATTTTGTCGATGCGCAGATAGCTGTCGCTGGCCTTCTCGCCGCCCAGGGCGATGGCGATATCCGCCTGCTTAACGTGCTGCGCATTACGGTCAGCGTCTGAATAGACCGCGACGCTTTTCACGCCGAGGCGCTTCAGGGTCCGAATGGCGCGGCAGGCAATTTCGCCGCGGTTGGCAATCAGTACGGTAGTGAACATGATCAGTGACTCCCCTGTGATGCCAGCCAGTTGCGCCAGCCGCCCGTCTCAGTGATTTCCAGCGCACTCTTCAGCGCTGAGCCTTCGCAGATAAAGCCTTTAACAACGCGGCCATCGGCCAGCGTCAGGCTGCCGATCCCCAGTGGGGCCGGAATCTCCGCCACAAACTCGCCGAAACGGGCCAGTGGGATATCCCACAGCTCAACGGTGATCGCCGCTCCCTGTTCGTCACGCATCAGGCCCGGTTTTTTGATTGCACCTTCCAGCAGGGCAAAGAGGCGGTAGTGTGGCGCGGTCTTCGTCTCTTCCACCCAGACGGCATTGCGTTCGGTGAGCTGGAAATTGAGCGGCATGCCGGTGAGATGCGCGCCCACTACCGCCAGCCGGACGTGGTCAGGTGAGACAGGTAAGGTTGTGGATCGGGTCGGCCACGGCTGACCGGTCGCGCCCAGCGGCAGGGCGAGCTGCTGCTGCCAGCGAAGGCCGAATTCCGCCAGCGCCCGATCGTGCCAGGCGGGTGCAATCAGCGTGATGCCTGCCGGAAGATCGTCGTTGCGGAACGGTGCGGGCAGCGCCAGGGCAGAGAGGTCGGCGAGATTGGTGAAGTTGGTGTAGGTGCCGAACTGTGAGTTGAAGTAAATCGGCTCCTGTTTCATCTCCTCCAGGGTGTGAATGGTGGGTGAGGTCGGCACCACCAGCGCATCAAACTGTGCCAGCGTCTCCTGAATCTGACGCGTCAGTTCGGCCCGCAGATACTCCGCCTTGTAGGCGTCCACCGCGCTGTATTTCAGGCCGCTGGTGACGATCTCATGCACTACCGGGTCCATCTCCGCCGGACGGTCAAGCATCTCACCCACCGCCGCTGTGCGTTCGGCAACCCAGGGACCGTAGTAGAGCTGTTCAGCGAGCGTCCGGAACGGCGTGAAGTCGATGGGGTGCAGCGTCGCGCCGCCCGCCTGCAACGCTTCCAGTGCCTGATCCCAGGCCGCTTCAGCGGCAGCATCATCAAAAAACGCCGGGTGCGCCGGAATAGCGAAACGGGGATGACGCGGCAGGCTGGCTGGGGCGGTGCGCGGATTAATACGCGAATAGGCATCACCGGCATCGTAGCCACCCATGATACTGGCGACGCTAAACGCATCTTCTGCCGTCAGCGCAAATACCGAAATGGTGTCGTTAAGGCGACAGGCGGGCACCACGCCGCGTGCAGAGAACCAGCCCTTGGTCGGCTTGAGTCCGACGATATTATTAAAGCCCGCCGGCACGCGGCCCGATCCTGCGGTATCGGTGCCCAGTGAAAAAGCGACCAGTCCGCGCGCCAGCACCGATGCCGAGCCAGAGCTGGAGCCACCGCTGACGTAATCAGCGTCAAAGGTATTACTGACCGCGCCATAGGGCGAGCGGGTGCCGACCAGGCCGGTTGCGAACTGATCGAGGTTGGTTTTACCGATGACGACTGCGCCAGCGGCTTTCAGCCGGGCGACGGCGACCGCATCTTCGCTGGCGGTATAGGTAAACGCAGGGCAGGCGGCGCTGGTCGGCCAGCCTGCGACATCAATGTTATCTTTTACGGCGAAGGGCACACCAAACAGCGGCAGCGACGCGGGATCGCGTTCATAGTCTGCCAGCAGCGGTTCAATCTGTGCCGCTAACTGGTCAGGTGTCGCCAGATAGATCCAGGCATTATCGTGTGTGTCGAGCGCTGCCAGGTGCGCACTCAGCAGCGAACGGATCTGTTGTGGTGCCTGCTGAGTGCGCTGCTGCCAGGCGGGAAGCGTCAGGCCGAAGGTAGAAGTCATACGAAGAATTCCAGCTGGTATACAAGATGGAATTCAACAGAGCAAAGCGTGTGCCAGTTTTTAACGCAATGATTCAACAGTTTAAATCGCTGGGTAATAAGATTTACTGATGATAATTTGCACAATCACGGCGCGTACGCTGAGCGATGACGGTGCGTTAACTGTCTGTATGCGTAAATTTTGTGAAGAACATGGCAAGAGTGCGGTGGCCCGGTTAGCATGAAGACTGTCTGGCAAGTTGCCGGCCCCAGCAACAGAGGAGATTTACGTGGTGAAGTGGCGTAACTGGATGATAGGGATCTGCCTGGTCGGTTCGGCCAGCAGCGCATGGGCCGATTCGCTTGATCAACAACGGCAACGTTATCAACAAATTAAACAGGCCTGGGACAGTAACCAGATGGCCACCGTGGATCAGCTGTTGCCTACGCTACAGGACTATCCGCTCTATCCTTATCTGCAATATCGCCTGCTGGCTCAGGATCTCGATCAGGAGACCACCCTGGCCGTGCAGAACTTTATTCGCCAGTACCCGACATTGCCTCCCGCGCGATCGCTCAGCACCCGCTTTATCAACGTGCTGGCTTACCGACAGGACTGGCAGGGCGTGCTGAACTTCAGCCCGACCGAACCCAAGCCGGTGCAGGCGCGTTGCAACTGGTATTACGCCAAATGGGCCACCGGGCAGCAGCAGGCCGCGTTTGATGGCGCGAAGCAGATCTGGCTGCGTGGCACGGCGCTGCCTGCGGATTGCGATAAGCTCTTCTCGGTCTGGCAGGCGTCCGGTCAGATTTCGCCGATTACTATCCTGGAACGTATCCGGCTGGCGATGAAAGCCGGTAATGACAACCTGGTGAGCTATCTGGCGAAGACGCTGCCTGCCGATTATCAGACCATGTCTGACGCGATACAGGCCCTGCAAAAGGATCCGTTAACCGTCAGCACCTTCGCCAGTGCCGTGGGGCCAACCGACTTTACCCGTCAGGCCACCATTTACGCCTTTACGCGTGTGGCGCGGCAGGACATGGAAAATGCCCGCAGCCTGATTCCGATTCTGGTCCGGGCCCAGAAAATGGGGCCGGAAGATGAGCAGGCGCTGAAGGAGATTGTGGTCTGGCGCATGATGGGCAGCGATCTCACCTCTGAGCAGGCACGCTGGCGCGATGCAGTAGTGATGAACAGCGAGTCTACCGCGCTGGTGGAACGCCGGGTGCGGCTGGCGCTCTCTCAGCATGACCGACGCGGCCTGAACACCTGGATTGCTCGTCTGCCGCTGGAAGCCAAAGAGAAAGATGAGTGGCAGTACTGGCAGGCCGATCTGCTGTTTGAGAAAGATCGTAAAGAGGAAGCGGAAGAGATCCTGCGCAAGCTGATGAAAGAACGCGGCTTCTATCCGATGGTGGCTGCTCAGCGGCTGGGCGTAGACTATCCGTTGCAGATTGATGAAGCGCCGAAGCCTGACAGCGCCACCCTCCAGGGACCCGAGCTGGCCCGCGTTCGCGAGCTGATGTACTGGGGGCTGGATAACCTGGCCCGTAGCGAATGGAGCAATCTTATCGGCAGCCGGACGCATACGCAGCAGCAGATGCTGGCGCGCTACGCCAACGAGCAGGACTGGTGGGATCTCAGCGTGCAGGCGACTATCACCGCCAAAATGTGGGACAGCCTGAAAGAGCGTTTCCCGCTGGCGTGGCGGAGTGTCTATGAGCGAAATACCGAGGTGAAGCAGATCCCACCGAGCTATGCGATGGCGATTTCGCGTCAGGAGAGCGCCTGGAACCCGAAAGCGCGTTCGCCGGTCGGCGCCAGTGGTCTGATGCAGATTATGCCTGCCACGGCGGCGCATACTGTGAAGATGTACGATATACCTGGCTACAGCAACACCAGCCAGCTGCTTGATCCGGAAACCAATATCCAGATTGGTACGCAGTATCTGGAGTATGTCTATCAGCAGTTCGACCAGAACCGGATTTTCGCCTCAGCGGCCTATAACGCCGGGCCGGGCCGGGTGCGAAGCTGGCTGAAAACCAGCGCGGGCAATCTCGACGCCGTAGCATTTATTGAGACCATTCCGTTCTCTGAAACGCGCGGCTACGTGAAGAGTGTGCTGGCGTATGACGCCTACTATCGTTACTTCATGGGCAAGCCTGACAAGATCCTGTCAGATGCTGAGTGGAATCGCCGTTACTAGCTGTGCTAAGCTTCCGTACTCTTTAGCGAGTACGGAAGCCTCTTCATGACCCATTCTGATTCCCTCTCTACCGATGCACATCCGGCAGAAGATAGCTGGCAGCGCTTTGTCGTGCTGATGCAGCAGGCCTTTGCAGATGGCCACGCACTGCCTCTGATGCAACTGATGATGACGCCCGATGAGCGGGAAGCGTTCGGCACCCGTCTGCGGATTATCGAAGAGTTAATGAATGGCGAGATGAGCCAGCGCGAGCTAAAAAATGAGCTCGGCGTCGGCATCGCGACGATTACCCGTGGGTCTAATAGCCTGAAAGAGGCGCCGCCGGAGCTGAAACGCTGGCTGGAAGCGCGTCTGGGACGCGCCTGATTACTGTTGATAGAGCGGATGAACGAACGGGCAGAGCGCCAGAATCAGTGCCTGATGATAGACACTGGATCGGCTGAGCAGGCCGTTCGTAAACGCCCCGATTGCGCCACCCTTGTGTTTGATATTGTCGATGCCGGTTAATCGCGCCATCTCTTCGCCGAGTTCACGGCCTTCACGCAGACCCGCCAGCACCACCGGAGGCAGGGTGAAACTGGCCGAGCGCGACTCGCCACGCTGTTTCTGATTTTCCACCACCATCCAGGCAAATGCGCTGTCATCTTCGATGCCCGCCTCAATGGCGACCCAGAATGCCGCTTCTGGTCGGACCTGCCGGGCATTCATCACGCGCTGACGTGCGCCAGTTCGCGTTTCGAGATGGGTTAACGGTTGTGCAGCAACGCCGCTATCGACCTCGACCCCTTCAATATGGCAGGATCCCTCGCCGAAAACGTCGCTGAAAGCCTGAGCAATCGCGTGAATCTTCGCTGGGTTGGTTGTGGCTGCGACAACATGGTACATAATTGATTAAACCCTCAGATGATTAAGCGCCTGACCCATCCGGCTGTTTTCGTTGTCATTCTGAACCCGGGCTGTGCTGACAACCCTCACGTACTGCGTGTACGCCGGATTGTTCCGCGCTGCCTGTGTCTGGAATGTCTGCAACAATGACGTCTGATGGAACAGGGTCTAAAGCGATTTTTGTCGCAGTATAACGGAAACTAACATGCTACAGGTCTATCTTGTTCGTCACGGTGAAACGGTATGGAATGCGGAACGCCGTATTCAGGGTCAGTCCGACAGTCCGCTGACGGAAAAAGGTGAGCAACAAGCCTGGCAGGTGGGTGAGCGCGTGAAGCATTTGGGCATCACGCACATTATTGCCAGCGATCTGGGGCGCACGCGTCGCACCGCCGAGATTATCGCAGATGCCTGCGGTTGCTCAGTGACGCTTGATGCGCGCTTGCGTGAACTGAATATGGGTGTGCTGGAGAAGCGTCCGCTGGATGGCTTAACGACGGAAGAGGAGCAGTGGCGCGCTGCACTGGTCAACGGGACCGAAGGTGGCCGTATCCCTGAAGGAGAGTCGATGACGGAGATGGCGACGCGCATGCACGCCGCGCTGAATGCCTGTCTCGATCTGCCTGCCGGAAGCCGTCCGCTGCTGGTCAGCCACGGTATGGCGCTCGGGTCTCTGGTCAGTACAATTCTGGGTTTGCCCGCCTATGCGGAACGTCGCCTGCGCCTGCGTAACTGCTCTATTTCACGTGTGGATTATCAGCAGAGCGCCTGGCTGGCAGAAGGCTGGATTGTAGAGACGGCGGGGGATATTTCCCATCTGGATGCGCCTGCGCTCGACGAGCTGCAACGCTGATTGCTTAAGGCTGCCGTCACGATGACGACAGCCTTAAACTTAGCTGGCTTCAGCCTGCTGGCGGCGAATCGGAATCAGATATTCGCAACGGATCTCAGTCGGTGGCTCCGAGCGCTTTTTACCGCCATGGGTATAAAAGCGTTCAATATCCTGCCCTTCACGGCGGGTCAGCCCCAGCGTTGGCATGCAGGTACCGTAAAGCAGCAGGATAAATTCCTGCAAATTGACACGCGGACCGTTAAAGGTGAACTGCACATAGTCGCCACCTTCCAGAATAACCTTCTGGCCAGAATGCAGGTTCACCGCGCTGTCAGCAGGCACCGCAGTGGTATAAAGAATCTCCTGCTCGTCATCTTTGTCCTGGCTGGCACGCACCTGATGCAGGCCATACAGCACCGGCGGAATCGTGTCCGTTTCCAGCAGGAACTGCTTCCAGAAGTGCATTCGCATTTCATCGCGGTAGCTGGAAATCTGCTCCAGAATACAGGTGTAGTTCTGGGTTTGTCCCACCAGCACCGTTTCCGGCAGGCTGGCGAAAGCCGGTTCCGGCTGCGTCTCATCATCCAGGCGAATCGGGGGACGGATACCGAATGAATTCCATTCGGAAGAGCGACGATACCAGGCCGGTGTCTGTGCAAACTGTTTTTTGAATGCACGCGTAAAAGTCTGTTGTGAATCAAAACGATACTGCAGTGCGATGTCCAGGATCGGGCGACTGGTCAGGCGCAGCGCCACGGCGGCTTTAGACAAACGACGGGCACGGATATAGGCGCCGATTGCGTGCCCGGTCACGTCTTTGAACATCCTTTGCAGATGCCACTTAGAGTAACCCGCTTTCTGGGCAACATTGTCCAGTGAAAGGGGTTGATCCAGATGGCTCTCCAGCCAGACAAGCAAATCGCGAATGATACCGGCTTGGTCCATAAAACATCCTCTACTCTGGTGGTGCAGCTAAACGCATTCGAAGAATATTAGCACTCATTGCTCAAAAGACGTGGGACGTTTCTCGGGGAAGGTTGTGCTAAATCAGTACGGGCTAAAACCCGTTTTGGTTTGGTCATTGTATCGATTAACAGTACATTACATTCTCATCTATTCCATTTGCAATGGTAACTCCATGACAATATCCCGACTTATGATCGCTGCGCTGACTACGCTGACCTTTTCCAGCCCGCTTTTTGCCGAACAGATTGGCTCTGTTGATACGGTCTTCAAGATATTCGGGCCTGACCACAAGATTATTGTTGAAGCTTTCGATGACCCGGACGTTAAAAATGTAACCTGCTATATCAGCCGGGCAAAAACCGGGGGAATCAAAGGCGGATTGGGGCTGGCAGAGGATACCTCTGATGCCGCCATTTCCTGTCAGCAGGTCGGTCCGGTTGAAGTGAGTGATAAAATTGCACAGGGCAAAGCAGAGGGGGAAGTAGTATTCCGCCAGCGTACCTCTTTAATCTTTAAGAAGCTGCAGGTTGTCCGCTTCTACGACAAAAAGCGCAATGCGCTGGTCTATCTGACCTATTCCGATAAAGTGGTTGATGGCTCACCGAAAAATGCGCTCAGCGCCGTGCCGATTATGCCGTGGCACTGATAATGTTGTGGCATTCATAATGCCGTGGCACTGAACATAAAAAAACGCCCCAGGAGGCGTTTTTTTATTTGCTGCATCAAACAAGCACTTACTCGTGCAGGTCGCCGCAGAAGCGATAACCTTCACCATGAATGGTGGCGATGATCTCTGGCGTATCCGGCGTGGATTCGAAATGCTTACGGATGCGACGAATGGTGACATCGACGGTGCGATCGTGCGGCTTGAGGTCGCGGCCGGTCATTTTCTTCAGCAGGTCGGCACGGGTCTGAATTTTGCCCGGATTTTCGCAGAAGTGCAGCATGGCGCGAAACTCACTACGTGGCAGTTTTTACTGCTCGCCGTTTGGATTGATCAGAGAGCGGCTATTAATATCCAGCTCCCAGCCATTGAATTTATAGCTTTCTACCTGACGGCGCTCTTCCCCTGGCATAGCCAGATTCATGGTGCGCGACAGCAGGTTACGGGCACGAATAGTCAGCTCACGCGGGTTAAACGGTTTGGTGATGTAATCATCAGCGCCAATTTCCAGACCGAGGATTTTATCGACTTCGTTGTCACGGCCGGTCAGAAACATCAGGGCGACATTGGCCTGCTCACGCAGTTCACGGGCCAGCAACAGACCGTTTTTGCCAGGCAGGTTGATGTCCATGATGACCAGGTTAACGTCATTGTCGGTCAGCACCTGATGCATTTCAGCACCATCAGTCGCCTCATACACCACATAACCTTCCGCCTCAAAAATACTCTTGAGGGTATTACGCGTGACCAGTTCGTCTTCAACGATAAGAATGTGCGGGGTCTGCATGTTTAGCTACCTAAAATTTGCCAACAAATTGAAAACAGGGCGTACAGCGGTATGGCGTTCTCCATCATCGAGAGCGGCGGGCCGCGCAGAACCGTTGTACGAAATCATATTTTGATAAGCCATCTATCAACGTCAACAACAGTATTAGCTCAGCCAGTCAGGATGAAAATTGCATGCCCCGGGCGTTAATGATAATGGCGCATATCCTAACTGTATTAACAGCAACCTAACAGCACCAACTACAACCGATAAGCATAAAAACAACGCTTCGTTGACTTATATCAAATGCAATTGTAGCACGTTAACACTTTTGTGAAAAACTTCTCGCAGAATGCCTGTTTAGCTCACAAAAAGCATCATTTTCGTTACATTTTTAACTCATGCAGGCCAGAATTGAACCGGCTGGAAATCACATTTTATCTTATTGAATTTGAATGGATAAATAACGTTTTTTTTAATAAAACGCCTTCTGCCCATAAAAAGGTTCAGGCCATCAGTTTTAACCAGTTTTAACATCATTAATCCACAATTTTCTTATTACCTTCTGGCACCTGAATCTTTAAGAGCCATGTTAATATGACGTTAGATAAATTGACCAATGGATTAAATATGCTTTTCCCACTGATTCTCGTCTCGCCTGCGCGGCCAGAAAACATCGGCGCTGCGGCGCGTGCCATGAAAACCATGGGGTTCAGCCAGCTGCGCATCGTGGCCAGCGACGCCTGGCAGGATCCTGCTGCGCGGCGTGTGGCACATGGTGCTGGCGACATTCTTGATAACATTCAGACCTTTGCTACCCTGGCTGACGCGTTAGCGGATATCGATTTTTCTGTCGCAACCACTGCGCGCAGCCGGGCAAAGTTTCGTTACTACGCCACACCTGAACAGGTTGAAACGCAACTGCTGGAGAAGCGTCAGTGGGTCAACAGTATGGCGCTGGTATTTGGCCGCGAAGACAGCGGGCTGACTAACGAAGAGCTGGAACAGGTCGACCTGCTGACGGGCATCCCGATGGCGAATGACTATCCTTCACTGAATCTCGGTCAGGCGGTGATGGTCTATTGCTATCAACTCTCGACGCTGAATCAGGTTGAGGCGCCTGTTGCGCCTGCCGCCGATGGTCAGCAGTTACAGGCGCTGCGCCAGCGATTCCATCAGCTGCTGGCGCAACTGGAGGTCAGTGATGATGAGAAGCTGTCAGACTGGATCGATCAGCGGGTAGGTCTGCTGGAACAGCGCGACAGTGCGATGCTGCACCGTCTGCTGCACGATATTGAAAAAAAACTCACAGATAAATCCTCGGCAAAAAGCTGATTTTATAGCAACAGATCGCAGAGGATTTCTGCATGGCAAACGATCGCATAGCGTTTCACGGTTTCAGCGGTGGCTGTGCGCAGTGGTTGAAATCTGTCCACCGGACAAATCGGGTTGACTTAACGTGCGCTTTGCTTTACTTCTGGACGCAAGACGGACAGACAAAAACAGACAGACAATAAATCTAAATGCGTAAAATCAGCCTGAACACCACAATTATTACCACCACCATTACCACAGGTAACGGTGCGGGCTGACGCATACAGGAAAAACAGAAAAAAAGCCCGCACCTAACCAGTGCGGGCTTTTTTTTCGGCTTAAATTCAGGAGAGTTTATATCATGCGAGTGCTGAAATTCGGCGGGACCTCGGTAGCGAATGCGGAACGTTTTCTTCGCGTCGCTGACATTCTGGAAAGTAATGCGCAACAAGGACAGGTTGCAACCGTGCTCTCTGCGCCAGCAAAGATCACTAACCATCTGGTGGCGATGATTGAAAAAACCATCAGTGGTCAGGACGCTCTGCCGAATATCAGCGACGCCGAACGCATTTTCAGCGAGCTGCTGCAGGGACTGGCTGATGCACAGCCGGGCTTTGAGTTTGATCGACTCAAAACCCGCGTTGACCTTGAGTTTGCGCAGTTAAAACAGGTTCTGCACGGTATCAGCCTGCTGGGACAGTGCCCGGACAGCGTGAACGCAGCGATTATCTGTCGCGGAGAAAAACTCT
Organism: Pantoea hericii; assembly: GCF_014155795.1. Taxonomy (NCBI): domain Bacteria; kingdom Pseudomonadati; phylum Pseudomonadota; class Gammaproteobacteria; order Enterobacterales; family Erwiniaceae; genus Pantoea; species Pantoea hericii. The sequence goes on from NZ_SCKV01000003.1 coordinate 370,927, forward strand.
CGATTGCGATCATGGAAGCGCTGCTGCAGGCACGCGGCCATGAGGTCAGCGTGATCGACCCGGTGGAGAAATTGCTGGCAATTGGTCACTACCTGGAATCCACAGTTGATATTGCCGAGTCGACCCGCCGCATCGAAGCCAGTCAAATTCCACCGCAAAACATGATTCTGATGGCGGGTTTTACGGCCGGTAATGAGCGTGGCGAGCTGGTGGTGCTGGGCCGCAACGGTTCAGACTATTCAGCCGCTGTGCTGGCCGCCTGTCTGCGCGCCGACTGCTGCGAAATCTGGACCGATGTAGATGGCGTCTATACCTGCGATCCGCGTCAGGTGCCGGATGCGCGTCTGCTGAAGTCGATGTCCTATCAGGAGGCGATGGAGCTCTCCTACTTCGGTGCCAAAGTGCTGCATCCCCGCACCATCGCGCCGATTGCCCAGTTCCAGATCCCTTGCCTGATCAAAAATACCGCCAATCCACAGGCACCCGGCACCCTGATTGGTGCCGAAGGCGAGCCGGATGAAAGCCCGGTAAAAGGCATCACTAACCTGAATAATATGGCGATGGTGAACGTCTCCGGTCCCGGCATGAAAGGGATGGTCGGAATGGCGGCCAGAGTCTTTGCGGCCATGTCGCGTACCGGCATCTCTGTCGTGCTGATCACCCAATCCTCTTCCGAATACAGCATCAGTTTCTGCGTGCCGCAGAGCGAGCTGGCGCGGGCGCGTCATGTGCTGGAAGAAGAGTTCTATCTGGAGCTGAAAGATGGCCTGCTCGATCCGCTGGATATCATTGAAAACCTGGCGGTGATCTCGGTAGTGGGTGATGGCATGCGCACCCTGCGCGGCATCTCAGCAAAATTCTTCTCGGCACTGGCACGCGCCAATATCAATATCGTGGCGATAGCGCAGGGCTCCTCTGAGCGTTCTATCTCGGTCGTGGTGAATAATGACGAAGTGATCACCGGCGTGCGCGTGGTGCATCAGATGCTGTTCGCCACCGATCAGGTAATCGAAGTGTTTGTGGTGGGTGTCGGCGGAGTCGGTGGTGCGCTGCTGGATCAGCTGCATCGCCAGCAGGCGTGGCTGAAGAAAAAGCATATCGACCTGCGTGTGTGCGGTATCGCTAACTCGCAGGCGTTGTTAACCCACGTTCACGGCATTGATTTAAGCAACTGGCAGTCGGCATTAGCCGAAGCCAAAGAGCCCTTTAACCTGGGCCGTCTGACCCGCCTGGTAAAAGAGTACCATCTGCTCAATCCGGTGATTGTGGATTGCACCTGCAGCCAGGCTGTTGCCGATCAGTATGCTGACTTCCTCAGCGAAGGCTTCCATGTGGTGACGCCGAACAAAAAGGCCAACACGTCATCCTGGAATTACTATCAGCAGATGCGTGCCGCCGCCGCCAAATCGCGTCGAAAATTCCTTTACGATACCAACGTCGGTGCCGGACTGCCGGTGATCGAAAACCTGCAGAACCTGATGAACGCGGGTGATGAACTGCTGCGTTTCTCCGGCATCCTCTCTGGCTCACTGTCGTTTATCTTCGGCAAGCTGGATGAAGGCGTTTCGCTGTCGCAGGCGACAAACATGGCGCGTGAGATGGGCTTCACCGAGCCCGATCCGCGTGACGATCTGGCTGGCACTGATGTGGCGCGTAAGCTGCTGATCCTGGCGCGTGAAGCGGGTCATCAGCTTGAGATGAGTGATATTGAGATCGAGCCGCTGCTGCCCGCCAGTCTGACCGAAATTCAGGATGTTGAGCAGTTTATGCAGCGTCTGCCCGAGCTGGATAACGCCTTTGCCGATCGCGTTGCACAAGCGCAGAATGAGGGCAAAGTCCTGCGCTACGTGGGCGTGATCGAAGAGGGTGGCGTCTGTAAAGTGAAGGTCGACGCCGTTGACGGCAACGATCCGCTCTATAAAGTGAAAAACGGCGAGAATGCCCTGGCGTTTTACAGCCGTTACTATCAACCGATTCCGCTGGTGCTGCGTGGATACGGTGCAGGAAATGATGTCACAGCGGCCGGTGTTTTTGCCGATCTGCTGCGTACGCTGTCATGGAAGTTGGGAGTTTAATCATGGTAAAAATTTACGCACCGGCCTCGATTGGCAACGTCAGCGTCGGCTTCGATGTGCTGGGCGCGGCGGTGTCGCCGGTCGATGGCTCCCTGCTGGGTGACTGTGTCTCTGTGGAAGCAGCTGAGCAGTTTTCTCTGACCAACGCCGGACGTTTTGTCAGCAAGCTGCCCGCCGATCCGAAAGAGAATATTGTCTATCAGTGCTGGCAGCTTTTCTGCGAGACGGTGGGCAAAGCGATCCCGGTGGCGATGACTCTGGAGAAGAATATGCCCATCGGCTCCGGTCTGGGTTCCAGCGCCTGCTCGGTAGTGGCCGGTTTAATGGCGATGAACGAATTCTGCGGCAAGCCACTCAGCGACAGCACATTGCTGACGCTGATGGGCGAGCTGGAAGGGCGGATCTCCGGCAGCGTGCATTATGATAATGTCGCTCCCTGCTTCCTCGGTGGCATTCAGCTGATGCTGCAGGAAAATGAGATCATCAGCCAGGCGGTGCCGGGCTTTGACGACTGGCTGTGGGTGATGGCCTATCCGGGCATCAAAGTTTCAACCGCAGAAGCGCGCGCTATTTTACCGGCACAATACCGCAAAGAGGACTGTATCAAACATGGCCGTTTGCTGGCCGGCTTCATTCACGCCTGTCATACGCGTCAGCCGCAGCTGGCAGCTAAACTGATGCAGGATGTGATTGCAGAACCTTACCGGACCCGACTGCTGCCTGGCTTCGCCGAGGCGCGACAGGCCGCGAAAGATATTGGCGCACTGGCGTGCGGTATCTCAGGCTCTGGTCCGACACTTTTCGCCGTTTGCAATCAGATGGAAACGGCACAGCGGATGGCTGACTGGCTGAGCCAGCACTATCTGCAGAATGATGAAGGCTTCGTCCATATCTGCCGTCTCGACACGGCTGGCGCACGACAATTGGGATAACGCATGAAACTCTACAATCTTAAGGATCACAACGAGCAGGTCAGCTTCGCCCAGGCGGTGAAACAGGGTCTGGGGTCGCAGCAGGGTCTGTTCTTTCCGCTGGAACTGCCAGAGTTTGAACTGACCGACATCGACGCGATGCTGGAGATGGATTTTGTCAGCCGCAGCAGCAAAATTCTCTCGGCTTTCATTGGTGACGAGATTCCGGCCCAGCAGCTGCAGGAGCGTGTTAAAGCCGCTTTTGCCTTCCCGGCCCCGGTGAAAGCCGTTAGCGAAGATATCGCCTGTCTGGAGCTGTTTCACGGCCCGACGCTGGCATTTAAAGATTTCGGCGGCCGTTTTATGGCGCAGATGCTGTCGTATGTTTCAGGCTCTGATGAGCAGGTCACGATTCTGACCGCCACCTCTGGTGATACCGGTGCGGCTGTGGCGCACGCGTTCTACGGCATGAAGAACGTGCGTGTGGTGATCCTCTATCCGCAGGGCAAAATCAGTCCGCTGCAGGAGAAACTCTTCTGTACGCTGGGCGGCAACATTGAAACCATCGCTATCGACGGCGACTTTGATGCCTGCCAGTCGCTGGTCAAACAGGCGTTCGATGATGAAGCGCTGAAGCGGGCGATTGGCCTGAACTCGGCTAACTCCATCAACATCAGCCGCCTGCTGGCGCAGATTTGCTACTACTTTGAGGCGGTCGCACAGCTGCCACAGGAAAAACGCAATCAGCTGGTGGTCTCTGTGCCGAGCGGCAACTTTGGTGATTTGACGGCCGGTCTGCTGGCGAAATCACTGGGCCTGCCCATCAAACGCTTTATCGCTGCCACGAATGCTAACGATACGGTGCCGCGCTTCCTCGGCAACGGCGAGTGGCAGCCTAACCAGACGGTCTCTACGCTGTCGAACGCCATGGATGTCAGCCAGCCTAACAACTGGCCGCGTGTGGAAGAGCTGTTCCGCCGTAAAACCTGGCGCTTAACCGATCTCGCCTGTGGTGCGGTTTCTGATGAGACCACGCGCGCTGCCATGCGTGAACTGGCGGAAATTGGCTACGTTTCCGAGCCACATGCTGCCATCGCCTGGCGTCTGCTGCGCGATCAGCTGCAGGAGGGCGAATACGGTCTGTTCCTCGGCACTGCGCATCCGGCGAAATTCCGCGAAAGCGTGGAAGCGATTCTTGAGCAGACCCTGACGCTGCCGCCGGAGTTAGCAGAGCGCGCCGATCTGCCGCTGCTGTCGCATCAGATGAAAGGTGACTTCGCCTCGCTGCGGGCGTTCCTGCTGAAGTAATGCGGTGAAAGGCTTCCCGGTTGCGGGAAGCCTGTTTATGGCAGGTAGAGTGCGTGGGCGTTACTGCTCCGCGCGCTTGTTACTGCTCCGCGCGCTTAAAGACCAGCTCGCTCTCGCTGCTGCTGATCGCATCAAAACGATAGCCATCCACATCAAACGCCTTAAGCTGTTCCGGCGTTGTCAGACGCTGCTGAATCACATAGCGACTCATCAATCCACGCGCCTTTTTGGCATAGAAGCTAATGACTTTATAGCTGCCATTCTTCTCATCAAGGAACACCGGCTTAATCAGCTGTGCCTGCAGTTTCTTCGGCTTAACCGCCCTGAAATATTCGTCTGACGCGAGGTTGATCAGCACCTCATCACCCTGTTCTGCCAGTGCGGCATTCAATGTTTCAGTGATGAGATCGCCCCAGAAGGTGTAGAGATCTTTACCCGCCGGATTCGCCAGACGAATGCCCATCTCCAGCCGGTAAGGCTGCATGAGATCGAGCGGACGGAGCACGCCATACAGGCCCGACAACATGCGCAGATGCTGCTGAGCAAAATCGAAATCCTGTTCGCTGAAGGTCCCGGCCTGCAAACCGGTATAGACATCACCTTTAAACGCCAGGATAGCCTGACGGGCATTCTGAGGTGAGAAGTCGGGGTGCCAGCTGTTAAAGCGATCGGCATTGAGGTGCGCCAGTTTGTCACTGATGCCCATTAACGAGGCGATGCTGGCGGGTGACAGATCGCGCGCAATCTCAATCAGCTGTTGTGACTTTTCTAACAGCGCAGGCTGGGTGAAACGCGTTGTCGCCAGCGGGCTTTCATAATCCAGCGTCTTGGCGGGAGAGATCACCATCAACATAGTTGCTTCCTCGGTTAATGCCTGGTTTAACAGGGCATTGGCGGCTTATCAGGCTTCGCAGTGTACCAAAAAAGCCGCAAAGAATGACGAATCACTCCTATTTGTTCGCGCTATCGTAAACGGCATTCCCTGACCTTGCGCCACCGTTGACGCGTGATATTATCGCAACAGCTTTTTTCACACTGACAGTTAACTAAGAGAAAAGAACATGACGGACAAACTTACCTCCCTGCGTCAGCTCACTACCGTAGTCGCCGACACCGGTGATATTGCAGCCATGAAGCTGTATCAGCCACAAGACGCCACCACCAACCCTTCTCTGATTCTTAACGCCGCACAAATCCCTGAATACCGTAAACTGATCGATGAAGCGATTAGCTGGGCGCGTGAGCAGAGCAGCAACAAAGAAGAGCAGCTGCAGCTGGTTTCTGACAAGCTGGCCGTTAACATTGGTCTGGAAATTCTGAAACTGATCCCAGGCCGCATCTCGACTGAAGTCGATGCGCGTCTCTCTTACGACACAGAAGGCAGCATCGCGAAAGCCCGCAGCCTGATCAAACTCTACAATGATGCTGGTATCAGCAATGACCGCATCCTGATCAAACTGGCGTCTACCTGGCAGGGCATCCGTGCTGCAGAGCAGCTGGAAAAAGAGGGTATCAACTGTAACCTGACTCTGCTGTTCTCCTTTGCTCAGGCGCGTGCCTGTGCCGAAGCGGGCGTGTTCCTGATCTCTCCGTTTGTTGGCCGTATCCTCGACTGGTATAAAGCGAACACCGATAAGAAAGAGTATGCCGCGCACGAAGATCCAGGCGTGGTTTCAGTTTCTGAAATCTACAACTACTACAAGCAGCACGGCTATGAAACCGTGGTGATGGGCGCGAGCTTCCGTAACGTCGGCGAAATCATCGAGCTGGCTGGCTGTGACCGTCTGACCATTTCTCCTGCGCTGCTGAAAGAGCTGGCAGAGAGCGAAGGCACCCTGGAGCGTAAACTGAGCTACAGCGGCGAAGTGAAAGCGCGTCCGGCCCGCATGACCGAGTCTGAGTTCCTGTGGCAGCACAACCAGGATCCTATGGCCGTTGCGAAGCTGGCAGAAGGTATCCGCAACTTTGCCGTTGATCAGGGCAAACTTGAGAAGATGCTGGCAGAACTGCTGTAACCGGCTGACCGTGGCGGCGCAGGCTGCCACGGTTTTCCCTTTTCCGACCCTTTCACTTTATATTATCCTCTCTGCTATTCCCCTTTTACTCCACCGCACCGCGGTAAATCACAGCGAAGCTAATCATGAATACATTACGCATTGGCCTGATCTCGGTCTCCGATCGCGCCGCGAACGGCATCTATCAGGATGAGGGGATTCCCGCGCTGGAGAGCTGGCTGAGTCGCGCACTCAGCAGCCCGTTTGAGATTGAGTCCCGCCTGGTGCCTGACGAGCAGCCGATGATTGAGCACGCGATCTGCGAGCTGGTCGATGAACGCTTTTGCCACCTGGTATTAACCACTGGCGGCACAGGTCCGGCCCGGCGCGATGTGACGCCGGATGCCACCTTAGCCGTTGCCGATCGGGAAATGCCGGGTTTTGGTGAGCAGATGCGCCAGATCAGCCTGCAGTTTGTGCCGACCGCGATTCTGTCGCGTCAGGTTGGGGTAATCCGCAAACAGTCGCTGATCCTCAACCTTCCGGGTCAGCCGAAGTCGATCAAAGAGACGCTGGAAGGGCTGAAGGATGAGCAGGGCAACGTAAAAGTGCACGGCATTTTTGCTTCCGTACCCTATTGTTTACAGCTGCTGGACGGGCCTTATGTCGAAACGCATCGCGAGGTCGTAGCAGCATTTCGCCCTAAAAGCGCGATACGTGAGATAAATAACTAAATATTCCCCATTTCAGGCATAAGCTACAGCCTGGCTGGTGTGGCAAAAGATTGACGGTATAGTAAGGCTATCTTTACAACGTTCTCTCTTTGCCTCTGGAATATTATGAATCTGACTCACACACAGCGTCTGACCGGTAAGGATTACAAAACCCTGGCGCTGGCCGCGCTCGGCGGCGCGCTGGAATTCTACGACTTCATCATTTTTGTCTTCTTCGCCACGGTGATTGGCGAACTCTTCTTCCCCGCAGATATTCCGGAGTGGCTGCGACAGCTGCAGACGTTTGCCATTTTTGCCGCAGGCTATCTGGCACGTCCGCTGGGCGGCATTGTGATGGCGCATTTTGGCGATAAACTCGGGCGCAAGAAGATGTTCAGCCTGAGTATTCTGCTGATGGCGCTGCCAACCTTAATGATGGGCGCTTTACCCACCTGGCAGACGATTGGGATTGCAGCGCCACTGCTGATGTTGCTGATGCGAATGTTACAGGGCGCGGCGATTGGCGGAGAGGTACCCGGCGCGTGGGTGTTTGTCGCTGAACACGTGCCTTATAAACGTATCGGCATCGCCTGTGGCACTCTGACGGCCGGGCTGACCATCGGCATTTTACTGGGGTCGCTGGTGGCGACACTGATCAATACCTCGATGTCGCAGCAGGCCATTCATGACGGCGGCTGGCGCATTCCATTCTTCCTGGGCGGCGTATTTGGGTTGCTCGCGATGTTCCTGCGCCGCTGGCTGCATGAAACACCGGTCTTCATTGAGATGCAGCAGCGTAAAGCGCTGGCTGAAACCCTGCCGCTGAAAACCGTGCTGGCGGAGCATAAAAAGTCGATTGTGATCTCCATGCTGCTGACCTGGCTGCTCTCCGCCTGCATCGTCGTGGTGATCCTGATGTCGCCGGTCTGGCTGCAGAAGCAGCAGGGCATCGCGCCCGCACTGACTCTGCAGGCCAACAGCATTGCCACCGTGATGCTCTGCGTTGGCTGCATTATTGCCGGACTCGCTGCGGATCGTTTTGGTGCCAGTCGTACCCTGTGTGTCGGCAGCCTGCTGCTGGCGATCTGTAGCTGGCAGTTTTATCACCTGAGCGCCCTCTATCCGCAGCAGCTCTTCCTGCTCTATGGCGTGGCGGGGCTCAGCGTCGGTATCGTCGGCGTGGTGCCGTTTGTGATGGTGCGTGCCTTTCCGGCAGAGGTGCGTTTTACCGGACTCTCATTCTCCTACAATCTTTCCTACGCGATCTTTGGCGGCCTGACACCGATCCTGGTGTCGCTGCTGATGAATGTCTCCGTGATGGCACCGTGCTGGTATGTGATGGCGCTGGCGCTGGTGGGATTGCTGACAGGGATCTGGCTGCGGCGTGATGTCAGCCACGAGCCGGGACTGAATCAGGGGATTAATTCGTTGTAAAGTAAGAACGCGGAGCCAGGCTCCGCGTTTTTTTATGGCTGAAAATATGCTTAACGTATTTTTGCGCCAATCGGCAAAAGGGTGCGGCCAAAGGTTTCATTCAGCACCTCGCCCATCGCCAGATAGCAGGCGCTGGCACCACAGATGATCCCGACCCAGCCCGCAGAGACCACCAGCGCAGGCAGGTGCATGAGATGAGCCACGGCCAGCAGCAGAAACAGCAGCGTAAGCGAGCCGAAAACAAACTGCAGCATCCGCGTACCTTTTAGTGTGCCGATAAACATGAACAGCGTGAAGATGCCCCACAGTGCCAGCCAGACACCCAGGAAGCGTTCATCAGGCGCGTTTGCCAGACCCATTTGCGGTAACAGCTGGATCGCCACGAAGCTTAACCAGAACATGCCGTATGAGGTAAAAGCCGTCAGCCCAAAGGTATTGTTCTTCTTAAACTCCAGCAGACCGGCCAGCACCTGCGCGATCCCGCCATAAAAAATCCCCATCGCTAAAATTGCGACATCCAGGGCAAACAGGCCCGTGTTGTGCAGGTTCAGCAAAATGGTTGTCATGCCAAAACCCATCAATCCCAGCGGGGCAGGGTTAGCCAGCGTTGAATTCGCCATAATTCCTCGGCAGTGAAAGAGTGTTGATTACATAAACGGATTCCATCCTGCTCCCCGGGAGGAGCAAGGGGACGCATCATATTCAGCGTTGTGTCAGCGTTCTTTGATCCCGGCAGGGCCAGCGATAAAAAATTTTTTTTGGTTTAACCCTTGATGCGCATCGAAGCGGCCCCATTTACTTGTCATCGAGCGTTGTGAACGTTGGAAAAAAAGCATGTGCTGGCAGGTTGAATGCAAACAACTCGCCCACATAAAAGGTTCACAACCCAAATTGGCAACGAATTTAAGTGGGAGATGTTTAGATGGGTAAGATTATTGGTATTGACCTGGGTACAACCAACTCTTGTGTTGCGATCATGGATGGCACCAAAGCACGCGTGCTGGAAAATGCCGAGGGCGATCGCACCACGCCTTCAATTATTGCGTATACACAGGATGGCGAAATTCTGGTCGGTCAACCGGCTAAACGTCAGGCAGTGACCAACCCGCAGAATACCCTGTTCGCAATTAAGCGTCTGATCGGTCGTCGCTTCCAGGACGAAGAAGTACAGCGTGACATTAAAATCATGCCGTACAAAATCACCGGCGCTGACAACGGCGACGCATGGCTGGAAGTAAAAGGTCAGAGAATGGCACCTCCGCAGATCTCTGCTGAAGTGCTGAAGAAAATGAAGAAGACCGCCGAAGATTACCTCGGTGAGCCAGTGACTGAAGCGGTTATTACCGTACCGGCCTACTTCAACGATGCGCAGCGCCAGGCGACCAAAGATGCCGGCCGTATCGCAGGTCTGGAAGTCAAACGTATCATTAACGAACCGACTGCAGCAGCACTGGCATACGGTCTGGATAAAGGCCAGGGCAACCGCACCATCGCGGTTTATGACCTGGGTGGCGGTACCTTCGATATCTCAATCATCGAGATCGACGAAGTTGACGGCGAAAAAACCTTTGAAGTTCTGGCGACCAACGGTGATACCCACCTGGGTGGTGAAGACTTCGATAGCCGCCTGATTAACTATCTGGTTGCTGAATTCAAAAAAGACCAGGGTATCGATCTGCACAACGATCCACTGGCGATGCAGCGTCTGAAAGAAGCCGCAGAGAAAGCAAAAATCGAGCTTTCTTCTGCACAGCAGACCGACGTTAACCTGCCATACATCACGGCAGATGCGACCGGTCCTAAGCACCTGAACATCAAAGTGACCCGTTCTAAACTGGAATCACTGGTTGAAGATCTGGTTGCACGCTCAATCGCGCCTCTGAAAGTTGCGCTGCAGGATGCCGGCCTGTCTGTTTCAGACATCAACGACGTTATCCTGGTCGGTGGTCAGACACGTATGCCACTGGTTCAGGCCAAAGTGACTGAGTTCTTCGGTAAAGAGCCACGTAAAGACGTGAACCCGGACGAAGCGGTTGCTGTGGGTGCTGCGGTTCAGGGTGGTGTACTGGGTGGCGACGTGAAAGACGTGCTGCTGCTGGACGTTACCCCGCTGTCACTGGGTATCGAAACGATGGGTGGCGTGATGACCTCGCTGATCAGCAAGAACACCACCATCCCAACCAAGCACAGCCAGGTCTTCTCGACGGCTGAAGATAACCAGTCAGCCGTGACTATTCACGTGCTGCAGGGTGAGCGTAAGCGTGCCAATGACAACAAGTCACTGGGCCAGTTCAACCTCGACGGTATCCAGAATGCGCCACGCGGTATGCCGCAGATCGAAGTGACTTTCGACATCGATGCCGACGGTATCCTGCACGTATCAGCGAAAGACAAGAACAGCGGTAAAGAGCAGAAAATCACCATCAAAGCCTCTTCAGGTCTGAGCGATGATGAGATCCAGAAAATGGTGCGTGATGCGGAAGCGAATGCTGAATCTGACCGTAAGTTCGAAGAGCTGGTTCAGACGCGTAACCAGGGTGACCAGATTGCCCACAGCACGCGTAAGCAGCTGGAAGAAGCAGGCGACAAACTGTCAGCTGATGACAAAGCGCCAATCGAAGCCGCACTGGCCGCGCTGGAAACTGCGCTGAAAGGCGAAGACAAAGCGGAAATCGACGCCAAAATGCAGGCGCTGATGGAAGTGTCTGGCAAACTGATGGAAGCAGCACAGCAGTCTCAGGCGGGTGCAGCAGATGCCGGTGACGCGTCAGCGAAGAAAGATGACGACGTTGTCGATGCTGAATTCGAAGAAGTGAAAGACAACAAGAAATAATTGCCCCTGACCGGGCGCGACGGTTGGCCTGACAGCCGTTGAAACCAGCACGGGCGTAGGAGATCTCTCCACGCCCGTGCGATCATGTTAAGGGCTAAATAAACATGGCGAAGAGTGATTACTACGAGATTTTAGGCGTCGCCAAATCCGCGGACGAGCGTGAAATCAAAAAGGCTTACAAACGCCTGGCAATGAAATTTCACCCGGACCGCAATCCAGGTGATAAAGAAGCCGAAGCTAAATTCAAAGAGGTCAAGGAAGCGTACGAAATCCTGACCGATGCGCAGAAGCGTGCGGCTTACGATCAGTATGGTCATGCAGCCTTTGAACAGGGCGGCATGGGTGGCGGTGGATTCGGCGGCGGCGGCTTTGGTGGTGGCGGTGCAGACTTCAGCGATATCTTTGGCGACGTGTTCGGTGACATCTTTGGTGGTGGACGCCGTCAGCGCGCATCCCGTGGCGCCGATTTACGCTACAACATGGAGCTGTCGCTGGAAGAAGCGGTACGCGGCGTGACCAAAGAGATCCGCATTCCAACGCTGGAAGAGTGTGATGTCTGCCACGGCAGCGGCGCGAAAGCGGGCACCCAGCCACAAACCTGTTCAACCTGTCACGGTGCAGGCCAGGTGCAGATGCGCCAGGGCTTCTTCACTGTTCAGCAGGCCTGTCCGACCTGTCATGGTCGTGGCTCGGTGATTAAAGATCCGTGCAACGCCTGTCATGGCCATGGCCGCGTTGAGAAGTCGAAAACGCTGTCAGTGAAAATCCCGGCAGGGGTCGACACCGGCGATCGCATCCGTCTGAGTGGCGAAGGTGAAGCGGGCGAGCAGGGCGCACCAGCGGGCGATCTCTACGTTCAGGTCTCGGTGAAGAAGCACCCGATCTTCGAACGTGAAGAGAACAACCTTTACTGTGAAGTGCCGATCAACTTTGCAATGGCGGCGCTGGGCGGTGAGATTGAAGTACCGACACTGGATGGTCGCGTGAAGCTGAAAGTGCCGTCAGAAACCCAGACCGGCAAGCTGTTCCGCATGCGCGGACGTGGCGTCAAATCTGTCCGTGGCGGCGCGGTCGGCGATCTGCTGTGCCGTGTTGTGGTGGAGACACCGGTCAGCCTGAACGAAAAACAGAAAACGCTGTTGCGTGAACTGGAAGAGAGTTTTGGCGGCCCAAGCGGCGAGCATAACAGCCCACGCTCAAAGAGCTTCTTCGACGGTGTGAAGAAATTCTTTGACGATCTGACACGCTAAACCGTATCAGACTAAAAAACGGAGCCGCGGGCTCCGTTTTTTTTGCTGGATGCTATACGCCATCTGTTATTAGCATCAACCGGCGTTTCGCCCTTAATTCGGTTAAACCGAAGGAAAGGCGAGGCATAAGCTGCTTTTAACGAACTATATGAGCCGCTACACTCTTTATCTTTCTATCGCTGATCAGGAAGATAAACGTTGAATAAGCCTCGTAGTCTCAAAAACCTGCTTAAAAGCTTCATTGAAAGTGACGCCAGTAATGGCATGGTGTTAATCATGGCAGCTGTGGCGGCCATGATTCTCGCCAACTCTGCCGAAACCGCTCACGGCTATCAGGCGTTTCTCAATGAACCCGTTCAAATCCGCTTCGGTGCACTGGATATCAGTAAAAATCTGCTGTTATGGATCAATGATGCGCTGATGGCGCTGTTTTTCCTGCTGATTGGTCTGGAAGTGAAGCGTGAGCTGATAGTCGGCGAACTCGCAAGCCGTGACAAGGCGATCTTTCCCGTCATTGCGGCATTAGGCGGTATGGCACTGCCCGCGCTTGTTTTCCTCGGCTTCAACCATGGTGATGAGATAGCACGCAACGGCTGGGCTATCCCTACGGCGACCGATATCGCGTTTGCTCTGGGTGTCCTCGCCCTGCTTGGCAGCCGTGTTCCTGCAGCACTGAAAGTTTTCCTGATGGCGCTGGCGATTATCGATGATCTTGGGGCTATCGTTATTATCGCCCTGTTCTACACCAGTGGCCTCTCAATGCTCTCCCTGGGCGTTGCGGCAGGGGCGATTGTTGTGCTGGCACTGCTCAATTACTTTAATGTCCGTAAAATCTCGGTCTATATGCTGGTTGGGATCGTGCTCTGGACCGCCGTGCTGAAGTCCGGCGTCCATGCCACGCTGGCGGGCGTCATTGTGGGCTTCTTCATACCGCTGGAAAAGAGAGAAGGGCATTCACCCGCAGAACATCTGGCGCACGGTCTGATGCCGTGGGTGAACTGGCTTATTCTGCCGCTGTTTGCCTTCGCGAACGCCGGTATTTCACTGACCGGTATTACGCTGAGTGATGTCTTTTCACCGGAGCCGTCTGGCATCATCCTCGGCCTGTTAATCGGTAAACCTTTGGGCATTACCCTGTTCTGCTGGCTGGCTGTCAAACTGCGGCTGGCGGTATTACCTCACGGCACCACCATCCGCGATATCATGGCGATTGGCGTGCTGTGCGGCATCGGTTTTACGATGTCTATTTTCATCAGTTCGCTCGCCTTCGATTCGGCACATGAGCAGCTTGTGACCTTCTCTAAACTGGGGATCCTGACGGGTTCTGTGCTGTCAGCGGTTATTGGTTATACCCTGCTGCGGATTAAACTGCGTTAATGGAGAGGAGGCGAAAGCCTCCTTTTTTTCGATGAATCAGCTCAATTTTAACCATCTCTATTACTTCTGGCAGATCTGCAAAAGCGGCTCTGTGACAGCGGCAGCAGAGGTACTCTCTCTGACTCCCCAGACCATTACCGGGCAGATTAAGACGCTTGAGGAGCGCCTGCAGGGCAAGCTGTTCCGTCGTCAGGGCCGGGGACTGGTGCCGACTGAACTGGGGCAACTCGTGTTCCGCTATGCTGACCGCATGTTTATGCTGGGTCAGGAGATGCTGGATATCGTGAACTACCGCAAGGAGTCCCACCTGTTGCTGGATGTCGGAGTCGCCGATGCGCTCTCTAAGCAGCTGGTCAGTAAGGTGCTGGAAACGGCGGTGGTTGCAGAGGAGAAGACGCATCTGCGCTGTTTTGAGTCGACCCACGAAATGCTGCTGGAGCAGCTCAGTCAGCATAAGCTGGATATGATTATCTCTGACTGCTCCATCGACCCCACTCAACAGGAAGGGCTGTTTTCGGTGAAGCTGGGGGAGTGCCCGGTCAGTTTCTGGTCTGCTCAGCCGCTCACCGGTCTCACTTTTCCTGCCTGTCTGGAAGCGCGTCCGCTGCTGATTCCAGGACGCCGCTCAATGCTCGGCCGGAAAATCCTCAACTGGATTACGACTCAGGGGCTGCAGGTGGAGATTCTGGGGGAGTTTGATGATGCGGCACTGATGAAGGCGTTTGGTGCGCGTAAGAATGCCATATTTGTCGCGCCAGTGCTGGATGAGCAGGATAGCGGGCAGCGTGATGCGGTTACAGAGGTTGGTCGGCTAGATACCGTGTCAGAGGAGTACCATATCATCTTTGCCGAACGGATGATTCAGCATCCGGCGGTGCAGCGTCTCTGTCACGCAGACTTCAGCGGACTCTTTCCCCGCCAGAGTACAGACGAAAAAAAACCGGCGTAAGCCGGCTTTTTCAACAAAGCGATTAACAAGAGGCGATTAAGCCAGTTTGTTGATCTGTGCAGTCAGGTTAGATTTATAACGTGCAGCTTTGTTTTTGTGGATCAGACCTTTAGCGGCCTGACGATCCACAAGTGGTTGCATTTCATTGAATGCGTTCTGCGCAGCAGCTTTGTCGCCTGAAGCGATCGCCGCGTATACTTTCTTAACGAAGGTACGCATCATTGAGCGGCGGCTAGCGTTATGCTTACGGCGTTTCTCAGATGTTACGGCGCGTTTCTTAGCTGATTTGATATTAGCCAAGGTCCAACTCCCAAATGTGTTCTATAGAGACAAATCAAAGGCCGAGGACTATGCCCTTCTAACCTGATTTTGTCAATGGATTTGTGCAAATAAGCGTCGCTCTAAGAACGGCACTCGATTACGTATTTGATGGCGCAAGATTCTACCAGCTTCCCCTCACTGAATACAGTATTTAGCGACAAAATTCTTAACATGCACATCTGCAACAGGAAATGCAGCCGCTAAAGCATGAAAGGCGTGCAGACGGGTTAACCTGAGCCGCTTTCAAGGGTATAATCCGCCGATTTCCACCGGTTTGGGCCAGCCATGAAGTTTATCCGCGGTATTCATAATCTTAACGAGCAGCATCGCGGCTGCGTTCTGACCATTGGTAATTTCGATGGTGTACATCGCGGGCATCAGGCGCTGCTGTCGCGACTGTGTGAAGAGGGACGTAAGCGTCATCTGCCCGTCGTGGTGATGGTATTTGAGCCACAGCCGCTGGAGCTGTTTGCCGGTGATAAAGCCCCGGCGCGCCTGACACGCCTGCGTGAAAAACTGCGCTATATGGCGGAAGCGGGTGTGGATAAAGTGTTGTGCGTGCGGTTTGATCGTCGCTTTGCGGCCTTGTCTGCACAGCGCTTTATCAGTGACCTGTTAGTCGACAAGCTGGATGTAAAGTACCTTGCGGTAGGTGATGATTTCCGCTTCGGCGCTGGTCGCCAGGGGGATTTCCTGTTATTACAGAAAGCCGGTGTGGAGTATGGCTTTGAGGTCGTCAGCACCGAAACCTTCTGTGACGGTGGTAAGCGAATCAGCAGCACTGCCGTGCGTCAGGCGCTGGCTGCGGATGATTTAGCGCTGGCGCAGTCGCTGTTAGGTCATCCCTTCACTATTTCCGGCCGCGTCGTGCACGGTGATGCACTGGGACGCACGCTGGGTTTCCCGACTGCGAACCTCCCTTTACGCCGCAGCGTCACGCCGGTGAAAGGAGTGTATGCCGTGGAGGTACAGGGTCTGACGCCCGAGCCACTGCCGGGTGTTGCTAATATCGGCACCCGTCCGACCGTAAAAGGTTTACGCCAGCAGCTTGAAGTTCACCTGCTCGACATCAATATCGATCTCTATGGTCGTCACATTGATGTGGTGCTGAAACAGAAAATACGAAACGAGCAGCGCTTTGCCTCACTGGAGGCGTTGAAAGAACAAATTGCGAACGATGTGGTAACGGCCCGGCAGTTCTTTGGGCTGCTTTAACCTGAGCGAAAAACGGAATCGAGAATCTGATGAGTGACTATAAATCTACCCTGAATTTGCCGGAAACGGGATTCCCGATGCGTGGCGATCTGGCCAAACGCGAACCGGGAATGTTGCAACGCTGGTATGCTGACAACCTGTACGGCATCATCCGCGAAGCCAAAAAAGGGAAAAAAACCTTTATCCTGCATGATGGCCCTCCTTATGCGAACGGCAGCATTCATATTGGTCACTCCGTTAACAAGATTCTGAAAGACATTATCGTTAAGTCGAAAGGCATGGCGGGTTATGACTCGCCTTATGTGCCCGGCTGGGACTGCCACGGTCTGCCAATCGAACACAAAGTTGAGCAGATGATCGGCAAGCCAGGCGAGAAAGTCACCGCCGCGGAATTTCGTGCCGCATGCCGCAAATATGCTGCCGAACAGGTTGAAGGCCAGAAAGCGGACTTTATCCGTCTGGGCGTGCTGGGCGACTGGGATCGTCCTTACCTGACCATGGATTTCGGTACCGAAGCCAACATCATTCGTGCGCTGGGTAAAATCATCGGTAATGGCCATCTGCACAAAGGCGCGAAGCCGGTGCACTGGTGCCTGGATTGCCGTTCTGCCCTGGCAGAAGCGGAAGTGGAATATTACGACAAAACCTCTCCGTCGATTGATGTGATGTTTAATGCCGTCGATACCGACGCAGTGCGTGGGGCGTTTGGCGTATCCCAGGTTAATGGCCCGATCTCACTGGTTATCTGGACCACGACGCCGTGGACATTACCGGCTAACCGCGCGATCTCCCTGCATCCTGAATTTGAATACCAGCTGATCCAGATCGACGGCCGCGCCCTGATCCTGGCGAAAGAGCTGGTGGAAAGCGTCATGAAGCGCGCCGGTGTCAGCGAATGGCAGGTGCTGGGCGAATGTCAGGGCGCTGCGCTGGAGCTGCAGAAGTTCCAGCATCCGTTCCTGGCGCTTGAGTCGCTGGTCGTACTGGGCGAGCACGTGACCCTGGACGCGGGTACCGGTGCCGTTCACACCGCGCCAGGCCACGGCCCGGATGACTATGTTATTGGCCAGAAATATGGCATCGAAACCGCGAATCCGGTAGGACCGGATGGCGCCTATCTGCCAGGCACGTATCCGACGCTGGATGGGGTCAATGTCTTTAAAGCCAACGACATGATCGTTGAACTGCTGAAAGAGAAAGGCGCGCTGCTGCACGTTGAGAAACTGCTGCACAGCTACCCGCACTGTTGGCGCCATAAAACGCCGATCATCTTCCGCGCCACGCCGCAGTGGTTCATCAGCATGGATCAGAAAGGATTGCGTGCGCAGTCGCTGAAAGAGATCAAAGGCGTGCAGTGGATCCCGGACTGGGGCCAGGCGCGTATCGAATCGATGGTGGCGAACCGTCCTGACTGGTGTATCTCTCGTCAGCGTACCTGGGGCGTACCGATGGCGCTGTTCGTTCACAAAGAGAGCGAAGAGCTGCACCCTGACACGCTGGCGCTGATGGAGAAAGTGGCGCAGCGTGTTGAGCAGGAAGGTATTCAGGCCTGGTGGGATCTTGACCCGCGTGAACTGATGGGCGACGACGCCGATCACTACGTTAAAGTGCCGGATACGCTGGATGTCTGGTTTGACTCCGGCTCAACCAGCTATTCTGTAGTGGATGCGCGTCCGGAATTTGGCGGACATGCGCCAGACCTCTATCTGGAAGGATCCGATCAGCATCGCGGCTGGTTTATGTCCTCGCTGATGATCTCCACGGCAATGAAGGGCCAAGCGCCTTATCGTCAGGTACTGACGCACGGTTTCACCGTGGATGGTCAGGGCCGTAAAATGTCGAAATCAATCGGCAACACGGTCGCGCCGCAGGATGTGATGAACAAACTGGGCGCCGATATTCTGCGTCTGTGGGTGGCCTCAACCGACTACTCGGGTGAAATGGCGGTCTCCGATGAGATCCTCAAGCGCTCTGCCGATGCCTATCGTCGCATCCGTAACACCGCGCGTTTCCTGCTGGCTAACCTTAGCGGCTTCAACCCGGTCACCGATCTGGTGAAACCGGAAGAGATGGTCGTGGTCGATCGCTGGGCAGTGGGTCGCGCACAGGCGGCACAGGCTGATATCGTTGCCTCATACGAGAACTACGATTTCCATGAAGTGATCCAGCGTCTGATGCAGTTCTGTTCGATTGAGATGGGCAGCTTCTATCTCGATATTATCAAGGATCGTCAGTACACCGCGAAAGGTGATGGCCTGGCGCGTCGCAGCTGCCAGACCGCGCTGTGGCACATCGTCGAAGCGCTGGTGCGCTGGATGGCACCGATCATGTCCTTTACAGCGGATGAGATCTGGGGCTATCTGCCAGGCGAACGTGCGCAGTATGTCTTCACCGAAGAGTGGTATCAGGGTCTGTTTGGCCTGGCGGAAGATGAAGCGCTGAATGATGCCTACTGGGCCGAGCTGCTGAAAGTGCGTGGCGAAGTGAACAAGGTGATCGAGCAGGCACGTGCGGATAAACGTATCGGTGGTGCACTGGAAGCAACGGTCACGCTGTATGCCGATCCGGAGCTGGCCGCTAAACTGCATGCGCTGGGTAATGAGCTGCGTTTTGTGCTGCTGACTTCTGGCGCACAGGTGGCGGATTACGCGCTGGCGAACGATGAAGCGCAGCAGAGTGAACTGCTGAAAGGTCTGAAAATCGCGCTGCACAAGGCGGAAGGCGAGAAATGTCAGCGCTGCTGGCATTACACTACCGACGTCGGACAGAATCCTGAGCATGCTGAGGTCTGTGGTCGTTGTTACACTAACGTAGCCGGTGACGGCGAACAGCGTGAATTTGCCTGATGCGTAAACCTATTTTATCAACCGGATTGCGCTGGCTGTGGCTGGTGCTGGTGGTGATTGTTGTCGACTTCGCCAGTAAGCAGTGGGTGATGAACAACATGATGCTGCATGAAACCCAGCCGCTGATGCCCTACCTGAACCTGTTCTATGCGCACAACTATGGCGCGGCGTTCAGTTTCCTGGCGGACAAAGGGGGCTGGCAGCGCTGGTTCTTTGCGGGTATCGCGCTGGCTATCGTGATCTCACTGGTGGTGATGATGTATCGCAATCATGCCAGTCAGAAGATGGCCAATATCGCCTATGCTCTGATCATTGGCGGCGCGATCGGCAATTTGTTTGATCGCTCGTACCATGGCTTTGTGGTCGATTTTATCGATTTTTATGTCGGTAACTGGCACTTCGCTACATTTAATATCGCTGACTGCGGCATCTGTATTGGGGCTGCACTGGTGGTGCTGGAGGGCTTTTTCAGCCCGAACGGCAAACAGGCTAAACAGAAAGGGTAAGTGATGACTGAGTTCGTGCAGCGCGAAAGCGCGGTGTTGGTGCATTTTACGCTGAAGCTGGAAGATGGCTCGACGGCGGAATCGACCCGTGCAAACGGCAAGCCCGCGCTGTTCCGTCTCGGTGATGGCAGCCTCTCTGCAGCGCTTGAGCAGGCATTGCTGGGGCTGAAAGCGGGTCAGACTAAACAGTTTACTCTGGAACCGGAAGATGCCTTTGGTGGCGTCAGCCCTGACCTGATCCAGTATTTCTCGCGTCGGGACTTTATTGATGCAGGCGAACCGGAAGTGGGTGCCATCATGCTGTTCAGCGGCATGGGCGGCAGTGAAATGCCAGGCGTGATCCGCGAAGTCTCCGGTGATTCTATCACCGTCGATTTCAACCATCCGCTGGCGGGTCGCCGTATTCAGTTTGATGTAGAAGTGCTGGAAATCGATCCGGCACTGGAGACGAACGATGCAAATCCTGTTAGCTAATCCGCGCGGCTTCTGCGCTGGCGTTGATCGCGCCATCAGTATTGTTGAGCGCGCGCTGGAGATGTATGGCGCGCCCATCTATGTCCGTCACGAAGTGGTGCATAACCGTTACGTGGTGAACAGCCTGCGTGAGCGCGGTGCCATCTTTATTGAAGAGATCAGCGAAGTGCCGGATAACGCCATTCTGATCTTCTCCGCGCACGGGGTTTCACAGGCGGTGCGTGCCGAAGCTAAAGCGCGCAATCTGACCATGCTGTTCGATGCTACCTGTCCGCTGGTCACCAAAGTTCATATGGAAGTCGCACGCGCCAGCCGTAAAGGCGTGGAAGCGATTCTGATTGGTCACGCGGGTCATCCGGAAGTTGAAGGCACCATGGGGCAATACAACAACCCCAATGGTGGCATGTATCTGGTGGAGTCGCCGGAAGATGTCTTCAGACTGACCGTCAAAGACGAAAACAATCTGAGCTTCATGACGCAGACCACGCTTTCTGTGGATGACACTTCAGACATCATTGATGCCCTGCGTCAGCGTTTCCCGGCGATCATCGGGCCGCGTAAAGATGATATCTGCTACGCCACCACCAACCGTCAGGAAGCCGTTCGTACGCTGGCGAAAGATGCGGAAGTGGTGCTGGTGGTCGGTTCGAAAAACTCTTCGAACTCTAACCGTCTGGCCGAGCTGGCACAGCGTGCCGGTAAACTGGCAAAGCTGATCGACTCTGCCGATGATATACAGGAAGAGTGGGTAAAAGGCGTGGCCTGCATCGGCGTTACCGCAGGTGCTTCAGCCCCCGATATTCTGGTGCAGCAGGTGATCCAGCGGTTACGTGAGCTGGGTGGCGAAGCGGCGATTGAGCTGATTGGCCGTGAAGAGAATATTGTTTTTGAAGTGCCTAAAGAGCTGCGCGTCGACGTACGTAACGTGCAGTAATGCTTCGATATGACTGATAAAAAGGCCGACTCTGTTCGGTCTTTTTTGTTTTTATAGCCCGGCTGAAATGCCGTTGTTCACTGCGATGATTGCTTTTACTGATAATCACAGGCGGCTGGCATAAAATTCTTATTATCACGGATTATTAGTGGCGTGACTGTTAACTCACCGTTAACCTGATGACGCTTTGGATGCATAGTTTTGTTTTAGGAATGAATAAATATGAACACTATCCGCATTGCTATTGTGGGCGCGCCGGGCCGTATGGGCCGTAATCTGATTCTGGCGACGCAGCAGGCAGAAGGCGTTGAGCTGGGTGTGGCACTGGCACGTCCAGGCTCATCGCTGATCGGCAGCGACGCTGGTGAGTTAGCGGGCATCGGAAAGAATGGCATCCTCATCGCTGACGATTTACGCGCGGTGACTAACGACTTTGATGTACTGATCGACTTCACCCGTCCGGAAGGCACGCTGGAGTATATGGCGATCTGCCGTGAGCACGGAAAAGCGATGGTGATTGGCACCACCGGTTTTGATGAGGCAGGCAAAGCAGCCATTCGCGCGGCGGCGGAAGATATCGCCATTGTCTTTGCCGCTAACTTCAGCGTGGGAGTTAACCTGGTGCTGAAGCTGCTGGAGAAGGCTGCCAAAGTCATGGGTGAATATGCGGATATTGAGATTGTCGAAGCACATCATCGTCATAAAGTGGATGCGCCGTCTGGCACCGCACTGGCGATGGGTGAGGCGATAGCCGATGCCATGCAGTGGAAACTGGACGAGCATGCGGTTTATACGCGTGAAGGCTACACCGGTGAACGCCAGCCACAGACCATTGGTTTTGCTACGGTTCGCGCGGGTGACATCGTGGGTGAGCATACGGCGATGTTTGCAGATATCGGTGAGCGTGTAGAGATTACCCACAAGGCCTCAAGTCGCATGACCTTTGCAAATGGCGCCGTTAAGTCAGCTTTATGGCTAAAAGATAAAAAATCTGGTTTGTTTGATATGCGTGACGTGCTGGATTTGTCGATGTTGTGAGTGTTGTGAACCATCGTGATGTGGTTATTTCAATCGTTAATACCTTGATTGAAAAGGGGCAATGTTTTCATTGCCCTTAATTTTATCTTAAAATAGCCATTCTGATTAAAAATTAATTTCTGGTTGTTGTTTTCCCACCTTTTCTTCATTTATTTTCCCTGATGGACGCCATTTTTGACCATTTGGTCAAAAATAAGGGACCGCTTAAGCCGGTTTCGTTTTTATGTCGCCTGGCAAACGATTATTCTGCCGGGTTTTCCTCTCTTTTTGCCGCTCATGCCTGTTTTTTACCTCATAAGGCAGATAAGTGTGAAAAAATCCCGCTGCAGGGTAGACAATGACCAGGGCTGTCATTAGAATGCGCGCAATTTGCCAAAAATCGACAATTCAGGCGGTTTTTGCATTGATTCAGGCGGCTATTTTGAATTAATATGCAGATATATTGACTGTTTATTCCCTGGAGGATGTTTTGATAAAGTCAGCAATCCTGGTTCTGGAAGACGGAACCCAATTCCACGGTCGGGCCATCGGGGCAACAGGATCGGCAGTGGGAGAAGTCGTTTTCAACACTTCAATGACCGGCTATCAAGAAATCCTCACTGATCCTTCCTATTCCCGCCAAATCGTTACTCTCACTTATCCCCATATCGGTAATGTCGGTGCCAATGCCGCCGACGAAGAATCCAGCCAGATTCATGCGCAGGGCCTGGTTATTCGTGACCTGCCGCTGATTGCCAGCAACTTCCGTAGCGAAGAGGGCCTGTCGGCCTACCTGCAGCGCAACAACATTGTGGCGATTGCCGATATCGATACCCGCAAGCTGACGCGCTTGCTGCGTGAGAAAGGGGCGCAGAACGGCTGCATTATTGCCGGCGACAATCCGGATGCTGCACTGGCGCTGCAAAAGGCCCAGGCGTTCCCGGGACTGAAAGGAATGGATCTGGCGAAAGAGGTCTGCACCACTGAGACTTACAGCTGGCAGCAGGGCAGCTGGACACTGGACGCAGGTCTGCCAGAGCAGGCTGCTGCGGAGTCGCTGCCATATCACGTGGTGGCTTATGACTACGGCGCCAAGCGCAACATTCTGCGTATGCTGGTCGATCGCGGCTGCCGTCTGACTGTGGTTCCGGCACAGACGCCAGCTGAAGAGGTGCTGAAGCTGAATCCGGATGGCATTTTCCTCTCCAACGGTCCTGGTGACCCGGAGCCGTGCGACTACGCGATCAGCGCGATTCAGGACTTCCTGAAGACAGAGATTCCGGTGTTCGGTATCTGCCTGGGTCATCAGCTGCTGGCGCTGGCCAGCGGTGCTAAAACCGTGAAGATGAAACTCGGCCACCATGGTGGTAACCATCCGGTGAAAGATCTCGAAAATAACCGCGTGATGATCACCGCGCAGAACCACGGTTTTGCGGTCGACGAGAACAATCTGCCAGCGAACCTGCGTGTGACCCACATTTCGTTGTTCGATAAAACCGTGCAGGGCATCCATCGCACTGACAAGCCAGCATTCAGCTTCCAGGGTCACCCGGAAGCCAGCCCGGGTCCGGGTGATGCTGCGCCGCTGTTTGACCACTTTATTGAATTGATTGACGCATTCCGTCTGCAAGCGAAGTAATCAGGAGCTAATTCATGCCAAAACGTACAGACCTAAAATCCATCCTGATTCTTGGTGCCGGTCCGATTGTGATCGGCCAGGCCTGCGAATTTGACTATTCCGGTGCGCAGGCGTGTAAAGCGCTGCGTGAAGAGGGTTACCGCGTCATTCTGGTGAACTCCAACCCGGCGACGATCATGACTGACCCGGAAATGGCTGATGCGACCTACATTGAGCCGATTCACTGGGAAGTGGTGCGCAAAATCATCGAAAAAGAGCGCCCGGATGCAGTACTGCCCACCATGGGCGGACAGACGGCGCTGAACTGTGCGCTGGAGCTGGAACGTCATGGCGTGCTGGAAGAGTTTGGCGTCACCATGATTGGTGCGACTGCTGATGCGATCGACAAAGCAGAAGATCGTCGTCGTTTCGACGTGGCGATGAAAAGCATTGGTCTGGATACGGCGCGCTCCGGCATCGCACACACTATGGAAGAAGCGCTGGCCGTGGCAGAAGATGTTGGCTTCCCGTGCATTATCCGTCCTTCCTTTACCATGGGCGGCACCGGTGGCGGCATCGCTTACAACCGCGAAGAGTTTGAAGAGATTTGTGAACGCGGTCTCGACCTCTCTCCCACCAATGAGTTGCTGATTGATGAGTCGCTGATTGGCTGGAAAGAGTATGAGATGGAAGTGGTGCGCGATAAAAACGATAACTGCATCATCGTCTGCTCAATCGAAAACTTCGACGCAATGGGGATTCACACCGGTGACTCCATCACGGTAGCGCCTGCCCAGACGCTGACTGACAAAGAGTATCAGATCATGCGTAACGCCTCGCTGGCGGTACTGCGTGAGATCGGTGTTGAAACTGGCGGCTCCAACGTGCAGTTCTCCGTTAACCCGAAAGATGGCCGTCTGATTGTCATCGAGATGAACCCGCGCGTGTCACGCTCCTCAGCGCTGGCGTCAAAAGCGACCGGCTTCCCGATTGCTAAAGTGGCGGCCAAACTGGCGGTTGGCTATACCCTCGACGAGCTGATGAACGATATCACCGGCGGTTTAACGCCTGCCTCGTTCGAGCCTTCAATCGACTACGTTGTTACCAAGATCCCACGTTTCAACTTCGAAAAATTTGCCGGTGCCAACGATCGCCTGACCACGCAGATGAAGTCGGTCGGCGAAGTGATGGCGATTGGCCGTACCTTCCAGGAGTCCATGCAGAAAGCGCTGCGCGGCCTGGAAGTAGGCGCTAACGGCTTCGACCCGAAAGTGCACCTCGATGACCCGGAAGCGTTAACCCGCATCCGTCGTGAGCTGAAAGATGCCGGTTCAGACCGTATCTGGTATATCGCAGATGCTTTCCGTGCAGGCATGTCCGTCGATGGCGTGTTCAATCTGACCAACATTGACCGCTGGTTCCTGGTGCAGATTGAAGAGCTGGTTAAACTGGAAGATCAGGTCGCCCGCGAAGGCGTTAATAGCCTGGATGCGAATTTCCTGCGCACGCTGAAGCGTAAAGGCTTTGCCGATGCACGGCTGGCGACGCTGGCGGGTGTGGCGGAGAGCGAAATCCGCAAGCTGCGTCAGCAGTTTAATCTGCACCCGGTTTACAAGCGCGTAGATACCTGTGCCGCAGAGTTCGCGACGGACACGGCCTACATGTACTCCACCTATGAAGAAGAGTGCGAAGCCAATCCGAGTCCGGATCGTGAAAAAATCATGATTCTGGGTGGTGGACCCAACCGTATCGGCCAGGGTATTGAATTCGACTACTGCTGCGTTCACGCCGCACTGGCGCTGCGTGAAGATGGCTACCAGACCATTATGGTTAACTGTAACCCGGAAACCGTTTCGACCGACTACGACACCTCCGATCGCCTCTACTTCGAGCCGGTTACGCTGGAAGATGTGCTGGAGATTGTGCGCATTGAGCAGCCAAAAGGCGTGATCGTGCAGTATGGCGGTCAGACTCCGCTGAAACTGGCGCGTGCGCTGGAAGCCGCAGGCGTACCGGTTATCGGCACCAGCCCGGATTCCATTGACCGTGCTGAAGACCGTGAACGTTTCCAGCAGGCGGTTGATCGCCTGAATCTGAAGCAACCGGCTAACGCCACCGTCGCGACGCTGGAGCAGGCGGTGGAGAAAGCTGCTGGCCTGGGTTATCCGCTGGTGGTCCGTCCTTCTTATGTGCTGGGCGGCCGTGCCATGGAGATCGTCTACGATGAAATCGACCTGAAGCGCTACTTCCAGACGGCGGTTTCGGTTTCCAACGATGCGCCGGTGCTGCTGGATCGCTTCCTGGATGATGCGGTCGAAGTGGATGTGGATGCGATCTGCGACGGCGAGCGGGTGCTGATTGGTGGCATCATGGAACACATCGAGCAGGCTGGTGTTCACTCCGGTGACTCCGCCTGTTCACTGCCGGCCTATACGCTGAGTCAGGAGATTCAGAATGTGATGCGCCAGCAGGTTGAGAAGCTGGCATTCGAGCTGAATGTTCGCGGCCTGATGAACGTCCAGTTCGCGGTGAAAGACAACGAAGTCTACCTGATTGAAGTCAACCCACGTGCGGCGCGTACCGTTCCGTTCGTCTCTAAAGCGACGGGTGTACCGCTGGCGAAAGTGGCCGCGCGCGTGATGGCAGGTAAAACGCTGGCAGAGCAGGGCGTCACTGAAGAGGTGATTCCGCCTTACTACTCCGTTAAAGAAGTGGTGCTGCCGTTCAACAAGTTCCAGGGCGTTGACCCGATTCTGGGACCAGAAATGCGCTCTACCGGTGAAGTCATGGGTGTGGGCCGCACGTTCGCTGAGGCGTTCTCGAAAGCGATGCTAGGCGCACAGAGCAATATGAAGAAGTCGGGCCGTGCGCTGTTGTCGGTGCGTGAAGGCGACAAGAAACGTATCGTTGACCTGGCGGCTAAGCTGCAGAAGTTCGGTTTTGAACTGGATGCGACTCACGGCACGGCGGTGGTACTGGGCGAGGCGGGCATTAATCCGCGCCTGGTTAACAAGGTGCATGAAGGTCGTCCGCATATTCAGGACCGTCTGAAGAATGGCGAGTATAGCTACATCGTGAATACCACAGCGGGTCGTCAGGCGATTGAAGATTCGAAGCTGATTCGCCGTAGCGCACTGCAGTATAAAGTGCACTACGACACTACGCTGAACGGCGGTTTCGCGACTGCGATGGCGCTGAATGCAGATCCGACGGAACAGGTTATCTCCGTTCAGGAAATGCATGCCCAGATAAAGGCGATGTAATGTGAAAAACGGCTCCTCCGGGAGCCGTTTTTTTTGGCCCTCTTACTGGCGATAATCTGAAAGTCAGGTCCGGGAAGGGGTTGGAGTTTGTGTTAAAGTGACTGATTTGGCTTAATTTTTTAGCTTTAGGTGCGAATGGGGCTGGTTCGCACAAATTTATAATATAAACACTTCCTGTACGGATTTTTCGCCAGTACTATGCCTGCCGCTCATCACTGGAGCGTATCAGGACATAATTAAAAAATGAAAATGCGTACTTTTTCTCTGAGTGCAGTGGCTGCACTGATGGCTATTCTTCCTTTCGCCAGCCAGGCGGAAGTGACGTTGTTAAAGCAGGATCCGCAGGCGGGCGATCCGCTTAGCCGTCTTAATTTTAAGGTTGGCGGCAGCATTCGTGCTCAGTTCAATCATCAGACCGGCGTGGATGACAAATCTTACAAGCGTGACGGTTTTGATGGCGGCACCCGTTTCCGTTTCGGTGCTGACTATTACCTGTTTGATGACGTGAGCTGGATCAGCTATTACGAGCTGGGCGTTAACGTCCCGGCAGTTTTCGGCTGGGATCGCCACTATGCTGACGGTGCCAATAACACCACGCGTCGCCAGCTCTACACCGGTCTGAAAAGCAAAACCTGGGGTCAGCTTACCTTTGGTCAGCAGAACAGCGTGTATTATGACACTGTGGGCGCCAAGACCGATATCTGGGATTACGACATGATCGGCCAGGCACCGGGCAACGGAATCAACGGTGACTACGACGGATCTTACCGTTCACGCAAGCAGCTGAAATATAAAAACACCTTCGGCGATGCGGATATTTACGCCTCTTATCTGTTCGACGATAACGAATATCTGCCAGGCAATGGCCTGCGCTATAAGCGCAAAGGCGGCGGTTCGCTGGGCGTGGATTACCATATCTCTGATGAACTGAGCTGGGGCACGGCGTGGAACTACACCCGCGCGGCGATGCGTAACCCGAACAATGGCGACAGCCGCGATTACGATCAGAACATTTACGGCACTGCACTGAGCTGGACACCAGGCAACTGGACGCTGTCAGCCGGTGGTGGCTGGTATCAGAACTTCATGACGACCAAACGCAAAGACGCGCGTAACTACTTTGCTGGCGATGCGTGGGGCGTTGAATATTTCGCCGGTTACAAAATCCCGGTGGGGCAGTATGGTCTGAAAGCGGTTCAGCCTTATGTTATGGGTGATCGCATTGAGGTCATGACCGGTCGTGATTACCAGCGCATCGACAACGGTCTGGGTGTGGTGCTGTTCCTCGACTACGGTTTCCGTGTTGACTACGAACATGTCTTCACCTCCAGCACCGATAACCTGGGTGATATGAATCTGGTGCGTCTGCGCTACGACTTCTGATCATCCTGACGAGCCTTAATCAGGCTTGCAGCGATAAACGATCTTAACGGGCAGGGAGCACAGGCAGAGGAGGAAAGCGTCCCGCGCCATGGAAAAAAACGCCGGGAGCGTTTTTGAACAACGCAAAGCGTTGGCCCGTATACGGGCGCACCTCAGGGATGAGGTGCGTAATCGCGCGGGCCGAGCGGTCATGGATAACAGCTTTTGCGTCTTTCCGATCTGACTGCGTTCCCTGTGCTGCACCGATCTTACCGCTAGCCAGACCAGGCTTTACGGCTCCTCCGGGAGCCGTTTCCTTTTGCGCACGCTTTTTGTGCCAGCCTGAGGCCTGTCGCTGGCGAGCTGCGGCAAACTGACGCGATTACGCGGTGAAAAACGCTGCACAGGGCATGAAAAGCGGCATCATGAAAAGCTTTACGCAAATAGACCTTTTCCCCTATCGACGAAAGTTTCACCTTTACGTATCATGGCGCCAATTTTTTCAGTGAGTGGTTAACATGATTAGTCTTATCGCGGCATTAGCAGCAGATCGCATTATTGGAATGGAGAACGCCATGCCGTGGGACCTGCCTGCAGATCTGGCGTGGTTCAAACGCAATACGCTGAAGAAACCGGTCATTATGGGTCGACTGACCTTTGAATCTATTGGTCGTCCGTTACCTGGCCGGCTGAACATCGTGGTCAGCAGTCAGCCGGGCACCACGGAAGGCGTCACCTGGGTCACCTCCCTGGATGAGGCGATACAGGCAGCCGGTGATGCTGAAGAGATCATGGTGATTGGCGGTGGACGCGTCTATGAGCAGATGCTGAAGCGCGCCGATCGTCTCTATCTGACGCACATTGATGCAGAAGTTGAAGGTGATACACAGTTCCCGGATTACGAGCCGGATGAGTGGCAGTCTACGTTCAGCGAGTTTCACGATGCTGACGAGCAGAACTCCCACAGCTACTGCTTTGAGATCCTTGACCGTCGTCGCTGATCCTCCCTTTGCCAGACTGTAACCTGGCTGTCATCTCTGTTCATTAGCATTGCTTCTTTTCTGGGATCTTCATGAAGGAAGCAATTAATAATGAAAACCGAACTCTCCGCATTAAGCACTGACCGTCTGCGTGATCCTCTGCGTCGTAAATTCATTGCCGGTTCCGGCGCTCTCGGGCTGACCGGCTTTCTCAGCGGCGGCCTCACACTCTCAGGAAGCGCACTGGCGCAGGAGAAGCCAGCGGGAAGCCCATTGCTGGGCTTTCAGGGGATTGCCGCATCCACCGCCGATGAGGTTGTGGTGGCCCCCGGCTATCGCGCAGACGTGCTGATCTCCTGGGGAGATCCGCTGGTAAATGGCGCCGTCGCCTTTGATCCGCACGGCAACAATAGTGCGGAAGATCAGGAAAAGCAGTTCGGGGACAACAACGACGGTATGAGCTTCTTCGCCATTAATGACCAGCGTGGCGTCATGGCGATCAACAATGAATATGTGAATGAGCCGACGCTGTTCGCCCACGGCGGCAGCAAAGCGACCAGCCTGGAAGATGTGAAAAAGTCGCAGGCGGCGCACGGCATCTCCATCGTTGAAGTCAAACGGGGTGAGGACAATCGCTGGCAGGTGGTGCGTCCTTCTGAGTTCAACCGCCGTATTACCGCCAATACTCCGATGCGCTTTTCCGGTCCGGCAGCGGGCGATAAAGCGCTGCAGACCGCCGCCGATCCACAGGGAATGCATGTCCTTGGCACCTTTGGTAACTGCGCCAACGGTAAAACGCCGTGGGGGACTTATCTCACCTGTGAAGAGAACTACGACACCTACTTTGGTACCCATCAGGCGGACTTTACGCCAACGCCGCAGCAAAAGCGCTATACCCTGAATGCCGCCGAGCCAGAGCGTAACTGGGCCGACTTTGATCCCCGTTTCGACATCGCCAAAAACCCCAATGAATTTAACCGCCACGGCTGGATTGTCGAAATCGATCCCTTTGATCCTCACTCCGTGCCGGTAAAACGCACTGCACTGGGGCGCTTCAAGCACGAAAATGCCGCCGTTACGGTCGCTAAAACCGGTCAGCTGGTGGTTTACATGGGCGACGATGAGCGCGGCGAGTATATCTATAAATATGTCTCAGACGACAAAGTCATCCCGGATGATGCCAAAGCCAATCACGGACTGCTGGATAAAGGCACGCTCTATGTGGCGCAGTTCAATGGCGATGCGCAGGGCACGCCGCTGAAAGGTACCGGCCGCTGGCTGGCGCTGAAGTGGGGTGAAAATGGACTCACCGCTGAAAAGGGGTTTAACAGTCAGGCCGATATTCTGATTAATGCGCGTGCGGCGGCTGATGTGGTTAACGCCACGCGGATGGACCGGCCAGAGTGGATTGCTGTTAACCCGCATGATGGTCGTGCTTACTGCACGCTGACTAACAATAACAAACGCGGCAATGAAGGCATGCCGGTTAATGCGGCGAATCCGCGTCCTAAAAATATCTACGGCCAGATTATCCGCTGGGATGAAAAGGGCGATGCCACGGCGCAGGCGTTTGAGTGGGATATCTATGCGTTGTGCGGCAATCCGATCGCGCATCCTGAAGGGATCTATCGCGGTACACCTAACATCACCGCTGAAAACACCTTTAACAGTCCCGATGGTCTGGGGTTTGATGCGCACGGGCGGTTATGGATCCTGACCGATGGCAAGTACAGTAATAAAGAGGATTATCAGGGGCAGGGGAACAATCAGATGCTGGTAGGGGATCCGGATAGTGGGGAGATCCGCCGGTTCATGGTTGGCCCCAAATCATGCGAGCTGACGGGCATCACCTTCACGCCAGATTACAAAACGCTGTTCGTCAATGTGCAGCATCCCGGCGAAGAGGGTGACTCGCACTTTCCCGATAACAGTCCGCGTCCCCGGTCGTCAGTGATCATGATCACCCGCGAAGATGGCGGCATTATCGGCGCATAAGAGAGGATGCTGGCCTTGCCGGCCAGCATCGCCGTTATAGCGCGGGCGGTGCCAGACTTTCGCTGGAGGCCAGCGCTTTTTCGCGATTGGAGGGCTGCACCATATAGCGCTGCGTTTCCCAGTGCAGCAGCGTCAGCGTTCCGCCCCAGCAGCAACCGGTATCCAGACCGATGATTCCCTCAGGCGTCCCTTTGCCTTCCAGCGAGGCCCAGTGACCGAACACAATGGTGTAGTCACGTGCGACCGGACCTGCAATGTTAAACCAGGGTTTTAGCGGAGGAAGGGCAGATTCAGGGGCATCTTTGCAGATCATATCCAGCTGACCATTGGGAAAGCAGTAACGCATGCGGGTCAGCGCGTTGGTGCTGAAGCGCAGACGTGCCAGACCAGTCAGATCTTCACTCCAGTTATTTGGCATGTCGCCATACATCGCATCCAGAAACAGCGGATAACTGTCGCTGGCAAGTACCGCTTCGACTTCACGCGCGCACTTTTTCGCGGTCTCGATATCCCATTGCGGTGTGATACCGGCGTGTCCCATCACCAGCTTTTTCTCTTCATCAACCTGTAACAGCGGCTGACGACGCAGCCAGTTGATCAGCTCATCCGCATCGTCCGCTTCCAGCAACGGTGTCAGGCGATCTTTGGGCTTATTACGGCTGATTCCAGCGTAGACCGCCAGCAGATGTAAATCGTGATTGCCCAGCACCAGACGCACTGCGTCGCCCAGCGATTTTACATAGCGCAGAACCTCAAGTGAGCCCGGACCCCGCGCCACTAAGTCGCCGGTCAGCCACAGGGTATCCTGCTCAGGATTGAAATCAACCTGTTGCAGCAAGGCACGTAATTCGTCGTAGCAACCGTGAACGTCGCCAATCAGGTATGTGCTCATAAGGTTTTATCCATCAGGAAGCTGCCCGACTAAACGGGCAAAAAGCGTATGAATTAATGAATGTGGGTCTGAATGGCGAGGCGGAACACCGGGATCTCGACATGGAAGGTGTCACCCTGTTCGTCGACCATCACATAGTGTCCCTGCATGGTGCCCATCGGTGTTTCGATCACGGCTCCGCTGGTGTACTGAAACTCATTGCCTGGCGCGATAAGCGGTTGTTCACCCACCACGCCTTCGCCCTGAACTTCCGTTTCGCGGCCGTTACCGTTGGTAATCAGCCAGTAACGTCCCAGCAGTTGCACTGAGGAACGGCCCAGATTGCGAATCGTAATGGTATAGGCGAAGACGTAACGATCATCATCCGGTGAGGATTGTGAGGCAACGTACTGGCTTTGCACATGGACGGAGACGCGGGCCGTTTCACTCATGACTTACTCCTGCGATTTTCCCTGATGATTCGCCAGCCAGTTCGCCAGCTGACAATATTGCGCGACGGAGACGTTCTCGGCACGCAGGGTTGGATCTATGGATAACTCCTCCAGCGCGCCGGCAGCCACCATGTGGCTCAGGCTGTTGCGCAGCGTTTTACGACGCTGGCCGAACGCTTCAGTGGTAATACGGCTCAAAATACGCACATCGCTGACCGGATACGGCGGCTCGGCATACGGCACCAGACGCACCACGGCAGAGTCCACTTTCGGTGGCGGCGTAAAGGAGTGCGGAGGCACTTCCAGCACCGGAATGATCTGGCAGTAGTACTGCGCCATTACCGTCAGACGACCGTAGGTTTTATTACCCGGACCGGCGACCAGACGATTAACCACCTCTTTCTGCAGCATGAAGTGCATATCTTTGATCGAACCAGTATAGCTGAAAAGGTGGAACATCAGCGGGGTCGAAATATTGTATGGCAGGTTACCAAATACCCGCAGCGGCTGGCCTCTCTCCTGCGCCAGTGCGGCGAAGTCGAACGTCATGGCATCCTGCTGGAAGATAGTCAGTTTCGGGCCAAGGAACGGATGCGTTTCCAGACGCGCAGCGAGATCGCGGTCCAGTTCTATCACCGTTAATTTATCGAGGCGTTCGCCTACTGGCTCGGTCAAGGCACCCAGGCCTGGGCCGATCTCTACCAGCGCTTCATCGCGCTGCGGATGGATGGCGGAGACAATGCTGTCGATAATGTACTGATCGTTCAGGAAGTTCTGCCCGAAACGTTTACGGGCGTAGTGCCCCTGATGGACGCGATTATTCATTACTGCTCTTGATCATAGTGATGGCGAGGTTAAGCGCCGTGATGAAGCTGCCCGGTTCAGCCTGACCCAGACCGGCGAGTTCAAGCGCGGTGCCGTGGTCAACTGAAGTCCGGATAAAGGGCAGGCCCAGGGTGATATTTACCGCCCGGCCAAACCCCTGAAATTTGAGTACCGGCAGACCCTGGTCGTGATACATCGCCAGCACCGCATCGGCATGTTGCAGATATTTAGGCTGGAAAAGGGTATCCGCAGGCAGCGGACCGGTCAGTTTAATGCCCTGCTGACGCAGTTCATTAAGTGCTGGCGTGATGGTCTCAATCTCTTCCCGACCCATGTGGCCGCTTTCGCCCGCATGAGGGTTAAGACCACAGACGTAGATATGCGGCTCGGCAATGGCAAACTTCTGCTGCAGATCACGATGAAGAATCGTGATCACTTCATGCAGACAGTCGCGGGTCACCGCAGCGGGGACATCTTTCAGCGGCAGATGGGTAGTAGCCAGCGCGACGCGTAGCTGCTCTGTCGCCAGCATCATGACGACCCGATGGCCGCCTGCGCGATCGGCGAAGAATTCGGTATGGCCAGTAAAGGCGATGCCGGCATCATTAATGACGCCTTTGTGAACCGGGCCGGTAATCAGGGCCGCGAATTCACCGTCGAGACAACCGTCACAGGCGCGCGCCAGCGTGGCCAGCACGTAGTCACTGTTGGCGACGCAAAGCTCGCCGGGCGTGACCGTCGCGGCCGTTTCGACTGGCAGGATAGTCAGTGTTCCCGCCTGCTGTGGCTCAGCGGCCACGCCAGGCTGATAGGGACGCAGGGTCAGCGGTAAACCGAGTTGCGCCGCACGCTGCTGCAACAGTGCAGGCGAGGCGCAGACGACCAGTTCAACCGGCCAGGAGTGCTGGGCCAGCTGAACGGTAAGATCGGGACCAATCCCGGCAGGTTCGCCGGGCGTGATCACCACACGGTGATTACTGCGCATTGCCATCCAGAATCTTCACGTAGGCGCTGGCACGTTGTTCCTGCATCCAGGTCTGTGCTTCTTCCGCAAACTTACGGTTAAACAGCATACGGTAAGCACGCTCTTTCTGGGCCGCATCGGTTTTGTCCACCTGACGGGTATCCAGCAACTGAATCAGATGCCAGCCGAAAGAGGAGTGAACCGGCTGGCTGGTCTGGCCTTTTTTCAGGCGCAGCAGCGCGTCACGGAAGGCCGGATCAAAGACTTCCGGAGAGGTCCAGCCAAGATCGCCGCCCTGGTTCGCTGAACCCGGATCATCAGAGTACTGCTTAGCCGCCGCCGCAAAGGTGGTTTTACCACTGCGGATATCGTTAGCAATCTGCTCCAGCTGTGCGCGTGCCTGCTCATCTGTCAGGATTGGCGATGGCTTCAGCAGAATGTGACGTGAATGAACTTCAGTGACTGAGACATTTTTGTTCTCGCCACGCAGATCGTTCACTTTCAGGATGTGGAAGCCCACACCCGAGCGAATCGGACCGACGATATCGCCTTTTTTGGCGCTCGACAGGGCCTGAGCAAACAGGGTCGGTAACTCTTCGATTTTACCCCAGCCCATGTTGCCGCCTTTCAGCGCCTGCGAATCGGCAGAGTAGGTCACGGCCATTTTGCCGAAGTCAGCGCCATTTTTCAGTTCGCCAACCAGCTGTTTCGCCAGCGTTTCCTGCTCATCAACCTGCTGTTGTGTCGGGTTTTCCGGCAGTGGCAGCAGAATATGGCTGACGTTCAGTTCGGTGCCCTGACTGTTCTGAGAGCCAATCTGTTTCGCCAGCGTATCGACTTCCTGCGGCAGAATCGTGATGCGACGACGCACTTCGTTGTTGCGCACTTCAGCAATGGTCATCTCTTTACGAATCTGAGAACGATAAACGCTGTAGTTCATGCCGTCATAAGCCAGACGGCTGCGCAGCTGATCAAGGCTCATCTTATTCTGCGCCGCGATGTTCTGAATCGCCTGGTCCAGCTGCTCATCGCTGATCTGAACCCCGGCTTTATCACCCATCTGCAGAATGATGTTATCCATGATCTGACGTTCCAGAATCTGATGGCGCAACGTTTTATCATCCGGCAACTGCTGACCAGCCTGCTGGGCCTGAGATTTAACGGTGCTCATCATGCCATCCACGTCACTCTCAAGAACCACGCCGTTATTGACCACGGCTGCAACTTTATCAACGACTTGTGGTGCTGCGAACGCGGTGTTAGCACTGATTGCCACACCAAGAATCAGCATTCTCCAGTTCTTCATACTTTATCCATTGTTGGTTCCGCACTGCGGGATTGCCTGTCAAACATCACAACATCAGAAAGCAGGCTGGTAAGGGATAATGCCCTGACGCAGCATATCGTTGGTGCCTAAGCCATAGTTAGGACTCAGACCACGCAGCTCAATGTTGAATGAGATTTGGTTGTCGTACTTACTGTCGTCGTTTTCCCAACCGTTAATTTTGCGCTCGTAACCGACCCGGAGAGCGTAACAGCATGAGCTGTATTGCAGGCCAACCAGCTGCGACGCCGGACGCTTGTTGCGGGTATCGTAGTAGTAAGCACCTACCACAGACCATGCATCGGCAATCGGCCAGCTGGCCGTGGTGCCCACCTGTGAAATCCCATTTTTGTAGATAGGATTGGTCACCAGGTTGCTGTCATTTAACGCTGCCGCGATGTATTCCGGGCTGCTGTAGCGGTAGCTCAACTGCACCATACGGTCGGCATCACGACGGTACTCCAGAACAGTATTGCCCTGGGAGACGTTGTCGAGTTTGGTGTCATATTGCAGCCCGCCCCGAACACCCCAGCGATCGCTGATTTTCCAGTATGTATCGCCAGCCCAAATCAGACTGCCGGTATCATCTTCTTTATTGGTTTGATTCACACCAGTACGAGAAGGGGTAAACGAGTAGATTTGACCCACAGAAACGTTAAAACGTTCAACCAGATCGTTATCATAAATACGCGAGGTAACACCGGTTGCCACTTCATTGGCTGAAGCGATGCGATCCAGGCCGCTATAGGTACGATCGCGGAACAGACCGGTGTAGTCGGTTTGCAGCAGCGTAGAGTCGTACGGATAGATATTGCTTTGGTCGCGGTAAGGGATATAAAGATACTGCACGCGTGGTTCCAGCGTCTGGGTATAACCCACTGCGGAGTCCATATCGCGGTCAAACACCAGCCGGCCATCCACTTTAAACTGCGGCAGGGTGCGGTTTACCGATTCATCCAGTTCGCCGCTATTGCTTCCTCTGAAGCCATTGGCCGTATTGTTATAATAATCAACGTCAGTCTGCTGATAGTGGGTCGCCAGGAACTTCGCTTCGGTATCCAGGCTGGCCCAGCCGTTGGAGAGCGGCAGGTTCAGGGTTGGCTCAACGTGTAAACGGGTCGCTTCAG
The DNA here is from genome assembly GCF_014155795.1 of Pantoea hericii. Lineage (NCBI taxonomy): Bacteria > Pseudomonadati > Pseudomonadota > Gammaproteobacteria > Enterobacterales > Erwiniaceae > Pantoea > Pantoea hericii. The sequence continues at coordinate 407,865 of NZ_SCKV01000003.1, forward strand.
GAAGACGACTGTTGACGTTGGTGAATTTCACCGCCTGAGCATAAACCCGGCCATCAAACGGCCCGATATCATTCTGATAAAGGTTAACATCCAGCTGCGGCATCGCGCGGTAGACGTTATTGCTGGTAGTACTGCCAAACACCTGGAAATCTTTGGCTGAGAGTGTGGCGTCCCAGTTGGTGTCCGCATAACCAACGCTGAATTTCTGCGTGGCGTAGTTGTCGGTGGAGCTGTAGTACTTCGAGTCGAGATCGTTGAAGTAATACTGATCGCTGACTTTGGTGTAGTTGGCGTTGAAACGCCAGTGCTGTTCATAGACACCGGCATGCTGCCAGTAGAACAACCAGCGGTCGGAGCTGGAATCCTCGGCGATGCCACGAAGTGCTTTGTCGTTATCGTACTGTTTATCGGAGCCAAGGTAGTCGAATTCTACCAGGCCGGCACCCAGCGTCGTCAGATAACGGAATTCGTTTTCAAATTTCATGCCGCGCTTACTGATGTAGTGCGGCGTGATGGTCGCATCGGCCTGGGGCGCAATGTTCCAGTAATAAGGCAGCACGAACTCAAAGCCGTTGTTGCTGCCAAATTTTGCATTCGGGATCAGGAAACCGGATCGACGACGATCGCCAATCGGTAACTGCAGATAGGGACTGTAGAACACCGGAACCGGACCCAGCTTAAAGCGGGCGTTCCAGATCTCCGCCACTTCCTCTTCGCGATCCTGGATGACTTGTGAACCGACCACGCTCCAGCTGTTGGATCCGGGCAGACAGGACGTAAAGGTGCCGTTCTCCAGAATGGTGTAGCGGTTATCGCCGCGCAGCTTCATCTGGTCGGCGGTGCCGCGTCCCTGACGATCCACCATCTGATAATCACCGTTCCAGACGTTGGTATCTTTGCTGTTGAGGTTTGACCAGGCTTTCGGACCTTTCAGGATGACCTGGTTGTCATCGTAGTGCACATTACCCAGGGCATCGACGGTACGCACTGGCGCCGTCTGGCCTTCCTGCTGACGCTGATGAAGCTGAACTTCATCCGCCTGCATACGGCTGTTGCCCTGCTCAATATTCACATTGCCGGTAAAGACCGCATCATTGGGATAGTTCCCTTTGGCGGCATCGGAGTGAATAGTGACAGGCAGCTGGTTGGTATCACCGTTGACCAGCGGGCGGTTATAACTCGGCACGCCTAACATACACTGCGACATCAAATCGTCGGCAAAGGCTTGCTGGCTAATGGCTGCGCCGATCAGTGTGGCCAGCAGGGTAGGTATATGTTTTTTCATACGCGGTATCGAGAATTCCATGAAAACTGGCATCATGCCGACAATCGGGTCAGAGACTAACTTACTGCCCGGCGTTGCGCCAGTGTTAATCCTGGTCTGTCAGCGTTGCCGTTAGGCGCTGAGATAAATGACAGGTATGATAATGCAATTTTCAGCCGCAAGCATGGCGAATTGAGGAGTTTATGCGCTACTGGGGAAAAGTTATGGGTCTGGCGGTGGGATTACTTTCCGGCGCAGGCTTTTGGGGTATTGTGATCGGTTTGATCATTGGCCATATGATTGACAAAGTACGTGGCGCACAAGGCAAGGCTTACTTCTCAAATAATCAGACCCGGCAGACGCTGTTTTTCAGCACCACCTTTCAGGTGATGGGCCATCTGACCAAGTCAAAAGGGCGGGTTACGGAAGCGGATATCCAGATTGCTTCGCTGCTCATGGAGCGGATGCAGCTGCACGGTGACTCACGCACGGCTGCTCAGCGGGCGTTCCGCGAAGGTAAGCAGGCGGATTACCCGTTGCGCAGCAAACTGCGAGAACTGCGCAGCGCCTGTTTTGGCCGGTTCGACCTGATTCGGATGTTCCTGGAGATTCAGATCCAGGCCGCCTTTGCCGACGGCTCACTGCACCCCAATGAGCGACAGGTACTCTACGTGATTGCCGAAGAGCTGGGCATTTCGCGTGGTCAGTTCGATCAGTTCCTGCGCATGATGGAGGGCGGCCAGCAGTTTGGCGGCGGGCAGCGCAGTTCAGGCGGCTTTCAGCAGGCGCAACGTGGTCCAACGCTGGAAGATGCCTGTAGCGTTTTGGGCGTGAAGAGCAGTGATGACGCCACCACGATTAAACGTGCTTACCGCAAGCTCATGAGTGAGCATCATCCTGATAAGCTGGTGGCGAAAGGGTTACCGCCAGAGATGATGGAGATGGCGAAGCAGAAAGCGCAGGAAATCCAGGCGGCTTACGATCTGATTCGCAAAGAGAAAGGCTTCAAGTAATGCGTCGCTCCTGTGGCCTCTTCTGCAACAGAGGAGGCCACGGCGACAGTCCTGCCGTAAACCTTAAAAGTCCGCGGGCTGACGAAACGTCATGGCATTACCAAATGCCGGATGGGTAATGGTAAGTGACTCCGCATGCAGCAGTAAACGGGGCGCCATCGCTTTCGCCTCCGGATGTGCATAGAAGTTGTCCCCCAGAATCGGGTGGCCCAGCGCCAGCATATGCACCCTTAGCTGGTGCGAGCGGCCAGTAATCGGCTTAAGCGAAATCCGCGTACTGTTGTCCGCCCGATACTCCAGCACCTTATATTCTGTCTGTGCGGCTTTGCCGTTCTCGAAGCAAACCATCTGCTTTGGACGATTTGGCCAGTCGCAAATCAGCGGCAGATCAACCAGCCCCTCTTCCTTCTCCGGATGACCCCAGATGCAGGCCACATACGTTTTGGAAGGCTCCCGCTCGCGGAATTGTCGTTTCAGCTCACGCTCCGCCGCCTTGGTCAGCGCCACGACCATCACGCCACTGGTCGCCATGTCCAGTCGATGAACAGATTCCGCCTGCGGGAAATCCCGCTGTATCCGCGTCATCACGCTATCTTTGTGCTCATCCAGACGACCGGGTACCGAGAGCAGACCGCTGGGTTTGTTCACCACCATGATATGCGCATCCTGATAAAGGATGTGCAGCCAAGGTTCACGCGGTGGATTGTAAGGTTCCATGGGGCTTTCCAAAAATAAGGGGCCATGCGGCCCCTGAGCTTACTGGTGTGTCACCACAATCAGGCGCAGCGCGTCAAGACGCCAGTTGGCCTCATCCAGACTTTGCAGCACCTGTTCACGATTGCTTTCCAGCGCCTCAACTTCGTCGTCGCGGATGTTCGGGTTGACGGCTTTCAGCGCGTTAAGACGCGAAAGCTCGGCACCCAGCTTCTCATTCGCCTCGGTCCGTGCCGCCTCAATCACGGCACGCGCTTCGCTGACGACGCTCTCTTCGGCCTGAGTCAGAATCGCATGGACATCCTGCTGCACCGCATTCACCAGTTTACTGGCGGTGTGACGGTTAACGGCATTCAACTGACGGTTAAAGCTTTCGAACTCCACTTTGCCTGCCAGGTTAGTGCCTTTCGTATCCATCAGCAGACGGATTGGCGTTGGCGGCAGGAAGCGGGTCAGTTGCAGATGCTTCGGTGCCTGGGCTTCAACCACATAGATCAGCTCGACCAGCAGCGTCCCCACCGGCAGCGCCTTGTTCTTCAGCAGTGACAGGGCGCTGCTGCCGGTGTCGCCCGACAGAATCAGATCCAGTCCGTTGCGAATCAGCGGATGCTCCCAGGTAATGAACTGAGTATCTTCACGTGACAGCGCCTGATCGCGGTTAAAGGTGATGGTGCAGCCATCTTCCGGCAGGCCAGGGAAATCGGGCACCAGCATGTGATCGGAAGGGGTCAGCACAATGAGGTTATCGCTGCGATCTTCCTGATTGATACCGACAATATCAAACAGGTTAAGCGCGAAGTTCACCAGGCCGGTGTCGTTATCCTGCTCGCTGATAGCGTTAGCCAGCAACTGAGCCGATTCACCGCCGTTTGAATTCAGCTCCAGCAGGCGATCGCGACCCTGTTCCAGCTGCAGTTTCAGCGCGTCATGTTGTTTGCGGCAGTCGCTGATAAAGGCATCAAAGCCTTCGCTGTTTTCCGGTGCGGCCAGATAGCCGATGAGCTGCGAATGGACGCTGTCATAGATTGTCCGGCCGGTCGGACAGGTGTGTTCAAACGCATCCAGTCCTTCGTGATACCAGCGCAGCAGCACGGCCTGTGCGGTCTGCTCCAGCCACGGCACCAGAATCTGAATATCGTGCGCCTGACCGATACGATCCAGACGACCGATACGCTGCTCCAGCAGGTCCGGGTTAAACGGCAGATCGAACATCACCAGACGGCTGGCAAACTGGAAATTACGGCCTTCTGAACCAATCTCAGAGCACAACAGCACCTGCGCGCCATTCTCTTCTGAGGCGAACCAGGCGGCAGCACGGTCACGTTCAATGATCGACAGACCTTCGTGGAACACCGCTGCACGAATACCTTCGCGCTCGCGCAGTACCTGCTCCAGCTGCAGCGCGGTGGCCGCTTTGGCGCAGATCACCAGCACTTTCTCTTTACGGTTAGTGGTGAGATAGCCCATCAGCCATTCCACGCGCGGATCGAAGTTCCACCAGGTGCCGCTGTCGCCTTCAAATTCCTGATAAATCTGCTCCGGATAGAGCAGGTCGCGCGCCCGCTCTTCTGCGCTTTTGCGCGCGCCCATAATGCCGGAGACTTTAATTGCCGTCTGATACTGCGCAGGCAGCGGCAGGCGGATCTGATGCAGTTCGCGTTTCGGGAAGCCTTTAACCCCATTACGGGTGTTACGGAACAGCACGCGGCTGGTGCCGTGGCGATCCATCAGCATGGAGATCAGTTCCTGACGCGCTTCCAGCTTGCCTTCGCGGTCGCTGTTGGCAACCTGCAGCAGCGGCTCGATGTCCTGCTCGCCGACCAGATCGTTGATCCGGTTCATCTCCTCCTGGGAGATCGCTTTATCCGCCAGCAGCGCGGTAACGGCATCGGCGATGGGGCGGAAATGCTGCTGCTCTTCAACAAAGGCGGCAAAGTCATGGAAACGGTCCGGGTCGAGCAGGCGCAGACGGGCGAAGTGACTCTCCATGCCCAGCTGCTCTGGCGTCGCGGTCAGCAGCAGAACCCCGGCAGTTTTTTCAGCCAGCTGTTCAATAACCTGATATTCACGGCTTGGCTCGCCTTCTGACCAGGCCAGATGGTGCGCTTCATCGACCACCAGCAGATCCCATTCGGCATCGGCCAGCATTTCAAGACGCTGTTTGTTGCGACGCACGAAGTCGAGTGAGCAGATAATCAGCTGCTCAGTTTCAAACGGATTGTCGCTGTCGTGTTGCGCTTCGGTGTAGCGGTCGTCGTCAAACAGCGCAAAGCGCAGGTTGAAGCGGCGCAGCATCTCAACAAGCCATTGATGCTGCAGGGTTTCAGGCACCACGATAAGTACGCGCTCGGCACGGCCAGCCAGCAGTTGCTGCTGGATGATCATCCCGGCTTCAATGGTTTTACCCAGGCCAACTTCATCGGCCAGCAGCACGCGCGGCGCATGGCGGCGGCCCACATCATGGGCGATGTGCAACTGGTGAGGGATCAGGTTAGTACGCATACCGCGTAAGCCGCTAATCGGCAGGCGGTATTGCTCACTCTGGTATTTACGGGCGCGGAAGCGCAGGGCAAAACGGTCCATCCGGTCGAGCTGGCCGGCAAACAGACGATCCTGCGGCTTACTGAATACCAGCTTGCTGTCGAGCATCACTTCGCGCAGCATCACGTCGCTTTCTTCGGTATCCAGACGGGTACCGATATAGGTCATCAGGTCATTTTCGTTGCGTACTTCATCAACGCGCATCTGCCAGCCTTCGTGGCTGGTGATGGTATCACCCGGATTAAAGATGACGCGGGTAACCGGCGAATCGTTGCGGGCGTAAAGGCGGTTTTCTCCCGTAGCGGGGAACAGCAGGGTGATCATACGTGTATCGATCGCCACCACGGTGCCCAGTCCCAGTTCACTTTCCGTATCACTAATCCAGCGCTGACCTAATGTAAAAACCATATATTGTTTGCTCGAATTTTAACGTTTTTAAAGGTGTTCCCAAAGCTCAGGCAATAGCGCTACCACCAGACAACAAGGTCTGGAGCGGGCTTTAAGAGCGGTGAGTTTCAGGAAGGGCGCTATGGTACTGGATGGCAGGGCATTCGTCACCTGTCAAAAAAGCCCCAGCTGCCCGGTAATAAGTGTAGCAAAGTCACCTTCGACAAAGGGCAGAATCCCCTCCGCGACCGGTTGAAGTTGCTTCGTAACGTAGTGGTCGTAATCCAGCGGCGTGCTGCGTGCCTCCAGTGGCTCGGGGCCTGCCGTGGCAATCACGTAACGAATCCGGCCTCCATTCTGATACTGCAAAGGCCGGTTTAATTTACGATTCTGCTCATCCGCCAGCCTGGCGGCACGCACGTGCGGGGGCACGTTTCGTTCATATTCTTTTAACGGACGTCGCAGACGCTTTTTGTAGATCAGCTGATCGTCGAGTTCACCCGCCAGCAGCTGCGCGACGGTGGTGCGAATGTAATCCTGCCACGGCTCACGGTGGAAGATACGGTGGTAGAGCTGCTGCTGAAATGCTTTTGCCAGTGGCGTCCAGTCCGTTCGCACCGACTCCAGCCCCTTGAAAACCATGCGTTCACCGGCGGCGTCACGAATCAGTCCGGCATAGCGTTTCTTGCTGCCCTGTTCCGCGCCGCGAATGGTCGGCATCAGAAAACGACAAAAATGATTTTCATACTCCAGCTCCAGTGCGCTGGTCAGCCCGTGGGTCTGCTGCAGGTGGTCGCGCCACCAGGCATTCACTTTCTGCACCAGTTGCTGACCAATCGCGGCGGCCTGCTCTTCACTGTGGGCGGACTTCAGCCAGACAAAAGTGGAGTCGGTGTCGCCATAGATCACGTCATAGCCTTCCGCCTCGATCAGCGCGCGTGTCTGCTGCATGATGGCGTGACCGCGCAGGGTAATTGAGGAGGCGAGGCGCGGATCAAAGAAACGGCAGGCGCTGGTGCCCAGCACACCGTAAAAGGCATTCATGATAATCTTTAGCGCCTGAGACAGCGGCTGGTTTTTCTGCTTTTTCGCCGCTTCACGCCCCAGCCAGATCTGCTCGACGATCGCAGGCAGGCAGTGAGTGTGCCGGGAGAAACGCGCTTCGCGAAAACCTTCGATTGAATCGGCATCATCAGGATGAGCCAGTCCTTCTACCAGACCCACCGGGTCGATCAGGAAGGTGCGGATAATCGACGGATAGAGACTTTTATAATCCAGCACCAGCACCGAGTCATACAGACCAGGGCGCGAATCCATCACATAGCCGCCCGGACTGGCTTCCGGCGCCACATCACCCAGGTTCGGTGCGACAAATCCCGCGCGATGCATCCGGGGAATATAAAGATGACCAAAGGCGGCCACCGAACCGCCGTGGCGATCGACTGCCAGGCCATTCACCGCCGCGCGTTCCAGCAGAAACGGCATTATCGCCGTTTTATGAAAAATGCGCGTCACCAGCTCGCAGTCTTTGAGGTTGTAGCGTGCCAGCGCCGGTTTATCGTTGGCAAAACGCCAGTTGATCTCCTCCATGCGCTGCCAGGGATTATCGATTGCTTTACCTTCACCCAGCAGTTGTTGCGATACCGACTCCAGGCTGAATGAGGGAAAATCCCAGAACGCTGATTTCAGCGCGTCAATGCCATCAATAATCAACCGCCCGCTGGCCTGCGCAAAATAAACGCCGGGCTTAAAGCCATGTTCACGCCACTCCAGCGCGGCCTGCTGGCGACCAAGACGAAGTGGAATGCCGTAACGATCGGCATGCTTTTGCAACACCCGCAGGTCAAACTGCACCACGTTCCAGCCAATCAACACATCCGGATCGTGATCTGCAAACCACTGGTTCAGCGCTTCAAGCAGCTGTGGTCGGCTGTCGAGATAGATCAGCTCGAAATCCAGCGTGCTGGCATCACCGTTGGCCGGGCCGAGCATATAAACCTGACGCTGACCGCAGCCCTCCAGCCCGATGCAGTAGAGCTCGCCATGCTGTGTGGTTTCAATATCCAGCGAGACCCACTTCAGTGGCGGGCGATAGTCGGGATGGGGTTTGAGCCGCGCATTGACTACGCTATCACCGCGCTGCTCGCCCTCAAACCAGACCGGCGCGGTAATAAAACGCTCCATCAGGTAGCGCTCCGGCGGGCGAATATCCGCTTCATACACCGGAATGCCCTGTTCACGCAGCCGTTTTTCAATGCGCTGCAGCTGACGATGCTGCGGGCAGTAGAGGCCAAAAACCGGGCGGCGGCGGAAATCTTTCAGCGCCAGCGACTGAATCCGAAACTGACGTTCATCTTTGAGGAGCTCGCTGACCTGCGCCTGAAATTCTTCGGGAATAAACGCGACAGACTCCTGCACGGGCAGCACCACGCGCTGCGCACCGGCATCAGTGGCGAGCCAGAGGATAATTTCGGTGCCATGCGGGCTGTCGCGCCAGTGGCGGGTGAGCAGAAAACCTGCGCGGGGCATATTCAGATGTTCTCCGGACTCAGTATTTCAGGGGTGAGAAAACGGCTTAAGTATACCATGGATATTTATACAGTTCTCGTCACCGGTTTTGTCAACATTGTCCTACAATTCTTGCCTTGACGCTGTGTGGCTGGCTCTGGACAATCCAGCCTTCTGCTTTTACTTAGGATGATTATGGAAGCCTGGATTCAACAACTGATTACGCAGTCTCTGGAATGGGCTCTGTTTGCCGTTGCGCTGGTGACGTTTCTGGAGTCGCTGGCGCTGGTCGGCCTGTTGCTGCCAGGTACAGTGATGATGGCCAGCCTGGGCGCGCTGATCGGCAGTGGCGAGCTGGGCCTTTACCCGGCCTGGGCCGCGGGTTTTGCGGGCTGCCTGATTGGTGACTGGGTTTCTTACGGTATCGGCTGGAAATTCCAGGGGCCGCTGCACCGCTGGAAGTATCTGCAAAAGTACAAAGGCCTGCTGGATAAAACCGAGCACGCCCTGCATCAGCACAGCATGTTTACGATTCTGGTCGGGCGCTTTGTGGGACCTACGCGTCCGCTGATCCCGCTGGCGGCCGGTATGCTGGAGCTGCCGGTGCGTAAATTTCTGCCGCCGAACATTATCGGCTGCATCCTCTGGCCACCGCTCTATCTGCTGCCTGGTATTCTGGCAGGCGTGGCGATCGATGTGCCGAAAGCCGCGCAGGGCGGCAGCTTTAAATGGCTGTTACTTGGCGCAGCACTGCTGATATGGCTCGGGGGCTGGTTATGCTGGCGCTGGTGGCGCAGTGGCAAGAGTCGTGACTGGGCGACTGCCTGGCTGCCGCCGGAGCGTTTGCGCTGGGCAGGTCCGCTGGGGCTGGTGATCGCCGTCGCAGCGTTTGTCGGCATTCAGTTCCATCCGATGATGCCGATTTTCCGTCATCTGCTGTGGCAGGTTTTCTTCGCGTAACGCTTAACGGCGCGGGATGCCGAGGACCTCGGCCTCCCGCGTGTCACCCGACAGCAGCTGTCGGGTCTCGCCATCCCAGTAAACCCGTCCATCCACAATCACTACGCTGCGCGGCGCAATCTGCCGGGCATCTTCCAGACTGTGCGACACCATCAGCAGTGTAATGCTGCGCGCTTCGCACACTGAACGCACCAGTTGCAGCATCTCGCCGCGCAACGCGGGATCCAGTGCAGAAAAAGGCTCATCCAGCAGCAGCACCGGACGATCACGCAGCAGACAGCGCGCCAGCGCCACACGCTGTCGCTGTCCGCCCGACAGCTCGCCCGGCAAACGGTTTAGCAGATCGCCTAATCCCACCTGATCGGCCAGTGCAGCCAGTTGCTGACGCTGCTCAGCGCTGAGTTTTAATCCCGGATGCAGCCCCAGCGCCATGTTCTGCTGTACGCTGAGGTGCGGAAACAGGTTGTTCTCCTGAAACAGCATCGAAACCGGTCGTCTGGCTGGCACGCTGTGGGTGTGATCCTGCCCGTCAATCATCAGGGTGCCCTGTTTCACCGGCAGGAAACCGGCAATCAGGCTCAGCAGGGTGCTCTTCCCGGCTCCGCTGGGGCCGAGAATGGCGATGCGCTCGCCACGTGTGGCCTTGAGGCTGAAGCGCATCGGCAGATGCTGATAAAGGTAAGTGAGGTTATCAAGAGTCAGCATGGCGGCCTGGTAATTTTTCCATTAGCGTGAACAGCAATAAGCAGAGCAACAGCAATAGCAGGGCGGTGACCGCGCCATCTGCGCCGCGATAGGCACCAATCTGCTGATAAAGGTAGAACGGCAGTGTGCGGAAGTCAGCGTTGCCAAACAGTGCCACCACGCCGAAATCACCAATCGACAGTACGCAGGCAAAGGCCAGCGCCTGGGCAAGCGGACGTTTCAGCGCCCGCAGCTCGATCAGCCGCAGCCGGTTCCAGCCGTGGATATCCAGCGAATCGCAGAGCCTGCCGTAACGCTCTGCGACATCCCGCATCGGGTTTTCCAGTACTTTCAGCGCATAGGGAATGGCGATCAGCGCATTGGTAAAGATCACCAGCCCTTCTGCCGAATCAGGCAGGCCAATAGTGGCATTGAATAGCAGGAAAAAGCCGGTGGCGAGCACAATGCCTGGCATCGCCAGAATCAGCATGCCGCTGGTGTCGATCAACTGTGCCGCCGCCGGACGCTGGCGCAGACGCAGTTCCCGACTGCTCCACAGCAGCATCATGGTCAGCACCACACAGATCAGACCGGCACCGATGGCGATACGCAATGACGTCAAGGTGGCCTGCCACAGTGCAGGCTGCGCCAGCGCGCCGCGCAGTCCGCCGTGCAGACCATCGACGATGACCGCCGCCAGCGGCGGCAACAGCAGGAGGAGTGCCAGCAGGATCAGCAGTGCATCGATCAGCTGTGCTCCACGCGAATCCTGCGGATCACGCCAGCCATGCAGCTGGCTGGTTCCGGCAGGAATCGCCTTGCTGAAACGCTGGCTGAGCAGCACCAGCGTCAGACAGCAGCCGAGCTGGATGAGCGCCAGTAGCGCTGCGCGTCCGGGATCGTAGTCATAACTCAGCGCCTGGAAGATCGCCAGCTCAATGGTAGTGGCCTGCGGACCGCCGCCGAGTGACAGTACGGTGGCAAAGCTGGCGAAACAGAGCATGAAGATCAGCGCACCGGTCGGCAACAGCTGACGCCGCAGCCATGGCCACTCCAGCAGACGAAAATGATGCCAGCCGCGCAGGTCGAGCTGTGCCGCCAGCTGACGCTGTTCCGCCGGAATACTCTCCAGCGCCTGCAGCATCAGGCGGGTCGCCAGCGGCAGGTTAAAGAAGACGTGCGCCAGCAAGATGCCTGGCAGACCATACGGGGAGAAGTGATAACCCATCCCTGCCAGCTGGCACAACTGCGCCAGCCAGCCATTGCGACCATAGACGGTCAGCAGACCGAACACCGCGACCAGCACCGGCAGCACCAGCGTCATGGCGCACAGGCGCAGCAGCAACAGACGACCCGGAAAACGGCGTCGATAGAGCGCCCGCGCCAGCGGCACCGCAGGCAGCAGTGACAGCAGGGCGGAGAGCAGAGCCTGACCGAAAGAGAACGCGATAACGTGATGCAGGTAATCATCCTGCAGCACGCCGCGTAAGTCCGTATCCGGCGCGGCGCTCCAGAGTGCACCGAACGCCATGAATGCCACGATGGTCAGCAATATCGTGGCGAGGGAACCGGGAATCAGCCAGCGCGGCATCAGCGACTGACGGCGCGTTGCCACTGGCTAATCCAGCCCGAACGCTGGCTGGCAACCTCTTCTGGCGAGAACTGCAGAGCAGTGGAAGGCACGTTGAGCGCCGCGAAACCGGCAGGCAGCGGCGTGTCGATCACCGGGTACATCCAGTTGCCGGTGGGGATAGTGCGCTGGAAGTCAGGCGAAACCATAAATTTCATGAACTGCTGTGCCAGTGCCGGCTGTTTGCTGCTGGCTAGCTGCGCGGCAACTTCGACCTGCAGATAATGACCCTCTGCAAAGGGTGCAGCGGCGTAATTCTCTTTCTTCTCTTCGATGATGTGGTAAGCCGGAGAGGTGGTGTAGCTCAGCACCAGATCGCCTTCGCCCTTGAGGAACAGGCCATAGGCTTCACTCCAGCCTTTGGTCACCGTCACGGTTTTCTGCGCCAGCTTTTGCCACGCCTGCGGAGCCTGATCGCCATAGACTTTCTGCATCCAGAGCAGCAGCCCTAAGCCGGGCGTGCTGGTGCGGGGATCTTCGTAGATCACCCGCCACTTCTCCGGGCTGTCGACCAGCTCTTTCAGGCTTTTTGGCGGATTTTTCAGCCGCGTTTTGTCATAAACAAACGCGAAGTAGCCATAATCGAACGGCACGAAGGTGGTGCTGTGCCAGCCATCGGGCAGTTTTAATGTCGATGTGTCGACCTGACTTTCGGCAAACAGACCGGTTTTCTGCGCGGCCTGCACCAGATTGTTATCCAGCCCCAGCACCACATCGGCTTTACTGTTTTTGCCTTCCATCCGCACGCGGTTCAGCAGCGACACGCCATCTTCCAGCGTGACGAATTTCAGCTCGCAGTCGCACTGTGCTTCAAAGGCTTTTTTAACCGCCGGGCCAGGGCCCCAGTCGGCGGAGAAGGAGTCGTAGGTGTAGACCGTGAGAACCGGCTTAGCCGCCAGAACGGGGGCGGAGAGTAACAGCAGCACCGGCAGAACTTTGTTTAACACTTTGCGCTCCTTCAGGAGAATAGGGGATGAGTCGCAAAGGATCTGAGCACAGAGGCCTCTCAAATCCCTACGTCGGTATTAACCGAATCAGGTTCGACGGGTCTCTCTCAGCGGCTTGCTTGTGGCAGGCCGCACCCCGTTGAGAACGTCACATTCTAGTCATTTCAGCGCCGGGGCGAAAGCGTCACAGCGCGGGTGGGGCGAACCAGGCCGATTTAAAATCAAACCAGCCCAGCGTATTCATCCGGACGCCGCGCATACTGCGCTGCCCTTCAAGCAACAGCCAGTGATGAAACAGCGGATGCAGGCCGGCTTCCTCGACCAGCTGTTTGCTCCATTCGGCCAGCGGCAGCGCTTTCTCGCGCCAGCGGGCCGCATCGCCGTGCCAGTCGATAGCAAGGCAGTGATGCAGCAGCGGGATCTCATAAAGCTGTGCGAACAGCGAATAATTCAGCGGCAGGGTAAAGTTCACGCTTCCCAACCAGATATCACTCTCCGTTTCGCCCTGATACCAGCTTTCGTAGCTGATCTCACGGGTCTCCAGCGTGACGCCATGCTCTGCCAGCAGCGGACGCAGCGCATTCGCGATGCCTTCATGCTCCACGTGCTGGCTGTACCAGGTCAGCGTCAGATGGGTTAAGTCGGGCGGTTTTTCTACTGGCGTCAGGTCACGGCGATGATGCCAGCGTGGCAGCAGACCATACGCCGGAAACCAGTAGCGCTGATAGCCGACACCAGCGTGATTGAGCAGGGCGATGGGGTTAAACAGGTAGCTGACCCAGCGCCGGACCGCTTCGTTGCGACCCTGCTCTGAACGCTGGTCGAACAAAAGATAGTAGCAGCCCTCTTCAAGGCGGCTCTCCTCCTGAACTTCATCGGTGCTGTCGCCCTGCAGACGGACACCCGCATAGACCAGCTCATCGCTGATGTCGGGCAGTACCCAGATAGAGACATCATCAATCAGCGCGCGAAAACCGAAGTAGTCATCAAACGCTTCGATCTTCAGCTGGCTCTCCTGATTGCGGATCACCCGGTAAGGACCGGTGCCAACTGGCTGGCGAGCAAAGTCGTGCAGCGTCGGCCATTCGCGCGGCAGGATCATCGCACTGACGCTGCCCAGCAGCCAGGGCAAGCCCTCGTCGGGCTGGCTTAAACGGATATCCAGCGTCCAGGGGGCAGGTGAGTCGATTTGCGCAATATGGGAAAAGAGCGGATGGGGGCGCTGACGCTCCAGCGTGGCGAGCACATCCTCCATCTCCAGTTCTCTGCCGTGATGGAAGCGAATCGCAGGACGCAGGAAGAAGCGCCAGTGAAGTGGAGACGTCTGCTGCCAGTGGTGCGCAATATCGGGTTCGATTTCCCCGTTTTCCTCATTTATCCGCGTCAGACCGTTGAAAATCTGTCGGGCAATGTGGGTTTCCGAGCGCCGCAGCGGCGAGCCGGGCAAAAGGTTGAGCAGCGGACGATAGTAGAGCACCCGCAGGATATGCTTGCCCTGCCGGAAACTGCGCCCCAGGTGCGCGCTGATCATCTGCCGCACCTGGTTTTTATCGCCTACCAGCTGGACCAGCTGATCGATGCGATCCTGTTCCAGCAAATCCTCGGCACGCTGCTGCTGCAGGGCCAGGCCCGTGTAGCAGAAGATAAGCTGCGATCGCTTGCCGCGTCCGGCTTCAGCCTGCCAGGTCAGCCAGCCTGCGGCCTGCATCCGGTTGAGCAGATTGCGCATATGGCGGCGCGAGCAGTGCAGCAGATCAGCCAGTTCGCTGAGCGTAATCTCCTGCGTCTGGCCCTGACAACTCTGCCACAGGCGGATGAACTGCTGCTTCAGACGTGATGAGGACATAAAAGGGGAACTCCCTGTGAAAAGCGCTCTGTTTTTCCTGCCCCATTTTAAGAGCAAACTTTACGCTATGGGAAGAGCGGGAGGCATTCAGCAGTGAATGGCGTTCGACCCTCACTTCGCTGTTCAGCGGAGTGCTTTTCTGAGTAGGGTGCATTTACACCGCCAGCAGATGATCTCTGCTGGCTTTTTTCATGTTGCGCGGTATCGTCTACCCTTCTTTTTTCCCCTCTGTTTGTTCTGTAAGGGATTTCGAATGAAATCGCTGTTAACGCGGCAGCGCCGCATCAACCCGGTTTACCTCGCTTTTATGGTCGCCTCGTTCATGCTGGGCATCGCGGGTGCTCTGCAGGCACCGACGCTCAGCCTGTTTCTGACGCGCGAGGTACAGGCGCGGCCCTTCTGGGTCGGGCTGTTTTTCACCATTAATGCGGTGGCCGGTATCGTAGTGAGTATGCTGGTGGCAAAGCGCTCAGACAGCGTCGGCGATCGTCGTCATATCATTCTTTTCTGCTGCCTGATGGCGCTGGTGAATGCGCTACTGTTTGCCTTTACCCGCGACTATCTGACTCTGCTGACACTGGGTGTACTGCTGTCAGCGCTGGCCAGTGTTTCTATGCCGCAGCTGTTTGCGCTGGCACGAGAGTATGCCGATCAGTCGGCGCGTGAAGCAGTGATGTTCAGTTCTGTGATGCGTGCGCAACTGTCGCTGGCGTGGGTGATCGGGCCGCCGTTATCGTTCGCGCTGGCGCTGAACTACGGCTTTGTGACGCTGTTTATGGTGGCCGCGGTGCTGTTTCTGCTCTGCATTCTGCTGGTCTGGTTTACCCTGCCGTCGGTGCCACGTTCGCAACCACTGATGCAAAGCGGCGGGCTGCCGTTGAGCGGCTGGCGCGATCGCGATGTGCGTTTGCTGTTCCTCGCCTCGGTGGCGATGTGGACCTGCAACACGATGTATATCATTGATATGCCGCTCTATATCAGCACCACGCTGGGTCTGCCGGAGAAACTGGCCGGTCTGCTGATGGGAACGGCGGCCGGGCTGGAAATCCCGGTGATGCTGCTGGCGGGCCATTACGCGCGTCGCATCGGCAAGCGGCGGTTAATGCTGATCGCGGTGGCGGCGGGCGTCCTGTTTTATCTGGGGCTGGTGCTCTTCAATTCCCGCACCTCGCTGATGGTGTTACAGCTGTTTAATGCGGTATTTGTCGGGATTATTGCTGGCATAGGGATGCTTTGGTTCCAGGATCTGATGCCAGGACGACCCGGTGCGGCGACCACCATGTTCACCAATTCGATTTCGACCGGCATGATTCTGGCGGGTGTTATTCAGGGAACGCTGAGTGAGCGGCTGGGACATGAGGCGGTTTACTGGCTGGCATTCGGGCTGGCAATAGTGGCGCTGGTGATGTCGGCGCGGGTGCGCGACGTATAAAAGAGAAGGGCGACAGGATGTCGCCCTCACAGTGCTGATAACGTCCGGCTCGGTGGCGGTAAGACCGAGCTGGCGAAGAGAACACGGTCAGATCGGAAAGTCGCTTAAGCCATCCCTGGCCGCTCGGCCCGCGCCGTCCCTGGCGCGGGACGCTTTCCTCTTCTGACCGTGTTCCCAGCGCATCAGGTTTTTTTATTGCTGTCAGATTCACCCTGATTTGGGTTTGTCAGCAGTCTGAGGGCGACCGAATGTCACCCTTCATTAACTCAATCAGCGCAGAAAAGCGGGCTGATTCTGCTCGTACTGCGAAATCGAGGCTTCGTGCTGCAGGGTCAGGCCGATGCTGTCGAGACCATTAATCATGCAGTGGCGGCGGAAGCTGTCGAGTTCAAACGGATAGACTTTATCGCCTGCGGTGACCGTCTGCGCTTCCAGATCGACCGTGAAGCTGATACCCGGCTGGGCCGCAACCAGTCTGAACAGCTCATCCACTTCCTCTTCGCTTAATTTCACCGGCAGCAACTGGTTATTGAAGCTGTTGCCATAAAAGATATCCGCGAAGCTCGGCGCAATCACCACGTGGAAACCGAAATCGGTCAGCGCCCAGGGCGCATGCTCACGTGAAGAGCCACAGCCAAAGTTCTCGCGCGCCAGCAGGATGCTGGTGCCTTTGAACTCAGGCTTGTTCAGCACAAAGCCGGGCGTCGGCACCGTACCAGCGTCATCTTCAAAGCGCCAGTCATGGAACAGATGCTGACCGAAACCGGTACGGGTGACCTTCTGCAAAAACTGCTTGGGAATGATCGCGTCCGTATCGACGTTCGCGGCATCCAGCGGTGCAACAATGCCAGTGTGCTGAGTAAATTTATTCGCCATGACTTAAGCTCCTGTCGTCAGTTCACGGATGTCGGCAAAGTGGCCGGTCACGGCAGCCGCCGCGGCCATCGCCGGGCTGACCAGATGGGTACGTCCACCACGGCCCTGGCGACCTTCAAAGTTACGGTTGCTGGTAGATGCGCAACGCTCGCCCGGATTCAGGCGGTCATTGTTCATCGCCAGGCACATTGAGCAGCCAGGCAGACGCCATTCAAAGCCCGCTTCCAGGAAGATTTTATCCAGACCTTCCGCTTCAGCCTGCGCTTTGACCGGGCCGGAACCCGGCACCACCATCGCGACCACGCCAGGCGCGACTTTGCGGCCTTTGGCGATAGCGGCGGCGGCACGCAGATCTTCAATACGTGAGTTGGTGCAGGAGCCGATAAACACTTTATCAATCGCAACATCGGTCAGTTTAATGCCCGGCTGCAGGTTCATGTAGGCCAGCGCTTTTTCCGCTGAGGCGCGCTCAACCGGATCGGCGAATGAGGCCGGGTTCGGGATCAACTGATCAACGGCAATCACCTGGCCCGGGTTGGTGCCCCAGGTGACCTGCGGTGCAATCTCTTCAGCATGCAGCGTCACTACCGCATCATACTTCGCGCCTTCATCAGATTTCAGGGTGCGCCAGTATTCAACGGCCTGCTCCCATTTCTCGCCCTGTGGGGAGAACTGACGACCTTTCAGGTAGTTGAAAGTAGTGTCATCCGGTGCTACCAGGCCCGCTTTCGCGCCCATCTCAATCGCCATGTTGCACAGGGTCATACGACCTTCCATGCTCAGCGCCTGAATGGCCGGGCCGCAGAATTCAACCACATAACCAGTACCGCCTGCGCTGCCGGTTTTACCGATGATCGCCAGCACGATATCTTTGGCGGTAATGCCGGTGGACGCCTGGCCCAGTACTTCAATCTTCATGGTTTTCGCCCGACCCTGTTTCAGGGTCTGAGTGGCAAATACATGTTCCACTTCAGAGGTGCCGATACCAAACGCCAGCGAGCCGAACGCGCCGTGGGTGGCGGTGTGCGAGTCGCCGCACACAATGGTCATGCCCGGCAGCGTCATACCCTGCTCAGGACCGATAACGTGGACGATGCCCTGGAATGGGTGATTCAGGTCATACAGCTGTACGCCAAATTCTTCGCAGTTCTTCATCAGCTCCTGCATCTGAATACGCGCCATCTCGCCCGACGCATTGATATCTTTGGTCTGGGTAGAGACGTTGTGATCCATCGTGGCAAAGGTTTTGCCCGGCTGACGGACTTTACGTCCGTGTGCGCGCAGGCCATCAAAGGCCTGGGGCGAGGTCACTTCATGGATCAGGTGACGATCGATGTAGAGTAACGGCGTTTCGTTTGGCGCTTCGTGGACGACATGTGCATCAAATAACTTCTGGTATAAGGTTTTCATTTTTTTATTTTTCCTCGGCGATAAAGCGGGCAATGATGCTGCCCATCTCATCTGTGCTGACCGCTGGGCCATCACCGGCTAAATCTTTGGTGCGGTAGCCCTGTTCCAGTGCACGACTGATGGCGCGTTCGATACTGTCGGCTGCCGCATCGGCATTCAGGCTGTAACGCAGCAGCAATGACAGCGACAGAATCTGGGCGACCGGGTTGGCAATATTCTGTCCGGCGATATCCGGCGCTGATCCCCCCGCCGGTTCGAACAGGCCAAAGCCCGCTTCATTCAGGCTGGCTGACGGCAGCATACCCATCGAGCCGGTGATCATGGCGCACTCATCAGACAGAATGTCACCAAACAGGTTGGAGCAGAGCAGCACGTCAAACTGCGACGGGTCTTTGATCAACTGCATGGTCGCGTTGTCGATGTAGATGTGGCTCAGTTGCACGTCCGGGTATTCTTTAGCCACTTCGTTGACGATTTCGCGCCACATCACCGAGGTCTGCAGCACGTTAGCTTTATCAACCGAGGTGACTTTGTTGCGACGTTTGCGCGCCGATTCAAACGCGATACGGGCAATGCGCTCGATTTCGAAACGGTGATAGACCTCGGTATCAAAAGCACGCTCTTCCGGGCCGCTGCCTTCGCGTCCTTTCGGCTGGCCAAAATAGATGCCGCCAGTCAGTTCACGCACGCACAGAATGTCGAAGCCTTTAGCCGCGATGTCGGCGCGCAACGGGCAAAATGCTTCCAGACCGCTGTAGAGCGCAGCCGGACGCAGGTTACTGAACAGCTTAAAATGTTTGCGCAGCGGCAGTAGCGCACCGCGCTCCGGCTGTGATGCGGGCGGTAAGTGCTCCCACTTCGGACCGCCAACGGAACCAAACAGGATCGCGTCGGCCTGCTCGCAGCCTGCAACCGTTGCCGGTGGCAGAGGCTCTCCATGCTGATCGATAGCGATGCCGCCGACCGCATATTCCTGAGTAGTGATCTGCATATCAAAGCGCTGACGAATGGCATCAAGCACCTTCATCGCCTGCGCCATCACTTCCGGGCCGATACCATCACCGGGTAAAACTGCGATATGAGATGAACTGGACATGGTTATACGGTTTCCTTCTGGTCTTTAAATTTGCGCTGCAATTCTTGTTCAACCTGACGGGCACGCCAGATATTGTTCAGGGCGTTGACCATCGCTTTAGCGGAGGACTCCACAATATCGGTCGCCAGACCAATTCCGTGGAATTTGCGGCCGTTGTAGCTTACGACGATATCGACCTGGCCCAGCGCATTCTCGCCGTGGCCTTTAGCGGTCAGTTTGTAGTTAACCAACTCAGCGTCAAACTGGGTAATGCGGTTAATCGCCTGGTAAACCGCGTCAACCGGGCCGTTACCGGTAGCCGCATCAGATTTAGCAACATCGCCGCAACCCAGATTAACCGAGGCGGTGGCAGTCATGCTGGAACCGGTCTGGACGTTAAATTCGTGCAGCTGGAAATGCTCCGGCTCTTCATTCTGTTTGTTGATGAAGGCCAGCGCTTCCAGGTCGTAATCAAAGACCTGACCTTTTTTGTCGGCCAGTTTCAGGAAAGCGTCATACAGCGTATCCAGATTGTAATCCTGCTCGGCATAACCCATCTCTTCCATACGATGTTTTACCGCCGCACGGCCGGAACGAGAAGTCAGATTGAGCTGAATTTTATGTAAGCCGATCGATTCCGGCGTCAGGATTTCGTAGTTCTCGCGATTCTTCAGCACGCCATCCTGATGAATACCGGAAGAGTGGGCGAAAGCATTGGAGCCGACCACGGCTTTATTCGCTGGGATCGGCATGTTGCAGATCTGGCTGACCATCTGGCTGGTACGGTAAATTTCCTGATGATTGATATTGGTGTGTACGTTCATGATCTGCTGGCGGGTTTTAATCGCCATGATCACCTCTTCCAGCGCACAGTTACCGGCACGTTCACCCAGACCATTCATCGTGCCTTCAACCTGACGCGCGCCTGCCTGGACAGCAGCCAGGGCATTACCGGATGCCATACCCAGGTCATCGTGGGTATGCACAGAGATAATCGCTTTATCGATGTTAGGAACGCGGTTCATCAGTTCACTGATAATGTGCGCATATTCGCCTGGCAGGGTGTAACCAACGGTATCCGGGATGTTGATGGTGGTCGCACCGGCGTTAATCGTGGCTTCCACCATACGGCACAGGTCATCAATCGGGGTACGGCCGCCATCTTCACAGGAGAACTCAACGTCACTGGTGTAGTTACGCGCACGCTTCACCATATGTACCGCACGCTCAATCACTTCTGGCAGCGTGCTGCGCAGTTTGGTTGCGATGTGCATTGGGGAAGTGGCGATGAAGGTATGAATACGGAAGGCTTCGGCAACGCGCAGTGACTCATAAGCTGCGTCGATATCTTTTTCTACACAGCGCGCCAGTCCGCAGACGCGGCTGTTTTTGATGGTGCGCGCAATGGTCTGAACAGACTCAAAGTCGCCCGGTGAGGAGACCGGGAAACCGACTTCCATCACATCCACGCCCATGCGCTCCAGCGCTAACGCAATCTGCAATTTTTCTTTCACACTCAGGCTGGCCTGTAATGCCTGCTCACCGTCGCGCAGAGTGGTATCGAAAATAATGACTTGCTGGCTCATCGTATTCATCCTTATGCTTTTTCTGGCCTGGCAACGAGCATAAAAAAACCCGCGACAGGCGCGGGTTTTTAACTTTCAGCAGGTTTGAATCAGTGTTTGATTTCGCCCACAAGTCTACCGCGCAAGCTGAGTGCGTTTAGTAGTAGACCGAGAAGGCGAACAGAACGAAACATGGATTCAAACCTTATAAAATGTTGTGCTGTACATATTGGTACTGGAATCATTCAGGGATGTCAACCTTCAATGCAGGGGTATTCTCCTGGGCGCCAGAGGAAGATATTCTGTTATTTATCGGTCAGGCAGCGTAATGAACAGCGCGACCCTCACTGTGGACGCAATCAGCGCGGGAATGCGGGGCGCTGGGGCGCGATTTAAATTCTATTTAATTGAATTATAAGTATTTTTTTTGCATGGTGTTATGCGGGAACACAGCATTTATCACCTGCTGGTTAGCATAATCCAATGTGCTTTAGTGATTTCCTGGTTAATTACGCCAGAAAAGAAAAATGTCAGACGATTGTGGGCTATTGCAGCCGGTAATAAGTTTTCGTTATTTCTTAGATCACGCTGAAAATAATTTCATACCCAGCATTTTCCTCTGCGGTTCTGCCGCGTAATTAGTTTAATCCGCGTAGCCAATTCTTATCGGCCAGAGGCTTTACGTCCCTGCCTTTTAATTTACGCGGGTTTGCGGTTTGCCTGCCCGTGTAACTGCGGTTATGGTAATCGACCTACTCTCAGAAAAATAAACGCAACAGATTTCTCTGTAACCGGACAGCGGCTGACGTTTCCGCTGTCGTGCATAAACATAAGATTTTGATTGGCAAAGCAGGCACCGGGGCAACGTGATACGCATAAACGGGCGCATTCACAGAGCCGGGTCCGCAAGCCTGGAGGCAGAAGATGGAGATGTTGTCAGGAGCCGAAATGGTCGTCCGTTCGTTAATCGATCAGGGCGTGAAGCAGGTATTCGGTTATCCGGGGGGCGCAGTCTTAGATATCTATGATGCGCTGCAAACCGTCGGAGGTATCGATCACATTCTGGTGCGCCATGAGCAGGGTGCGGTGCATATGGCTGATGGCCTGGCGCGCGCGACGGGTGAAGTCGGCGTGGTGCTGGTCACCTCCGGACCTGGTGCAACCAATGCGATTACCGGTATCGCCACCGCCTATATGGACTCGATTCCGCTGGTGATTCTGTCGGGTCAGGTTCCGTCGTCGCTGATTGGCTATGACGCCTTTCAGGAATGCGACATGGTCGGCATCTCTCGTCCGGTGGTGAAGCACAGCTTCCTGGTGAAAAACACCGAAGAGATCCCAAGCGTGCTGAAAAAGGCATTCTGGCTGGCCTCCAGCGGCCGTCCGGGACCCGTGGTGATTGACCTACCAAAAGATATCCTGAACCCGGCGAACAAATTGCCTTATCACTGGCCGGAGTCAGTGAGCATGCGCTCTTACAATCCCACTATTCAGGGTCATAAAGGGCAGATTAAGCGCGCGCTGACAACATTGCTGGCGGCGAAGAAGCCGGTGATCTATGCGGGTGGCGGTGCCATTACCGCAGGCTGTGAAGCGGAGCTGTTACAGCTGGCAGAAAGCCTGAATATTCCGGTGACGACCTCGCTGATGGGCCTGGGCGCGTTTCCTGGCACCCATCGTCAGTGTGTCGGCATGCTGGGTATGCACGGCACCTATGAAGCTAATATGACGATGCACAACACCGACCTGATTTTTGGGATCGGTGTTCGCTTTGATGATCGCACCACCAACAATCTGGCGAAATATTGCCCCAATGCCACGGTGATGCACATCGATATCGACCCGACCTCTATTTCCAAAACGGTGTCGGCGGATATCCCGATTGTCGGCGATGCAAAACAGGTGCTGCAGCAGATGCTGGAGTTACTGACGCAAAGCGACACGCCATCACGTGCTGAAAGCCTGCACGACTGGTGGCAGGAGATTGAAGGCTGGCGCAGTCGTCACTGTCTGGAATTTGATCGCACCAGCGACAAAATTAAGCCGCAGGCCGTGATTGAAACCATCAGCCGGCTGACCAAAGGCGATGCCTATGTCACGTCAGATGTAGGTCAGCACCAGATGTTTGCTGCGCTCTATTATCCTTTCGATAAACCGCGCCGCTGGATCAACTCTGGCGGTCTGGGCACCATGGGCTTTGGCCTGCCCGCGGCGCTGGGTGTGAAAATGGCGCTGCCGGAAGAGACCGTCATCTGCGTAACGGGCGATGGCAGTATCCAGATGAATATTCAGGAGCTTTCAACAGCATTGCAGTACGATCTGCCGGTGCTGGTACTGAACCTGAATAACCGGGTGCTGGGCATGGTGAAACAGTGGCAGGATATGATCTACTCGGGTCGCCACTCCCAGTCTTATATGGAATCGCTGCCTGACTTCGTGCGTCTGGCGGAAGCCTACGGTCACGTCGGGATCGCGATTGAGCATCCGGCTGAGCTGGAAGAGAAGCTGACGCTGGCGCTGGAAACCCTGGCGAAGGGGCGTCTGGTCTTTGTGGATGTCACCGTTGACGGTAGCGAACATGTCTACCCAATGCAGATTCGCGGTGGCAGCATGGATGAGATGTGGTTGAGCAAAACGGAGAGGACATAATTATGCGTCGTATTTTATCAGTTCTGCTGGAGAACGAATCCGGCGCATTATCCCGTGTCGTCGGCCTGTTCTCACAGCGCGGCTATAACATTGAAAGCCTGACCGTGGCGCCAACCGACGATCCCACACTGTCGCGGATGACCATTCAGACGGTGGGCGATCAGAAGGTACTGGAGCAGATTGAAAAGCAACTGCACAAGCTGGTGGATGTCCTGCGCGTCACCGAGCTGGGGCAGGGCGCCTATGTTGAGCGCGAAATTATGCTGGTGAAGATTCAGGCCAGTGGTTATGGTCGCGAAGAGGTGAAGCGTAACGCCGAGATCTTCCGTGGTCAGATCATCGATGTAACGCCGACGCTGTACACGGTTCAGCTGGCAGGCACCAGCGACAAACTGGACGCCTTCCTGAGCACCGTCCGCGATGTCGCTGAAATTGTTGAAGTGGCGCGCTCCGGTATCGTCGGCGTTTCACGCGGCGATCGCATCATGCGTTAATCACGCTGCGTCATCATCAATCCTCACCTAACCCGGCGAAATGCCGGGTTTTTTTATTTTTTATGCGCCAGGCGGATTACATTCAGAAAAGCGGTTGCTCCGCGCACTTTTCTGCTGTTAGATGATAGACATGAGTTATCCATAGCTTAACTGCGGCTATTTCTGCCGTAAAAGCGGATTTGATGGTGGGGTTATTGTGAAACTGGATGAAATTGCGCGTTTGGCAGGCGTGTCGCGCACCACGGCCAGTTATGTGATCAACGGCAAAGCGCGGCAGTATCGTGTCAGCGACAAGACCGTTGAAAAAGTCATGGCAGTGGTACGTGAACATAATTATCACCCTAATGCGGTGGCTGCGGGGCTGCGCGCCGGGCGTACGCGATCCATTGGGTTAGTGATCCCTGATCTGGAAAATACCAGTTATACGCGTATTGCAAACTATCTTGAGCGACAGGCACGTCAGCGCGGCTATCAGCTTCTGATCGCCTGTTCTGAAGATCAGCCTGAAAACGAGATGCGCTGCATTGAACATCTGCTGCAGCGCCAGGTCGATGCAATTATCGTTTCCACCTCATTACCGCCAGAGCATCCCTTTTATCAGCGCTGGATCAACGATTCTCTGCCAATAATTGCGCTCGACCGTGCGCTGGATCGTGAACATTTTACCAGTGTCGTCGGGGCCGATCAGGACGATGCCCAGACACTGGCTGCTGAACTGCGTCAGCTCGACGTTAAAAATGTGCTGTTCCTCGGTGCGTTACCCGAACTGTCAGTGAGCTTCCTGCGCGAAATGGGTTTCCGCGATGCCTGGAAAGACGATCCCCGTCCGATTGATTATATCTACTGCAACAGCTTCGAACGCACTGCTGCTGCTGCACTGTTTGAGAAATACCTTGAAGATCATCCGATGCCAGAGGCGCTTTTCACCACCTCTTTTGGGCTGCTGCAGGGTGTGATGGATGTGACGCTGAAACGAAACGGCCGCCTGCCGACGGAGCTGGCGATTGCCACCTTTGGCGACCACGAATTACTGGACTTTCTTGAGTGTCCGGTCCTGGCCGTTGGTCAGCGTCATCGTGACGTGGCAGAGCGCGTGCTGGAATTAGTTTTAGCCTCACTGGACGAACCCCGAAAACCAAAACCAGGCTTAACCCGTATCCGGCGTAATTTATACCGTCGCGGACAATTAAGCCGAAGAGTTAAATGAGTAACGGGCAGTATTATACTGCCCCTTTTATTTCGCGATTTACTGATTAAATAAACAGGTCGACGTAAAAAAGGGTAAATTCTGCTCATCAAATCTAACAAAGCAGAAAGCCCGATACCTATTATTTGCTTACAACTTCAACAAACCTTCTTTCCCGTCTGCCCTGAAGCCGCTGGGCTTCCATTCAGAAATCCCCTAAAATGCCGCCGCTGTCTCAGAAATCAGGATAAATATTTAACCCTTTACATTGTTTCATTTTTAGTCTTTTTTCCCCGAGCCATTTTTTTTATTCAGTTATTCATTGGCTTAATTTTTAGTTTCTCCTTTTATTCGATTATATCGTCGCCAGACTTTAATTTTGCGCCTTGTAAAGAGTGATGTTCAACTGCCGCTCCGGCTTGACAAGGATTTCATGGGATCCTTAAACTCGTTTCGTGGTAAAAAGTGGGATAAAGTGGCGTAAATGGGTGATGAGGAGAAGAGACTGGCATGTTCCGCGGAGCAACGTTAGTCAATCTCGACAGCAAAGGGCGGCTCGCCGTACCCACGCGATATCGCGAATTGCTGATTGGGGAGTCTCAGGGGCAGATGGTCTGTACCATCGACCTCCACCAGCCATGCCTGTTGCTTTACACCCTGCCCGAATGGGAAATCATTGAAAAAAAGCTGGCACGCCTTTCCAGTATGAATCCACTTGAGCGCCGCGTGCAGCGTTTGCTGCTGGGACATGCCAGTGAATGTCAGATGGACAATGCAGGCCGCCTGCTGCTGGCGAATACGCTTCGGCAGCACGCAAAATTAACCAAAGAAGTGATGCTGGTTGGACAGTTCAATAAGTTTGAGCTGTGGGATGAACAGACCTGGTATCAACAAGTCAGGGACGATATTGACGCAGAACAGTCGGCTCAGGAACCTTTATCTGAGCGGTTGCAGGACTTGTCGCTATAGCTATGCAGGAAAATTTCAAACATACCACCGTGCTGTTGGATGAGGCGGTTAACGGCCTCAATATCAGGGAAGACGGTATTTACATCGACGGCACATTTGGTCGTGGTGGCCACTCACGCCTGATTCTTTCGCAACTGGGAGAGAAGGGAAAACTGATCGCCATCGATCGTGATCCGCAAGCTATCGCCGCTGCTGCTGAGATTACCGACCCGCGTTTTTCAATTATTCATGGCCCTTTTTCTGCGCTGGCAGAGTATGTTTCTGAACGGGATCTGGTCGGAAAAATTGACGGGATTTTGCTGGACCTGGGGGTTTCATCGCCGCAACTGGATGACGCTGAACGCGGCTTCTCCTTTATGCGTGACGGACCGCTGGACATGCGAATGGACCCGTCGCGTGGTCACTCAGCCGCAGAATGGTTGCTGCACGCGGAAGAGGCAGATATCGCTTTCGTCCTGAAGACTTACGGTGAAGAGCGATTCGCTAAACGTATTGCCCGGGCCATTGTCGAGCGCAATCGCGAGCAGCCGATGACCCGCACCCGTGAACTGGCTGAAGTCATCTCCATCGCTATGCCAGTGAAAGATAAGTTTAAACATCCGGCTACACGCAGCTTCCAGGCCATTCGCATCTGGATTAACAGTGAACTGGAAGAGATCGATATCGCACTGAAAGGCGCGGTTCAGGTACTCGCACCGCAGGGCCGTCTCTCTGTGATCAGCTTCCATTCACTGGAAGATCGGCTGGTTAAGCGCTTTATGCGCGATCAGAGTCGTGGACCACAGGTGCCGGCCGGAATACCGATGACTGAACATCAGCTGCGAGCCCTGGGTGGCCGTGAACTGAAGTTGCTCGGCAAAATGTCGCCGGGTGACGCTGAAGTCTCTGAGAACCCACGCGCGCGCAGCTCGGTTTTACGTATCGCGGAGAAAACCGACGCATGATCGGTAACGAGCGTCACAGTCTGCCTGCCGTTATCGGCGGGGATCTGCTGCGAAAGGGCAAGATTCCGGTGCTGTTGCTGATCGCTGTCGTGGTTTCTGCCGTGCTGGTGGTCACCACCACGCATAAAACACGACTGTTAACGGCACAGCGTGAACAGCTGGTGCTGGAGCGTGACGCGCTGGATATCGAGTGGCGCAACCTGATTCTGGAAGAGAATGCGCTGGGCGATCACAGCCGTGTTGAACGCATCGCCACCGAGAAGCTGCAGCTGCAGCACGTTGATCCTTCACAAGAAAATATCGTGGTGCAGAAATAAGGACTTAAGTTAGCGAATGAGCGGCACAGGCAGAACGCTGAAATTGAAGAAACCGGAAGATAAAGCCAGCTTTGTAAGCTGGCGTTTTGCGTTGCTGTGCGGCTGTATTTTACTGGCGCTGGGTGGATTGCTGTCACGTGTTGCCTGGCTGCAGGTGATCAATCCTGGCAAGCTGGTCAAAGAGGGCGATCTGCGCTCGCTGCGCGTTCAGGCGGTGCCAACCTCGCGCGGGATGATCAGCGATCGTGCCGGACGACCGCTGGCAGTGAGTGTCCCGGTTAATGCCATCTGGGCGGATCCAAAAGAGCTGCACGCCGGTGGTGGCGTCACGCTGGACAGCCGCTGGAAGGCACTCTCTGATGCGCTCTCTATCCCCCTTGACCAGTTGGCCGCGCGCGTAAATGCCAATCCTAAAGGCCGCTTTGTCTATCTGGCGCGTCAGGTCAATCCGGCCATCGGCGACTACGTCAAAAAACTCAAACTTCCCGGTATTCATCTGCGCGAAGAGTCGCGCCGTTACTATCCTGCCGGGCAGGTTACCTCTCATCTGATTGGCTTTACCAACATCGACGGGCAGGGCATTGAAGGCATTGAGAAGAGTTTTGATAAATGGCTGACCGGTGCGCCGGGCGAGCGGACGGTGCGTAAAGATCGCTACGGTCGCGTCATCGAAGATATCTCCTCTGTGGACAGCCGGGCCGCGCATAACCTGACTCTCAGCATCGATGAGCGCTTACAGGCGCTGGTCTACCGTGAACTGAATAACGCCGTGGCCTTTAACAAAGCGGAATCGGGCACGGCAGTCCTGGTGGATGTGAATACCGGCGAAGTACTGGCGATGGCCAACAGCCCGGCTTACAACCCGAATAATCTTGGCAACACGCCGAAAGATCTGATGCGTAACCGCGCCATCACCGACATTTTCGAACCTGGCTCGACCGTGAAGCCGATGGTGGTCATGGCGGCGCTGCAACGCGGCGTGGTCAGAGAGAACAGTGTCCTGAATACCGTGCCATATCGCGTCAATGGTCATGAGATCAAGGATGTGGCGCGCTACAACGAATTGACCCTGACAGGGGTTTTACAGAAATCGAGTAACGTCGGTGTTTCACGTCTGGCGTTAGCGATGCCTTCCTCAGCGCTTGTAGAAACTTATGCGCGCTTTGGACTGGGCAAACCGACCAATTTGGGGCTGGTCGGGGAAAGCAGTGGCTTATACCCTAAAAAACAACGGTGGTCTGACATAGAGAGGGCCACCTTCTCTTTCGGCTACGGGCTAATGGTAACGCCGTTACAGTTAGCGCGAGTCTACGCAACAATTGGCAGCTATGGCATTAATCGCCCGCTGTCGATTACCAAAGTGGATCCGCCCGTCGCGGGACAACGCGTTTTCGATGAGTCACTGGTGAAAACCGTGATGCATATGATGGAAAGCGTGGCGCTGCCTGGTGGCGGTGGGGTCAAAGCGGCCATCAAAGGTTATCGGATTGCGATAAAAACCGGTACAGCGAAAAAAGTCGGGCCCGATGGTCGCTACGTCAACAAATACATTGCCTATACCGCAGGCGTTGCGCCTGCCAGTCATCCCCGATTCGCGCTGGTGGTGGTGATCAACGATCCCCAGGCCGGCAAGTATTACGGTGGTGCGGTTTCTGCCCCGGTGTTTGGTGCCATCATGGGCGGCGTACTGCGCACCATGAACATCGAGCCGGACGCGTTACCGACCAATGACAAGAATGAGCTGGTGACTAACAGAAGTGAGGAAACAAGTGACAGATCGTAACCTGCGCGACTTACTCGGCCCCTGGGTGCCAGGCGCGCCGGCGCGCCCACTGCGCGACATGACACTGGATAGCCGCATTGCGGCTTCTGGCGATCTGTTTGTCGCTGTTGCAGGCCATCAGGTCGATGGACGCCGTTTCATCCCGCAGGCGATTGCTCAGGGCGTCGCCGCCGTGGTGGCCGAAGCTGAAGGCGAAGCCGCCGACGGCGAAATCCGTGAAATGCACGGCGTACCGGTTATCTATCTGGCCCAATTGCCTCAGCGTCTTTCAGCCTTAGCAGGCCGTTTTTATCAGCAGCCGGGTGAGAAACAGACGCTGATTGGCGTTACGGGTACAAATGGTAAAACCACCACGACCCAGTTGCTGGCGCAGTGGGCAACGCTGCTGGGTGAAACCAGCGCGGTCATGGGCACCGTCGGGAATGGGCTGGTGGGTCACTTGTCCGCGGCAGAAAATACCACCGGCTCAGCAGTTGATGTTCAGCATCTGCTGAACGATCTGGCGGAAAAAGGGGCGAGCCTGACCGCAATGGAAGTCTCGTCACACGGACTGGTTCAGCATCGCGTCGCGGCGCTGCCGTTTGCCGCAGCGGTCTTTACCAATCTCAGCCGCGATCACCTCGATTATCACGGTGATATGCAGAGCTACGAGTCAGCCAAATGGCTGCTGTTTTCTGAGCATCAGGTCGGGCAGGCGATTCTTAACGCCGATGATGAAGTCGGTCGTCGCTGGCTGGCGCGCTTACCGGATGCGGTGGCAGTCACCATGGAGAATAACCTCCAGCCTGGCTGCCATGGCCGCTGGCTGAAAGCCGATGCGGTGGAGTACCACGATAACGGCGCACACATCCGTTTCAGCTCCAGCTGGGGCAACGGAGAAATCAACAGTCCATTAATGGGCGCGTTCAACGTCAGCAATCTGATGCTGGCGCTGGCGACGCTGCTGTCACTGGATTATCCGCTGGCGACGCTGATCAACGTTGCACCGCAGTTGCAGCCGGTCAACGGGCGTATGGAAGTGTTCAGCGCCGCAGGAAAACCGACGGTCGTGGTGGATTATGCCCATACGCCGGATGCGCTGGAAAAAGCGCTGGAAGCAGCCCGCCTGCACTGCAAAGGCAAACTGTGGTGTCTGTTTGGCTGCGGTGGCGATCGTGACAAAGGCAAGCGCCCATTAATGGGCGCGATTGCTGAGCAATATGCGGATGTGGTGGTGATTACCGACGACAATCCGCGCAGCGAAGATCCGCAGGCGATTGTTAACGATATTCTGACCGGTTTGCTGGATCCGGGCCGCGCCCGGCTGGTGTCTGGCCGCGCGCAGGCCGTCACTAACACCATCATGCAGGCTCAGCCTGACGATATCGTACTGGTGGCCGGTAAAGGCCACGAAGATTATCAGATCATCGGCAATCGCCGTCTCGACTACTCCGATCGTGCCACGGTTGCGGCACTGCTGGGAGGCGCAGCATGATTCCGGTTTCATTAAAAACGCTTGCGGAGATCACCGGCGGAACGCTGCACGGCAGTGATTTAACCCTGAATGACGTAACGACGGATACCCGCAAAGTGACAGCAGGCAGTCTGTTTGTCGCGCTGGTGGGCGAACGTTTTGATGCGCATGACTTCGCTGAAGAGGCCATTGACAGTGGCGCACAGGCGTTACTGGTCAGTAAGCATTTACCTGTCTCTGTGCCTCAGGTCGTCGTGGAAGATACCCGACTTGCTTTTGGCCGACTGAGTGCCTGGGTTCGTCAGCAGTCCACTGCCCGCGTCGTGGCGCTGACCGGCTCG
The DNA here is from genome assembly GCF_014155795.1 of Pantoea hericii. Classification (NCBI taxonomy): domain Bacteria; kingdom Pseudomonadati; phylum Pseudomonadota; class Gammaproteobacteria; order Enterobacterales; family Erwiniaceae; genus Pantoea; species Pantoea hericii. The sequence goes on from NZ_SCKV01000003.1 coordinate 438,853, forward strand.
TCCGGCAAAACGTCGGTTAAAGAGATGACGGCTGCGATTCTGCGTGAGTGCGGTGAGACGCTCTACACCGCAGGCAATCTCAACAACGATTATGGCGTGCCGATGACGCTGCTGCGTCTGACCGCAGAGCATCAGTATGCGGTAATTGAGCTTGGCGCTAATCATCAGGGCGAAATCGCCTACACCACCGACCTGGTTAAACCGGAAAGCGCGCTGGTGAATAACCTGGCAGCGGCCCATCTGGAAGGCTTTGGTTCGCTGGCGGGTGTCGCTAAAGCCAAGGGCGAGATTTTTCAGGGCTTACCGGCGAATGGCATTGCGATTCTCAATGAGGAAAGCAACGACTGGCCAAACTGGCAGACCACGCTGCAGGACAAAACCGTGTGGCGCTTCTCGCCGCAGGCGGCAGCGTGTGATTTCTCTGCCCGTGATATCCGCATTGCGCAGGACGGCACCCATTTTGTGATGAAAACACCGCGTGGCGAGGCTGAGATTATGCTGCCGTTGCCGGGTCGGCATAACATCGCCAACGCACTGGCTGCGGCGGCTCTGGCCCTGTCAGTGGATGCCCCGCTTAGCGCCGTTCAGCAGGGGCTGAAAAACCTGCAATCGGTGCCAGGTCGCCTGTTCCCGGTGCGCCTCTCTGCGCATCAGCTGCTGCTGGATGACAGTTATAACGCGAACGTCGGATCGATGACCGCCGCCGTCCAGGTCCTGTCAGAGATGCCGGGCTACCGGGTGCTGGTCGCCGGCGATATGGCGGAACTGGGTGATGAGACCGAAAAATGCCACCGCGAAATCGGGGATGCGGCACGTGATGCAGGTATTGATCGCGTACTGAGCTGCGGAAAATTCAGCCATTTTATTAGTGAAAACAGCAAAGCTGGCGAACATTTCAGCGATAAGACAGCGCTGACTGAACGTTTGCGTCAATTGTTGTCCGAACACTCAGAAATTACCGTCCTGATAAAAGGCTCGCGTAGTGCCGCCATGGAGCAGGTAGTACAGAGCTTAAAGGAGAAAGGAACATGTTAGTTTGGCTGGCCGAGCATCTGGTCGCTTTTTATTCGGGCTTCAACGTCTTTTCCTATCTGACGTTTCGCGCCATTGTCAGCCTGCTGACAGCACTCTTTATCTCTCTCTGGATGGGGCCGCGCCTGATTGCGTGGCTGCAGAAATTACAGATTGGTCAGGTTGTCCGTAACGATGGCCCGGAATCGCATTTCAGTAAGCGCGGAACGCCAACAATGGGCGGGATTATGATTCTGACCTCCATCACCATTTCGGTGCTGATGTGGGCATATCCGTCGAATCCCTATGTCTGGTGCGTGCTGTTCGTGCTCATCGGCTTTGGCATCATCGGCTTTGTCGATGACTACCGCAAAGTGGTGCGCAAAGATACTAAGGGTCTGATTGCCCGCTGGAAATATTTCTGGATGTCGGTGATTTCTCTGGGCGTCGCGTTCGGGCTTTATGCAGCAGGTAAAGACACCCCGGCGACCCAGCTTGTGGTGCCCTTTTTCAAAGACATCATGCCGCAGTTAGGCCTGTTTTATGTGCTGCTGGCCTACTTTGTGATTGTCGGAACGGGTAACGCGGTCAATCTGACCGATGGTCTCGATGGTCTGGCGATCATGCCCACCGTCTTTGTCGCCGCAGGCTTTGCGCTGGTTGCCTGGGCCACCGGTAACGTGAAGTTTGCTGAATATCTTCATATTCCTTATCTGCGTCACGCCGGTGAGCTGGTGATTGTCTGTACCGCCATCGTCGGGGCAGGGCTGGGCTTCCTGTGGTTCAACACCTATCCGGCTCAGGTCTTTATGGGTGATGTCGGCTCACTGGCGCTGGGCGGCGCGCTGGGAACCATCGCCGTGTTGCTGCGTCAGGAATTTTTACTGGTGATTATGGGTGGCGTGTTTGTGGTTGAAACGCTGTCGGTAATCCTGCAGGTGGGATCGTTTAAGTTGCGCGGCCAGCGTATTTTCCGCATGGCGCCGATCCATCACCACTATGAACTCAAGGGCTGGCCGGAACCGCGCGTCATTGTGCGCTTCTGGATTATTTCGCTAATGCTGGTGCTGATTGGCCTGGCCACGCTGAAGGTGCGTTAATCATGGCTGACTATCGGGGTAGAAAAGTTGTCATTATCGGGCTGGGCCTTACCGGGCTCTCCTGTGTTGATTTCTTTTTAGCGCAGGGCGTAACGCCCCGCGTGATGGACACCCGTGTCTCGCCGCCGGGGCTGGATAAATTGCCCGGGCAGGTTGAACGTCACCTGGGCGGCATCAACGGTGACTGGCTGCTGGCGGCCGATCTGATTGTTGCCAGCCCTGGCGTCGCGCTGGCGCATCCGATTCTTAGCGAAGCCGTCGAAGCCGGAATCGAAATCGTCGGTGATATTGAGCTGTTCTGCCGCGAGGCGCAGGCACCTATCGTGGCGATCACCGGTTCCAACGGTAAAAGCACCGTTACAACGCTGGTGGGTGAAATGGCGAAAGCCGCGGGCTGGCAGGTGGGCGTTGGCGGGAATATCGGTCTGCCCGCACTGAGTCTGCTGCAATCACCAGCACAACTTTATGTACTGGAACTTTCCAGCTTCCAGCTTGAGACCACATACAGTCTGAAAGCGGCTGCGGCAACCGTGCTCAACGTCAGTGAAGATCATATGGATCGCTATCCGCTGGGTATGCAGCAGTATCGCGCCGCCAAGCTGCGGGTTTATGAGAATGCACAGATCTGCATCGTTAACGCCGATGACGCACTGACAATGCCGGTCCGCGGCGCAGATACCCGCTGTGTCAGCTTTGGTGTCGATTTTGGTGACTATCACCTGAATAAGCAGCAAGGCAGCATCTGGCTGCGGGTGAAGGGCGAGAAAGTCCTGAACACCGCTGAAATGAAGATGGTGGGACAGCACAACTATACCAACGCGCTGGCGGCACTGGCGCTGGCCGATGCGGTCGGTCTGCCACGCGCTTCAAGCCTGGCGGCCTTAACGCACTTTAACGGTCTGGCGCATCGTTTCCAGCTGGTCCATGAACATCAGGGCGTGCGCTGGATCAATGACTCCAAAGCGACCAATGTCGGCAGCACCGAAGCGGCGCTCAATGGCCTGCAGGTTCAGGGAACGCTGTGGCTGCTGATGGGCGGTGATGGTAAGTCAGCCGATTTTACGCCGCTGATCCCCTGGCTGCAGGGCGACAACGTGCGTCTTTACTGCTTTGGCCGCGACGGTGATGCGCTGGCCGCGCTGCGTCCTGATATCGCCGTGCGCACAGAAACCATGCGGCAGGCGATGGAGCAGATCGCGCCGCAGGTTAACGCAGGCGATATGGTTCTGCTGTCGCCGGCCTGCGCCAGCCTTGACCAGTTCCGTAACTTTGAGCAGCGCGGTGAGCAGTTCGCGCAACTGGCGAAGGAGTTGAGCTGATGCGTATTCCTGGTGCCGGACTGGCGGGATATTTCTCAGGACGCCTGAAAGATTGGGTCATGGGCGCACGTGAAAGTGATGACTCTTCACTGGTGCTCTATGACCGCACACTGCTATGGCTCACGCTGGGCCTGGCGGTGATTGGTTTTGTGATGGTGACGTCGGCATCAATGCCGGTGGGTCAGCGTCTGAATGACGATCTCTTTTACTTCGCCAAGCGTGATGCTTTCTACATCGTGCTGGCATTAGGTATGGCACTGGTCACGTTGCGGGTGCCGATGGATTTCTGGCAGCGCTACAGCAACGTGATGCTGATGGTCACGGTGGCGATGCTGCTGATTGTTCTGGTAGTTGGTAGCTCGGTAAACGGTGCATCGCGCTGGATTGCACTGGGTCCACTGCGTATCCAGCCGGCTGAGTTGTCGAAGCTCTCTCTGTTCTGTTATCTCGCCAGTTATCTGGTGCGCAAAGTGGAAGAGGTGCGTAACAACTTCTGGGGCTTCTGTAAGCCGATGGGCGTGATGGTCGTGCTGGCCGTGTTACTGCTGGCACAGCCGGACCTCGGTACGGTGGTTGTGTTGTTTGTGACTACGCTGGCGATGCTGTTCCTGGCCGGTGCCAAGCTGTGGCAGTTCATGGCAATTATCGGCTCCGGCATTTTTGCGGTAATTCTGCTGATCATTGCAGAACCCTACCGTATGCGCCGTGTGACGTCGTTCTGGAATCCGTGGGAAGATCCCTTTGGTAGCGGCTACCAGCTGACTCAATCGCTGATGGCATTTGGTCGCGGTGAATTCTGGGGGCAGGGGCTCGGTAACTCTGTGCAAAAGCTGGAATATCTGCCGGAAGCCCATACCGACTTTATTTTCGCCATCATCGGGGAAGAACTCGGCTACGTCGGTGTGGTATTGGCACTTTTAATGGTATTCTTCGTCGCTTTTCGTGCGATGTCGATTGGCCGTCGTGCTCTGGAACTGGATCAGCGTTTTTCCGGCTTTTTAGCCTGTTCGATTGGTGTCTGGTTCAGCTTCCAGGCGCTGGTTAACGTCGGGGCTGCCGCAGGTATGTTACCGACCAAAGGTCTGACCTTACCGCTGATCAGTTACGGTGGGTCGAGTCTGATCATTATGTCGACCGCCATCGTTTTTTTATTACGCATAGATTATGAAACGCGCCTGGCGAAAGCGCAGGCGTTTACCCGAGGTGGTCGATGAGCGGTAAGCGATTGATGGTGATGGCAGGTGGAACCGGCGGACATGTCTTTCCCGGTCTGGCTGTCGCCCATCATCTGATGGAACAGGGCTGGCAGGTTCGCTGGTTAGGCACCGCCGACCGTATGGAAGCCGATCTGGTGCCGAAGCACGGCATCGAAATCGACTTTATCCGCATCAGCGGACTACGCGGTAAGGGCATGAAAGCGTTGCTGCTGGCACCGCTGCGCATCTTCAATGCATGGCGTCAGGCGCGTCGCATCATGAAAGCGTGGAAGCCGGATGTCGTGCTGGGCATGGGCGGCTACGTTTCCGGTCCGGGCGGCTTAGCGGCCTGGAGCTGCGGTATTCCGGTTGTGCTGCATGAGCAGAACGGTATTGCCGGTCTGACCAATAAATGGCTGGCGAAAATCGCCACCAAAGTTTTGCAGGCGTTTCCGGGCGCGTTTCCTGCCGCCGACGTGGTAGGAAATCCGGTTCGCACTGACGTTCTGGCACTGCCTTTACCTGCGCAACGTCTGGCAGATCGTCATGGCCCGATTCGGGTGCTGGTGATTGGTGGAAGTCAGGGCGCACGGATACTGAACCAGACGCTACCGCAGATTGCGGCGCTGGTGGGTGATGAGATCACCCTGTGGCATCAGACCGGCAAAGGGGCGCTGCCTGAAACAGAGAAAGCGTATCAGCAGGTCGGTCAGACGCAGCATAAAGTGACCGAATTTATTGATGATATGGCTGCTGCTTATGCCTGGGCTGATGTGGTGGTATGCCGCTCCGGCGCGTTAACCGTGAGCGAAGTTGCTGCCGCTGGTTTACCGGCCATTTTTGTGCCGTTTCAGCACAAGGATCGCCAGCAGTACTGGAACGCGCTGCCGCTGGAAAAAGCGGGCGCCGCCAGAATTTTTGAGCAGCCGCAATTTACTGCGGAGGCTGTAGCGGATCTGCTACGCCACTGGGATCGTGCAACACTGCTGACGATGGCTGAACAGGCCCGTCAGGTGGCTATCCCCGATGCGACTGAACGAGTCGCTCAGGAAGTGGCTCGCGCCGCAAAGTAATCATTCCGGTCAGCGCGTCTGACCTGTACCCGGACTGGGTACAAACTGAAATAGCAGGTAACAGAGAGCGATGAATACACAACAATTGGCAAAACTGCGTTCTATCGTGCCCGAGATGCGTCGCGTCCGGCACATCCACTTTGTCGGCATCGGCGGTGCTGGCATGGGCGGTATTGCCGAAGTGTTAGCAAATGAAGGCTACCATATCAGCGGTTCAGATCTGGCCCCTAACCCGGTGACGCAGAATCTGATTGCGCTGGGTGCCACTATTTATTTTAACCATCGCCCTGAAAACGTGACCGATGCCAGCGTGGTCGTGGTCTCCAGCGCCGTTTCGCAGGATAACCCTGAACTGGTAGCAGCACGTGAACAGCGCATTCCGGTGATCCGTCGCGCGGAGATGCTGGCTGAACTGATGCGTTTCCGTCACGGCATTGCCGTTGCAGGGACCCATGGCAAAACGACGACGACGGCGATGGTGTCGAGCATTTATGCGGAAGCGGGTCTCGATCCGACTTTCGTTAACGGCGGACTGGTTAAAGCAGCTGGCACCCATGCCCGTCTGGGTAACAGCCGGTATCTGATTGCTGAAGCGGATGAGAGCGATGCGTCGTTTCTGCATCTGCAGCCGATGGTGGCGATTGTGACCAACATTGAAGCTGACCATATGGACACCTATCAGGGCGATTTTGAGAACCTGAAGCAGACCTTTATTAACTTCCTGCACAACCTGCCGTTTTACGGTCGTGCGGTGATGTGCGTGGATGATGCAGTTATTCGTGACCTGATTCCTCGCGTGGGCCGTCATATCACCACGTACGGTTTCAGTGACGATGCGGATCTGCGCATTGAAAATTACGAGCAGAGTGGCGCGCAGGGGCATTTCACTCTGATTCGTCAGGATAAAGCGCCGCTGCAGATTACGCTGAACGCGCCGGGCCGCCACAATGCCCTGAACGCAGCCGCCGCTGTCGCCGTCGCCAGTGAAGAAGGCATCGAAGACAATGCGATTCTGGCCGCACTGGAGAGCTTCCAGGGCACAGGCCGTCGCTTTGATCTGCTGGGTGAATTCCCGACCGAGCCGGTTAATGGACAACCGGGCACCGCGATGCTGGTGGATGATTACGGTCATCACCCAACCGAAGTTGACGCGACGATTAAAGCCGCGCGCGCAGGCTGGCCAGATAAAAAGCTGGTGATGGTGTTTCAGCCGCACCGTTATAGCCGTACCCGCGATCTGTTTGATGATTTCGCCAACGTACTGTCGCATGTCGATGTGTTGCTGATGCTGGATGTATACTCCGCTGGTGAGACCGCGATTCCAGGCGCTGACAGTCGTTCGCTCTGCCGTGCCATTCGTAACCGGGGCAAGGTCGATCCGATTCTGGTGCCGGAACATGACGCACTGCCGGAGATGCTTGCACCGCTGCTGTCAGGCAATGACCTGATTCTGGTACAGGGTGCCGGGAACGTCGGCAAGGTTGCCCGCAAGCTGGCGGACACGAAGCTCCAGCCAGAACGCAAAGCGGAGGATCGTCATGGCGGATAAAGTTGCAGTATTAATGGGTGGCACGTCGGCAGAGCGCGAGGTTTCGCTCAACTCGGGTCAGGCCGTGATTGCCGGATTGCGGGAAATGGGTATCGATGCACATGGCATCGATACCCGCGATGTCTCCGTGCTGACGCTGAAAGAGCAGGGCTTTACCAAAGCCTTTATCGCGCTACATGGTCGCGGCGGTGAAGATGGCACGATGCAGGCGGTGCTGGAATTCCTGCAACTGCCTTACACCGGCAGCGGCGTGATGGCATCGGCGGTGACGATGGATAAGTTGCGCACCAAACTGCTGTGGCAGGGGCGTGGTTTACCATCAGGAAAATTTGTCTGGCTGACGCGTCAGCAGTTTGAGGGCGGGCTGGATGAGGAGAGCAACGCGGCGATTGCAGCGCTTGGCCTGCCACTGTTTGTGAAGCCAGCCTGTGAAGGCTCCAGCGTGGGCATCAGCCGTGTTAACAATCTGCACGCGCTGCCAGCGGCACTGGAGATGGCGTTTAAGTACGACAATGACGTACTGGTCGAGGCGTTTCTCAGCGGCGCGGAGTATACCGTCGCGATTGTGGGCGATCGTATCCTGCCCTCAATAGAAATAAAGAGCGCCAGCGAGTTCTATGACTATGAAGCTAAATACATTTCTGACGATACTCAGTACGTCTGTCCGGCCGAGTTAAGTGCTGAACGTGAAGCTGAATTGCAGCAGCTGGTGCTGGCGGCCTGGCGTGCGCTGGGCTGTCGTGGCTGGGGACGGGTTGATGTGATGACCGACGGGGAAGGGCGCTTTCAGTTACTGGAAGCCAATACTTCCCCAGGCATGACCAGCCACAGCCTGGTCCCTATGGCAGCAAAACAGGCGGGTATGAGCTTCCCGCAGCTGGTAGCCCATATTCTGGAGTTGGCCGACTGATATGTCACAGGCGGCGATGAGAGTTCGAAACCGTGAACCGCAGGAGCGTATTCGCACCGGGCGCAGTAACGGTGCCCGACTGTTCGGCATTTTTTTCCTGCTGATCGTTATCGGGATTATGGTTGCCGGCGGGCTGGTGGTGCTGAAGTGGATGAACGATGCGTCCCGGCTGCCGTTGTCAAAACTGGTGGTGACAGGACAGACGCATTACACCACACACGACGATATTCGACAGGCGATTTTGTCGCTGGGTCCGCCCGGCACGTTTATGTCACAGAATGTGGACATTCTGCAGCAGCAGATTGAGCGGCTGCCGTGGATTAAACAGGTCAGTGTGCGTAAGCAGTGGCCGGACGAACTGAAGATCCACCTGGTGGAGTATACGCCGGTGGCGCGCTGGAACGATTTGCATATGGTGGATGCAGAAGGTAACGCCTTCAGCGTACCCGCCAGTCATGTCGGCAAAGAGACACTGCCGATGCTGTATGGGCCAGAAGGGAGTGAGAAAGAGGTCCTGGCAGGCTATCACAGCATGGATGATGTGCTAAAAGCCCGGAAGTTTACCCTGAAGGTGGCGTCAATGACGGCCCGTCGTTCATGGCAGCTGGTCACCAGTGATGATGTACGTATCGAACTGGGACGCAGCGACACCATGAAACGACTGAATCGCTTTATTGAGCTCTACCCGGTACTGCAACAGCAAGGTCAGAACGAGAGCAAACGTATCAGCTACGTGGATTTGCGATATGACTCGGGCGCTTCTGTTGGCTGGACACCGGTCGTGATGGAGCCACAGGACAGTAATCAGCAACAGAACCAGGCACAGGCTAAACAACAATGATCAAGGCAACGGACAGAAAACTGGTAGTTGGACTCGAAATCGGCACTGCGAAAGTTGCCGCCCTGGTTGGGGAAATTCTGCCCGATGGTATGGTCAACATTATTGGGGTGGGCAGCTGTCCTTCCCGTGGTATGGATAAAGGTGGCGTAAACGATCTTGAGTCGGTGGTGAAATGCGTTCAGCGCGCCATCGATCAGGCTGAGCTGATGGCGGATTGCCAGATCTCCTCCGTCTACCTTGCTTTATCGGGCAAACATATCAGTTGTCAGAACGAAATCGGGATGGTTCCGATTTCAGAAGAGGAAGTGACTCAGGATGATGTAGAGAATGTCGTACATACCGCTAAATCGGTGAGAGTGCGCGACGAGCATCGCATCCTGCACGTTATTCCTCAGGAATACGCGATCGACTATCAGGAAGGGATCAAGAATCCGGTTGGGCTTTCTGGCGTGCGTATGCAGGCGAAAGTGCACCTGATCACCTGCCACAACGACATGGCGAAGAACATCGTTAAAGCCGTTGAGCGTTGCGGACTGAAAGTGGATCAGCTGATTTTTGCCGGTCTCGCCTCCAGTTTTGCCGTTTTGACTGAAGACGAACGTGAGCTGGGCGTGTGTGTTGTCGATATTGGTGGCGGTACAATGGACATAGCCGTATATACCGGCGGCGCTTTACGGCACACTAAGGTTATTCCGTATGCAGGCAACGTTGTCACCAGCGATATCGCCTATGCGTTTGGCACACCGCCAACGGATGCTGAAGCGATTAAAGTGCGTCATGGTTGCGCGCTGGGCTCGATTGTCGGCAAAGATGAGAACGTTGAGGTACCGAGCGTGGGCGGACGTCCACCACGTAGCCTGCAACGTCAGACGCTGGCGGAAGTGATTGAGCCGCGTTATACCGAACTTTTGAATCTGGTTAATGACGAGATTCTGCAGTTACAGGAACAACTGCGTCAGCAGGGCGTAAAGCATCACTTAGCCGCAGGCATTGTCCTGACCGGTGGTGCAGCGCAAATTGAAGGACTGGCGGCCTGTGCGCAACGCGTATTCCATACGCAGGTGCGTATCGGACAGCCGCTGAATATTACCGGCCTGACTGACTATGCGCAGGAATCGTACTACTCCACTGCCGTGGGACTGTTGCATTACGGCAAAGAGTCGCACATGAACGGTGATGCAGAGACCGAAAAACGGGTCTCAGTAGGTAACTGGTTCAAGCGTATTAACAGTTGGTTAAAAAAAGAGTTTTAATTTTTGTGAAAGGGGATCATGCTGTTTTCTTTAGTGATCTCCAGGCGACAGGCACATAACGGAGAGAAATCATGTTTGAACCTATGGAATTAACCAACGACGCGGTGATTAAAGTCATCGGCGTTGGTGGCGGCGGCGGTAACGCCGTAGAGCACATGGTACGCGAACGTATCGAAGGTGTGGAATTCTTTGCTGTGAATACCGACGCGCAAGCGCTGCGTAAAACAGCTGTCGGCCAGACCATTCAGATCGGTAATAACATTACCAAAGGTCTGGGTGCGGGTGCGAATCCGGAAGTAGGCCGCAACTCAGCAGAAGAAGATCGCGAAGCACTGCGGGCTGCGCTGGAAGGGGCAGACATGGTCTTCATCGCAGCAGGCATGGGCGGCGGTACCGGTACCGGTGCAGCCCCTGTAGTTGCTGAAGTGGCTAAGGATCTCGGTATCCTGACGGTGGCCGTTGTTACCAAGCCGTTCAACTTCGAAGGCAAAAAGCGCATGGCGTTTGCTGAGCAGGGGATCGCTGAACTTTCTAAGCACGTCGATTCACTGATCACTATTCCCAACGACAAGCTGCTGAAAGTGCTGGGCCGTGGTATTTCCCTGCTGGATGCATTTGGCGCTGCTAACGACGTGCTGAAAGGCGCAGTCCAGGGTATTGCCGAGCTGATCACCCGTCCGGGCCTGATGAACGTCGACTTTGCTGACGTGCGTACAGTGATGTCTGAAATGGGCTATGCCATGATGGGTTCAGGCGTTGCGTGCGGTGAAGATCGTGCGGAAGAAGCGGCTGAAATGGCGATCTCCAGCCCACTGCTGGAAGATATTGATCTGTCAGGCGCCCGTGGCGTGCTGGTCAACATTACGGCGGGCTTCGACCTGCGTCTGGATGAGTTTGAGACCGTGGGTAACACTATCCGCGCCTTCGCCTCTGACAACGCAACCGTTGTAATCGGTACCTCTCTGGATCCGGAAATGAATGACGAACTGCGCGTCACTGTCGTGGCAACCGGTATCGGCATGGACAAACGTCCGGAAATCACGCTGGTCACCAACAAGCCAGCCAGCCAGCCAGTGATGGATCATCGCTATCAGCAGCACGGTATGTCACCGCTGCCGCAGGAGCAAAAACCAGCTGCCAAAGTCGTTAACGACCAGGCTGCGCAGTCGAACAAAGAGCCTGACTATCTTGATATTCCGGCCTTTTTACGTAAGCAGGCCGATTAGGATTAACCCTATAATTGGGATTATCCGCTCTTTGTGCTAAAGTGTCTGTCCGCTGGTAAAGTATACTGGCGGTCGGAAAGGTGATACTGCGAGATAATGCGATGATCAAACAAAGGACATTAAAACGTATTGTTCAGGCGACGGGTGTCGGTTTACATACCGGCAAAAAAGTCACACTGACATTACGCCCTGCGTCGGCTAATACCGGGGTCATCTATCGTCGCACCGACTTGAATCCACCGGTAGATTTTCCGGCTGATGCAAAATACGTGCGCGACACCATGCTGAGTACCTGCCTGGTGAATGATGAAGGCGTGCGTATTTCAACGGTTGAACACCTCAATGCCGCCCTGGCGGGTCTGGGTATCGACAACATTATTGTTGAAGTCGATGCGCCGGAAATCCCGATCATGGATGGCAGCGCAGCACCGTTTATCTATCTGCTGATGGATGCGGGTATCGAGCAGCTCAACAGCGCGAAGAAATTTGTGCGTGTTAAGCAGACCGTGCGTGTGGAAGAGGGTGACAAATGGGCCGAGATCAAACCGTACAACGGTTTCTCGCTTGATTTCACCATCGACTTCAAACACCCGGCTATCGACTCCAGCTCACAGCGCTATGCGATGAACTTCTCTGCTGACGCCTTTGTTCGTCAAATCAGCCGGGCGCGTACATTTGGCTTTATGCGTGAAATCGAATATCTGCAGTCTAAAGGCCTGTGCCTGGGCGGTAGCTTAGATTGTGCGATAGGTCTGGATGATTTCCGCGTACTGAATGAAGAAGGTCTGCGTTTTGAGGACGAGTTTGTTCGTCACAAAATGCTGGACGCGATTGGCGACTTGTTTATGTGTGGTCACAACATCATTGGCGCATTCTCTGCGTTTAAATCGGGTCACGCGCTGAATAACAAGTTGCTGCAAGCGGTTCTGGCTAAGCAGGAAGCCTGGGAATGGGCAACCTTCGAAGACGAAGCTGAACTGCCAGTGGCATTCAAAGCACCGAATCTGGTTCTGGCTTAACTACCCCAGAACGTGAAACGGCTGGTTATGCTGACACCCTCTCCGGTCAGCGGCGCCAGCCGTTTTTTTATGGCTTTCTGTCATACTCCTGACGATTGCGACGTCGCTCGCAACACATTGTCTGTTCTGCTGAATTGCTGAACAATCACACGCGTTTTCTCACACCGCCACTTTAATCCCAGGTGTGGATGCCCCACATTAATGTTACTATCTGTGGCGCTTTTACAGGCCGAAATCCGTTGCGGCTCGCGGCGGGTACACGAAAACAAGAGCGCAACAGAGCATGCGCGATGGAAAGGTTGTGATCGGGATTCTTCAGCGCTGGCGACAATTAGGTAGACGCTATTTCTGGCCTCATCTCCTGTTAGGGATGGTAGCGGCCAGCTTTGGCCTGCCAGCCTGTGCGCAAAGCGCCGAACCCAACGCGTCCTCTGAATCGCCAGCCAGCAGCCTCTTTCTTGGCAATGCCACACGCTTTGATCATTTAATCCGGCTCCAGGAAGCGTCACGGCGCCCGAGCTTCAGCGTGGATTACTGGCATCAGCACGCCATCCGCACCGTTATTCGTCACCTCTCTTTCACGCTTGCCCCCCAGGCGCAGGCGGAACAACAGCAGTTACCGCTGGCGGCCCAAAAGCTGGCGCTTATTGACTCACTGCATAATTTACTGACATCGCATTCTGCGCTGCATACCGCACCGCAGCAGATGGCAACACCGCCTCTCTTCATGGCCGTTACCCGTTCATGGGTAGAATGGCATGCCAGTGTGCATGGCATCCGCGCCGGACCCGCCCGATTGTTCTGCTAATAGTATTGGTTTTACTCACTCTGTTTAGATTTCGCAGTCCGGAATATTCCGGCTGAATTGAGAATATATTTATTATGTTTAGCAAAATATTAACCAAGGTTTTTGGTAGCAGTAACGATCGTACGCTGCGTCGTATGCGCAAGGTGGTGGATGTCATCAATAAGATGGAGCCTGATTTTGAGAAGCTCTCTGACGATGAACTGAAAGCTAAAACCGACCTGTTCCGCGAGCGCCTGAAAAAAGGTGAATCGCTGGAGAGTCTGATCCCGGAAGCGTTCGCGACCGTGCGTGAAGCGAGTAAACGTGTGTTCGGTATGCGTCACTTTGATGTGCAGCTGATCGGCGGCATGGTGCTGAACGACCGCTGCATCGCTGAGATGCGTACCGGTGAAGGTAAAACCCTGACCGCAACGCTGCCAGCCTACCTGAATGCGCTCTCTGGTAAAGGTGTTCACGTGGTGACCGTCAACGACTATCTGGCACAGCGTGATGCGGAAAACAACCGACCACTGTTTGAGTTCCTGGGTCTGACGATTGGTATCAACATGTCGGGCCTGCCGGCTGTGGCGAAGCGTGAAGCATATGCAGCAGACATTACCTACGGCACCAACAACGAGTATGGCTTCGACTACCTGCGTGACAACATGGCGTTCAGCCCGGAAGAGCGCGTACAGCGTAAACTGCACTATGCGCTGGTGGATGAGGTCGACTCCATCCTGATCGATGAAGCGCGTACACCGCTGATCATCTCCGGTCCGGCAGAAGACAGTTCTGATCTCTACACCAAAGTGAACAAGATCATCCCTCACCTGGTTCGCCAGGATAAAGAAGATACCGAAACCCATCAGGGTGAAGGCGACTTCTGGGTCGATGAGAAAGCGCGTCAGGCTCATATGTCTGAACGCGGTCTGGTGAAAGTGGAAGAGCTGCTGGTCAGCCAGGGCATCATGGAAGCGGGCGAGTCACTCTACTCGCCGACTAACATCATGCTGATGCACCATGTCACTGCGGCACTGCGCGCGCATGCACTCTTTACCCGCGATGTTGATTACATCGTGAAAGATGGCGAAGTGGTAATTGTTGATGAACACACCGGCCGTACCATGCAGGGTCGTCGCTGGTCAGATGGTCTGCATCAGGCGATTGAAGCGAAAGAAGGCGTAGAGATCCAGAACGAGAACCAGACGCTGGCCTCTATTACCTTCCAGAACTACTTCCGTATTTACGAAAAGCTGGCCGGTATGACCGGTACTGCTGATACCGAAGCGTTCGAATTCAGCTCTATTTACAAGCTCGACACCATTGTCGTGCCGACTAACCGTCCGATGGTGCGTAAAGATCTGGCTGACCTGGTCTACATGACAGAGAAAGAGAAGATCGATGCGATTATCGAAGATATCCGTGAGCGTACAGCCAATGGACAGCCGGTACTGGTGGGCACCATCTCGATTGAAAAATCAGAAGTGGTCTCTAATGAACTGACCCGCGCCGGTATCAAACATAACGTCCTGAACGCCAAATTCCACGCCCGCGAAGCGGACATCGTGGCGCAGGCTGGTCAACCGGGCGCGGTCACTATCGCGACCAACATGGCCGGACGTGGTACGGACATTATGCTGGGCGGTAGCTGGCACGCTGAAGTGGCCGAACTGGAAGAGCCAACTGAAGCGCAAATCGAAGAGATTAAAGCGGCCTGGCAGATTCGTCATGACGCGGTGCTGGCGTCAGGTGGTTTGCATATTGTGGGTACTGAGCGTCACGAATCGCGTCGTATCGATAACCAGCTGCGTGGTCGTGCAGGTCGTCAGGGTGACGCCGGTTCTTCACGCTTCTACCTGTCGATGGAAGATGCGCTGATGCGTATTTTCGCCTCAGACCGCGTGTCAAATATGATGCGTAAACTGGGCATGAAGCCAGGCGAAGCGATTGAGCACCCGTGGGTGACTAAAGCGATTGCCAACGCGCAGCGTAAAGTCGAAAGCCGTAACTTCGATATCCGTAAGCAGCTGCTGGAATATGATGATGTGGCTAACGACCAGCGTCGTGCGATCTACAGTCAGCGTAATGAGCTGCTGGATGTGTCTGATGTGAGCGAAACCATCAACAGTATTCGCCACGATGTCTACAAAGCCACTATCGATACCTACATTCCGCCACAGTCGCTGGAAGAAATGTGGGACGTGCCTGGCCTGGAAGAGCGTCTGCGCACTGACTTCGATCTTAACCTGCCGATTGCAGAGTGGCTGGACAAAGAGCCCGATCTGCATGAAGAAGTGCTGCGTGAACGCATCATGACCCATGCCATGGAAAGCTACGCAGAGAAAGAAGAGATCGTGGGCGCGGAAATGATGCGCAACTTCGAAAAAGGCGTGATGCTGCAGACGCTGGACTCTCTGTGGAAAGAGCATCTGGCAGCGATGGACTATCTGCGCCAGGGTATCCATCTGCGCGGCTATGCGCAGAAAGATCCAAAGCAGGAGTACAAGCGTGAATCCTTTGCCATGTTCGCCGCAATGCTTGAATCACTGAAGTATGAAGTGATCAGTACGCTGAGCAAAGTTCAGGTGCGCATGCCAGAAGAAGTTGAAGCGATGGAGCAACAGCGTCGCGAAGAAGCTGAACGTCTGGCACAGCAACAGCAGCTGAGCCATGTGGAAGAAGATCTGCTGGCAGCTGAGCCTGTGGCTGAGCAAAGTGGAGAACGCAAAGTGGGCCGCAACGATCCCTGCCCATGTGGTTCCGGTAAAAAGTATAAGCAGTGTCATGGCCGTATCGCCTGAGGCTAAATGCTGATAAAAAAGGAGCCGCTGGCTCCTTTTTTTATGGCCTTTGCCACTACGATGACTATGCCCATGCTGAGCTAAAGCGGTTAACTTCCGTTACGGCATGCTCTAAAATCAGCCTTCATTCACCATTACTACCGGATAGTCTTCATGAAGCACCTGCAGGTTGCAGTTGGCATCATTCGCAATGCCAATAAACAGATTTTCCTTGCCCAGCGCGCATCGACCTCTTATATGGCAAATAAGTGGGAGTTTCCTGGCGGTAAGATTGAAGCGGGCGAAAGCGCCGAACAGGGACTCATAAGGGAGCTCCAGGAAGAAACCGGGATCGATGTCACCGAGGCTCGCCCGATTGGTCATGCAGATCACAGCTATGACGATCTGCGCGTAACGCTGCACTTCTTTCTGGTTGAAGGGTGGAAAGGGGAGCCGTGGGGCAAAGAGGGGCAACCGCAGCGCTGGGTTGATCAGCATGCGCTGGTCGCGGAGGAGTTTCCGCCGGCGAATCATCAGCTGATTGCGCGTCTGGTCGCCGGCGAACTCTGAGTGGATGGGGCAGCGCGCCCCATCCTGTTATCAGCGCTCTTCTTCACTCCAGTTGTCACTGTCGTTCATATCGTCGCTGCTGGGAATGCGTTTCTCTTCTGCGGCCCACTCGCCTAAATCAATAAGCTGACAGCGCTTACTGCAAAAAGGGCGCCACGGGCTGAGCTCATCCCAGATGACATCTTTGCCGCACTGCGGACAGGAAACGGTCATGACTTCTTGCTGCATGTTTACCTCTAACAACAGGCCAACTGGAAGTTAAGGCGGGCCGGAACTTCACCGCGCTCACTATCAAATGGCATAAAACGAATGGCGTAGCGGCTTTTATGTCCGGACACCTGTGGATAGAGGGCATCGTCCAGCGATAACTGCAATCGCAGCAGATCGGCACCCTCGGCATTATCCTGATAAAAACCGTTCAGACTGGTCTGCATATGGAATGCGCCGGACTGGCGGATCAGATCCAGTACCATCGCCAGCGCATGGTGCAGGGGCTTGAGCGTCTGCATCCAGGCTTCGACCTGCGCATCGCGTGTTTCCTGCGGCAGATGGAGCCAGATGTGCAGGCCTGGCAAATCAAAGCTGCAGCATCCGCCGGGAATGCTGAGTCGCTGGCGCACCAGAGCAATCAGACGATCTTCGCGGAGCTGTTGCCCCATACGCGGGGCATTCATCAACTGCGTTGACTGAATTTTAAGTTTATCGTGCAGAGCATTTACCAGCGTCATGTCGACACCCGGCACATCAGCCCAGGCACGTAATTTTTGCTGCTGACGCTCCAGCTCTTTCAACAGTTCAGTCCGCATATCGCCGCGCTCGAAAATGTCGAGCAACTCGCCAATCAGGCGAAAAAAGGTCAGCGCATTAACGGTTTTATCCAGTGGCGTGGTTTCATCTAACTGATTAATCAAAAATTCAACCCGCAACCAGGTTCGCATTTTTTCATTCAGTGGGTGTTCAAACAGAACGGGTGTACTCATGGTATTAATCCTGTTTCGTTGCCGCCAGCCTGAGATAGCGCTGATGGAGTTCGGCAACCTGTGGCAGGGCGTCGTCGGGCTCGCCGCTGTTATCAATAATGTCATCGGCACAGGCGAGGCGTTGCTGGCGCGTGGCCTGTGCGGCAAGAATACGTTTCGCCTGTTCGACGGAAAGATGGTCACGCTGCTGAGTCCGCGCTAACTGCGTTGCCTCATCAACATCCACCACCAGTACCCGATCAGCCTGGTGCTGTAATTGATTTTCCACCAGTAATGGCACCACCCAGAGCACATAAGGTGAGGTGGCCTGGGCGATCAGCTGTCGCGTCCGGGCGTTTATCAGCGGATGAAGCAGTGCGTTTAACCAGCTTTTCTCTTCCGGCTTCTGGAAAATAATGTCGCGAAGCTGTTTACGATCAAGCATGCCCTGCTCCGTCACTATCGACGCGCCATAGCGCCCCTTTATAGCCTGCAAAGCGGGCGTGCCGGGTTCAACAACTTCACGGGCAATCAGGTCAGCATCGATAATGTCCACGCCAGACGCGGCGAATGCCTGGGCAATCGTACTCTTTCCACTGCCGATCCCCCCTGTAAGCGCGACGATATAGGGCATGTTTCTCACCTGACTTCTTTTACGACATGGGTTCAGGGTAATGATCTGACTAAAAAAGGCAAAAATGGGTGTCAGATCACACCGATAAATCACAACTAAATTTAACGGATTGTAGCGTAAATAAAGTGAAATTCGCAGTCTTGTCGCACAGCGAGAGGCGCGTATCATAACGCTACTGGAGCTGTGCTTACTTCGCGAACGACGATTCGTTGCCACTTACCAGGACACTATTTATGCGTATTGAAGAAGATCTGAAACTGGGCTTTAAAGATGTCTTAATCCGTCCCAAACGCTCCACGCTGCAAAGTCGCTCACAGGTTGAGCTGGAACGCAGCTTTACCTTCAGACATTCGGGCCTGAGCTGGAGCGGCGTACCCATCATCGCCGCCAATATGGATACCGTCGGCACATTTTCGATGGCCGAGGCGCTCGCCAGCTTCAATATCCTTACTGCAGTCCACAAACATTACAGCGTTGATGACTGGCTCGCGTTCATTCAGCGCGTGCCTGCGACATGCCTTAAAAATGTTATGGTCTCCACCGGCACTTCAGAGTCCGATCTCAGTAAACTGGTCGCCATTATGGCGCTGTCAGACGATCTGCAGTTTATCTGCATCGACGTGGCCAACGGTTACTCACAACATTTTGTCGATTTTCTGCAACGCGCGCGTGAAACTTTCCCCTCTAAAACAATCTGTGCCGGTAATGTCGTCACGGGCGAAATGGTGGAAGAGTTGATTCTTTCCGGTGCGGATATTGTCAAAGTGGGCATTGGCCCGGGTTCGGTCTGCACAACCCGGGTAAAAACCGGTGTAGGTTATCCGCAGCTTTCTGCCGTTATCGAGTGTGCTGATGCGGCGCATGGTTTAAGCGGACAGATTGTCAGTGATGGCGGTTGTTCAGTGCCGGGGGATATCGCCAAAGCCTTTGGCGGCGGTGCTGACTTCGTGATGCTGGGTGGCATGCTGGCGGCACATGATGAGTGTGAAGGGCAGGTTGTTGAAGAGAATGGCGAAAAATCCATGCTCTTTTATGGCATGAGTTCCGAATCGGCGATGAAGCGTCACGTTGGTGGTGTTGCGCAGTACCGTGCGGCAGAAGGCAAAACGGTCAAGCTGCCCTTAAGAGGTCCGGTGGCGGAGACAGCACGCGATATCCTGGGTGGGCTGCGTTCCGCCTGCACTTACGTAGGGGCCGAGCGCCTGAAAGAGCTGACCAAACGCACGACCTTTATTCGGGTTAACGAGCAGGAGAACCGGGTTTTCAACCGATAGCCATCCGGGGCGCAGCGTGCGCCCCTAATGCATCGCATCACCCAGCCCGAAGACCGGCAGATACATGGCAATCACCAGTGTGCCAACAATGCCGCCAATCACCATCATCATCATCGGTTCCAGCGAAGCCGCCAGTGTGTCAGCGCGCTCTCGCGTTTCGGCCTCATGCCATTCAGCCAGACGTGCCAGCATCAAATCCAGGGCGCCCGCCTCCTCACCGACGCGAATCAGCTGACCACATAATGGCGTGAACAACGGATGCTGCATCAGCGCCTGATGCAGAGGACTTCCCTCAGCAATATGTTGCTGCAGTCCGGCTATCGCGTCCCGCCAGAGCAATGAGGAGAATGTTACCTTAACGGCGGATAGCCCCTGTAACAGCGTTAACCCGGCGCTCTGTGTGAGATGCAGAATGGTATAGATCTGCGTCAGTTGTGTGCCGCGCCACAATCCGGAAAGCAGCGGGATGCGCAGGAAAAATGCCTGCTCACGGCGTTGCCAGCCCTCAGAGCGTCGTCGCAGCTGATGCCATCCAGTCAGCATCAGCGAAATACCCAGGGCCAGCACGCCTCCCCATTCCTGAAGCGCGGCAGATAACTGCATTACCGCTGCGGTAAAGGCGGGCAGGGGCGCATCAAAGGCGTCATAAACCGCAACGAACTCCGGCAGCACGAACAGCAGCATGCCGCAGGTGACAGCCATCGCCACCAGCAGAATAAAAAGAGGATAGCGCAGCGCTTTACCCACCTGATGCCATAACTGCTGCTGGCGGATCTGCTGCTGAGCCAGTTCGCTGCAACAGACATCCAGCTGACCGGTGAGCTCACCTACCTCCATCAGGGACGGATAGAGTGCCGGAAAGATCTGCGGCCATTCACGCAAAGCCTGTGAAAAAGGCGCACCGCTGAGTACCCGATGATGCAGAGCTAGCATCAGGGCCCGCCAGCCAGCATGCGGCTGCCCCTCCGCCAGCAAAACCAGACTCTCTGCCAGCGGCAGGCCCGCTTTGAGCAAGGTGGCCAGCTGGCGAATGAGATCGGTTTTGTGCTGCCACTTCCAGTCCCTCGGACGCCAGACTTTTTCACGCTTCCAGCTCACCGGCAAAAGATCACGCTGCGCCAGCATCAGCAGCAGATTGTCACTGTCGATAGCCAGTAGCTGACCGCTGAGTAACTGACCCTGACTGTCGACCGCCTGCCAGCTGAATAAAGAGGCATTAGCCATCGTCCAGCCCAATCACCCGTTGCATCTCCTCCAGGGAGGTATCGCCCCGACTTACCGCCTCTAAACCGGAAACCAGCAGGGTGCGCAATCCCTGCTGTTTCGCCAGATTCAGCAGATTCTCCAGCGGCATCTCGGCGGCGATCGCATTTTGCAGTCTGGCATTAATGGGCAGTAGTTCAAACAGCGCCAGCCGGCCAAAATAGCCGGAAAAGCAGTGGTCGCAGCCTGGGGCACGCCAGGTTTGCAGGGTGCCAGGCCAGAGTTCCGGAGGATAGTGTGCCACTGCCTGAGCAGGCTGACGGCAGTGAGGGCAGAGGCGTCTGACCAGACGCTGAGCAACGATCAATTTCAGTGCTGACCCAAGCAGATAACCGGGAATTCCCATCTGTCGAAGCCGGGTCAGCGTCTCGGCGGTGGAGTTAGTGTGCAGCGTGGAAAGGACCAGATGTCCGGTTTGTGCTGCTTTAACCGCAATCTCTGCCGTTTCGGCATCGCGAATTTCGCCCACCATGATGACGTCGGGATCCTGTCTCAGCAGCGCCCGCAGCACGCGGTTAAAATCGAGCCCGTTTTTAGCATGGATCTGCGTCTGATTGATGCCCGGCAGTGGGATCTCAATCGGATCCTCAACGCTGCAGAGATTTTTTTCAGGTTTATTCAGCGCGCTAAGTCCGCTGTAGAGCGTGAATGTCTTGCCGCTGCCGGTGGGGCCCGTCACCAGAATCAATCCCTGCGGCTGGGCCAGCGCAGCGCAGAACAGACGTAGCTGCGCAGTGGGTAAACCGAGCTTATCCAGTGACAGCGCCGCGCTTTCACTCTGCAATAGTCTGACTACGGCTTTCTCCCCGCCGTAGATGGGCAACGTGGCCAGACGAAACGAGGCGGGTTTACCGGCGATCTCCATGCTGAACTGACCATCCTGTGGTAACCGTCGTTCGGCGATATCCAGCCCGCCGAGAATCTTCAGTCGTGCCAGCAGCGCCGCAGGTTGAGTGGCAGGTAATGAAGAGAGCGGATGCAGTACGCCATCAATGCGCAGTCGCACGCGTAAACCTTCGCGGCAGGGTTCGATATGCACATCGGAGGCGCGGCGTTCGAGTGCCTGACGCAGGATCAGCTGTGTTGCCTCAATCGCTGATTCTGCAGGCGCCTCTTCACGCGCCACCAGCGGTGTGTCGGCATGCCGAAGCTGATCGAGCCGGGCCTGCGGCCAGCATTCGATCTCAATCTTACACTGGCTGGCAAAATGAAGCGCTTCAGACAGTCCGGGCGGCACGCTTTCTGCGACGGCCACACGCAGCTGACTGGCATCATGGTGTAACACCAGGGCGCGATAGCGCTGACATAAAGCCGCGATCGCTTCATCAGGCTTGTTCATCGCTGGCCCCTTTATCCGCAAAGCGGAACTGATCCTGACAATTGTCGCGCAGGCTATTGTTGCTACTGGTGCAACTGCGTTGCCATCTGATGCCGCCATCCGTGCTGTCCCAGACCGGCAGCATTTCAACGCTCAGGCCATTGAGACTTTCCTGGCCAGTCAATGCAATCACACCGTTGGTCACGCTCAGTGCCGAGACGTAGCGCGATCCTCTGGCTGCCGGAATGCCCGCTTCTCCTGCATGACACTGGGTTGGGCCACCACGCTCCATGGCGCAGAGCTCTACCGCAGTTTTAAACGGCACCATTGTTTGCAACATGTCGGTGAGGGCAGCGCGCTGCAGATAATTTTGATAAGCGGGCAAGCCGATGGCACTTAAGATCGCCACAATACCGACCACAATCATCAATTCAACCAGCGTAAATCCACGTTGATGATTCATCACATCGTCTCCTGATTAAGAAGGCGACAGGTTAAAAATCAGTAGCAGTAAAAGACAGTCAGAGAGGGGAAAACTGGAAAGTGTGGTGTGAACAGATTTCAGGATTGCAGCGCAGTCGAAACTGCGCCGGAAGCGGGGTCGCAAAATCGCCGGGCCGGGTTACGGTAGCGCAGGCTACTTTTGTTTGAAACGCATCGAGAGATCCAGCGCCCGCACATGCTTGGTCAGTGCGCCAACAGAGACATAGTCCACGCCGGTCAGAGCGATCTGTGGCAGGGTTGTTTCGGTAACGTTACCGGAGACTTCCAGCAGCGTCCTTCCCTGGTTGAGTTCGACAGCTTCACGCATCGCTTCCAGGGTGAAGTTATCCAGCATCACAATATCGGCTTCGGCTTCCAGCGCCTGACGCAACTCCTCCAGTGATTCCACTTCAACTTCAACCGGCACATCGGGTTGCAGCCATTGCGCTCTTTCCACTGCCTGCGCAATCGAGCCGCTGGCAATAATATGGTTCTCTTTAATCAGGTAGGCATCTGAGAGACCCAGGCGATGATTGCTGCCACCGCCACAGAGCACGGCATATTTAAGCGCGGTCCGCAATCCGGGCAGGGTTTTACGCGTGTCCAGCAGCTGTGTCTGGCTTCCCGCCAGCAGTGCGACATAGCGGCTGACTTCGGTGGCAACGCCCGAGAGTGTTTGCACAAAATTAAGCGCGGTACGCTCCGCAGTCAGCAGCAGTCGGGCAGGACCCTCGATTTCAAACAGCAGCTGGTCTGCCTCGATCTGATCACCATCTTCGACATGCCAGCTCAGTGTCGCGTGCGAGCCGAGTTGAATGAAGACTTCTTCCACCCAGCGTTTACCACAGAAAACACCCGCTTCACGGGTAATGACCTGCGCATGAGCCTGGATATCGGCAGGTAACAACTGGGCAGTAATATCCCGGTCAGCGTCGATCTCTCCACCAAGATCCTCTTTTAACGCCAGTGCAACCGCATCCGGGATGTCACTTTCAATGCGTTTGATGAGTGCCTGACGGCGGCTGTCAGGATCATAACCACGAGATGACATAGGTGTTTTACTCCAGAACGAGAAATGACAGAGGGTGACACAATAGCCTGAACCGCCATCAGGTTCCAGCAACGAATCGTATTTTGTTTAGTATCCTTAACACGCAGCGTTGTCATGTGACCCAACCGGCACACTAAGAGGCAAGAATCCTTTATTATTCATGCTATTCTCAGCCAGCTGAAACAAGGAAAATGGGTATGAAAATCGAACAGGGCTGGCTGACCGGAGCGCGTCACGTGCCGTCAACGCATTGCAATGAACGGCCAGACAATGAAGCGCCTTCACTGCTGGTGATTCACAATATCAGCCTGCCACCCGGTGAATTTGGCGGGCCGTGGATCGACAAGCTGTTCACCGGCACACTTCCGCCGGATGCTCATCCCTATTTTGCGGATATCGCCGCGCTGAAAGTCGCGGCACACTGCCTGATTCGTCGTGACGGGGAGATCGTGCAGTATGTCCCTTTTCATAAACGTGCCTGGCATGCAGGCATTTCGCAGTTTGAAGGACGTGAAAACTGCAACGACTTTTCTATAGGGATTGAGCTGGAAGGAACAGACAGTGAGCCCTATAGCGAAGCGCAATATCGGGCCCTGCAGCAGGTAACCCTGTTGCTGCTGCAGCATTACCCGTTAACGCCTTCACGTATCACGGGGCACAGTGACATCGCGCCGGTACGAAAGACCGATCCCGGACCTGCTTTTGACTGGGACTACTACAAACAGCTGTTAACGCAGCAAAAATCCTGATTTTTGCGGAGTCAGTATGACGTTGTTTACCTTGTTGTTGGTTTTAGGCTGGGAGCGCCTGTTTAAACTGGGCGAGCACTGGCAGCTCGAACACCGGCTGGAGCCGATTTTTCGGCATCGCCGACATTTCTCCATGATGCGTACTCTGCTAATGACTGTGCTGGCGATGGCGCTGACTGCGCTGGTCATCTGGGCGCTGAAAGGGCTGCTGTTTGGTATACTGCAATTACTGTTCTGGATCGTCGCCGGCTTGCTCTGCATCGGTGCCGGTTCGGTGCGTCAGCACTACCATAGCTATCTGAAAGCAGCCAGTCATGACGACGACGCGGCGCATCAGGCGATGGCGGCTGAGTTGACGCTGATTCATGGCGTGCCGGTAGAATGCAGCGAACGCGAGTTCCTGCGTGAACTGCAGAATGCACTGATCTGGATAAACTTCCGCTTCTACCTTGCGCCGATGTTCTGGCTGGTGGTGGGAGGGCCGTGGGGTCCGGTGCTGCTGGTGGGTTATGCGTTTCTGCGAGCCTGGCAAGGCTGGCTGGCAAAACATGGTACACCGATGGCGCGTTCGCAGTCTGGCGTGGATGCGATACTGCATCTTCTCGACTGGATCCCGGTGCGGCTGGCGGGGGTGGCTTACGCGCTGCTGGGCCACGGCGAAAAAGCGCTGCCTGCGTGGTTTGCTTCGCTGACTGATCGTCACCGTTCTCAGTATCAGGTGCTGACGACGCTGGCGCAGTTCTCCCTGTCACGCGATCCGCACACCGATAAAGTAGAAACGCCACGGGTTGCCGTGGCGTTAGCGAAACGCACTTCACTGGTGCTGGTGGTTGCCGTTGCGTTGCTGACGATTTACGGCACGCTGGTGTAATCGGCAGGTGGCACGCCAAAATCGGGCGTGCCATCTTCCCGCCAGCTGAAATATTTCAGTCGGGTGTGGCGGTTCGGATCCCACAACGGATCGCCCTCAATTTCAGTGTAGTTACGCGCGTGATAAACCAGCACGTCGCGTCCCGCCTCATCCTGGGTAAAACTGTTGTGGCCTGGCCCATACTGATGGTTGTCCCAGCTGGATACAAAGACCGGGCGTGCCGATTTTTGCCAGGCGGTGACATCAAGCGGATCGGCATCAGCGGCAATCGACAGTATCCCCAGACAGTAATTTTCATCGGTAGCGCTGGCGGAGTAGGTCACGAACAGCCGATCGCTGTGACGAATCACCGCCGGACCTTCGTTCACGCTAAACCCTGCGCACTCCCACTCATATTCTGGCCGACTCAGCATCACCGGTGTACCTTTCAGCGTCCAGGGATTCAGCAGCTCAGCCAGGTAGAGATTAGAGTTGCCGGGAATCACGGGATCTTTTTGCGCCCAGAGATACCAGTTTTTGCCCTGATGTACGAAGTGCGTGGCATCCAGAGAGAAGCTGTCGAGCTGGCTGAAAACCCGGCGGCAGGGCTGCCATTCGCCCTGCAATGGATCTGCCGCCTCACACACCAGCGCATACATCCGGTGCTGAAACAGTCCCTCTTTGATCTCCCGCGTCGGCGCTGCTGCGAAATAGATAACCCACTGGCCGTCAATGTAGTGCAATTCGGGTGCCCAGATTAACTCGCTACAGGGGCCGCTATCAGGCTTGCGCCAGACCACGACCGGCTCGGCGCTGCGCAGGCCAGCCAGCGTTGTGGCGCGTCGGATCTCCAGCCGGTCATACTCCGGTACTGATGCCACAAAGTAGTAGTGCTGTTCATGGCGAAGGATAAAGGGGTCGGCGCGCTGCTCAATAAAAGGATTCGGCAGGATTGCAGTCATTTAACATCTCCGGTTGGCGTAGCAGCACCGTCGCGCAGGCGAACAGCGTGTAACTCGTGGAAGTTTTCGCGGCGCAGCGCGAGATCCTGCTGGATGGTAATCATCATTTTGCGGTCGACCTTCATCAGCCGCACCACGCCGGCGGTAATCAGATAGCCGACGCCCGGAATGATGGTGAAGAGCAGCATGATGCCGTTAATCGCCTCGGGAGACTGCTGTTTAGCACCCGCATTGTAGCCATAGATCGACAGCAGAAAGCCGACCATTGCACCGGCCACTGCCAGTCCCACCTTGAGGAAGAACAGGTTGCCGGAGAAGCTGATGCCGGTGATGCGCTTGCCGGTTTTCCACTCGCCGTAGTCATCCACATCCGCCATCAGCGACCAGTGCAGCGGAGAAGGGATCTGATGCAGGATATTCAGCACAAAGTAAGCCACTACGACCATCACCGTGGCGTGAGGATCGATCCAGTAAAAGCCGCAGGAGAAGAGCGCCAATGCGATATTGGTCCAGAAGAAGACTTTGAGTTTGCACCAGCGATCGGTGAGCAGTTTCGCCAGCGTGCTGCCGAACATCATGCCAATCACGCCCAGGCTGATAAACAGCGTGGCGAAGTGCGTGGACTGACCCATGACCCAGGTGACGTAATACATGGTGGCTGCCATGCGGATGAAGCCAGGACAGACGTTACAGAAGGTCAGCAGCAGAATGCGCACCCACTGGTCATTCTTCCAGACGTCACGCAGATCTTTTTTCAGGTCATCATTGCTCGGTACAGCAGGGCGGATACGTTCACGAACCGTGGCAAAGCAGAACAGAAACATCGCCAGACCAATCGTGGCCAGCACCGCCATCGCCATCTGGTAGCCGCGCGCTTTATCTTCCCCACCAAACCACTCCGCCATCGGCAGCAGCGACAGAGAAAGTATCAGCGTGGCGATACCGACCATGACAAAACGGTAGGACTGGCAGGAGACGCGTTCACCAGGATCGTTGGTAATCACGCCACCCAGCGAGCAGTAAGGAATATTAATCGCGGTATACGTCAGTGACATCAGGAAGTAGGTGACGAACGCCCAGATGACCTTGTTGTGATAGGTCCAGTCTGGTGTGGTGAACATCAGAACGCTGAAGACCACATAGGGAACGGAAACCCACAGCAGCCAGGGACGAAAACGGCCCCAGCGACTCTGGGTGCGATCGGCGATGGCGCCCATAATCGGATCGGTAACCGCATCCAGCACCCTGACCGAAAGCAGCAGGGTTCCCACCAGCGCCGGAGCAAGGCCGAAAACATCGGTATAGAAGTAGTTCAGGAACAGCATGATGGCACCGCCAATCATGTTGCATCCGGCATCACCCATGCCATATCCCAGTTTTTCCCGAAACGGGAGAGCTGTACCTTTCATGGTTTATTCCTGCGCATCCAGTGTGAACAGGAAGTATTGTCAGGAAATCAGTGAGATGAACGGGAGAAATTCGTCATGAAGATGGACAAAACAGGTGCGGGAAGAGAAGTGTGAGCTGGATCGGGCATCAGAGGTACGTGCTGCAACCTCCCTGAGAGGTCGCAGCACGTAGTAGAGCATCAGGCTTTCTGCGTCTGGTTTTTAATAAAGTAACCAATACCCAGAATGACCAGCCAGACCGGGATCAGCCAGACGGAGATCGCCATGCCCGGCGTGGTCGCCATCAGTACCAGAATCCCTGCCAGGAAGATCAGGCAAATCCAGTTACCTGCCGGATAGAGCAGCGCTTTAAAGCGGGTTGTGACGCCCTGCTGATCTTTCTTACGACGGAACTTGAGGTGCGCCAGGCTGATCATCGCCCAGTTGATGACCAGTGCAGAGACCACCAGCGACATCAGCAGGCCAAACGCTTCGCCCGGCATCAGGTAGTTGATCAGCACACACAGCGCAGTAGCCACAGCAGAGACCAGAATCGTTAACACCGGTACACCGCGGCGATCGACTTTCAGCAGTGCTTTCGGCGCATTGCCCTGCTGTGCCAGACCAAACAGCATGCGGCTGTTACAGTAAACGCAGCTGTTATAGACCGACAGGGCAGCCGTCAGGATCACCACGTTAAGCGCATTCGCCACCATGGCATCGCCCAGTTCGTGGAAGATAAAGACGAACGGGCTGACTTCTGAGGTGACGCGGGTCCACGGCATCAGTGACAGCAGGACCGCCAGCGAACCAATGTAGAAAATCAGGATACGCCACAGCACCTGGTTGGTCGCTTTTGGAATGCTCACTTCCGGGTTATCCGCTTCAGCTGCGGTGATACCCACCAGCTCCAGACCCCCGAATGAGAACATGATAATCGCCATGACGGTGACCAGGCCGGCAATGCCATGCGGGAAGAAGCCGCCCTGTTCCCACAGGTTGCGTACTGTCGCCTGCGGACCGGCATGACCACTGAACAGCAGCCAGCCGCCGAACAGGATCATGCCAATGACCGCAACCACTTTAATGATGGCGAACCAGAACTCCATCTCACCAAACACTTTCACGTTGGTCAGGTTGATAGCATTGATCATCACGAAGAAGAGGGCAGCCGACGCCCAGGTCGGAAAGTCAGGCCACCAGAACTGGACATATTTGCCGACGGCTGTGAGTTCTGCCATGGCAACCAGCACATAGAGCACCCAGTAGTTCCAGCCCGAAGCAAAACCCGCAAAGTTGCCCCAGTATTTATAGGCAAAGTGGCTGAAGCTGCCAGCAACCGGCTCTTCCACGACCATCTCACCTAACTGGCGCATGATTAAAAAGGCAATAAAACCGGCAATCGCATAGCCCAGAATAACGGCCGGTCCGGCGGATTCAATGACCGATGCACTGCCCAGAAACAGGCCGGTTCCCACTGCACCACCCAGCGCGATGAGCTGAATATGGCGGTTCTTAAGACCACGTTTCAGCGCTTCGCCTTGCTGCTGTTCCATACAAACCTCGTGATGTTTTTATTCTTCGTTCGCAGCGCAATCCGCTGTAATGAAGGAGTTACAATAACGTATTGATTATTTTACGGTATCTGGCGTGCTGAATGCGGCCATTTGCTACCCTGGCGACAAGAATAGTGATAAGCGATTCGCTTTGCACCTGCTTTCGCCTTTCGTGCTGAGACTTGACTGAAAAAACGCCGTCCTGGTCACGTCTGCCTGTCGAAACTTCTGCCATGAAATTCGGGTAATGACGAATAGCTTTCACTTATGGCTGCCGCACTCATCAGGCGCTAAGCAGGTGTAAGGTTTGGTAAAAGTGCAATTGTTTAACATTTGCCGTAGCGGATTTTTTCATTTTTTTAACCGCGAGTTAGCGCCAGGACAGGCTTTAAGGCGAGGTGAATGTCGCAGACACCATATAGACACAAGGTGAATACTTTGTTACTTTACCGGCACCTCATTGCAATTGGTATTACCAATTTACTCCGGACGCCTGGCTTAATAAGAAGGGATGATGGCTTACAGTAAGATTCGCCAACCTAAGCTCTCCGATGCTATCGAGCAACAGCTCGAATCCCTGATTATGGAAGGCACGTTGCGTCCGGGAGAGAAGCTGTTGCCTGAGCGCGAACTCGCCAAACAATTCGATGTCTCACGTCCGTCTCTCCGCGAAGCGATCCAGCGCTTAGAAGCGAAAGGATTATTGCTGCGCCGACAGGGTGGCGGAACGTTCGTGCAGGAGAATCTCTGGCAAAGCTTAAGCGATCCACTCGTTGAGCTGCTCGCCGGCCATCCGGAATCCCAGTTTGATCTGCTGGAAACGCGCCATGCCTTAGAGGGCATTGCCGCCTATTACGCGGCACTGCGCGGCACAGAGGAAGACCTGCGGCGCATTCGCGACTGCCATCTGAATATCCAGCAGGCGCAGGACAGCGGCGATTTAGACGCCGAAGCGGACGCAGTGATGCAGTATCAGATCGCTGTCACAGAAGCAGCCCATAATGTCGTGCTTTTACATTTGCTACGCTCAATGGGCCCTATGCTGGAACAAAACGTTCGTCAGAATTTCGAATTGCTCTACTCGCGCCGGGAAATGCTGGCAAAAGTGAGCGGTCACCGCGCCAGAATCTTTGAGGCGATTGTGGCCCGTGAGCCAGAAAAAGCGCGCGAGGCTTCACACCGTCACCTGGCGTTCATAGAGGAAATCTTGCTGGACAGAAGTCGGGAGCAGAGCCGTCGAGAACGCTCCCTGCGTCGTTTACAGCAACGTAAGGAATGACGTGCGACAAAGATCGTACTGATATCAGACGAGCCTGCCTGCATCTGCTTTAACAGGCTCCCGATTATTCAACGTATTAGACACAGATAAGGAACACACCCATGTCAGAACGTTTACACAATGACGTGGATCCGATTGAAACTCGTGACTGGCTACAGGCGATCGAATCGGTCATCCGTGAAGAAGGTGTTGAACGTGCACAGTATCTGATTGATCAGGTACTGGGTGCAGCCCGCAAAGGCGGCGTAAACGTGGCTGCAGGATCTTCTGCAATCAGCAACTACATCAACTCTATTGCCGTTGAAGATGAACCCGATTATCCGGGCAACACCTCTCTTGAACGTCGTATCCGTTCCGCAATCCGCTGGAACGCCATCATGTCGGTGCTGCGCGCATCGAAGAAAGATCTGGAACTGGGTGGCCACATGTCCTCCTTCCAGTCTTCTGCGACGATTTATGAAGTGTGCTTTAACCACTTCTTCCGCGCGCGCAGTGAGAAGGATGGCGGCGATCTGGTCTATTTCCAGGGCCACATCTCTCCGGGTATCTATGCGCGTGCGTTCCTTGAAGGCCGCCTGACCGAAGAGCAGATGAACAATTTCCGTCAGGAAGTTGACGGTAAAGGCCTCTCTTCTTATCCGCATCCGAAATTGATGCCGGAATTCTGGCAGTTCCCGACCGTATCAATGGGCCTGGGTCCATTGTCAGCGATTTATCAGGCGAAGTTCCTGAAATATCTGGAACACCGTGGCCTGAAAGATACCTCTGCGCAGACCGTTTACGCCTTCCTGGGTGACGGCGAGATGGATGAGCCAGAATCTAAAGGTGCGATCACCATCGCCACCCGTGAAAAACTGGATAACCTGGTCTTCATCATCAACTGCAACCTGCAGCGTCTGGATGGCCCGGTAACCGGTAATGGCAAAATCATCAACGAGCTGGAAGGCATCTTTGCCGGTGCTGGCTGGGAAGTGATCAAGGTCATCTGGGGCGGTCGCTGGGATGAGCTGCTGCGCAAAGATACCAGTGGCAAGCTGATTCAGCTGATGAACGAAACGGTCGACGGTGACTACCAGACCTTTAAATCCCGCGATGGTGCCTATGTGCGTGAGCACTTCTTTGGCAAATATCCGGAAACCGCCGCGCTGGTTAAAGATATGTCCGATGATGAAATCTGGGCATTGAACCGTGGCGGCCACGATCCGAAGAAAATCTACGCGGCACTGAAAAAAGCGCAGGACACCAAAGGCAAGCCAGTATTGATCCTGGCGCATACCATCAAAGGTTATGGTATGGGCGACACCGCGGAAGGCAAAAATATTGCTCACCAGGTGAAGAAGATGAACATGGATGGCGTGCGCTATATCCGTGATCGCTTCAACGTGCCGGTTGCTGATGACAAAATCGAATCACTGCCGTACGTGACCTTCGAAAAAGGCTCAGAAGAGCATGCTTATCTGCATGGTCAGCGCGAGAAGTTAGGCGGCTACCTGCCAACGCGTCAGCCGAAGTTCACTGAAAAGCTGGAAATGCCAGCACTCGAAGAGTTCAGTGCGCTGCTGGAAGAGCAGAACAAAGAGATCTCGACCACCATCGCCTTTGTGCGTGCCCTGAATGTGATGCTGAAGAACAAGTCGATCAAAGATCGTCTGGTTCCAATCCTCGCCGATGAAGCGCGTACCTTTGGTATGGAAGGTCTGTTCCGTCAGATCGGTATCTACAGCCCGAACGGTCAGCAGTACACCCCGCAGGACCGCGAGCAGGTTGCATACTATAAAGAAGACGAGAAAGGCCAGATTCTGCAGGAAGGGATCAACGAGCTGGGCGCAGGTTCTTCCTGGCTGGCTGCGGCGACCTCTTACAGCACCAACAACCTGCCGATGATCCCGTTCTACATCTATTACTCGATGTTCGGCTTCCAGCGTATCGGCGATCTGATGTGGCTGGCGGGCGACCAACAGGCGCGCGGCTTCCTGGTCGGCGGCACCTCGGGTCGTACTACCCTGAACGGCGAAGGTCTGCAGCATGAAGATGGTCACAGCCACATTCAGTCTCTGACTATCCCGAATTGTATCTCTTACGATCCTTCATACGCTTATGAAGTGGCTGTCATCATGCATGACGGTCTGGTGCGTATGTATGGCGAAGCGCAGGAGAACGTGTACTACTACATCACCACGCTGAACGAAAACTACCATATGCCAGCCATGCCGAAGGGCGCGGAAGAGGGTATCCGTAAGGGTATCTACAAGCTGGAAACGGTAGAGGGCAGCAAAGGTAAAGTACAGCTGCTGGGCTCAGGTTCTATCCTGCGTCACGTTCGTGAAGCCGCCCAGATTCTGGCGAAAGATTACGGTATCGGCTCTAATGTCTACAGCGTCACCTCGTTCACCGAACTGGCACGTGACGGCCAGGATTGTGAGCGCTGGAACATGCTGCATCCGACTGAAGAAGCGCGCGTACCTTACATCGCTCAGGTGATGAATGACGCACCTGCTGTTGCTTCAACCGACTACATGAAACTGTTCGCTGAGCAGGTTCGTAGCTATGTCCCAGCCAGCGATTATCGCGTACTGGGTACCGATGGCTTTGGTCGCTCTGACAGCCGTGAGAATCTGCGTCATCACTTTGAAGTTGATGCATCTTATGTGGTGGTTGCCGCGCTGGGTGAGCTGGCTAAACGCGGCGAGATCGAGAAGAAAGTGGTGGCTGACGCTATCACCAAATTCAATATCGATGCCGATAAAGTTAACCCGCGTCTGGCTTAAGAGGTAATAGAGTAATGGCTATCGAAATTAAGGTACCGGATATCGGGTCTGACGAAGTTGAAGTCACCGAGATTCTGGTGAAAGTTGGCGACAAGGTGGAAGCCGAGCAGTCGCTGATCACCGTGGAAGGCGACAAAGCCTCAATGGAAGTGCCGTCGCCACAGGCTGGCGTAGTCAAAGAGATTAAAATCTCTACCGGTGACAAAGTTGAGACCGGTTCGCTGATCATGATGTTTGATGCTGAAGGCGCTGCGGAAGCAGCCCCTGCCGCCGCCGAAGAGAAGAAAGCGGATGCGGCGCCTGCGCCAGCCGCTGCTGCGGCCACTGCCAGCAAAGAAGTGGCTGTGCCGGATATCGGCGGTGACGAAGTCGAAGTCACTGAGATTCTGGTTAAGGTTGGCGACAAAGTCGAAGCCGAGCAGTCACTGATTGTCGTCGAAGGTGACAAAGCGTCAATGGAAGTCCCGGCTCCGTTCGCGGGTGTGGTCAAAAAGATCACCATTGCGACCGGCGACAAAGTCAGCACCGGTTCAGCCATCATGGTCTTTGAAGCAGAAGGTGCAGCACCGGCCTCTGATGCGAAGCCAGAAGTGAAAGAAGAAGCGGCATCGGCACCTGCCGCGGCTGCGGGCGCAAAAGACGTTAACGTTCC
The DNA here is from genome assembly GCF_014155795.1 of Pantoea hericii. Lineage (NCBI taxonomy): Bacteria > Pseudomonadati > Pseudomonadota > Gammaproteobacteria > Enterobacterales > Erwiniaceae > Pantoea > Pantoea hericii. Next base: position 472,673 of record NZ_SCKV01000003.1, read on the forward strand.
GGATATCGGGGGAGACGAAGTTGAAGTCACCGAGATCCTCGTTAAGGTTGGCGACAAGGTGGAAGCTGAGCAGTCACTGATCGTGGTTGAAGGCGACAAAGCCTCTATGGAAGTGCCGGCACCGTTTGCGGGTATCGTCAAAGAGCTGAAAGTCGCGACGGGCGATAAAGTCAGCACCGGCTCACTGATCATGGTGTTCGAAGTCGAAGGTGCTGCTCCGGCTGCCCCTGCGGCTGCGAAACAGGAAGCCGCACCGGCGCCTGCTGCCAAATCTGAAGCGAAAGCCGCAGCAACACCTGCCGCCGCTAAAGCAGAAAGCAAAGGTGAGTTCGCAGAGAACGACGCTTACGTTCACGCTACCCCGGTGATTCGTCGCCTGGCGCGCGAGTTCGGTGTTAACCTGGCGAAAGTCAAAGGCACCGGCCGTAAAGGTCGCATTCTGAAAGAAGACGTGCAGACTTACGTGAAAGAGGCCGTGAAACGCGCTGAAGCAGCACCTGCTGCGGCCAGCGGCGGCGGTCTGCCTGGCATGCTGCCATGGCCGAAAGTTGATTTCAGTAAGTTTGGCGAAATCGAAGAAGTCGAACTGGGCCGTATCCAGAAAATTTCTGGCGCGAACCTGAGCCGTAACTGGGTGATGATCCCGCACGTTACGCATTTCGACAAAACTGATATCACCGACCTGGAAGCTTTCCGTAAGCAGCAGAATGCTGAAGCAGAGAAGCGTAAGCTGGATGTGAAATACACCCCAGTGGTGTTCATCATGAAAGCGGTCGCTGCGGCGCTTGAGCAGATGCCACGCTTCAACAGTTCGCTGTCTGAAGATGCGCAGAAACTGACGCTGAAGAAATATATCAATATCGGTGTGGCGGTTGATACGCCAAATGGCCTGGTTGTTCCGGTCTTTAAAGACGTGAATAAGAAAGGCATCACCGAGCTGTCCCGTGAACTGATGGCGATTTCGAAGAAAGCGCGTGACGGTAAGCTGACAGCGGGCGACATGCAGGGCGGATGCTTCACCATCTCCAGCCTGGGCGGCCTGGGCACTACCCACTTCGCGCCGATCGTTAACGCGCCGGAAGTGGCTATCCTTGGTGTCTCTAAATCGGCGATGGAACCGGTGTGGAACGGTAAAGAGTTTACTCCGCGTCTGATGATGCCGATTTCTCTCTCCTTCGACCACCGCGTGATCGACGGTGCTGATGGTGCGCGATTCATCACCATTATCGGCAATATGCTGTCTGATATTCGTCGTTTAGTTATGTAAATGTTAAGAAGGCCGGCGAATGCCGGCCTTCCTTTAACGATTCGTCGCGCCGCTGTTGGCAGTTTGTTAACAATTCTGTAAACTCTTGCGGTGAAAGTCCCGGTGGAACAAGGGCATTATAAGAACGTCTGACCCGCCGGATATCAATTAAGAGGTCATGATGAGTACAGAGATGAAAACCCAGGTCGTGGTACTTGGGGCAGGTCCTGCAGGTTACTCTGCAGCCTTCCGTTGTGCGGATTTAGGTCTGGAAACCGTACTGGTAGAGCGTTACAGCACCCTCGGTGGTGTTTGTCTGAACGTCGGTTGTATCCCATCTAAAGCGCTGCTGCACGTTGCTAAAGTGATTGAAGAGGCGAAAGCCCTTGAAGAGCATGGCATTGTGTTTGGCCAGCCATCTACTGATATCAACAAGATTCGCAGCTGGAAAGAGAAGGTTATCAACCAGTTGACTGGCGGCCTGTCAGGTATGGCAAAAGGTCGTAAAGTCACCGTGGTTAATGGCCTGGGCAAATTCACCGGTGCTAACACCCTGGTGGTTGAAGGAGAAGGCGGCGCGACCACCATCAACTTCGATAATGCCATCATCGCTGCGGGTTCACGCCCAATCGAACTGCCATTCATTCCACATGAAGATCCACGCGTCTGGGACTCTACCGATGCGCTGGAACTGAAAGAAGTGCCGAAGCGTCTGCTGGTTATGGGCGGCGGCATCATCGGTCTGGAAATGGCGACGGTTTATCATGCGCTGGGTTCAGAGATCGATGTGGTTGAGATGTTCGACCAGGTTATCCCGGCTGCGGATAAAGACGTGGTGAAAGTCTTTACCAGGAAAATCAGCAAGAAATTTAACCTGATGCTGGAAACCAAAGTGACCGCCGTTGAAGCGAAAGACGATGGCATTTACGTTTCAATGGAAGGCAAAAAAGCACCAGGTGAAGCGCAGCGTTATGACGCGGTGCTGGTAGCTATCGGTCGTGTGCCGAACGGTAAAGGTCTGGATGCTGGTAAAGCGGGCGTGGAAGTGGACGATCGCGGTTTCATCCGCGTCGACAAGCAGATGCGTACCAACGTGCCACACATCTATGCTATCGGCGACATCGTCGGTCAGCCAATGCTGGCGCATAAAGGTGTGCATGAAGGCCACGTTGCCGCCGAAGTGATCTCCGGTCTGAAGCACTACTTCGATCCGAAAGTGATCCCTTCAATTGCCTATACTGAGCCAGAAGTTGCCTGGGTCGGTCTGACCGAGAAAGAAGCGAAAGAGAAAGGCATCAGCTACGAGACCTCCACCTTCCCGTGGGCTGCTTCAGGCCGTGCTATCGCTTCTGATTGTGCAGACGGTATGACCAAACTGATTTTCGACAAAGAGACGCACCGTATTATTGGTGGCGCGATTGTCGGCACTAACGGCGGTGAGCTGTTAGGCGAAATCGGTCTGGCGATTGAGATGGGTTGTGATGCGGAAGATATCGCGCTGACCATCCATGCTCACCCGACCCTGCATGAGTCAGTGGGTCTGGCTGCAGAGATCTTCGAAGGTAGCATCACCGATCTGCCTAACGCGAAAGCGAAGAAGAAATAAGTTTCTGCCGCAGCTATTGAGAAAGCTCCCGTAATGGGGGCTTTTTTTTGGCCTGGATTCTGGTGGTGGGATTAGGTGTGATGTTGGGTAAAATCAGAGCGTTAAATTTGGTGGAATTTTTGAGTGCGAATAAGTATTTAGTAATCAGGCAAATAAATTTAGAGTGCTCCACGCGTTAGCAGGGGATAAACCGCCTGTAAATCATGGTTATCCCACGTGACACGTTTTATTGCAGCGGCAGATCTGCTGAATGAACGTGTACTGTCAATTTATGCGTCTCAGGGCCTGCCAATTCTAAGAATACTGACCGAAGGAGGCATAGAGTACTGTGGCAAAGTGGAGCAGCATGATTATCAACTTTGTCTGGCAATAAATGATATAGACCATACGAAGACCAAAGCGATGTCACCATAGACGAACGGCAACTGCGATGCGGTTCCACATCACGATATTGCAGGAATTATATCAGGTGACGTTCCACAAAAAGCTGTATGGTGAACCCGACACATTAAAATCTGATCTTAATGACTGGCTGGCTCACTTAATAATTAGCGAACTCATCAGGGGAAAATGTGCCCTGGCCGGACGCTTATGGAAATATTACTTGATGGAAAACGCCTCTGGGCTGAGAAGAATTCAATCCAAATATACTCTGATAGATACCTGTATAAATAACGGGTAACTTTCAGATGAGGCCTGAGCTGATAAAACTTAGTATAGCCCCATGAGGGGCTTACTGATTTGGCCGTTCAGGTAAGACCTTACCTATCAGATAGACAACCCCTATAGATAAGCCAATCGCTATAAGCCTCTCATGCCACGTTTCATAGTGAAAGAACCAGTAGCAGCATAGTAAGAGCAAGAACCCGCCTATGATCGCACCTGACGCCTCTATAAGGCTATACATGATGCGTTTACCTAAGCTCAACTTAGCCGGCCCATTATCTCGCATTAGCGTTTACCTCCTGGTCTACCATCTCAATGATCTTCTCAAAAGCCGGTTGTCCCTGAGTTCGCTTTACATTCAGAGCTTCTAAGAAGGGGTTCAGAGCTGGCTCAACTAAGAAGTAAAGTAAATCATAGTTCCGCACGCGTAGCGCGTTGTAGACTTCTGGGTTGTTCTTTTGAAGCTTTTCAGAGGTGTAGACACATCTCTCTGTCATGCCACCGATCAGTAAAGCATTACCAATCAGGCCACCTCTGACCGCAACAAGGAAGGAGCTACGCTGCGCAATGGTAGTTGCTAATCTTCCGGCTATTAGTGAGTTCGTAAGCGTCCGGCCAGCAACTGAAGCCATCGTTTTGCTATAGATAGCGTTCTGCTTGAATTCAGGCACATTCTTGTTGAAGATATTGAGCACAGTCTCGATTGTCTTCATGAAGTTGTGATTTTCAAGAATGCCATGCCTGATGGCACTAACCATCCTTATTTTCTCTGTTTCACGTTGATAGCGGCTGTCTGTATCAAGAAATCCATAGGCAAGATAGCCAATGTCTGTAGGCACAGACAGGACTCCATGCATTAATCCTATCGCTGACTCAGGCGATATAATGATTTTGGCTATACGCTTTGCGATCTCACTGTAGCTACGCATCCTGAAGGTCCTTATCCTCGCTTACTTTGACTACATAGTAGTCCCTTGCTTCCGGCACTATCCTATCAACCTTGATGCCGACTGTGCCATTGCTTACCTCATCGTAAGGAACACGGTCTATCTCAATGCTTTCAATATTGAGTAAGTGCCAATGATTCTCACTGTGCTGTATTGCGATTTTATCAAACCTTGAGACAGTAAAGTTGCTGTCGGCAGGGATTATAAGGGAGTAAACCACCGCTCGATCATAGCAGTGATTGAAGTCGAGCCGGTGAAGGCTGTGTCTGAAGTCCATGAGGCATTCTTGCTTGAAGGCTTCACGAGCAGCCTCTTTGCTGATAACCCCTGATTCTATCATGTGATAGATGTTGAAAAGCTCATAGGTGAATGTCATACCTCGATTAGCTATCTCAGCATCAGTAATTTGGTTTTCGTTAAAGGGGATCGGCTCTCGTTCTTTAGGCGCTTTGTATCGACGGTGATTGACTGTGTAGATAGCTTTAGTGCCGGATAGACCAAAGATTACCGCTTTGGGCCAGCAATCTGATCGTATGAGAACGTTTGGTATATTAAGATATAGATTACTATAATCTATACATAATGATTGCGATTACTTGAGCAGCGTTCCGGCCTTCACCACAGCCTTATATAACCACAATCAGGGGCCTGCCAATGATCGCCAATCTGGTGTTCCACGCTTGAGGGGGATAAACCGCAGCTTAATCTTTGGAATGCGTGTTTTTTGCGTGTTCCCCGCGTCAACGGAAACAATCTCAGCCTCTTTGGCGCTCAGCTATGCGCTTCTCCTGCGCCACCCGTTCAATAAACATCTGCGCCAGTGCCGCAATGGCGCTATTGGCCGGCAGTCTCTCTTCGTTTATATGCATCACCAGTGAACTGCTGCGTCGGCGGCCCTGCAGTAGCGGCAGGGGACGAAGCTCACCGCTCTCTAGAAGCGCGGCGATATTCTGTTCCGGCAGCCAGCCATAACCTAACTGGTGCTGGACCGCCTCAATCGCGGCCGACAGTGTTGTAAATGACCAGTTTTCCGCTTGTTCGCCATTCACCTCTGACTGCTGCTGTTGCTGACGATCCAGTATGGTAATGCAGGGCCAGCGAGCCAGCGTGGCCGCATTAAGCGGGGCGGGTTCGCGGTGTAATGGGTGGTCGCGATGGGCAACGGCGACGAAATCGACACTCATCAGGCTTTCGCCTGCAAATTGCGTATCGCCCTGCTGCGCCACCAGCCAGAGATCGGCCTGATTTTCCGCCAGTCTGTCAGGCGTTTCACTTCGGACGATTTCGCTGAACCAGATACGCACATGGGGATAGCGCTGCTGAAAGGTCTGGAGCACATCAAACAGCAAAGGTTTGGGCAGCGTCGCATCGACCATCAGATCGATGCGTGACCGCTCGCCGCGTTGTAGTGCATTAGCCTGCGCCTCAAGCGCACTGAATCCCGCCAGCAAAGGACGCACCTGCGCGAGCAACTGATGTCCCTCTGCACTCAGCATCGCACGGCGGCCCTCCTGCTGTAACAGCGTCAGCCCCAGCCGCTGCTGAAGCAGGCCCAGCTGGTAGCTCAATGAAGACTGGCTGCGATGGTTCTTCTCCGCTGCCAGCGCAAAACTCCCTTCATTGACTACTGCATCGAGCAGATACCACTGTTCCAGCGTTGTCCTGTACATGTTGACTCATCTAAAAAATGAATTATTTAGCGCTAAAAATAGCGTTATTCATCGCTTTTGTAACGCGCAATAATCCTCTCAACGGAAACAAATGAGGAGTTAATCATGAGTACTTTTGATAAACATGACCTGTCTGGCATCGTCGGTAAACATCTGGTTTATACCTATGACAATGGCTGGAACTACGAGCTCTACATCAAAAATGCCAGCACCATCGACTACCGTATTCACAGCGGCATGGTGGGAAATCGCTGGGTTAAAAATCAGCATGTCTATGTCGTTCGTCTGGCGCAGGATGTCTATAAAGTCTCCTGGACCGAACCTACCGGCACCGATGTCAGCCTGGCCGTTAATCTGGCCGATAAAATCTTCCATGGCACCATCTTCTTCCCTCGCTGGGTAATGAACAACCCGGAAAAAACCGTCTGCTTCCAGAACGATCATCTGGAAGAGATGGCAAAATTCCGCGAAACGGGTCCGGCTTATCCAACTGAGATTATCGATGAATTCGCGACGCTGACCGTTATCCGCGAAGTGGGCGAAAATAATGAAAGCGTGATTGATTGTCCGCCTGACCAGCTGCCTGCCAATTGGCCAGCTAACCTGCAAAATTAACGCAGAACAAAAGCGGTCATGGCGTCCATTTGTTAAAAATGGATTGCCCAGGCAGGCAGTGCAGGTATTAAAAGAGAATTGAGCCCTCTTGCCATGACGGAAAGGGAAGAGGGCGCGTTCTGGCGGCGGGACCAGCCACTATCACTGCAGGAAATGAAAACTACGCTGTAATCCTCTGACGCCAAAAGAACCTCACACTTCGCTCTGGTGTTGAGATTTTGTCAAACTCACCGCTGTTTTAAACCCGATTCACACCGCGTTCTATTCCTGTCGGTTATCTATTTCACTGAATCATTTCGCTTAAACCGCTGCAAAGCTGACCTTATCGTGTCGCCATTTCACTGGAATACGGTAAGCTGCTGTGAGACCAAATCGGCTCACTCAGGAGCCTGATGCGGGGAGATAAGCGGGCAGAATGGGCGTAGTGGATTATGTTGTATTTTTGTAAACAGATTAACAAACAGACGAAATCCTGCTATTCTGCCCTCCGCGAAACCGGGCACCTCAACCTGGACGAGAAAGGGAAGTTTGTTCTCCATAAGTGAGCAAGGTGGTCGGAAAGCCCTACATAATGAGAGCGAGGATAACGTCGTGCTAGAAGAATACCGTAAGCACGTTGCCGAGCGTGCTGCCCAGGGAATTGTACCTAAGCCTTTAGAGGCTTCCCAGATGGCCGCGCTGGTTGAACTGCTGAAAAATCCACCTGCGGGTGAAGAAGAATTTTTGACCGATTTATTGGTCAACCGAGTCCCACCTGGCGTCGATGAAGCGGCGTATGTCAAAGCCGGTTTCCTGGCGGCTGTCGCTAAAGGCGAAGCAACCTCTCCTCTGATATCTCCTGAAAAAGCGGTTGAACTGCTCGGCACCATGCAGGGTGGTTACAATATTCACCCGCTGATTGAAGCGCTGGACGATAGCAAGCTTGCCCCAATCGCGGCGAAAGCCCTTTCACACACCCTGCTGATGTTCGACAACTTCTATGATGTTGAAGAGAAAGCGAAAGCGGGTAATGAATACGCGAAGCAGGTGATGCAATCGTGGGCCGATGCGGAATGGTATCTGTCACGTCCTGAACTGGCTGAGAAAATCACCGTTACGGTGTTCAAAGTCACTGGCGAAACCAACACCGACGATCTCTCTCCAGCCCAGGATGCCTGGTCACGTCCGGACATTCCACTGCACGCCCTGGCGATGCTGAAAAATGCCCGTGAAGGCATTGAGCCGGATGAGGCAGGCAACATCGGTCCGATCAAACAGATCGAAGCGCTTAAGACCAAAGGCTTCCCGCTGGCCTATGTCGGCGATGTGGTCGGAACCGGTTCCTCGCGTAAATCTGCCACCAACTCGGTGCTGTGGTTTATGGGCGACGACATCCCGAACGTGCCAAATAAAAAAGGCGGCGGCGTTGTGCTGGGCAGTAAAATTGCGCCAATCTTCTTCAACACCATGGAAGATGCAGGCGCACTGCCGATTGAAGTAGACGTCAACAACCTGAACATGGGTGATGTCATCGACATCTATCCGTTTAAAGGTGAAGTCCGCAATCACGAAACCAACGAACTGCTGGCCAGCTTCGAACTCAAAACCGAAGTGGTGATTGACGAAGTGCGTGCCGGTGGCCGTATTCCGCTGATCATCGGTCGTGGACTGACCACCAAAGCGCGTGAGTCACTGGGTCTGCCGCACAGCACCGTATTCCGTCAGGCGAAAGATGTTGCGGAGAGCACCCGTGGCTTCTCACTGGCGCAGAAAATGGTGGGCCGCGCCTGTGGCGTAGCCGGTGTTCGTCCAGGCGCCTATTGCGAACCGAAGATGACCTCGGTTGGCTCGCAGGATACCACCGGTCCCATGACCCGTGACGAGCTGAAAGATCTGGCTTGCCTGGGCTTCTCGACCGATCTGGTGATGCAGTCCTTCTGTCACACTGCCGCGTATCCTAAGCCGGTGGATGTGAGCACGCACCACACGCTGCCAGACTTCATCATGAACCGTGGTGGTGTATCACTGCGTCCGGGTGACGGCATTATCCACAGCTGGCTGAACCGTATGCTGCTGCCGGATACCGTGGGCACCGGTGGTGACTCCCATACCCGTTTCCCTATCGGCATCTCTTTCCCGGCGGGTTCAGGCCTGGTGGCGTTTGCCGCCGCGACCGGCGTTATGCCGCTCGACATGCCGGAATCGGTGCTGGTGCGCTTCAAAGGTAAAATGGAGCCAGGCATTACGCTGCGCGATCTGGTTCACGCCATCCCGCTGTATGCGATCAAACAGGGTCTGCTGACCGTTGAGAAGAAAGGTAAGAAAAACATCTTCTCTGGCCGTATCCTGGAGATTGAAGGTCTGCCGGATCTGAAGGTCGAGCAGGCGTTTGAGCTGTCTGATGCGTCAGCAGAGCGTTCCGCTGCGGGCTGTACCATCAAGCTGGATAAAGCACCGATTATTGAATACCTGAACTCCAACATTGTACTGCTGAAGTGGATGATCGCAGAAGGCTACGGCGATCGTCGTACACTGGAGCGTCGTGTTGAAAGCATGCAGAAATGGCTGGCCGATCCTCAGTTGCTGGAAGCGGACGCCGATGCTGAATATGCTGCGGTGATCGAAATCGATCTGGCTGACATCAAAGAGCCGATCCTCTGCGCACCAAACGATCCGGACGATGCACGTCTGCTCTCTGACGTTCAGGGCGAGAAGATCGACGAAGTGTTCATCGGCTCATGCATGACTAACATTGGTCACTTCCGTGCTGCTGGTAAACTGCTGGATAGCCACAAAGGTCAGCTGCCAACCCGTCTGTGGGTGGCGCCGCCAACCAAGATGGATGCAGCACAGCTAACCGAAGAGGGCTACTACAGCGTATTCGGCAAAAGCGGTGCGCGTATCGAGATCCCGGGCTGTTCACTCTGCATGGGTAACCAGGCACGTGTTGCAGACGGTGCGACGGTGGTTTCCACCTCAACCCGTAACTTCCCGAACCGTCTGGGTAATGGCGCTAACGTCTACCTGGCATCTGCGGAGCTGGCTGCGGTCGCGTCTCTGCTTGGCAAACTGCCAACGCCGGATGAGTATCAGCAATTCATGGAGCAGGTTGATAAAACAGCCAGCGACACTTATCGCTATCTCAACTTTGACCAGCTGGCGCAGTACACTGACAAAGCTGACGGCGTGATTTTCCAGACTGCGGTCTGATTCTTCACCTGGCAGTAACAGAAAGGGGCGATGATTCGCCCCTTTTTTTCGTCCCGGCATTGGCCAGAGAGACGATCAAAAGCTGGATTTCGCCAGACAGCCTGTAATAATGCGCGACGTGTCACACTTTGCCGCGCAGGCAGCGCTGACACTCATTTAGTGACGCGATGACGTTAAGAGGAACGGGCGATGGAATATGAATTTTTACGCGATGTGACCGGACAGATTAAAGTTCGTATGTCGATGGATCATGAAGCGGTCGGTCACTGGTTCAACGAAGAGGTGAAAAACGATCCAGGATTGCTGGATGAAGTTGAAGCCGCAATCGAAGACGTCAAAGGCAGCGTGCGTCAGTGGCAGCGCGTCGGTAGCGAGTACACCATCCTGCTGGATGAGGAAGAGGTAATGATTCGCGCCAACCTGCTGGCTCTGGAAGATGACGGCATGGAGGAGGGCATGAACTACTACGACGAAGAGAGCCTCTCATTCTGTGGCATTGAAGATTTTCTGCTGGTGATCGCCGCCTACCGTCAGTTTGTTAATCAGTACGGCAATCCGTTACGGAAATAAAAACCCGATGAGGTGCGGCTCCTGGTTTGTCAGCTAACCAGAGGAGAATCTGACCGATGTCGTTACCGACTGCCGGTCAGATAAGGGTCTTTGACGCACGCTGCGCAAAGGCAGGCTTGCGCTAACGCTGCGTGCTAATCCATTACAGGCTCTTCAGGCCCACTGAGGGAATGTTTCTGCCGTAGTAGATCTCACGCATCTCTTTCCACAGCAGGTCAGTAATACGCTTATGCTCCTGCGGGCTGAGATCTTCCGGGCGGGTGTTAAACAGGTAGTGTTTCAGGTCGAACTCTTTCAGCAACATCTTGGTGTGGAAGATGTTCTCCTGATAGACATTCACATCCACCATGTCATACATCGCTTTCATATCGTCAGACATGAAGTTCTGAATCGAATTGATCTCGTGATCGATAAAGTGCTTCATCCCTTTCACATCACGGGTAAAACCGCGCACCCGGTAATCGACGGTGACAATATCTGACTCCAGCTGGTGGATCAGATAGTTCAGCGCCTTAAGCGGTGAAATCACGCCACAGGTTGAGACTTCGATATCGGCGCGGAAAGTGCAAAGTCCGCCTTCCGGGTGGCTCTCCGGATAGGTATGCACGCAGATATGGCTTTTATCGAGATGCGCCACCACCGAGTTTGGCAGCGGGCCTGGATGCTCGGAGTTATCGATATCTTTGGGATCGATCGGCTCTTCACTGACCAGAATCGTGACGCTGGCTCCCTGCGGTTCATAATCCTGGCGTGCAATGTTAAGCACGTTAGCCCCGATAATTGAGCAGGTCTCCGTCAGGATTTCCGTCAACCGGTTAGCGTTATATTGTTCATCAATGTAGGCGATGTAACCATCGCGTTCAGCTTCAGTATTCGCGTAACAGATATCGTAAATACAAAAACTCAGGCTTTTCGTCAGGTTATTGAAGCCATGTAGTTTTAGCTTTTGCAATTTTGTTAACCCCTTAAAAATGCCCGATCAGCACGCGGCAGATAACGCATTTAACAGATATTGAGGCAGAGCAAAGCTGCCGGTATGAATCGCTGGTGTGTAATAACGGCAGGTCAGGCCAGCAGCCTTGAAACGTGTCTGCAGAGTGGCGGTATCAAGCTGGCGCAGCGCCGGATTATCACTCGCCCAGGCAAAGGTCATAATACCGCCGTAGTAGGTCGGAATCGCCGCCTGATAGAAACTGACATCGCCAAAATAGTGGCTCAGCTTGCGATGGCTGTTGACGGCTTCATCCTGCTGAAGGAAGCAGACGCCATTCTGCGCCACGAAGATGCCATTTTCATTAAGGGACGCTTTGCAACCCGCATAAAATTCGGAGGTAAACAGACTCTCGCCCGGACCAATTGGATCCGTACAGTCAGAGATGATGACATCGAATTTTTCCTGGGTCTGATTGACGAAATTAACGCCGTCATCAATCACCAGCGTAAAGCGTGGGTCGTCATAGGCGCCTGCACTGTGGTTTGGCAGATACTGGCGACAGAAGGTTACGACGCCCGCATCGATCTCCACCATAGTAATCTTTTCGACTTCAGGATGACGTGATACTTCACGCAGCATTGCGCCATCGCCGCCGCCGATAATCAGGACGCTCTTCGCCGCGCCATGCGCCAGCAGTGGAACGTGAGTCATCATTTCATGATAGATAAATTCGTCGCGTTCGGTGGTCTGAACAACGCCGTCCAGCGCCATAACACGGCCCATTGCGGCATTTTCGAAAATGATTAAATCCTGATGCGCAGTCTTTTCACGGTAAAGCTCTTTGTCTACCGTGAAATACTGGCCAAAACCAGCATGAAGGGTTTCATACCACGTTTCATTTTGGGCCATGGTGCTCTCCTCTGATGACATCGCCATGAAGATGGGCGGCACATGATAGCTAACACTGACCGCCGTTGCACGGTCAATGTCCGGCTGCAGAGGGCAGAGCTGTTACCTGACGTAGGCCAGCAGGCTCAGGGAATCGCGGGCCAGTGACTTACATTTTTTATCGTTGGTGATGGCGATGCCGCTGAGATCGCGATAGCTATCTTCGCCCAGCGCCTTCATGTTGTAGTTGCTGTAATTACTTAAATCCCAGCGGTTCTGCTGAGCAAAAAAGACCAGCGCTTTGCGAATCTGCGCGTCCGGTAAATCCTGATAGCCACAATCATTTTTCAGATAGACGAAAACCGCCGTGAGATCAGCCAGATCTTCCGCTTCGGATTCACTCAGGGCAAAACTGGTGGAGGAGAAGCCAAGGAGTCCCGTCAACAGCAGGATCCTGATACTTTGCTTCATAGTCTTTCTCTTCAATGGATATTGCTCATGACGTTAGCACAGTTATTCTCAGATTTTCGATTAATTTGGCGCTGCAGGGCGCTGTACCGCCTTTTTTCGTCAGATTCTCACGGGTAAGACTTGACCTTCCCATAAGGTCAGGGTTTAGGCTGTCTGCACTGATGCCACAAGGATGATCACCATGCAACGTCGCCATTTCCTGAAACTCACCGCCACACTGAGTGCAGCCGGAGCTTTGCCGCTCTGGAGCCGTTCGCTGATGGCGGCCACCCGTCCACTGTTGCCGATCCCGTCGCTGCTGGAACCTGATGCCAGGGGAAGCTACAGCCTCACCGCGATGCAGGGCACCACCCAGTGGAACGGCAAAGCGGTGCCGACCTGGGGCTATAACGGCAGCCTGCTGGGACCGGTGCTGAAGATGCAGAGTGGTAAACCGGTTACGGTCAACATCTATAACCGCCTCAATGAGGCGACCACCCTGCACTGGCACGGTCTGGAAATCCCCGGCGCCGTCGATGGCGGCCCGCAAGCGGTGATTGCGCCTGGTGGTTCGCGTCAGGTCTCTTTTACGCCCGATCAACCCGCCGCCACCTGCTGGTATCACCCGCATTTGCACGGTAAGACCGGGCATCAGGTGGCACAGGGGCTGGCGGGCCTGATCCTGCTGGAAGACAAAGAGAGCGGAACGCTGCGCTTGCCTTCGCAGTGGGGCGTGGATGATGTGCCGCTGATTTTCCAGGATAAGCAGCTGACAAAAGATGGCAACCATATTGATTATCAGCTCGACGTGATGCGCGCCGCGGTGGGCTGGTTTGGCGACATGATGCTGACCAACGGCGTGCAGTATCCGCAGCATGCAGTACCGCGGGGCTGGATGCGTCTGAGGCTACTCAACGGCTGTAACGCCCGTTCGCTGAACATTGCCGCCAGTGATAAACGTCCTCTTTATATCATCGCCAGCGATGGCGGTCTGCTGGCTGAGCCCGTAAAGCTCGACGCGTTACCGCTCCTGCCGGGCGAACGTTTTGAGGTAATGATTGATACCTCTGATGGCAAGGCCTTTGATCTGGTCACGCTGCCGACAGAGCAGATGGGCATGACGCTACCGCCGTTTGACCAGCCGTTGCCATTGGTGCAGATCCTGCCGCTGCGGGTGATGGCCAGCGCCACGCTGCCGGATCGGCTGGCGACGCTGCCCGCGCTGCCGGCCACCGACGGACTGACGACACGCTGGCTGCAACTGATGATGGATCCGCAACTGGACCAGCAGGGCATGCAGGCATTGATGCAGCGCTACGGCGAGAAAGCGATGGGCAAGGGCGGTCATCATTCGATGCCGCAGACGCCGAAGAAAAAGGCGGCAGAGCCGATGGAAGGTATGGAAGGTATGGAAAACATGGAAGGTATGGATCACAGCATGCACGGCAATGCGCCGCCCGCCGGTTACGATTTCCACAACGGCAACAAGATCAACGGCCAGGCCTTTGACATGAAAAAACCGTCGTTTGCGGTGAAACTGGGTGATTATGAAAAATGGACGATTTCAGGGGAGGGCGATGCCATGCTGCATCCGTTCCACATTCATGGCACTCAGTTCCGTATTCTCTCTGAAAATGGCAAACCGCCCGCTCCGCATCGGCAGGGCTGGAAAGATATGGTGAATGTCGACGGCTGGCGCAGTGAAGTGCTGGTACGCTTCAATTATGTCGCCGCCGCCGAACACGCTTACATGGCCCATTGCCATCTGCTGGAGCATGAAGATACCGGCATGATGCTGGGCTTTACCGTGAGCTGATTACACCTGATCGAGCGCCAGTTTGATGTCTTCAATCAGGTCGCCGGCGTTCTCGATGCCAATCGACAGCCGCACCGTGGCGTCAGTGATACCAATACGCTGACGCACCGCCTGCGGCACGCCGGAGTGGGTGGTACTGCCAGGATGGCTGGCCAGCGACTCGGTACCGCCCAGGCTCACCGCCTGCTTAAACAGTGACAGCGCATTGAGAAAACGGAACGCCGCAGCCTGGCCGCCGGTGATATCAAATGAGAAGGTTGAACCCGCGCCGCTGCACTGTTCACGATAAGTCTTCCCTTCGGCGCTCTCCGCATCCAGATAAGGTAGCCAGTGCAGCTTCGCCACTTTCGGGTGATCGCGCAGAAACGCCGCGACCGCTTCCGCATTTTGAAAAGCTTTCTCCATCCGCAGCGACAGGGTTTCCAGCGAGCGGCTAAGCATCCAGCTTGAGTGCGGATCCAGCTGCGTGCCGATGGCGCTGCGCAGGGCGCGCACTTTCGCCATCAGCGCCTTACTGCCCATTGCGGCACCCGCAATAAGGTCAGAGTGACCGCCTACATATTTGGTTAACGAATAAAGCGACAGGTCAGCGCCCAGCGTCAGCGGCTGCTGGAACAGCGGGCCGAGCAGGGTGTTGTCACAGGCGATAATGGGTCGTGAACCCTGCTGCTGGTCAATCTCATCGGCAATACGCGCCATCAGGCGGATATTGACCAGGCTGTTGGTGGGATTCGCCGGCGTTTCAATCAGGATCACCGCCACCCGGCCCTGCGCCATCGCCTGCTGAGCGGCATCCCGCACTTTGACTTCATCATTACCGTCGCTGAAACCCACGGCCTGAATATCCAGATTGTGAAGCGTTTTGCTGAGCAGCGTTTCGGTGCCGCCATAGAGCGGCTGGGAGTGCAGGATCACCTCGCCTGGACGGGCAAACGCCAGCAGGGCAGTGGAGATGGCGGCCATGCCGGAAGAGAAAAGCGAACAGCTTTCTGCCTGCTCATAAACCGCCAGCCGATCTTCAACAATTTCGCTGTTAGGGTGATTAAAGCGGGAATAGACCAGACCACCAGATTTGCCTTCCGGTGGCTCACGTCGGCCAGAAACGTAGTCAAAGAAGTCCCGCCCCTCTTCAGCGCTGTCAAAGACAAATGTCGACGTCAGAAACACGGGCGGCTTCACCGCACCTTCAGAGAGGCGGGGATCATAGCCATAGTTCAGCATCTGAGTTTCAGGGTGAAGTGGCCTGTCGCCAATATGCGTTTTTTTGCCTGAATATGAAGTCATTGTGATCTCCGGCCAGCGGCGCGAGTAGAGTAACGATCTGTTGGATAAAGGCTACCATGCAGCGAATCATGCTGGTAAATGCCAGAATGTTCTAAGGTAATGCGCAATTCTGTGACCTGCAGACCCTGAGTGATAAATTTCGCGACGTAATCGTTTGCTTCGGGTGCCGCACAGCCGTCGCGGCTGCGTCTGTGATAGACTTCGGGGCTTTCTGACGTAACCGGGCTGAACGCAATGAAACACACTGTTGAAGTGATGATCCCTGAACAGGCAATCGCCACGCGCATCGCTGAACTGGGCAAAGAGATTAACGAGCACTACCGCGACAGCGGCAGCGATATGGTGCTGGTAGGGCTGCTGCGCGGCTCATTCATGTTCATGGCTGATCTCTGCCGCGCCATTGATGTGCCGCATGAAGTCGACTTTATGACGGCTTCCAGTTACGGCAGCGGCATGTCCAGCACACGTGATGTGAAAATCCTGAAAGATCTGGATGAAGACATTCGTGGCAAGGATGTGCTGATCGTCGAAGATATCATCGACTCGGGTAACACCCTGAGCAAAGTACGTGAGATTCTGCAGCTGCGTCAGCCAAAATCACTGGCGATCTGTACCCTGCTGGATAAGCCAGAGCGCCGTGAAGTCGATGTAAACGTTGAGTATGTCGGCTTTGCGATTCCGGACGAGTTCGTGGTGGGCTTTGGTATCGACTATGCTCAGCACTATCGCCATCTGCCTTATATCGGCAAAGTGGTGCCGCTGGAATCCTGATCCCGCTCTGACCGCACATTCTTCCAAGGCCTGCACCGGTTAGCTGGTGTAGGCTATGTCGCGCTTTACGCCGCGATCGGCTCAGGATTCGCCGTTCATCCGCAGATTAGCAATGCCATTACGGTAGCGCTGTTCGAGGATCTCCCGGCTGTTTGCCGTGACATTAAGGTTACGCAGGCAGCCGTCCTGAATGCCATAGACCCAGCCGTGCAGGGAGACATCTTTGCCGCGTTTCCAGGCAGATTGCAGCACGGTCGAGTGACCCAGGTTATAGACTTGTTCAATAACGTTGATTTCGCACAGTTTGTCCAGGCGCTTATCCGGCGGGAGTTCCCCCAGCAACACGCTATGCTTGTACCAGAGGTCGCGGATGTGCAGCAGCCAGTTGTCGATTAATCCCAGCTCCGGGTTATCCATTGCCGCCTGCACACCGCCGCAGCCGTAGTGGCCGCACACGATAACGTGTTCCACTTCCAGCACTTCAATAGCGTACTGCACCACGGACAGACAGTTCAGGTCAGTGTGGATCACCAGATTGGCAACGTTGCGGTGAACAAAAAGTTCGCCAGGTTCCAGTCCGGTCAGGCGTTCGGCAGGGACACGGCTATCAGAGCAGCCAATCCACAGAAAGCGCGGTTTTTGTGCCTGGGCGAGACGCTCAAAAAAGCTGGGATCTTCTTCAACCAGTAATTTTGACCATTCGCGGTTGTTTCTGATCAGGGTATTAATGTCTGTCATGGCGTTGAGCGACCGGTTACTGCGCAAAGTGCGCGCGCGTACTATATGCCAGGGTCTGATAAATTTAAACGGCATTGCAATGCCACCAAAACAGGGTATGGATGCAGAATGACTTATGCACTGGAACTTTCCCGGCTGACCAAGACCTATCCCGGCGGCGTGCAGGCGCTGAAGGGCATCGATCTTAACGTTGAAGCGGGTGACTTTTATGCACTGCTGGGGCCAAACGGTGCCGGCAAATCCACCACCATCGGCATTATCAGCTCGCTGGTTAATAAATCCGAAGGCAGCGTGCGGGTGTTTGGCTACGATCTGGAAAAAGATGTGGTGAATGCCAAACGCCAGCTCGGCCTGGTGCCGCAGGAGTTTAACTTCAACCCGTTTGAGACGGTGATGCAGATTGTCGTGAGTCAGGCGGGCTACTACGGCGTTGAGCGTCGTGAAGCCAATGAGCGTGCGGAGAAGTATCTGAAGCAGCTTGATCTGTGGGGCAAACGCACCGAACGTGCGCGCATGCTCTCCGGCGGCATGAAACGTCGTCTGATGATCGCCCGCGCGCTGATGCATGAGCCTAAACTGCTGATTCTGGATGAGCCGACCGCTGGCGTGGATATCGAACTGCGCCGCTCCATGTGGGTGTTCCTGAAAGATCTTAATGCCAAAGGCACCACCATCATTCTCACCACCCATTATCTGGAAGAAGCGGAGATGCTGTGTCGCAACATCGGCATTATCCAGAGCGGTGAGCTGGTGGAGAACACCTCGATGAAAGGGCTGCTGTCCAAGCTCAAATCAGAAACCTTTATCCTGGATCTGGCACCGCGCAGTCCGCTGCCCTCGCTGGAAGGGTTTCAGTACCGGCTGACTGACACCTCAACGCTTGAAGTGGAAGTGCTGCGTGAGCAGGGCCTCAACAGCGTCTTTAGTCAGCTGAGCGCGCAGGGAGTGCATGTGCTGAGTATGCGCAATAAAGCCAACCGTCTGGAAGAGCTGTTCGTTGGCCTGACGACGCAGGGAAAAACAGGAGCAAAAGCATGACACATTTGTACTGGGTGGCGCTGAAAAGTATCTGGGCCAAAGAGGTTAACCGTTTCGCCCGCATCTGGATCCAGACGCTGGTGCCGCCGGTCATCACCATGACGCTCTATTTCATCATCTTCGGCAACCTGATTGGTTCGCGTATCGGTGAGATGCATGGCTTCAGCTATATGCAGTTCATCGTGCCGGGATTGATCATGATGGCGGTGATCACCAACGCCTATGCCAACGTGGCGTCGTCGTTCTTCAGCGCCAAGTTCCAGCGCAACATTGAAGAGCTGTTGGTTGCACCGGTGCCGACCCACATTATTATTGCCGGTTATGTTGGCGGTGGCGTAGCGCGTGGTGTCTGCGTGGGCATTCTGGTGACGGCGATCTCGCTGTTCTTTGTGCCGTTTCAGGTGCACTCCTGGTCGATGGTCGCGATCACGCTACTGCTGACCGCGATTCTGTTTTCACTGGCCGGCCTGCTGAACGCCGTGTTTGCCCGCACCTTTGACGATATCAGCCTGATCCCGACCTTTGTGCTGACGCCACTGACTTATCTGGGCGGCGTATTCTATTCACTGAGTCTGCTCCCGCCAATCTGGCAGGTGGTCTCTAAACTGAATCCAATCGTTTATATGATTAGCGGATTCCGTTATGGCTTCCTGGGCATTAACGATGTGCCGCTGGTGTTTACGCTCACGGTACTGGTGGCCTTTATTCTGGTGTTCTACTGGCTGGTCTATGCGCTGATACAGCGCGGGCGCGGATTACGCACCTGACGTTAACCTGAATCATAAGGGCCACGCTTCGATAAGGGCGTGGCTTTTTTTTGCTGAGTAAAAAACATCCATACCTGCGGTTCTGGCTGGCCTTAAAATTCCCCCTGAAACCCACCCTGACGTTTCTGTTATGCCACTGAAGCCGCCTGGCGCCTCGCTTACATCCTTTCTCACAAAAAATAACCCTAAGTATTATCTGATAATAATCTGACACCTTTCTCTATCTTAATGATTCTTAACTGTTAAATTTTTTTTAAGAATAGCCTTAAGTTCTGACTGTTGTTTATTTTATTACGAATTATCAAAATACCGCCGGAATAAGGTTATTCATCTGCTCAGGGATGAAAGGGTGGGCTTGGGATGTTCTCAATAAGAAAAATGGCATCGAATTCAGGGCCAGTTTTTAATAAAAGGCAGGAAAAGATGAATCGTATAACGTGGATCGATAATCTGCGGGGATTAAGTATTCTCGCAATCATTTTTTTGCACAGCACTATCGCCGTACATAATAACGCCGGACATTTTACCGCCTTTAGCAGCCTGTTGAACGAGATGCTGGCACCGGTAAGACTGGGGCTGATGTTCTTTGTTTCGGGTTTATTTGTCGATGCAGGGTTGAGAAAAGGCCTGGGGCCTTTTTTTAATAACAAAGTACGCAGTATTCTCTATCCTTTTGTGGTCTGGGTAGCCGTCTACGGCGGATTAAAAATCCTGTTCAGCTCAATGGCTAATACGCCGCAATCACCGATGAATATTATTCTCTCCCACCTGACCGGTGGCGGTGATATGACCTGGTTCCTGCATTCACTGTTTATTTTCTTTATTGTGATTATCTTTGCGCGTCACCTGCCATTCCTGCTGGTGTTTGCCATCTGTATGACGCTGAGCTGGGCGCTGCCGGCGATTGAGGCGGATGGCGTGTTTGCCAGCTTCGACAATACGCACATCAACAAATCGCTTTATCTGTTTGTCTTCTTCTATCTCGGCGATTACGTAGTGAGAAAGCAGGTGGATATTGCAGAGAAAGTGCAGCATGGTCCGACGCTGCTGATTTCAGTAGTGAGTTTTGTACTTCTTTCCTGCCTGAATATTTTTATACTGGAACGTCATTCCCAGGCGTTATTATCACCTCTGGCACTATTGTCGGTTCCGTTTTTTGTCTGGATTGCGCTTAAGCTGAAATCTGACCTGGTTTACTACATTGGCGTCAACTCTATTGTCTTTTACCTGTCGCATTATCTGGCGATTCAGTTCTTCAGTAAGATTGTGAAGTTTGAAAGCCCGTCAGCCTGGATAAATGACCTGAAGTTTATTTCAGCGTTTCTGGTGGCGCTGGCATTGCCGTGGACATTATGTCTGATGAGAAAGCACGGCTGGTTTAATTTCCTCTTTACGATGAAAAAGTCATCAAAGCCGATGACAACCAAACCGGTTTAATTGCTGGAGGAGAATTGAAAAGGGCCGCCGTTTTATCGGCGGCCCTTTTTTAGATAAACGATTAATCAGGCGATCTGTACTGGCAGTGCTTTCGCCAGACGTTTCATCTGGTTGTCACCCTCAAAATAGGCGACTTTAGGCTGCCACTGACGCGCTTCGGCATCCTCAACCTGCACATAGGAGCAGATAATTAATATATCGCCCTCGCAGGCGCAGCGGGCTGCTGCACCGTTAACTGAAATGATTTTCGATCCGCGCTCAGCCGCGATAGCGTAGGTGGAAAAGCGCTGGCCATTGGTGACGTTATAAATATCAATCGCTTCATATTGCAGAATGCCGGAAGCATCCAGGAAATCCTGATCGATAGCGCAGGAACCTTCATAGTTGAGGTCCGCCTGCGTCACCTTGACGCGGTGCAATTTGCCTTGCAGAACAGTGCGAATCATAGCCAGAAACCTTGTCAGAGAAATAAAACAACCTGCCGCAGAAAGAGTTACAGCGTCAGGTCAACAGTTTGATTATCAATCAGGCGGGCTTTACCCAGCCAGGCGGCCATCAGCACCACCGCGCGCTGGCTGTCCACCGTCAGCGGCTGCAGTGTGTCCGCATCACAAATTGCCAGGCCATCAGGACGCAATCCCTGCGCCAGCAATGCCTCGCTGGCGGCCTCGATGATCTCGTCAATCTGACGCTCGCCATTCTCCAGCCGTGTCGCCATCTGACGCATTACCTGGCACAGCAACGGTGCCAGCTTACGCTCATCGGCTGTCAGGTAGCCGTTGCGTGAACTCAGCGCCAGGCCATCTTTAGCCCGCACGGTGGGCACACCCACAATCTCAATGTCAAAGCCCATATCGGCCACCATCTTACGAATGATAGCCAGTTGCTGAAAATCCTTTTCACCGAAACAGGCAATATCGGGCTGCACCAGATTAAACAGTTTGCTGACGATGGTCGCCACGCCGCGAAAATGGCCTGGTCGCATTGCGCCTTCCAGCAGGGAAGAGAGCACCGGCACCTCAACAAAGGTCTGATTCTGGGTACCCTGCGGATAGACTTCAGCCGGTGAAGGCGCAAAAACCACATCCACCTGGTGACGGTTCAGCTTTTCACAATCTTCCTGCAGCGTGCGCGGATAGCGCGCGAGATCATCTTCGCGATCGAACTGCATGGGATTGACAAAGATCGAGACAATGACGATGTCGCCGCGGGCGCGCGCTTCATCCACCAGTGTCAGATGGCCTTCATGCAGGTTGCCCATGGTCGGCACCAGCGCAATGCGTTTACCCTGCTGACGCCAGCGACGGACTTCCTGGCGCAGCATCAACAGCGTTTCAATGATCAACACGGTGACTCTCCTGGATTACTGGAAACTGTGCTCTGCCGCCGGGTAGGTACCGGCCTCGACTTCGGCGATATAGTGGCGAATCGCCGCGCGAACATCGCCGGTCTCCGCCAGGAAATTTTTAGCAAATTTGGGAATGTGACCGCCAGTCACGCCCAGCGCGTCATGCATGACCAGAATCTGACCATCGGTGACGTTACCGGCACCGATGCCAATCACCGGTATCGTGAGTGCGTCGGTAATCTGCTGCGCCACCGACACCGGCACGCACTCCAGTACCATCAACTGCGCGCCAGCGGCTTCCAGTGCCAGCGCATCGGCCAGCAGCTGCTCTGCGCCTGCTTCATCACGCCCCTGTACTTTATAGCCGCCAAAGATATTCACCGACTGTGGCGTCAGGCCAAGATGACCACACACCGGCACGGCCCGTTCGGTCAGCATCTGCACGGTCTCAGCCAGCCAGCTGCCGCCTTCCAGTTTCACCATATTGGCGCCGGCACGCATCAGCTGTGCGGCACTCTCAAAGGTCTGCTGTGGCGTGGCATAACTCATAAATGGCAGATCGGCGAGCAGCAGTGCCTGCGGCGCACCCCGGCGTACGGCGGTGGTGTGATAAGCGATATCGCTGACCGTGACCGGCAGCGTGGAGTCGTGCCCCTGCACCGTCATTCCCAGTGAATCACCAACAAGCAACACCTGAATACCTTCATCGGCAAACAGACGGGCAAAACTGAAATCGTAGGCGGTCAGCGTCGCGAACTTTTTACCGCTGGCTTTCGCCTGACGCAGATGTGAAATCGTGGTGGGTTTCATGGCGCTCTCAACTCAGGAATTCTGATGGGCGCAGTTTACTGGATAGCGTGAAAGAGCGGAATCAGAGAGTTGCGTTTGTCTGATCAGCCGTGCCACAGCGCGATGCTGCTGCTGTCGAGGGCGGCAAGAAGAGTGCTGAGTGCGCGGCCGTCGGGCAGGTGGGCATCCGGGGCAATCGCCAGCAGCGGCACCAGCATAAATGCGCGGTTCTGCAGATCATAATGCGGCACAATCAACCGCTCCGTGTTGATCACCGCTTCGCCAAACAGCATCAGATCGATGTCGAGCGTGCGGGGGCCCCAGCGTTCTGCCTTGCGCACCCGGCCATGCTCCAGCTCAATCCGCTGGGTATGGTCAAGCAGCGCGTCTGCGCTGAGATCGGTTTCAAGTGCCACTGCGGCATTGAGAAAATCGGGCTGATCGGGTGGGCCATAGGGCGGCGTGCGGTAGAACGGAGAGGTGGCGATGCGTTGCGTCTGCGGCAACGCATCCAGTGCGGTCAGCGCTGCATCAACCTGATGCAGCGGATCGGCCAGGTTACTGCCTAACGCGAGATAAACCCGTGTCATGAGGCGTTTTGATTGTCACGACGCGGCGCGGAAGGACGGCGGCGCGGACGACGCGATTTATTGCGTGGCACCGGATCATCACCCAGGTTATTCAGCATGTTTTTCTGATGCGGCGGGGCAGCCACCTGGAATTCACCCCACCACTGGCTCAGGCGCAGCAGTTCAGGGTTATTTTCCACTTCTGCCCGCAGCGCCAGCAGATCGTAAGCGGCGCGGAATTTCGGATGCTCCATCAGTTTCCAGGCACGTTTACCGTGACGGCGTGACATGCGTAACTGCAACAGCCAGATATCGCGGATAAGCGAAGTAATACGCTTCGGAATCGCCAGCGCACGGCAGGCTTCATCCAGCGTATCGTTCATCGCCATCGCAAAAGCTTCGAAGTAGGTCAGGCCACTTTCCTGCGCGATGCGTTCGGCCGCTTCAAGCTGCGGATACCAGAACATCGCGGCAAACAGAAATGCCGGATTAACGCGCATATCGTTGTGAATGCGGTTATCGGTATTTTTCAGCACCTGAGCCAGCATCCGCTCCATGTGACTGTCGCTGTTTTCCGTGAAGTTGCGTGCCAGCGTCGGGAACAGCGGCTGGAACAGCTGATATTCACACAGTTTAAGATAGGTGCTGTAACCGTATCCGGCCTGTAGCAGTTTCAGTGACTCTTCAAACAGGCGTGCAGGCGGGATATCACGTAGCAGTGAGGCGAGACGCGGAATCGGCTCGGCGGTCTCCGGCGCAATACGCATATTGAGCTTGGCGGCAAAACGCGCAACGCGCAGCATCCGCACCGGATCTTCACGGTAGCGGGTTTCCGGATCGCCAATCAGGCGGATAATGCCCTGTTCGAGATCGCTGATGCCGCCGACATAGTCGCGCACGCTGAAATCAGCCACGCTGTAGTAGAGGCTGTTGATGGTGAGATCGCGACGCTGGGCATCATCTTCGATAGAACCAAAGATATTATCGCGCAGCAGCATGCCACTCTGGGCGCGCTGCGAACTGTTACGATCTTCTGCAATCTCTTCCACCTGATGATGGCCACGGAACGTTGCGACTTCGATCACTTCCGGGCCAAACATGACGTGTGCCAGACGGAAACGACGACCGACCAGGCGACAGTTGCGGAACAGCTTACGCATTTGCTCTGGCGTGGCGTTGGTGGTCACGTCGAAATCTTTGGGTTTTTGCCCCAGTAGCAAATCGCGCACGCCACCGCCTACCAGATAGGCTTCATAACCGGCTTTGTTCAGGCGATAGAGCACTTTGAGGGCATTTTCGCTGATGTCTTTACGTGAGATGGTATGGCTTTCACGAGGGATGATGGTCATCAGACGCTCTGGTTCAACCTCTGCTGGGGCTTCCTCTTCATCACGCTTCAGGACTTTCCGGCAAAAATTAGCTACTCGGGTAAAAATGGGACACCTCGACAGTGGCAATTAGGGTGTAGGTAAAATCAGCGGCTAATCATAGCCTGTTGAGAACCGTTTGAGAATGCTGTTGTCTATGCATCCGGTTTCAGGGCGTTCTGTTGCGGCATCAAAGCGATATTCCACTGCGACACCGCATCAGACAGCAGTTTGTCCTGCGTTAAGTCCTGCCAGCCGTCTGAAACAGGCTGTCCAAGGAAACGCAATGCTGCCACCAGCAGCGGTCTGGCATCGCCATCCGGCAGCGAAGGTGCATGATTCTGCTTTGATAACTTATTGCCATCATGGTTAAGCGCCAGCGGCAGATGTAACCAGGCAGGCACCGGCCAGCCAAATTGCTGATAGAGCGCAATCTGTCGTACCGTCGGCTCAATAAGATCTGCGCCGCGAACCACTTCGGTAATACCCTGAAAATGATCATCGACAACCACCGCCAGGTTATAGGCAAACAGGCCATCACGACGGTGAATGATAAAGTCTTCCTGTGCCAGGCGTCGGTCCGCCTCCACATGGCCGCGCAGTCGATCGTCAAACGCAAAGACCGGCGCATGCTGTCGCAAACGTAGCGCGGCGTTTGCGGGTCCGCGTTGTCGTTCCCGGCAGTAACCATCATAGAAACCGCCAATCTCCTGGATGCGACGCCTCGGGCAGGTGCAGAAATAGCTCTGGCGATGCTGCTGCAGCCAGGCCAGCGCCTCCCGGTAGGCTTCATGACGCTGTGACTGCCACAACACATCGCCATCCCAGGTTAAGCCGTAGTGTTCCAGCTGATGCAGGATACGGCTGGCGGCACCGGATACTTCCCGTGGCGGATCGATATCTTCAATTCTTACCCGCCAGATGCCGTTTTGCGCGCGTGCGCTCAGGTAACTGCCCAGGGCAGCAATAAGCGAGCCAAAATGAAGTTCACCAGAGGGAGAAGGGGCGAAGCGACCGATACAGGAGGATGGCATAGGATTCAGAAGTGACCACGCAGCGGACAAACAAACATTTGTTCCGCTGCGTGGTAACAGGCTGGACGCGGCATTAGCCGGCCATTTGTTTCTCACGAATTTCTGCTAACGTCTTACAGTCGATGCAGAGATCGGCAGTAGGACGCGCTTCGAGACGGCGAATACCAATCTCAACGCCACAGGAATCGCAATAACCGAAGTCGTCATCTTCGACTTTCTTCAGCGTCTTCTCGATCTTTTTGATCAGTTTACGTTCGCGATCGCGGTTACGCAGCTCCAGACTGAATTCCTCTTCCTGCGCGGCACGGTCAACCGGGTCCGGGAAGTTAGCGGCTTCATCCTGCATATGCGATACAGTACGATCGACTTCGTCCCGCAATTGATTACGCCAGGCTTCCAGAATCTTGCGAAAATGGGTCAGCTGCGCGTCGTTCATATACTCTTCGCCTGGCTTCACCTGATAAGGTTCAACACCAGCGATAGCGAGAATACTCAGGGACGATGTTTTACGGTTTTGACCTTCTTGCATGTTGCTTCTCCTGGATAACACGCACTATACCCTCTGACTTCCGTCTCGCAGTGGCGTTGCTGCCAGCCTGCATTTAACGTCTGCGGGGTACATCGATCCCCCATTGGGGAAAAAAACAGGCCGCTATAAATAACAGAAGCAGTCAGGGTTGGCAATTCTTCATGAACACACCTTGACAAGCCTGTGAGGAACAGCGTATTCAGCCCTTAGCTCAGAACATTCTTAACACATAAAATTGCAAAAGATATTACAAGGTTACGTTGATCGGCGATTTAAGAAACATTCCCTCCGCCGATAAGTCTGCCTGATACGCTAAAATCTCTACGCCTTCCTGTTGCGCCTGAGCCAGTTGTTCTGCATACACCGCATCAATGTGGCGTGCCGGGGAAACGTCCTCAATCCCCGAGTGCAAAACGGCAAACAACAAAACGGCCCGATGACCCTCTGCTGCAACTGTCGCCAGTTCACGCAGGTGCTTCTGTCCTCGAATCGTCACCGCATCCGGAAAATAACCTTTTCCTTCATGGAGAAGGGTTACGGATTTCACCTCAATATAGCAGTTGCGCCGGGCATCTGCCTTGAGCAGGAAATCAATTCTGCTTTTTTCACTGCCATATTTTACTTCCGCCTGACGCTGGGAATACCCCGCCAGCGCGGGCAGCCTGTTTTGATCCAGCGCTTCAGCCACCAGCTGGTTAGCGCGCAGGGTATTGACACAAATCCAGTGGCCCTGCTGCGTTTCGGTCAGCTCCCAGCTGTGAGGGTATTTGCGGGTCAGGCTGTCGGACGTTGAATACCAGACCCGATCGCCCGGCGTAGCACAGCCCGTCATGGCGCCGGTGTTGGCACAGTGGATCGTCAGAACCTCACCGTCCGGCGTCATAACATCGGCAAGGAAACGTTTGTAACGGGCAATCAGGCGGGCGGGTTTAAGAGGAGGAGAGAAGTGCATGCGGATCCTGAGACGTTAATGGCCAGCTGGCCAGAGCGCGATAGCGGGTGCGGCCCCGGGAATATTCAGAGGCAAACAGGGAAAACGTGGAGACGTGAAAACGCCAGTGAAAGCCGCGTGGCGGTAACGCAACCGGCTGAGTGGCATGGCGTAACAGCGTGATATGTGGATGAAACGGCTGCGGACTCTGGTAACAGCCATGTCGGGCGGCCTGCGCACGGAGCAGGCTGGCGAGCTGCAGCAGACCCCGTGGTGCGCGCTGGCAACCCAGCCAGACCACGCCCGGACGTGGCCAGTGTCCGGCATCATCCAGGTCGAGATCAAAACCGGGCTGGATAATGCGGGAAGCCAGCGTTTGCAGTTGCTGGGAGGTTTGCGGCGCGACCTCACCCAGAAATGCCAGCGTCAGATGCAGATTCGCTGCGACCACTGGCTGGCCCGCCTCGGCAGGAAAGTTGTCTGCCCGCCAGTGCACCAGCTGCTGCTGCATCTCGTCAGGCAGGCTGATGGCAAAAAATAAGCGTTGTGTCGCCATGGCGCTCTCCGGCAAATATCACGTGCTACAATGCGCGCCATCTTAGCACAGGCAGAAGCGGAGTTTGCTGTGAGCGATTTACCGGTCAGCGTGGTGCTGCCTGACATCCTGGCGGCGCTGTGTGACGCCTCTCAAATCCTGCTGGCCGCGCCCACCGGCGCGGGAAAATCGACCTGGCTGCCCTTGCAGTTACTACAGCATGCAGCCTTGCCGGGACGAATCATTATGCTGGAGCCACGCCGGCTGGCGGCGCGTAATGTCGCGCAGCGGCTGGCGGAGCAGCTCGGTGAGCAGCCGGGAGCCACGGTGGGGTTCAGGATGCGTGGCGAAAGCTGCGTCGGGCCACAGACCCGGCTTGAAGTGGTGACCGAAGGCATGCTCACGCGCATGCTTCAGCACGATCCGATGCTGGAGGGCGTGTCGCTGGTGATCCTTGATGAGTTTCACGAGCGCAGCCTGCAGGCCGATCTGGCGCTGGCGCTGCTGCTCGATGTGCAGCAGGGGCTGCGCGACGACCTTAAAATCATGCTGATGTCCGCCACGCTGGATAATGCCCGACTGGCGGCGCTGCTGCCGGATGCGCCATTGATTGTCTCAGAAGGGCGCAGCTATCCGGTTGAGCGTCGTTATGCGTCGCTGAATCAGAACGTGCGTTTTGAAGAGGCGGTCGCGCGTGAAGTCGCCCAGCTGCTGCGCGATGAAGCCGGATCACTTCTGCTGTTTCTGCCGGGCTTGGCGGAAATTGAACGGGTGAAACGCGAACTGGAATCACGCATCAGCGACGACGTGGACCTGACACCGCTCTATGGGGCACTGCCGCTGGCGGCGCAGCGCCGGGCGATACTTCCCGCTGCTGCCGGACGCCGCAAAGTGGTGCTTGCCACCAATATCGCTGAGACCAGCCTGACCATTGAGGGGATCCGGCTGGTGGTCGACAGCGCGCTTGAGCGCAGCGCTCTGTTTGACGCCCGCAGCGGCGTGACGCGGCTGCAGACCCAGCGAATCAGCCAGGCATCCATGATCCAGCGTGCAGGTCGCGCCGGGCGACTGATGCCGGGACTCTGTCTGCATCTGTTACCGCAGGAGCAGGCATCCCGTGCGGCGGCGCAGAGCGAACCGGAAATTGTGAACAGCGATCTCTCGTCGCTGTGGCTGGATCTGCTGCAGTGGGGCTGTACCGAGCCGCACCAGTTACAGTGGCTGGATCAGCCGCCCGCCAGAAATCTGGATGCCGCAAAACAGCAGCTGACTCGCCTGGGTGCGCTGGACAGCAACGGCCTGCTCAACACGCTGGGACGGCGCATGGCGCAGCTGGGCTGCGATCCCCGACTGGCTGCTATGCTCTGTGCCGCAGGCGATGAACCGGATGCGGTTGCCAGCGCCGCGCTGCTGGTGGCGATTCTGGAAGATCCTCCGCGTAGCGGCAGTGCCGATCTGCGGGATGCCCTGCATCGGCCACAGTCTCCATGGCAGCGACGCGCGCAGCAGTGGCAGCAACGACTCAAAATTCGTGGCGGACGGGTCGATGAAGATCGTTTCGCTGGCTTGCTGGCGGCAGGTTTTGGCGATCGGCTGGCGCGGCGACGTGACCAGAGTGGCCGTTATCAACTGGCCAACGGCCTGGGTGTCAGACTGGATGAGCAGGATGGCCTGACACGCAATGAATGGCTGATTGCGCCTGCTCTGTTACAGGGCAGTACCACGCCGGATGCCCGGATGTTGCTGGCGCTACCGGTCGACATTGAGACGTTGTGCCAGCAGCAGCCCGCATTGATTGAGCGCCGTACTGAAGTGGAGTGGGACGAAGAGAAAGGCACACTGCGCGCGTTCAGACGCGAGCAGATTGGCGCGCTGATACTGAAGACCCAGCCGATGGCGCGCCCGGAACCGGCGGTGCTGCACGCAGCCATGTTGCGCTGGATTGCCGAAAAAGGTCTGTCGGTGCTGGGCTGGACGCCGGATGCCGAACAGCTGCGCCTGCGCATCCAGTGTGCGGCGCAGTGGTTGCCGGAAGAGAGCTGGCCCGCCACAGACGATGAGAGCCTGCTTAAGAGCCTGCCACAGTGGCTATTGCCGCAGATGTCAGCAGTGCGCGATCTCCGCAGCCTGCAGGCGGTGAACCTGACGACGGCACTCTTACATTTACTCACATGGTCGCAACGTCAGCGGCTGGATACTGTGCTGCCAACTCATTACACTGTGCCGACCGGAAGCCGGCTGCCGATCCGCTATGATGCGGACAAGCCGCCCGCGCTGGCGGTCAGGATTCAGGAGATGTTTGGTGAGGCGACGAATCCTGCCGTGGCGGAAGGACGTATTCCGCTGGTGCTGGAGCTGTTATCGCCCGCCCAGCGCCCATTGCAGATCACCCGCGATTTGGCGGCGTTCTGGCGCGGTGCCTGGCCTGAAGTCAGGAAAGAGATGAAGGGGCGTTATCCTAAACATCCCTGGCCAGAGGATCCGGCCAATGCCTTGCCAACAAGGCGAACCAAAAAAATGTCCCCGCAGGGTTGAGTCCGCTGGATCGAATTCAGAGGGTTCTGCCATGCGGCACGCGAGAAAGCAGTTAGAGTAGCGGCGCTGCCGTAAGCACTGCCTGGAGAAAAAAAGTCATGTCTGGGAACGATCGCGAACCAATAGGGCGCAAAGGTAAACCGTTGCCGCCGCGCAGCAGTGCGGGCCGGGGACGACGCAGGGATATCGAACAGGATATCGATCAGGACGATTTTAATGATGACGAGGAGGAAGCGCCGGTGCCACGTAAAGGTAAAGGTGGAAAACCGCCGCGCGGCAAACGCCGTTGGCTGGGATGGTTAATTAAACTGTTCCTGGTGTTTGTGGTGGTCATGGTCGCATGGGGCATCTACCTCGACTCAGAAATTCGCAGCCGTATTGACGGTAAAGTGTGGCAACTGCCCGCGACCGTCTATGGTCGCATGGTCAGCCTGGAACCGGGTATGGCCTACAACAAAAGTGAAATGGTGGCGCTGCTGGAAGGAACCCAGTATCGCGAAGTCTCCCGAATTACCCGCCCTGGCGAGTTTTCGGTGAAGGGCAACACCATCGATCTGCTGCGTCGCCCGTTTGATTTCCCCGACAGTAAAGAGGGACAGATCCACGCGCGCATGAGCTTCACGAAAGATGAGCTGAGCGAGATTAAAAACCTCGAAACCGGCCGTGATTTTGGCTTTTTCCGCCTCGATCCACGCCTGATCACCATGCTGCAGTCGCCGAATGGTGAACAGCGTCTCTTTGTGCCACGCGCCGGTTTCCCGGATCTGCTGGTCGATACGCTGATCGCTACCGAAGATCGCCATTTCTATGAGCACGATGGCATCAGCCCGTACTCCATTGGTCGCGCCTTCCTGGCGAACATCACGGCCGGGAAAGCGGTGCAGGGCGGCAGTACGCTGACCCAGCAGCTGGTGAAGAACCTGTTCCTCACCAACGAGCGTTCATTGTGGCGTAAAGCGCGTGAAGCCTATATGGCGGTGATCATGGATGCGCGCTACAGCAAAGATCGCATTCTGGAACTCTATCTGAACGAGGTCTATCTCGGTCAGGCAGGGAGTGATCAGATCCGCGGCTTCCCGCTGGCGAGCCTTTACTACTTTGGCCGCCCGGTGGATGAGCTCAGTCTGGATCAGCAGGCGATGCTGGTTGGCATGGTGAAAGGTGCGTCGCTCTATAACCCGTGGCGTAACCCGAAACTGGCGCTGGAACGACGCAACCTGGTGCTGCGCCTGTTGCAGCAGCAGAAAGTGATCGACCAGGAGCTGTATGACATGCTGTCGGCGCGTCCGCTGGGCGTGCAGCCGAAAGGGGGCGTGATCACGCCGCAGCCTGCCTTTATGCAGATGGTGCGTAACGAGCTTCAGGCGAAACTGGGCGATAAGATTAAAGATCTCTCCGGCGTGAAAATCTTCACTACGCTGGATCCGGTGTCACAGGATGCAGCCGAAAAAGCCGTTATTGATGGTATTCCGACGCTGAAAAAACAGCGTGGCCTGAAAGATCTGGAAACCGCGATGGTGGTGGTTGACCGCTTTAGCGGTGAAGTCCGCGCCATGGTCGGCGGTGCCGATCCGCAGTACGCCGGTTACAACCGTGCGTTACAGGCGCGCCGCTCTATTGGTTCACTGGCGAAACCCGCCACCTACCTCACCGCGCTGAGCCAGCCAAACAGCTACCGGCTGAACAGCTGGATCGCCGATGAGCCGATTGCGCTGAAGCAGCCAAACGGCAGCGTCTGGAAACCGATGAACGACGATCGTCGCTTCAGCGGAAAAGTGATGCTGGTGGATGCGCTGACCAACTCCATGAACGTGCCGACGGTTAACCTCGGTATGACGCTGGGGCTGGATGCGGTGGTGGATACCTGGAGCAAGCTGGGTGTGCCGAAAGATCAGCTGCATCCGGTTCCGGCGATGCTGCTGGGTGCCATGAACCTGACGCCGGTTGAAGTGGCGCAGGCGTTCCAGTCAATCGCCAGCGGCGGTAACCGCGCATCGCTCTCTGCAGTACGTTCGGTGATTGCGGAAGATGGTAGCGTGCTCTATCAGAGCTATCCGCAGGCAGAACGGGTTGAACCCGCGCAGGCGGCCTATCTGACGCTCTACACCATGCAGCAGGTTGCTGACCACGGTACCGCCCGTGCACTGGGTGCGCGCTTCCCGAATGCGCATCTGGCCGGTAAAACCGGCACCACCAACGACCTGGTCGACAGCTGGTTTGCCGGTATTGATGGCAAAGAAGTCGCGATCACCTGGGTGGGGCGCGATAACAACCAGCCGACCAAACTCTATGGTGCCAGTGGCGCGATGCAGCTTTATCGTCGTTACCTCGACATTCAGGCACCGATGCCGTTGCAGCTGACGCCACCGGAGGATGTGTCGATGATGAATGTCGATTCAGCCGGTAACTTTGTCTGTGGCACGGGCAGCAGCACCTGGCGTTCTCTGCCGGTGTGGGCGCTGGATCCGAATGCGCTGTGTCAGCAACAGCAGCAGCAGGTTCAGCAGCAGCAACAGCTGTTTGATCAACAGCAGCAGCAGCAGCCGCAACAACAACCGGCCCAGCAACCGCAGGAGCAGAAAGACAGCGACGGCGTAGCAGGCTGGATCAAAGATATGTTTGGCAAATAAATCAGTCAGACAGGTTTATAAGGGCGCTTCGGCGCCCTTTTTTTGTTGCTGATTAATACGCATCAATCGCCCTGCAAACGGCGTCACGACTGGGATTTCTTCTTGCAGTGTCCGCTGAAGTTCGCATATTATCTAATCCGTTATAATAATCATTATCGTTTCGATTCGCCCTTAAGGGCCTATTTTCTGAGACACATTTATGAATGCGCGAACGACTTTTGCAGCCGACACCAAAAAAACATTTTCCCGACCGCTTCTGGGCATCATGATCTCTCTCAGTCTGAGCACCTCACTTTACGCCGCACAGGCGGAGACGATGGTGGTTTCAGCGGATGGCGGCAGCGGCGCCGAGGCGGAAAGCGCCTGGGGCCCGGCACCCACTGTGGCAGCCAAACGCAGCGCCACCGGTACGAAAACCGATACGCCGATTGAAAAAAATCCGCAGTCTGTCTCCGTGGTCACCCGCGAAGAGATGGAAATGCGCAATGTCACCAGCGTGAAAGGGGCATTTAACTATACGCCTGGCGTACTGACCGGTAACCGTGGCAGCTCAGATGTGATTGATGCGTTGTCGATTCGCGGCTTCAGCGAAACTAATACCAATCAGTATATGGATGGCCTGAAACTGCAGGGGGATAACTACTCTGAGTTTGCTATCGATCCTTATTTCCTGGAGCGCGCCGAACTGCTGCGCGGTCCGGTATCGGTACTCTACGGCAAAAGCAATCCTGGCGGTGTGGTCTCGCTGGTGAGCAAGCGTCCGACCCAGGAAACCCTGCGCGAAGTGCAGTTCCAGATGGGCAACGATAACCTCTTCTCGACTGGCTTTGACTTTGGCGGCGCGCTGGATGATGACGGTGTCTACAGCTATCGTCTGACCGGTCAGGCGCGCAGTCAGGATGCGCAACAGGCGATGAACAAAGAGAAGCGCTACACCATCGCACCGGCTTTCAGCTGGCGTCCCGACGATCGCACTCGCGTTGACCTGCTGACCTATTTCCAGAACGAGCCAGAAACCGGCTACTACGGCTGGCTGCCGCGTCAGGGCACCGTAGTGCCTATCACCCGTGCCGATGGCAGCCAGTACAAGCTGCCGACCAACTTCGATGAAGGCGAGCAGAGCAACAAGATTTCACGCACCACCAAAATGGTGGGCTATAACGCCGAGCACAGCCTCAACGACACCTGGACGTTGCGCCAGAACCTGCGTTACGCCGACCTGCGCACCGATTACCGCAGTATCTATGGCAATGGGTTTACCCCGGAGACTCAGGAAATTACCCGTGGTTCGGCCGTTTCCCATGAGAAGCTCAACCAGTTGGCGGTCGATACCCAGGCGCAGGCGAAGTTTGCCACCGGCCAGGTTGATCATACGCTGCTGCTGGGGGTGGACTTCCAGCGGACCCGCAATGATATCGACGCACAGTTTGGCTCGGCATCGAACCTGAACGCGGTAAATCCGCAATATGGCGATAACAGCGTCACACCTTTTGCCGATCCTTATCAGCATCTCAACAAGCAACGTCAGACCGGCCTCTATACGCAGGATCAGATGGAGTGGAACCGCTGGGTGCTGACGCTGGGCGGCCGATACGACTATGCCATGAACTCGGTTTACGATCGGGTGACGGACACCGTTGATCGCCAGAACGATCAGGCCTTTACCTGGCGTGGTGGTCTGAACTACGTGTTTGATAACGGCATCGCGCCTTATTTCAGCTACAGCGAAGCCTTTATTCCAAATGCCGGATCGACCTTTGATGGCCAGGCATTCGATCCGTCGCGCGCTAAACAGTATGAAGCGGGCGT
The DNA here is from genome assembly GCF_014155795.1 of Pantoea hericii. Classification (NCBI taxonomy): domain Bacteria; kingdom Pseudomonadati; phylum Pseudomonadota; class Gammaproteobacteria; order Enterobacterales; family Erwiniaceae; genus Pantoea; species Pantoea hericii. The sequence continues at coordinate 507,381 of NZ_SCKV01000003.1, forward strand.
GAAGTACGTACCTAAAGATCGTCCGGTTGTGCTCACCGCAGCCGTTTTTCAACTGACCAAAACCAAAAACCTGACGGCCGATCCTGATACGTTCAATCATCCGTTTGCCAGCGTGCAGAGCGGTGAAATCCGGTCGCGCGGCGTAGAGCTGGAAGCGAAAGCGGCGCTGAATGCCAACGTTAACCTGACGGCGTCCTACACCTATACCAATGCGGAATATACCGAAGATACGCAGCTGAAAGGCCGAACGCCGGTGAGCGTCCCTAAAAATATGGCCTCACTCTGGAGTGACTACACCTTCCACGAGACAGCCCTGTCGGGTGTGACAGTGGGCGCGGGTGTGCGTTATGTCGGCGAGAGCCAGGGTCTCTACAGCACCGGCCCCGAGCAGAACCAGAACTTTAAGGTTGCCGGTTACACCACGGTAGATGCGGCGCTTAAATATGACCTCGGTCGTTTCGGTCTGCCGGGCTCAACGGTGGGCGTTAACGTCAACAATCTGTTCAACCGCGAGTATGTCGCCAGCTGCTACCGGGAATACGCCTGCTACTGGGGCGCGGAGCGTAAGATTGTCGGCACCGCGACCTTCAGATTCTGATTTAACCGGGCGCTTCGGCGCCCGTTCGTTCACAGGGATAACCATGCCGCATCCGCACGCAGAAGAGGCGACTTTTACGCTGGCAAACGCCAGTTTTGAGGTGCCCGGCCGCACTCTCCTTCAGCCACTCTCGCTGACCTTTCCACCCGGCAAAATGACCGCGCTGATTGGCCACAACGGTTCCGGTAAGTCGACGCTGTTGAAAATGCTGGGCCGTCATCACGTGGCCAGCGGCGGAGAGGTGCTGCTGAATCAGCAGCCGGTCGGGCGCTGGAACAGCAAAGCGTTTGCCCGCGAGGTGGCCTATCTGCCGCAGCAGTTACCGGCAGCCGAAGGGATGACGGTGCGTGAACTGGTGGCGATTGGTCGCTATCCCTGGCACGGCGCGCTGGGCCGTTTCGGGCAGGACGATCGGGACAGGGTAGAAGATGCGATTGCCCAGGTCGGACTCAAGCCCTTTGCCGGACGACTGGTGGATAGCCTGTCGGGCGGTGAGCGTCAGCGTGCCTGGCTGGCGATGATGGTGGCACAGAACAGCCGCTGTCTGCTGCTGGATGAACCGACGTCGGCGCTGGATATCGCCCATCAGGTTGAGGTACTGGCGCTGATAAAAGATCTGAGCCAGCAGCGTGGCTTAACCGTGATTGCGGTGCTGCACGATATCAATATGGCAGCCCGCTACTGCGATCATCTGGTGGCACTGCGTCAGGGCGCGATGATTGCCGAAGGTAACGCGCAGGCGATTATGCAGCCTGAGGTGCTCGGCGCGATCTATGGCATCCCGATGGGCATTTTACCGCATCCGCAGGGCGGCGCGCCGGTCAGTTTTGTCTGTTAAGGAAAGGATGATGCCCGATCTTTATCGCCGCCGACTGTTGCTGGCACTCGCGGCCTCGCCACTGTTTTGTGCACTTCCCCTGCGTGCTGCCACGCCCAATCCGGGCCGGATTATTGCACTGGAGTGGCTTCCCACCGAACTGTTGATCGCTCTGGGCGTTACGCCCTGGGGCGTGGCTGATCTGCACAACTACAATATCTGGGTCGGTGAACCACCGCTGCCTGCGGACGTGATCGATGTGGGTCTGCGCACCGAACCTAATCTTGAGCTGATGGCACAAATGCAGCCGTCGCTGATCCTCTGTTCAAATGGCTATGGCCCGCCTGAAGAGAAACTTACACGCATCGCACCGATCATGGGCTTTGACCTTCACAGCGGCGACGGGAAACCCTTCACCGCCGCGCGGGCATCGCTGCGTAAGCTGGCGGCGAGACTTGGATTACGCGATCGCGCTGAGCAACATCTGCGCGAGGTCGATGCGCAACTGGCACAGGCGCGTCAGCGGCTGGCGCCCTATGCCGGACGCACGATTCTGCTGATGTCGCTGCTCGACAGCCGTCACGCCATCACCTTTGGTAAAAACAGTCTGTTCCTGGAAGTAATGACGCTGCTGGGCCTGAAAAATGGCTGGCAGGGCGAAACAAATTTCTGGGGTAGCGCGGTAATCGGCATCGAGCAGCTGGCGCAGGCTGGAAATGTGGATGTCATCTGTTTTGATCATGACAATGACGCAGAGATGCAGCAGTTGATGCGCAGCCCGCTGTGGCAGGCCATGCCGTTTGTTCGCACCGGACGCTTTCAGCGCGTCCCTGCAGTCTGGTATTACGGTGCTACGCTTTCGGCGCTGCACTTTGTTCGCGTGCTGGAACGCGCGCTGGAGACGCACTGATGCGCCATGCTCTGTTTCCCGCAGGTCTCCTCAGCCTGCTGTTTCTGCTCTCACTCAGCCTGACGCTGGTTAATCTGCACCATGCGCTGCCGCAGCATGAGTGGTGGCAGGCATTCTGGTCACCGACGGTCGATAGCCTGCCGCAGATGGTGTTTCACTACAGCCTGCTGCCGCGCACGGCGCTGGCGCTGCTGGTGGGCGCCGGGCTGGGGCTTGCCGGTCTGCTGTTTCAGCAGATATTGCGGAACCCGCTGGCCGAACCCACCACGCTGGGTGTCTCTTCCGGCGCACAGCTGGGCATTACCGTGGCGACGCTGTGGCATCTGCCGGGCGGCGCGCTGACACAGCAGTTTGCCGCGCTTGGCGGAGCGTTGCTGGTGGCCGCGCTGGTGTTTGGTGTGGCCTGGGGCAAACGTCTGTCGCCGGTGACGCTGATTCTGGCCGGGCTGGTGCTGAGCTTCTACAGCGGTGCGGTAAATCAAATCTTCGCTATCTTCAATCACGATCAGCTGCAGAACATGTTTCTGTGGAGCACCGGCGCGCTGAATCAGATGAGCTGGGAAAATGTGCAGCAGCTCTGGCCGCGCCTGCTGCTGGCGTTTCTGCTGGCGCTGGCGCTGCTGCGTCCGCTGACACTGATGGGGCTGGATGATGGTGTAGCAAAAAATCTGGGGCTGGCGCTCTCGGTGGCGCGTATCGGTGGCCTCGGGCTGGCAATCCTGCTTAGTGCACAGCTGGTGAATGTCGCTGGTATCATCGGTTTTATCGGACTGTTTGCGCCGCTGCTGGCGAAGCTGCTGGGTGGTCGACGGCTCCTCAGCCGGATGCTGCTGGCACCGCTTACCGGCGCGCTGCTGCTGTGGCTGGCCGACAGTTGCGTGTTATGGCTTAGCGCACACTGGCGCGATATCCCGACCGGAACGGCCACGGCACTGCTCGGTGTACCCATTTTGTTGTGGCTGCTGCCGCGACTGCGTACGGGTTCAGTGCCGCCCGCCCTGAATCAGGGCGACAACGTACCCGCCGAGCGACAAAACCTGTTGCGCTGGACGCTGACGGGTCTCGCGGTGCTTGCCCTGCTGGTGTGGGGTGCGCTGGCGTTTGGGCGTGATGCGCTGGGCTGGGTCGGGTCATCGGGCGAGATGCTGCACTCTTTGCTTCCGTGGCGTGCACCGCGCGTGCTGGCTGCGCTGGTGACCGGCCTGATGCTGGGCGTGGCGGGGAGCCTGATCCAGCGGCTGACCGGTAATCCTATGGCCAGCCCGGAAGTGCTGGGCATCAGTTCAGGTGCCGCCTGTGGCGTCGTCGTCATGATGTTCTTTGTGCCGGGCGATGCGATGGCATGGCTGCTGCCCGCCGGTGCGATGGGGGCCGCGCTGACGCTGCTGGTGATCATGGCGGTAGCCAGTCGTGGCGGCTTCTCACCTGAGAGAATGCTGCTGGCGGGTATGGCGCTTAACAGCGCCTTTGTCACCCTGCTGATGCTGCTGCTGGCAAGTGGCGATCCCCGCATGGGCGGGCTGCTGAGCTGGATCTCCGGCTCAACCTATAACATCAGCGGCAGTCAGGCGATCCAGAGCGCACTCTGTGCGCTGCTGCTGGTCTCGCTGGCACCACTGGCGAGCCGCTGGCTGACGCTGCTGCCGCTGGGAAGTGCTACCGCACGCTCGGCCGGCATGGCATTAACGCCCGCGCGGCTGAGTCTGCTGCTGCTGGCAGCCGCGCTGACCGCCAGCGCAACGCTGACTATTGGTCCGCTGAGTTTTGTTGGATTAATGGCGCCGCACATGGCGCGCATGCTGGGGTTCCGGCGTGCCTTGCCGCAACTGCTGCTGTCGGGATTACTGGGGGCGGGACTGATGGTGCTGGCTGACTGGTGCGGGCGGATGCTGGCATTCCCGGATCAAATTCCTGCCGGGCTGATGGCGACATTTTTAGGTGCACCTTACTTTATCTGGTTGCTGCGTCGTTCAGGTTAAAAAAAAGACCAGCGCAAGCCGGTCTTCATCTTTAACGTTACCGAAATTACAGCTTCGCGAAACAACGACGCGCGGCATCAACCGTGCGCTGAATATCCTCTTCGCTGTGCGCCAGTGACATGAAGCCCGCTTCATAAGCTGATGGCGCAAAGTAAACGCCTTCCTCCAGCATCAGATGGAAGAAGGTTTTAAAGCGTTCCACATCGCAGCGGGTCACATCGGCGTAACAGGTCACGCTGTCAGCATCGGTGAAGAACAGGCCAAACATCCCGCCAACATGGTTAATCACCAGCGGAATATTTTGCTGTTGTGCGGCTTCGCGCAGACCCTCTGCCAGCTTGCGGGTCAGGGTATCAAGCTTCTCGTGCGTGCCCGGCTGCGCGATCTGCGTCAGGCAGGCAAAACCGGCAGCCATCGCGATTGGGTTACCGGAGAGCGTTCCTGCCTGATAAACCGGGCCGGTCGGCGCCAGTGCAGCCATCACGTCGCGACGGCCACCGAATGCACCGACTGGCATCCCGCCACCGATAATTTTTCCGAGACAGGTCAGGTCAGGAAGCACATTGTAGTGAGCCTGCGCGCCACCCAGCGCCACACGGAAGCCGGTCATCACTTCATCGATAATCAGCAGTGCGCCGAACTCATCGCAGAGCGCGCGCAGGCCCGGCAGGAATTCTGGCTGCGGCGGGATGCAGTTCATATTACCGGCAACCGGCTCAACGATGATGGCAGCGATGGCATCAGGATATTGCTCGAAGGCGCTGCGCACGGAGTCGAGATCGTTGAAAGTGCAGGTCAGGGTATGTTTAGCGAAATCTGCTGGTACGCCCGGCGAGTTTGGCTGACCCAGCGTCAGGGCACCGGAACCGGCTTTCACCAGCAAATGATCGGCATGGCCGTGATAGCAGCCTTCAAACTTAATAATTTTATCGCGGCCGGTAAAGCCTCGAGCCAGACGGATTGCGCTCATGGTCGCTTCGGTACCGGAGTTAACCATCCGCACCATCTCCATGCTCGGCACCAGCTCACACACCAGCTGCGCCATGGTCACTTCCATTTCGGTCGGTGCGCCAAAGCTCAGGCCGCGCTGGGCTGCTTCGATCACCGCATTACGGATCGCCGCGTTGTTATGGCCCAGCACCATCGGTCCCCATGAGCCGACATAGTCGATATAGGCTTTGCCATCAGCGTCATAAAGATACGCACCATCAGCATGTTCAATAAACAGTGGAACGCCGCCCACACCGGTAAATGCGCGTACTGGCGAGTTTACCCCACCCGGAATCAGGCGTTGTGCCTCGGCAAACAGTTGTTCGGACTTACTCATTTTCGGCTCCAGCGTTTCAGAAAAATATGGCGCCATTCTACGGAAGAGCAGCAGCAGACGAAAGGTGGATTCACCCACAGCGTCCTGAACGGAGGGGAAAGCGGCACAGAGTGCGAAGGGCAGAGCTTGATTGCGCTGAGGTGCTGACTGATAATAGCGTTATTAAGGTCGTTTTCTGACCTGGGCGTTTACCGGAGTAAAACATGAGTGATGAAGTAGTAGCACTGCCGTTGCAGTTTACCGACGCCGCAGCCACCAAGGTGAAAAACCTGATTGCCGATGAAGAGAACCCGGCGCTGAAACTTCGCGTCTATATCACCGGTGGCGGTTGCAGTGGTTTCCAGTATGGCTTTACGTTTGACGACCAGCTGAACGATGGCGATATGACAATTGAAAAGCAGGGCGTCTCACTGGTCGTTGATCCAATGAGCCTGCAATATCTGGTGGGCGGTTCGGTTGATTATACGGAAGGCCTGGAAGGATCGCGCTTTATCGTGACCAACCCGAATGCCAAAACCACCTGTGGCTGTGGCTCATCCTTCAGTATCTGATCGCGCAGGCCGTCACTCCGACGGCCTCATTTACCACTCTATTGTGACCAGCCGGTTACTCTGCTTCAGGCTTCCCTGCGATTGAATCTGACTTTGGGTTACGCGTGGCTGCGCGCTTGCCTGTCTGCCACAGTTGATTTGCGGCAAAAGCGGACCGTTAGCCGTGTTGATTTCACAGCGTGAATAGATGACAAGCCTGGCGCCTATAGAGCCATTTATCGATCCCGCAAAAGCAGATCCGGTGATCAAAAGCCCTATGGCCAGCAGCAGTGCTCTGGTCATATAAGGTTCCTGGTGTTTTAAAAAGCGCCGCGGCGCTAAAAGGACGGTGAGCATACGTGGCCCGCTCGTCTCTGGTATTGATTAACGGCAAAAAAGGCTGTTTCTTTAATCGATGCGTGGACTTATTGTGCGGGATGCAACGCGGAACAGAGTTGCTGCGCCGCCAGCAGCAGCCGCGGACCCGGCCGGCTTAACCAGTCCTCGTTAATGGCGATCACCGGCACCGTGAGCTGTGGACGCCAGAAAGCACGAATGTTCTCCGCCTGCTGTGCACCTCCGGCTATAACCACGGCCTGAGGATGGCGCATCAGCACCTGCTCACGGCTGACCTGCGGCCAACTGACGCGGCTGTCAGCAAAAATATTCCTGCCACCACATAACGTAATAACTTCATTTTGCAGCGTGGCTCTGGCGGCGGTAAAAAGCGGCTGCTGACCAAACTGCAAAAAAAGCGGAACCGCAGTCAGATGAGTATAGCGCTGTCGCAGCACCGCTGCCTGCTGTCGTAGCGCTCTGGCCGCGCTGGCGGCCTGCTCTGGCCTGGGACTCCAGCGGCCCAGATCGGCCAGTGCCGTGAACATCTCATCCAGTGTCAGTGGATCAATCCATTTAATGGGTACGCCGAGCTGCTGCAACTGCTCAATCTGCCGCTGCGGATTACCGCCGCGCCAGGCCAGGACCAGATCCGGCTTGAGCTGCAGAATACGCTCGGCTTTGATGCCCTGCCAGTTGGCGACCTGTTCAATCTGTTTCGCCTGCGGCGGATAGTCGGACCAGGCGCTGACTGCGATCGGCGTAATCCCGGCAGCAAAGGCGAGTTCGGTAAGGTGTGGAGCGAGGGTGATAACACGCGGTGGGGAAGCGAGCAGGCTGCCGCTTAATAGCAGCAGCCAGCAGAACAGCAGCGTTTTAGCCACGCGCCAGATGCGCCAGCAGGTTCTCCACCATCAGCGACGATTGCGTCGCTGCAACGCTCAGGAATTCATCAAAGCTAAGGTGCGATTCTTTATCGGCCACGTCTGAAATCGCGCGGACCACCACAAACGGCACCTGGAACTGATGACAGACGTGACCGATAGCGGTCGCTTCCATCTCAACCGCAATCGCCTGCGGGAACAGACTACGAATGCGCGCCAGCGGCTCAGCGCCATTGATAAAGGCATCACCGCTTACCACCAGACCGCGTACAGCATTCAGGTCCAGCTGCTTAATGCAGGCTTCGGCAGCCGCGATAAGCTTGCTGTCTGCCACAAACGCAGCAGGGCAACCCGCCATCTGGCCTGGCTCATAACCAAAAGCGGTGACGTCAGCATCGTGATAACGCACTTCATCTGATACCACGATATCGCCGACGCTCAGTGACGGTGCTAAACCGCCTGCCGACCCGGTGTTGATCACCACATCCGGCTTGCAGAGCTGCAGCAGCAGCGTGGTACCCAGCGCGGCAGAGGTTTTACCAATGCCCGATTTCAGCAGTGCCACTTCAACGCCCTGCAGGGTGCCGGTATAGATTTCACAACCCGCCAGTGTCAGCGTTTGACGGTTTTCAATTTTGTCACGCAGCAGTGTGACTTCCTGCTCCATCGCGCCAATAATGCCTGCTTTCATAGTGAGTTCCGCTAATGTAAAGAATCAAAATTTAGGGCATAGTCTACCATGGCATTCAGGGGATTAATTCACGAAAAAGTCAGGGGTAATTCATGTCGGCGATCAATTTCAGGAAGAAGATCAGCTTCTCACGCCCTTATAACAGCCGAAAAGATCCGGAAGGTGAATATTACATTACCCGCCATTTTGAGAGCGACCGTGGACGAATTATCAACTCGGCCGCTATCCGGCGTCTGCAGCAGAAAACGCAGGTCTTTCCACTGGAGCGCAACGCCGCCGTTCGCTCCCGCCTGACGCACTCGCTGGAGGTGCAGCAAACCGGGCGCTACATCACCAAAGAGATTCTGCAAACCCTGAAGATGCAGGGCGGGCTGGCGCAGTATGGACTGGATGAGATGGAAGGCGCGTTTGAAAGTCTGATCGAGATGGCGTGTCTGCTGCATGACGTCGGTAATCCGCCGTTTGGCCATTTTGGCGAGGCCGCCATTAACGACTGGTTTGAAGAGAACCTCTCTGCCGAACTGGTGGATCCGCTGGTAGCGGGCGTTGAAGGAGAAGAACAGCGGAAGGCTTTTGATCAGCTGAATGCCATGATCCGCCAGGACCTCTGCCATTTTGAGGGCAATGCGCAGGCCATTCGTATGGTGCATACGCTGCTGCAACTCAATCTCAGTTATTCTCAGGTCGCCTGCATCCTGAAATATACCGCACCCGCCTGGTGGCAGGGTGAAAAACCTGCCGAATTTAGCGTCTTAATGAAGAAACCCGGCTTTTATCTCTCTGAGCAGGAGTATATTGCGGATTTACGTGCTGCCACCAATATGGAAGAACACCATCGCTTTCCGCTTACCTATATAATGGAAGCGGCGGATGATATCTCCTATTGTATTGCCGATTTGGACGACGCTGTAGAAAAAGATATCTTTAATGTTGAGAGTTTGTTTGAGTTTCTCAATAAAGCCTGGGGGCCGGTTAAAAATAATGACGCCTTCAGCCGGACTATTGGTGAAGCCTGGCGCGAAGCCTGCAGTAAAAAACGGCGAAGCCGCAGCGATCAATTTTTTATGTCATTACGCGTAAATGTTCAGAGCGTGCTGGTAAGTTATGCCGTGAAACGTTTCGTTGATAATCTGCCTGCTATATTCGATGGCAGTTTCAATCACGCGCTGCTGGAAGATGAGGGTGAAGAGGGCCGGTTACTGCAACTGTTTAAAACTGTTGCGCGCCAGCAGGTCTTTAATCACTCTGAAGTCGAGCAGCTGGAGTTGCAGGGATACCGCGTAATCAAAGGGCTGCTGGAGATCTATCAGCCGCTGATGCGCCTGAACTATGAGGCTTTCACCACGCTGATAAATGAAGACTTCCTGCGTCAGCATCCGATTGAAACCCGGCTTTTTCATAAGCTTTCTGGTAAACACCGTAAAGCCTATTTGCAAAAGATGCGTACCCTTGTGGTAGAGCATAAATATCAGCGGCTGCTGTGGGAACGTTATTATCGCTTCCGGCTTATTCAGGATTATATCAGTGGAATGACCGATCTCTATGCCTGGGATGAGTATCGCCGACTGATGGCTGTAGAATAAGCCGGCGTTTGTAAAGGCCGCGAATAAATTTTTACCTTTGACTTAAACTTTTAAAGGAATTTCGCGCTAAAACATTTATCTCACCTTTCGACCACAGCAATGGTCTGAACAGTAATCTTATCGAGAAATGAAAATGAAAAAAAAGACTTTAGTGTTAAGTGCGCTGGCGTTGAGCCTGAGCATGGCGCTCGCCCCAGTTACTGTTTTTGCTGCGCAAACGGCCTCTTCCGATAGCCAGCAACTCCCTAGCCTGGCGCCTATGCTGGAAAAGGTAATGCCGTCTGTGGTCAGTATCAGCGTTGAGGGTACCACCACCGTGAAAACCCCGCGCATGCCGCAGCAGTTTCAGCAATTCTTTGGCGACAACTCGCCCTTCTGCCAGGACGGTTCTCCGTTCCAGGGATCACCCATGTGTCAGAGCGGTGACGGCGCGGGCGGTAACGGTGGCGCGCCAGGCCCTGATACCCAGCAGGAAAAATTCCGGGCTCTCGGGTCGGGCGTCATCATCAACGCTGAAAAAGGCTATGTGGTGACGAACAACCACGTGGTGAACAACGCCACTAAAATTCAGGTGCAGCTCAGCGATGGTCGTCATTATGACGCCAAAGTCATTGGTAAAGATCCCAGCTCTGACATTGCACTGATTCAGCTGAAGGACGCTAAAAATCTGACTGCTGTGAAAATCGCTGACTCCGACAGCCTGCGCGTCGGTGACTACACCGTGGCGATCGGCAACCCGTATGGTCTGGGTGAGACCGTCACCTCCGGGATCGTCTCGGCGCTGGGACGCAGCGGCCTGAACGTGGAAAACTACGAAAACTTTATCCAGACGGATGCGGCAATTAACCGGGGTAACTCCGGTGGTGCGCTGGTTAACCTTAATGGTGAACTGATAGGGATTAACACCGCTATTCTGGCGCCGGATGGCGGCAACATCGGTATCGGCTTTGCTATCCCAAGCAACATGGTTAAAAACCTGACGGCTCAGATGGTTGAGTTTGGTCAGGTGAAACGTGGCGAGCTGGGCGTGCAGGGGACTGAACTGAACTCCGAGCTGGCAAAAGCGATGAAGGTTGATGCACAGCGTGGTGCCTTTGTCAGCCAGGTGCTGCCAGACTCTGCGGCGGCTAAAGCGGGTATTAAAGCGGGTGACGTGATTGTTTCAATGAATGGCAAACCGCTGAGCAGCTTTGCTTCTCTGCGTGCGGAAGTGGGTTCGCTGCCGGTTGGCACCACACTGAAACTGGGCCTGCTGCGCGACGGCAAACCCGTTGATGTCTCGGTTACCTTGCAGCAGAGCAGCCAGGCGAAAGTGCAGTCCGCCACCATTTACAACGGCATTGAAGGGGCTGACCTCAGTAATGTTGAAACCGGTGATAAAGGTGTTCGCGTGGATAATGTGAAACCCGGCAGCGCCGCAGCGCGTATCGGCCTGAAAAAGGGTGACGTGATCCAGGGAGTTAACCAGCAGCCGGTAACCAACCTCGGTGAGCTGCGAAAAGTCCTCGATACCAAACCAGCCGTTCTGGCGCTGAATGTGAAGCGCGGCGACAGCAGCATCTATCTGCTGATGCAGTAACGGTATAACAACTGTCCATGAGGCGGACTGCGGTCCGCCTTTTTTATGTCCGCTTTTCGCGCCGCCAGAGTGTGATGCTCTCCGCAAATTCGGTAAATGATTGCCCGGCTCTGTGCAGTTGCACAATGCTCTGCGCGCAACCCATGCGTATTCTGTTTCTCACCCTCTTTTCCAGGAGTAATGGATGGCTACCTATCACCTTGATGCCCGGCTGGCGCAGGATATCGTGGCACGCACCATGAAAATTATTGACAGTAATGTCAACGTGATGGATGCGCGGGGCCGGATCATCGGCAGCGGTGACCGGGAGCGTATTGGGGAGTTGCACGAAGGTGCGTTGCTGGTGCTCTCTCAGGGGCGTGTTGTCGACATTGATGAGGCGGTGGCTAAACATCTTCATGGTGTGCGGCCCGGCATTAATCTGCCGCTGCGCATCGACGGTGACATTGTCGGGGTCATTGGGCTGACGGGCGAGCCACTGGCGCTGCGGCATTATGGCGAACTGGTCTGCATGACCGCAGAGATGATGCTGGAACAGGCGCGATTGCTGCATATGCTGGCGCAGGACAGCCGTCTGCGTGAAGAGCTGGTGCTGAACCTGATCCGCAGCGATACCCTGTCGCCACAACTGACTGAATGGGCACAGCGCTTGGGCATCGATCTCAATCAGCCGCGTGTGGTCGCCGTGCTGGAAGTGGACAGCGGTCAGCTCGGCGTCGACAGCGCGATGTCAGAGTTACAGCAGCTGCAAACGCTGCTGACCACGCCGGAGCGCGATAATCTGATCGCTATTGTGTCGCTGACCGAAATGGTGGTGCTGAAGCCCGCACTGAATGGACATGGACGCTACGACCAGGAGGATCATCGCCGCCGCGTGGAACAGTTACTGCAGCGGATGAAAGAGAGCGGACATTTACGGATGCGTATCGCACTGGGCAACTTCTTTACCGGGCCTGGCAGCATTGCACGCTCTTACCGGACCGCACGCACCACAATGATGGTGGGCAAGCAACGTATGCCCGAGTTACGCAGCTATTTTTATCAGGATCTGGTGTTGCCGGTGCTGCTCGACAGCCTGCGTGGCGGCTGGCAGGCCAACGAACTGGCCCGGCCACTGGCGAAGCTTAAGAGCATGGATAACAACGGCTTGCTGCGACGCACGTTAATCGCGTGGTTCACCCATAATGTCCAGCCAAGCGCCACCGCGCGTGCGCTGTTCATTCATCGCAATACGCTGGAATATCGGCTAAACCGGATTTCTGAACTCACCGGACTGAATCTTGGCCATTTCGATGACAGGCTATTGCTCTATGTGGCTTTACAGCTGGATGAGCAGGGATAGGAGCCGAATTCAGGGCATAAAAAAGGCCAGCAAAACTGGCCTCTCTCGTCGGACAAAAAATTAACGGCTGTTACGGGTTAATTTTTCCAGATCCGATTCAATTTCAGTGATCTTGTGGGAAACCACGCTTTCCAGGTGACGCAGGTCATCCAGAATTTTGCGTTTCAGATCCACTTCAACCTGGTCACGCTGGCAAATCTGGTCCAGTTCATCGATGACATAACGCAGATTCGGGCTGATTTCCTGAACTTCTTTGTAGCCCTGGGTTGCGTGATCGGCAACAACAGTTTTGCGCTGACGCGGATATTTGAATTTGACGCTCTTTGCGAAAAACTCGCCTTTATCTTTGCGGAAGTAAATCTTCAGAATGTCGTTGTTGGCTTCCTGACGCAGGCTGTAGCGGTCAATGTCGTCCGGGTTACTGATACCTAAGCTTTTCAGATTGTCATACATAGCGTTGTTTCCATCAAAAGTGAGAAGCGCGCAGACTTGTTCATGACGTCCGTCAACTGTAGACATAAATAAGCGGGATGAACATTGCGCGACAGGATTTAACTGGCGCGGATTATGACCTGGATGAAAACTAAACGCACCAGTTAATTCGCGACGCGAAGCATGTTGTTCAGGAATAGCTGTAAAGAAAAGATGACGGGCTGCTTTCCAGCCCGTCATTTTACTCAGTCGATGGTGCGCAGCAGTTCGTTAATGCCGGTTTTACCCAGCGTCTTCGCATCCACTTTCTTCACGATCACGGCACAGTAGAGGCTGTAGCTGCCATCTTTAGACGGCAGGTTACCTGAGACCACGACGGAACCGGCAGGAACACGGCCGTAGTGGACTTCACCGGTTTCGCGGTCATAGATTTTGGTGCTCTGACCGATGTAAACGCCCATTGAGATCACTGAGCCTGCTTCAACAATCACGCCTTCAACGATTTCAGAGCGTGCACCGATGAAGCAGTTGTCTTCGATAATGGTCGGGTTTGCCTGCAACGGTTCCAGCACACCACCGATACCCACGCCGCCAGAAAGGTGAACGTTTTTACCAATCTGCGCACAGGAGCCGACAGTCGCCCAGGTGTCCACCATAGTGCCTTCATCCACGAAGGCGCCGATGTTGACGTAAGAAGGCATCAGGACCGTGTTGCGGGCGATATAAGCACCCTGACGAACAGCTGCAGGCGGCACGACGCGGAAACCCGCTTCTTTGAAACGCGCTTCATCCCAGCCAGCAAATTTCATCGGGACTTTGTCGTAGAAGCGGGTTTCTGAACCTTCCATTACCTGATTGTCATTAATGCGGAAAGAGAGCAGCACTGCTTTCTTCAGCCACTGATGCGTTACCCACTCGCCGTCGATCTTCTCAGCAACGCGCAGCTCACCGCTGTCCAGCAGGGAGATAACCTGGTTGATGGCATCGCGGGTTTCGCTGTCGACGCTGGCAGGGGTAATGTCAGCGCGACGTTCGAAGGCGGATTCAATAACGCTCTGTAACTGTTGCATATTTTTTTCCTGATCTGTCATGTGCGGTGCCGGACAACAGCCCGACACAAGTAAATAGAGTAATGTCTACAAATTGAATCTGGTCACACTTTATCGTTTGGATTAAGGGCCTCTGTCAACCGTTGTTGCAACGCTTTGCGCATTTCTTCATCCAGTGCCTGACGTTCGCTGTTGGCCAGAATAAATAAATCTTCGACCCGCTCGCCGATGGTGCTGATGCGTGCACCGTGCAGTGAGACACCCAGATCGGCAAAGACTTCGCCGACCCGCGCCAGCAGGCCTGGCTGATCCAGCGCCACCAGTTCCAGGTAGCTGCGACGGTCAGTGTGCGTTGGCAGGAAGTTCACTTCGGTATCCACGCTGAAATGCCGCAGTTTGGCCGACGGACGACGGGTACGCGGCGGCACCCAATCTGACTGAGTGATTGCCTGTTCCAGCGCCTGAATGATCATCGGATGGCGATCGGGGGAGAGCGGGCTGCCATCCGGTTCCAGCACAATAAAGGTATCCATTGCCATGCCGTCCCGGCTGGTGAAGATTTGCGCGTCGTGAACGCTGAGGTTACGACGGTCGAGTTCACCGGCCACGGCAGCAAACAGATGAGGCCGATCGGGACTCCAGATAAAAATTTCGGTCCCGCCACGGGTGGCCTGCGGGCTGACCAGCACCAGCGGTTTTTTCAGATCGTGAACCAGCAGGTGGCGGGCATGCCACGCAATCTGATTCGGCGTATGGCGCAGGAAGTAGTCCGCGCGGCAACGATTCCAGATCTGGTGCAGACGCTCTTCATCAATATTATCCATCCGCAGCAGTGCCAGTGCCTGCAGGCGATGATGACGCACCCGCTCCCGCAAATCCGGACTGTTTTCCATACCGCGTCGTAACTGCTTCTCGGTGGCGAAAAACAGCTCGCGTAACAGGCTCTGCTTCCAGCTGTTCCACAGACTTTCATTGGTGGCGCAGATATCGGCCACGGTCAGACAAACCAGATAGCGCAGCCGGTTCTCATTCTGCATCACCTCAGCAAACTGCTGGATCACCGTCGGATCCTGAATATCGCGACGCTGCGCCGTGACAGACATCAGCAGGTGATGACGAACCAGCCAGGCCACCAGTTGAGTTTCACGCGAGTTAAGGCCATGCATTTCAGCGAACTCAAGCGCATCCTGCGCGCCAAGAATAGAGTGATCGCCGCCGCGCCCTTTGGCAATATCATGCAGCAGCGCAGCCATCAGTAACAGCTCCTGCTGCGGCAGGCGTGGCCATAACTCGACACACAGTGGATGCTGCGGACGGGTGGCTTCATTGGCGAAGCTTTCCAGCTTCTGCAGGACACGAATAGTATGCTCATCCACGGTGTAGGCATGGAACAGATCAAACTGCATCTGTCCGACGATATGCCCCCACAGCGGTGTATAGGCCCACAGCACGCTATGACGATGCATCGGCACCAGCGCCCGGCTCACCGCGCCGGGATGGCGCAGAATTGACATAAACGTGCGTCGCGCTTCCGGAATCTGACACAGCGGCTGTTTAAGATGTCGACGTGCATGGCGCAGGTGACGCAGGGTGGTGGAGTAGATCCCTTTGATACTGTCGTTACGTACCATCACGTAGAACATACGCAGAATCGCCTGCGGCTCGCGGGTGAACAGCGTTTCGTCGCGCAGGTCGATCAAATCACCCCGCAGTTGGAAATCGTCGTCGATAGGCCTGGGTTTTTCACTGGTGGAAAGCGCCAGAATCGCCTCATCAAACAGCTGCAGCAGCATCTGGTTCAGTTCACCGATACGCCGTGTGACCCGATAGAAATCCTTCATCATGCGTTCGACCGGCTCATTGCCTTCGCCCTGGTAATTCAGGCGCTGCGCCACACTGAGCTGGCGATCGAATAGCAGGCGGTTATCGTAGCGGGGGAGGGAAAGATGCAGGGCAAAGCGGATGCGCCAGAGAAACTCCTGACATTCGTTGAGTTCGCTGCGCTCAGCGTCAGTGAGGAAACCAAAGCCGACCATCTCATCCAGGGTAGTGGCACCATAATGGCGTCGGGCAACCCACTGCAGCGTATGGATGTCTCGCAGGCCACCGGGACTGCTTTTGATATCCGGCTCGAGGTTATAACTGGTGCCGTGATAACGCTTGTGGCGCTCCTGCTGCTCATCAATTTTGGCGGCGAAAAAGCGGGATGAGGGCCAGAAACCGTCGCTGAAGATATTTTTCTGCAGTTCCAGAAACAGCGCCACATCGCCAGTCAGCATCCGTGATTCGATCAGGTTGGTGGCGACGGTCAGATCAGACAATCCCTCCAGCAGACACTCTTCCAGCGTGCGGACGCTGTGGCCCACTTCCAGTTTAAGATCCCACATCAGCGTTAAGAGATCGCTGGTGCGTTGCGCAGCCTGTTCATCCAGCGGCTGGCGGCTGAGGATCAGAACATCGATATCAGAGAGCGGATGCAGTTCGGCACGGCCATAACCGCCAACGGCGACCAGCGCGGTAGACGGCATTTCATCAAAGCCAAAGAAGCGCCACAGGCGACGCAGCAGCCGATCAATAAACAGCGTGCGGGCATCGATCAGCGGCTCAACGGGTTCACCGGCATCAAACGCGGCAGCCAGATGTTGCTGAAACAGCTCCAGCCTCGGCTTCAGAATGTCGCGGGTCAGCTGGTCGTCACCCCATTCGGCTGGCGAATCAACCAGACCGTTTTTCACATCTTCCGACAGACTCACGCTCATGCAGCTCTTCTCTTTTTTAGCCAAAAAAAAGCCGGCTCAGCGCCGGCTTGATCTGTTTTGGGGGAATTACCCTTCGGCGACGAGCACAGCGGGCAGCGTGTCGTCTTTGCGCAGGGTTAAAATCTCACAGCCGTTTTCCGTCACCACAATAGTATGCTCATACTGCGCGGACAAGCTGCGATCTTTGGTTTTTACCGTCCAGCCATCTTTCATGGTGCGGATGCGGTAATCCCCGGCATTGACCATCGGTTCTACTGTAAAGGTCATACCCGCCTGTAACACGACGCCGCTATCATCGGCATCGTAATGCAATACCTGAGGCTCTTCGTGGAATCCCTTGCCGATGCCGTGACCGCAATATTCGCGTACGACAGAGAAGTCGTTTGCTTCAACATACTTCTGAATGGCACGACCCAACTCGCGCAGGCGGATGCCGGGCTTAATCAGACGCAGGGAAAGATAGAGGCTCTCCTGCGTGACGCGGCACAGGCGCTCACCCTGAATAGTGGGTTTACCAACAATAAACATCTTTGAGGTATCACCGTGGTACTCATCTTTAATGACGGTGACATCGATATTGACGATATCGCCATCTTTCAGAGGGCGATCGTCACTGGGAATCCCGTGACAAACCACTTCATTCACCGAGATGCAGACTGATTTCGGAAAACCGTGATAGCCAAGGCAGGCAGAGACGGCCTGCTGCTTCTGCGTGATGTGTTCGTGGCAGATACGGTCCAGCTCGCCGGTGGTGACACCCGGTTGAACATGAGGCTCGATCATCTCCAGCACTTCGGCGGCCAGTCGGCCCGCGACGCGCATTTTTTCGATTTCTTCAGGGGTTTTGATTGAAATTGCCATTAAATTAATCCGCAGTTGTCGAAATTTTCGACAATAATAAGGTCTGTGCTGTCATGTTAGCAGCCAGCAAATGGGCTGCCAAATAGAGAACGCGCTGGCGCTCATCAGTGATCATTTATTGGTGTCTCATGGCGGTTTGTGGTATAAAGCGCGCCGACGATTCTCTGTATGGCTGTTTCGGTCAGCAGGAAACGCATAACTCTCATTATGTGTAATAAAACACACATGTATCGACACATACGCCGGGGTGCCTTGAAAGAGGTCGGTCGTATGGGATACATGGAGGCCCAACCCCAATCAAACTTTAGAGGTTTTATCATGGCAACTGTTTCCATGCGCGACATGCTCCAGGCTGGTGTTCACTTCGGTCACCAGACCCGTTACTGGAACCCAAAAATGAAGCCATTCATCTTTGGTGCACGTAACAAGGTTCACATCATCAACCTGGAAAAAACTGTACCTATGTTCAACGAAGCTCTGGCTGAACTGAACAAGATCTCTTCCCGTAAAGGTAAGATCCTGATCGTAGGTACTAAACGCGCTGCTGCCCAGGCAGTAAAAGAGTCTGCACTGAGCTGCGACCAGTTCTTCGTAAACCACCGCTGGTTGGGTGGCATGCTGACTAACTGGAAAACCGTGCGTCAGTCAATCAAGCGTCTGAAAGATCTGGAGATTCAGTCTCAGGATGGCACTTTCGACAAACTGACCAAAAAAGAAGCGCTGATGCGTGCGCGTGAGCTGGCCAAGCTGGAAAACAGCCTGGGCGGTATCAAAGACATGGGCGGTCTGCCAGACGCACTGTTTGTTGTTGATGCTGATCACGAACACATCGCAATCAAAGAAGCAAACAACCTGGGTATCCCGGTATTTGCTATCGTTGATACCAACTCAGATCCAGATGGCGTTGATTTCGTTATCCCAGGTAACGACGATGCGATCCGTGCTGTAAACCTGTACCTGACTGCCGTTGCGACTACCGTTCGCGAAGGCCGCTCTCAGGACCTGGCTGAGCAAGCTGAAGAAGCGTCTTTAGAAAACGCTTAATTAAGGTTTGCTCTGCATAAGAGCCCTTAGCATTCAGATGTGATCTGTAAGGGGCCTATACTGGCCCCTTTATTTTATCTAAGTCTGTCACGCCCCCAACCGGACGGCGGGACAGAGTAAATTTTCCGCAAATAAGTGTCTGCTGGTGCAAACGTACTCAGGCACGAACCGAGGATTCTGGAATGGCTGACATTACCGCTGCATTGGTAAAAGAACTGCGCGAGCGTACTGGCGCTGGCATGATGGATTGCAAAAAAGCGCTGACTGAAGCGAATGGCGACATTGAGCTGGCGATTGAGAACATGCGTAAGTCTGGCGCAATCAAAGCAGCGAAAAAAGCAGGCAACGTTGCTGCTGATGGCGTAATCAAAACCAAGATCGTTGGCGACTACGGCGTGATTCTGGAAGTGAACTGCCAGACTGACTTCGTTGCAAAAGATGGCGGTTTCCAGGCGTTCGCAGACAAAGTTCTGGAAGCGGCTGCCGCTAATCGCGTTACCGACGTTGAAGTTCTGAAAGCGCAGTTCGAAGAAGAGCGCGTTGCACTGGTTGCTAAAATCGGTGAGAACATCAACATCCGTCGCGTTGCAATCCTGGAAGGCGCAGAGCTGGGCAGCTACCTGCACGGCGCACGTATCGGCGTTCTGGTTTCAGCGAAAGGCGCTAACGAAGATCTGATCAAACAGATCGCAATGCACGTTGCAGCAAGCAAACCTGAATTCGTTAAGCCAGAAGACGTTTCTGCTGACGTGGTTGATAAAGAGTACCAGGTTCAGCTGGACATCGCGATGCAGTCTGGCAAGCCAAAAGAGATCGCAGAGAAGATGGTTGAAGGCCGTATGAAGAAATTCACCGGCGAAGTCTCTCTGACAGGTCAGGCTTTCGTTATCGACCCAAGCAAAACCGTTGGCCAGGCTCTGAAAGAGCAGGGCGCTGACGTGATTAACTTCATCCGCTTCGAAGTGGGTGAAGGCATCGAGAAAGTTGAGTCTGACTTCGCTGCAGAAGTTGCAGCAATGTCCAAACAGTCTTAATGCTTTGAAAGAACCGCCATCCGGCGGTTCTTTTTTGTCTGTGAATCGCAACAGACACGTTTTCAGTTTCATCCCAATAGCATTTTCTTTGCGGTAAGCGGATGATCGATCAGAATTTACTTCTCCTTTACACCCAATCTTCCAGGAAGAACTGACCATGGCGACCAACGCAAAACCTGTTTATCAACGTATCCTGCTTAAACTCAGCGGCGAAGCTCTGCAAGGCGCTGAAGGTTTTGGTATCGACGCGAGTGTGCTTGACCGCATGGCACAAGAGGTAAAAGAGCTGGTTGAACTGGGCATCCAGGTTGGCGTAGTGATTGGCGGAGGGAACCTGTTCCGTGGCGCAAGCCTGCAGCAGGCAGGGATGAACCGCGTCGTGGGTGACCACATGGGTATGCTGGCAACCGTGATGAACGGCCTGGCGATGCGTGATGCACTGCACCGCGCCTATGTGAACGCACGCCTGATGTCAGCGATTCCACTGAATGGCGTCTGCGACAACTACAGCTGGGCAGAAGCGATCAGCCTGCTGCGTAACAACCGCGTGGTGATTTTCTCCGCCGGTACCGGTAACCCGTTCTTTACCACCGACTCTGCGGCGTGTTTGCGCGGCATTGAGATTGAAGCGGACGTGGTGCTGAAAGCGACCAAAGTTGACGGCGTCTACTCTGCCGACCCGGTGAAAAGCCCGGACGCAACGCTTTATGAGCAACTGAGCTATGCTGAAGTACTGGATAAAGAGCTGAAAGTGATGGATCTGGCGGCCTTTACCCTGGCGCGTGACCACAAATTGCCTATCCGTGTTTTCAACATGAATAAACCTGGCGCACTGCGTCGTGTAGTGATGGGTGAAAAAGAAGGGACTCTGATTACGCATTAATACCCGAGGCGAGATAAAATAAGGTATATTCTGTCAGCGCGATGAGAATGCATCGCGCACCAGTCAGGATTATCGATGATTATCGATCCCGCTTCCGGTTATGCCGGAACTGGCCAGGTCAAACCGAATCCAAGGGTTTCAACGTGATTAACGACATCAAAAAAGATGCTGACACGCGCATGGAAAAATGCGTTGAAGCATTCAAAACTACCATCAGCAAAGTGCGCACCGGTCGTGCTTCACCTTCGCTGCTTGACGGCATCGTCGTCGAATATTACGGCACGCCGACGCCACTGCGTCAGCTGGCTTCTGTCACTGTGGAAGATTCACGCACGCTGAAAATCAACGTGTTTGACCGTTCACTGAGTCCGGCAGTCGAAAAAGCGATCATGAAGTCTGATCTCGGTCTGAACCCTAGTTCAGCCGGTACCGACATCCGTGTTCCGCTGCCTGCCCTGACAGAAGAGCGTCGTAAAGATCTGATTAAAATCGTGCGCGGCGAAGCCGAGCAGGGCCGTGTGTCGGTACGTAACGTCCGTCGCGATGCCAACGATAAAATCAAAGCGTTGCTGAAAGATAAAGAGATCAGCGAAGACGACGAACGTCGTGCGCAGGATGAAGTGCAAAAAATGACCGATGCGTACATCAAGAAAGTTGATGCCGCACTGTCTGAAAAAGAGTCGGAGCTGATGGATTTCTAATCCCATCACTGCCGGACAAAACGCCGTACAGAGAGGTATTCGTATGAATGCGACATCTGGCGGCGTTTTACATTGTGCCTGAGGGCACGCTGACTTCACACGGATAGCCTCATGAAGCGATTAACTCTGCTGGGATCCACCGGCTCGATCGGCACCAGTACGCTGGCAGTGGTTCGCGCCAACCCGGCGCTTTATCAGATTACTGCGCTGGTCGCTGGCCACAATGTGGCGCTGATGGCCGAACAGTGTGCGGCTTTTACGCCGCGCTACGCCTGCATGGCAGATGAGGCATCCGCCGCTGCGCTGCGTGAGCGACTGAGAGCAATCAGGATCGATACTGAAGTGCTCTCCGGCGTTCAGGCAGCCTGTGAGCTGGCTGCGCTGGATGACGTGGATCAGGTGATGGCGGCAATTGTCGGCGCATCCGGTTTGCTGCCGACGCTGGCAGCCATTCGCGCCGGAAAAACGGTGCTGCTGGCCAACAAAGAATCGCTTGTCACCTGCGGCCGTTTGTTTATGGAGGCGGTGCGTCATCATAACGCGCAGTTACTACCAGTCGACAGTGAGCATAACGCCATTTTTCAGAGTTTACCGGCTACCATCCAGCATCAGTTAGGTTACGCTGACCTGCGGGATAATGGCATTGAGTCGATTATCCTTACGGGATCGGGTGGTCCTTTTCGTGACACAGATTTAGCTGATCTTAGCGCTATGTCGCCGGATCAGGCCTGTGCACATCCGAACTGGTCGATGGGGAGAAAAATCTCTGTTGATTCGGCCACCATGATGAATAAAGGTCTTGAGTACATTGAAGCCCGTTGGTTGTTTAATGCCAGCGCAGCGCAGATGGAAGTGATACTTCACCCACAGTCGGTGATTCACTCCATGGTGCGATACTGCGATGGCAGCGTGCTGGCTCAGTTAGGTTCTCCCGATATGCGTACGCCTATTGCCCACAGCATGGCCTGGCCATCGCGCATCAATGCAGGTGTGACGCCGCTGGATTTTACCCGCATGTCGGCGCTCTCTTTTGCAGAACCTGACTTTAGTCGCTATCCCTGTCTGAAACTGGCCATTGATGCCTGTGAGGCAGGGCAGGCGGCGACCACCACGCTAAATGCTGCCAATGAGGTTGCCGTCGCGGCTTTCCTGAATCACCAGATCCGCTTCACCGACATTGCCGCGCTTAATAGCGCAGTGATGGCGGCACAAGTGTGTCCGGAGCCGGATTCGGTGGACGCTGTCCTTGACATCGATCGCACTGCGCGCGCGCTGGCAACAGAAATGTTGCCGCGCTTCACGTCGTGAAACCGATCGTTATGAGGCCATTTGTTCGCTTCAGGTGAAAATGGTATAGTCGCTGGCTCGCGTTTCACGGTCTGTCACCGAATTCGGTGTAGCCCGGCACTAAGCGTGTGCCGGGATTTGAATCGGGCGCAATGTATTCAGAAAACACAGCATTTCTGATGAAAGGAATTGGTTAAGCGTTATGTCGTCTAACAATCACAACAACACTGATGACCAGCAGGGAAACGGTCCGCGCCACGTCGCTATCATCATGGATGGCAATGGTCGCTGGGCCAAAAATCAGGGAAAATTGCGTATTTCAGGCCACAAAGCCGGTGTTAAATCGGTGCGTCGTGCCGTCAGCTTTGCGGTCAATAACAATCTTGAAGCCCTGACGCTTTATGCCTTCAGTAGTGAAAACTGGAGCCGTCCTGCGCAGGAAGTCACCGCGTTAATGGAACTGTTTGTCTGGGCACTCGACAGTGAAGTAAAGAGCCTGCATAAACACAACGTTCGCTTACGTGTCATTGGCGATACCAGCCGTTTCAGCCCCCGCATTCAGGAACGTATTCGTCGTTCTGAGACCCTGACTGCAAATAATACCCGTCTGACGCTCAACATTGCTGCCAACTATGGCGGCCGTTGGGATATTATCGAAGGCGTGAAAAAACTGGCTGAACAGGTTCAGGAAGGATTACTGCGACCTGACCAGATTACCGAAGAGAGCCTGACGTCGCAGCTCTGCATGCAGGAGCTGGCGCCAGTGGATTTAGTGATAAGGACCGGGGGAGAGCATCGGATTAGCAACTTCCTGCTGTGGCAGATTGCCTATGCTGAATTCTATTTTACCGATGTGCTCTGGCCGGATTTCGATGAACACGTTTTTGAAGGTGCACTGAATGCATTCTCTCTGCGGGAGCGTCGTTTTGGCGGCGCTGCACCAGGCGGCGCCTGAGCAATCTGGGGGTAACCTTTGCTGAAGTCTCGTCTTATTACCGCGTTGATATTAATTCCGCTGGTAATAGCTGCACTATTCTGGTTACCGCCTGTTGGCTTCGCCCTGACAACGATTGTTATCTGCATGCTGGCAGCCTGGGAATGGGGTCAGTTTGCAGGCATGGCATCACGGCAACAGCGTGTCTGGCTGGCTGTACTTTGTGGTCTGTTGCTGGCGCTGATGCAGTTTACGCTGCCACCTTATCAACACACGGTGCATCTGCCACAGATTGCGACATCGCTTTGGGCGTCGCTGGTGTGGTGGGTCGCGGCACTGCTGCTGGTGCTTACCTATCCCGCTTCCGCGGCCTTCTGGCGTCATTCGCGTCCACTTCGCTTACTGTTTGGCGTATTAACGCTGGTGCCCTTTTTCTGGGGCATGGTGGCGCTGCGCCAGTATCACTATGAAACCGACCACTTCGCCGGAGCCTGGTGGCTGCTGTTTGTGCTGCTGCTGGTGTGGGGAGCGGATTCCGGTGCTTACATGTTTGGCAAGATGTTCGGCAAGCACAAGCTGGCGCCGAAAGTCTCACCAGGCAAAACCTGGGAAGGCTTCCTGGGCGGCCTGGTTTCATCGGCGCTGATTGCGCTGCTGTTTGCCACGCTGGCGCCGCTGACGGTCTCCACCGGTACGCTGGTGATTTGCGCGGTTATCGCGACGCTGGCCTCTGTTCTGGGTGACCTCACCGAGAGTATGTTTAAACGTGAAGCGGGCATTAAAGACAGTGGTAATCTGATCCCCGGTCATGGCGGCATGCTTGATCGTATTGATAGTCTGACTGCGGCGGTGCCGGTGTTTGCCTGTTTATTGCTGCTGGTGTTCCGCACCCTTTAAGGACAGGCAAAGATGTTGAGTATAATCTGGAGTTTCTTCGCCTTTATCGTTGCGCTGGGCGTGTTGATTACCGTGCATGAGTTTGGCCACTTCTGGGTCGCTCGCCGCTGTGGTGTCAAAGTTGAGCGCTTTTCTATTGGTTTTGGTAAGGCGCTCTGGCAGCGCCGTGATCGTCACGGCACCGAATTTGTCATCGCGCTGATCCCGCTCGGCGGCTACGTTAAAATGCTCGACGAACGTGTCGAAAGCGTGCCCGCCGAGCTGCGTCATCAGGCTTTTAATAACAAAGCCGTCTGGCAACGCGCCTCCATTATTGCGGCAGGGCCTGTCGCTAACTTTATCTTTGCCATCTTTGCCTACTGGGTTGTGTTTATTCACGGCGTACCAGGTGTACGCCCGGTAATCGGTGAAATTTTAAACGGTTCGGTCGCTGCAGAAGCGCAAATTACGCCCGGCATGGAACTTAAGGCTGTTGACGGTATCGAAACGCCTGACTGGGATGCTGTGCGTATGGCGCTGGTGGGTAAAATCGGCGATAGCAGCACCACGTTAACCGTGGCCCGATTTGGCGAAGATGCAACCCAGCAGAAGCAGCTGGATTTGCGTAACTGGCAGTTTGAGCCTGATAAGCAGGATCCGGTCGTTGCATTAGGGATTCAGCCACGCGGTCCGCAAATTGAGACCACACTGGCAGAAGTGCAGGCGAACTCGCCAGCGAGTGAAGCCGGTTTGCAAGCAGGCGACAGGATCGTTAAAGTCGATGGTCAGCCATTATCGCAGTGGCAGACTTTTGTCACGCAGGTCCGGGATAATCCCGGTAAAAGCATGGCGCTTGAAGTGGATCGCGGCGGTGAATCAATTGCGCTGACGATGACGCCAGAAGCGAAAAATGGCAGTAAGGCGGGCTTTGCGGGAGTGATTCCGCGTATCGTCCCGCTGCCAGAAGAGTACAAGACGGTAAGGCAGTATGGCGCATTTGCGGCAATCGGTGAGGCCAGTGTAAAAACCTGGCAATTGATGAAGCTCACTGTTTCCATGCTGGGCAAGTTAATAACCGGTGATGTGAAGCTGAACAACCTGAGCGGGCCAATTTCGATTGCGCAGGGTGCAGGATTGTCAGCTGAGTACGGGTTGATTTACTACCTGATGTTCCTGGCGTTGATTAGCGTCAACCTGGGCATCATCAACCTGTTCCCTTTGCCGGTTTTAGATGGTGGGCACTTGCTCTTCCTTGCGATCGAAAAGATCAAAGGTGGACCGGTGTCCGAGCGAGTTCAGGACTTTAGTTATCGCATCGGTTCGATTTTACTGGTGCTGTTAATGGGGCTTGCACTTTTCAATGATTTCTCACGTTTGTAACCGCTGGAACGCGAACATTCGAGGGATGTGTTAGGAAAACGCATAACAACGATGGCGATGAAAAAGTTGCTCATAGCGTCGCTGCTGTTTAGCAGCGCCACCGTTTACGGTGCAGACGATTTCGTGGTGAAGGATATTCATTTCGAAGGGCTGCAGCGAGTCGCCGTCGGCGCGGCTCTGCTGAGCATGCCAGTACGGGTTGGCGATACGGTGAATGACGATGATGTCAGAAATACCATTCGCTCGCTGTTCGCTACTGGCAACTTTGAGGATGTTCAGGTCCTGCGAGACGGTACAACGCTGATTGTCCAGGTCAAAGAACGTCCTACCATTGCCAGCATTACCTTCACCGGTAACAAAGCGGTGAAAGAGGATCAGCTCAAACAAAATCTGGAAGCCTCAGGTGTGCGTGTCGGCGAAGCGCTGGACCGCACCACTATCTCTTCTATTGAGAAAGGCCTTGAGGATTTCTACTACAGCGTCGGTAAATATACTGCCAACGTGAAAGCGGTGGTGACACCCCTGCCGCGTAACCGTGTCGATCTGAAGCTGGTCTTTACCGAAGGTGTCTCTGCCAAAATTCAGCAGATCAACATCGTCGGTAATAAAGCCTTTAGCTCTGATGAACTGATCTCCCGTTTCCAGCTGCGTGATGAAGTGCCGTGGTGGAACGTGGTCGGCGATCGTAAATACCAGAAGCAGAAACTGGCAGGTGACCTTGAGACTCTGCGCAGCTTCTATCTGGATCGCGGCTATGCACGCTTCAATATCGATTCGACGCAGGTCAGCCTGACGCCAGATAAAAAAGGCATCTACATCACGGTGAACATCACCGAGGGTGACCAGTACAAAATTGCTGGCGTAATCGTCAATGGCAGCATGGCGGGTCACTCCGCAGAAATTGAACATCTGACCAAAATTCCGGCAGGCGAGCTCTATAACGGCGCCAAAGTCACGAAAATGGAAGATGACATCAAGAAACTGCTGGGCCGCTACGGCTATGCCTATCCGCGTGTAGTCACACAGCCAGAAATCAACGACGCCGACAAAACCGTGAAACTGCACATCAACGTGGATGCGGGTAACCGTTACTACGTGCGTAATGTTCGTTTCGAAGGTAATGACACGTCAAAAGACTCGGTGTTACGTCGCGAAATGCGTCAGATGGAAGGCGCATGGCTGGGCAGCGATCTGGTTGAACAGGGTAAAGAGCGTCTGAACCGCACCGGTTACTTTGAAACCGTGGATGTGGATACCCAGCGTGTACCAGGCTCGCCTGACCAGGTTGACGTGGTCTACAAAGTTAAAGAGCGTAACACCGGTACTTTCAACTTCGGCGTCGGTTACGGCACTGAAAGTGGTGTGAGTTTCCAGGTTGGCGTAACGCAGGATAACTGGCTGGGCACCGGTAATACCGTGGGCATCAGCGGGACCAAAAACGATTACCAGACCTATGCTGAATTCTCGCTTACTGACCCTTACTTCACCGTTGACGGTGTGAGTCTGGGTGGTCGTCTGTTCTACAACGACTTCAAAGCAGACAATGCTGACCTTTCTGACTATACCAACAAGAGTTATGGTCTGGATGGCACACTTGGCTTCCCGGTTAACGAAAACAACACCCTGCGTGTCGGTCTGGGCTATGTCCACAATGACCTGTCAAACATGCAGCCGCAGGTTGCGATGTGGCGTTACCTTGACTCGGTTGGTAAGCCGCAGCAGCTTAATGACAAAGGCGAATTCTCAGCAGATGACTTCACCTTTAACTACGGCTGGACTTACAACACCCTGGACCGCGGATTCTTCCCGACATCCGGTAACCGCACTAACCTGAATGGTAAAGTGACGATTCCTGGTTCAGATAACAGCTTCTATAAGGCCACGCTGGATAGTCAGCAGTATGTGCCGATTAACCAGGATCGTACCTGGGTGCTGTTGGGACGTGGTCGTATCGGCTATGGCGATGGACTCGGCGGCAAAGAGATGCCGTTCTACGAGAACTTCTATGCCGGTGGTTCAAGCACGGTTCGCGGCTTCCAGTCCAACACCATTGGACCGAAAGCAGCCTACTTTAATAACAACTCGTCGAACTGCCGAATTGCCGATCCAAATGGCGTTTGTAAGTCTGACGATGCGGTGGGCGGTAACGCCATGGCGATCGCCAGCCTTGAGCTGATCACGCCAACGCCGTTCCTGAGCGAGAAGTATGCTAACTCGGTGCGTACCTCGGTGTTCGTCGATGCCGGTACCGCGTGGGATACCCATTGGGAAAATACAGCGGAAACGCGTGCGGCAGGCATTCCTGACTACAGCGATCCAAACAACATTCGTGTATCAAGCGGTGTTGCGTTGCAGTGGATGTCACCGCTTGGCCCGCTGGTGTTCTCTTACGCCCAGCCGTTCAAGAAAGTCGATGGAGACAAGTCAGAGCAGTTCCAGTTTAACATTGGTAAAACCTGGTAATGTTCTGAGCAAGGATGCATAGCTGAAGTATTGCTGCCGGGCAGCACCTGTTGCTGTTCCGGCGCAAACACTGTGTCGCTGACACAAACGTTGATGGTAAGGAGTTTATAGTGAAAAAGTTGTTGTGTGCCGCAGGTCTGGGTCTTGCTTTAGCGGTTTCCGCTGGTGTTCAGGCTGCTGACAAAATTGCAGTGGTAAACGTGTCCAGCATTTTCCAACAGTTACCGCAACGTGCGACTGTTGCTAAACAGCTGGAAAACGAGTTCAAAGGCCGTGCAACTGAGTTGCAGAGCCAGGAGCGCGATCTGCAAACTAAAATGCAGCGTCTGCAGCGTGACGGTTCTACCATGAAGGCAAGCGAACGCAGCCGCATGGAAAAAGATGTCATGTCTCAGCGTGAAGCGTTCTCTTCAAAAGCACAGGCTTTTGAGCAGGATAACCGTCGTCGTCAGATGGAAGAGCGTAACAAGCTGCTGAGCCGTATTCAGGATGCCGTTAAGAAAGTCGCTGACAGCGATGGTTACGACGTCGTGATCGACGCCAACGCGGTGGCTTATGCATCAAACGCAAAAGACATCACAGCTGACGTGCTGAAACAGGTTAAATAATTCATGTCATCTATTCGACTGGCTGATTTAGCCCAGCAGTTGGATGCAGAATTGCACGGAGATGGCGATATCGTCATCTCCGGCATTGCTTCTATGCAATCCGCCACAACTGGCCAAATCACTTTTCTTGCAAACAGCCGTTATCGCGAGCAACTCGCCCTGATTAAGGCCTCAGCCGTGGTGCTGACGGAAGCGGATCTGGAGTGGTGTAATACCGCAGCGCTGGTAGTGAAAAATCCCTACCTGACTTATGCGCGTATGGCACAAATACTCGATACCACGCCACAGCCGGCGCAAAATATCGCCCCCAGCGCGGTAATTGACCCCTCAGCCCGACTCGGCAACAATGTCGCCATTGGCGCCAATGCAGTGATCGAAGCGGATGTTGAGCTGGGTGACAACGTAGTTATTGGTGCGGGATGTTTTGTTGGCAAAAAAACCCGTATTGGCAGTGGCACCCGTCTCTGGGCCAACGTCTCTGTTTATCACGAGATCGAAATTGGCCAGGATTGTCTGATTCAGTCAGGTACCGTCATCGGTTCTGATGGTTTCGGCTATGCCAACGATCGCGGTAACTGGGTGAAAATCCCGCAGTTAGGCGCGGTAATTATCGGCGATCGCGTCGAAATAGGGGCCTGCACCACCATCGATCGCGGTGCGCTTGATAACACTCTGATCGGCAATGGTGTTATCATAGACAACCAGTGCCAGATCGCTCACAACGTAGTTATTGGCGACAATACTGCGGTTGCAGGCGGTGTGATCATGGCGGGTAGTCTGAAGATTGGACGTTACTGTATGATTGGCGGTGCCAGCGTCATTAACGGCCATATGGAAATCTGTGACAAAGTAACGGTGACCGGTATGGGTATGGTCATGCGTCCTATCACAGAGCCAGGCGTTTATTCGTCAGGCATTCCGCTGCAACCCAACAAAACCTGGCGTAAAACTGCAGCGCTGGTGATGAACATCGATGATATGAGCAAACGCTTAAAAGCCATCGAGCGCAAGGTCGGCAAAGACGACTAACCGCCATCCCAAAACTGACCGGCTTTCATAATAAAAATGTTAAGCAGGGAAGCCCGGCGCCACAGTACCTATTTGCGGCCTGCGGAAGATCATTTTGATCTGTGCAGGCCGTGTTATTGATGTCATCAGATTTTTAGGACAGGAAGAGTATTTTGACTACTGAAACTCATACTCTGAAAATTGAAGAGATTTTAGAGCTGCTGCCGCATCGCTATCCGTTTCTGCTGGTAGACCGTGTGCTGGAATTTGAAGAGCACAAATACCTGCGTGCAGTGAAGAACGTTTCTGTTAATGAACCGTTTTTCCAGGGGCACTTCCCTGGTAAACCGATTTTTCCTGGCGTTCTGATCCTGGAAGCGATGGCGCAGGCCACCGGTATTCTGGCGTTTAAAAGCGTAGGTAAACTGGAGCCAGGCGAACTCTATTACTTTGCCGGTATCGACAGTGCCCGCTTTAAGCGTCCTGTGGTACCAGGTGACCAAATGATCATGGAAGTCACTTTCGAGAAAACCCGCCGTGGTCTGACCCGCTTTAAAGGCGTGGCGACTGTTGACGGTAAAATCGTTTGTGAAGCGACCATGATGTGTGCCCGCAGCCGGGAGGCATAATTCGTGATTGATCCAACCGCCACTATCCATCCCAGTTCTGTCATCGAAGAGGGCGCTATCATTGGCGCCCGTGTTCACATTGGCCCGTTTTGCTTTATCGGCGCGAATGTTGAGATTGGTGAAGGAACAGTACTGAAGTCACACGTTGTGGTGAATGGCCACACGCGTATCGGTAAAGATAATCAGATCTACCAGTTTGCCTCAATTGGCGAAGTGAATCAGGATCTGAAATATGCCGGTGAGCCAACACGGGTTGAGATCGGTGATCGCAACCGTATTCGTGAAAGCGTCACGATTCATCGCGGCACCACGCAGGGTGGCCATGTCACCACAGTGGGCAGCGATAATCTGCTGATGGTCAATGTCCACATTGCGCATGACTGCGTGGTTGGTAACCGCTGTATCTTCGCGAACAATGCCACCCTGGGTGGTCACGTGACGGTCGATGATTTCGCCATTATTGGCGGCATGACAGCGGTACATCAGTGGTGCATCATCGGTGCGCACGTGATGGTTGGTGGCTGTTCCGGCGTGGCGCAGGATGTTCCGCCTTACGTTATTGCGCAGGGTAACCATGCGACGCCGTTCGGTATCAATATTGAGGGTCTTAAGCGTCGTGGCTTCAGCAAAGAGTCGTTGCATGCGATTCGCAACGCTTACAAGCTGCTCTATCGCAGTGGCAGAACGCTGGAAGAAGTGAAGCCGGAGATCGAAGCCATTGCGCAACAGCACAGCGAAGTGCAGCCTTTCTACGACTTCTTTACCCGTTCAACCCGTGGATTAATTCGTTAATCCATGTCAGCGCGTCCTTTAACGATTGCCCTGGTCGCCGGAGAAACCTCCGGCGATATTCTTGGTGCAGGTCTGATTCGTGCCCTGAAAGTGCGCCATCCTGATGCACGCTTTGTCGGTGTGGCGGGCCCACTGATGCAGGCTGAAGGGTGTGAAGCCTGGTATGAGATGGAAGAGTTAGCGGTAATGGGCATTGTCGAGGTGCTGGGTCGCCTGCGACGCCTGCTGACAATCCGCCGCGATCTCACCCGACGTTTTAGCGAGCTCAGACCCGACGTTTTTGTCGGTATTGATGCGCCCGATTTTAATATCACGCTGGAAGGCAATCTCAAACGTACGGGCATCCGTACGATCCACTATGTCAGTCCTTCGGTGTGGGCATGGCGGCAAAAGCGCGTGTTTAAGATCGGCCGAAATACCGATCTGGTGCTGGCCTTCCTGCCGTTTGAAAAAGCCTTCTACGATCGTTATAACGTTCCCTGCCGCTTTATCGGTCACACCATGGCGGATGCCATGCCGCTGCAACCTGATAAGCAGGCTGCGCGCCGTCATCTCGGCATTGCGGACGATGCGCTCTGTCTGGCACTGCTGCCGGGCAGTCGTGGTGCGGAAGTGGAAATGCTCAGTGCTGACTTCCTGAAAACAGCCCAATTATTGCGTCGTCACTATCCGGCGCTGGAAATCGTGGTGCCGCTGGTTAACGCCCGTCGCCGTGAACAGTTCGAGAAGATTAAAGCTGACGTTGCGCCTGAACTGCCGATGCATCTGCTGGATGGACAGGGTCGTGAGGCGATGATTGCAAGCGATGCCGCACTTCTGGCATCCGGGACTGCCGCACTGGAGTGCATGCTGGCAAAATGCCCGATGGTCGTCGGTTATCGCATGAAACCGGCCACTTACTGGCTGGCGAAACGGCTGGTGAAAACCCCTTACGTCTCGCTGCCAAACCTGCTGGCAGGGCGTGAGCTGGTCAAAGAGTTACTGCAGGATGCGTGTCAGCCCGACGCCCTGGCTGCAGCGTTAGATCCGCTGTTGCATGCCGGGCCTGAGCGCGAAACTTTGCTGCAGACGTTTCATGAATTACATCAACAGATCCGCTGGAACGCCGATGAGCAGGCAGCGGATGCAGTACTGGAGCTGGTGAATGCCTGATTTTATCTATCCTGTCGCCAGACTGATTGCCGGTGTGGACGAAGTGGGGCGCGGTCCGCTGGTTGGCGCGGTGGTCACTGCTGCGGTGATCCTCGATCCGGCAAATCCGATTACCGGCCTGGCGGACTCGAAGAAACTGTCGGAAAAACGCCGCCTGGCGTTGTACGACGAAATCAAAGAGAAGGCGCTGGCATGGAGTCTGGGACGCGCAGAACCTGAAGAGATCGATCAGCTCAACATTCTGCACGCTACCATGCTGGCGATGCAGCGTGCGGTAGCTGGCCTGAGTATCCAGCCCGACTATGTGCTGATTGATGGTAACCGTTGCCCGGCATTGCCTATGGCTTCACAGGCCGTCGTCAAAGGGGATAGCCTGGTTGCCGAAATCAGTGCAGCATCGATCATCGCCAAAGTCTCGCGGGATCGTGAGATGGCCGAACTGGACCTGCTGTTCCCGCAGTATGGTTTTGCACAACACAAAGGCTATCCAACGGCGCTGCATATGGAAAAACTGACACAATATGGCGCCACGCCGCACCACCGTCGTAGTTTTGCGCCCGTACGTAATGCGCTGCTCGATGCTGAAGTACTGGCTGCCCGCCAGACCCTTACGCTTTAATAGCCTGACGCTGTTTTAACCGGAAACTGATATGGCTGAACCCCGTTTTATACATCTGCGTGTCCACAGTGACTATTCGATGGTTGATGGCCTGGCAAAAACCGGGCCGCTAATCAAGAAAGCGGCTGCCCTTGGCATGCCGGCGATAGCGATTACCGACTTCACTAACCTCTGTGGCCTGGTGAAATTCTACGGTGGCGCGCACAGCGCAGGGATAAAGCCGGTCATTGGTGCCGATTTCAATGTGGCCAGTGAGCTGATGGGGGATGAACTGACACAGCTTACCGTGCTGGCGTCCAGTAATACCGGATACCAGAACCTGACGCTGCTGATCTCCCGCGCCTATCAGCGCGGTTATGGCGTGGACGGACCCATTATCGATCGCGACTGGCTGATCGAATTGCAGGAAGGATTAATACTGTTGTCGGGTGGGCGACGCGGCGATGTAGGTCGTAGCCTGCTGCGCGGTAACAATGCGCTGGTGTCGCAGTGCCTGTCGTTTTACCAGCAACATTTCCCCGATCGCTACTACCTGGAGCTGATCCGTACTGGCCGACAGGACGAAGAGAGCTATCTGCATGCGGCCGTTGAACTGGCGATTGCAGAGGGAATACCGGTCGTTGCCACCAATGAAGTCTGCTTTATCAATGCAGAAGATTTCGATGCGCACGAAATTCGCGTTGCCATTCATGACGGCTATACGCTGGATGATCCCAAGCGTCCGCGCAACTACAGTCCTCAGCAATATATGCGCAGCGAAGAGGAGATGTGCGAGCTGTTCTCGGACATCCCGGAAGCGCTGGAGAACAGCGTAGAGATTGCTAAGCGTTGTAACGTGACGGTGCGACTGGGCGAATATTTCCTGCCACAGTTCCCGACCGGTGATATGACTACCGAAGATTATCTGGTGGTGAAATCCCGCGAGGGGCTGGAAGAGCGCCTGGCGTTCCTGTTCCCGGACGAAGCTGAGCGCGCAGAAAAACGTCCGGAATATGATGAGCGTCTGGAGATTGAGCTCACCGTTATTAACCAGATGGGATTCCCCGGCTACTTCCTGATCGTGATGGAGTTCATCCAGTGGTCCAAGGATAACGGCGTGCCGGTGGGCCCAGGTCGTGGCTCCGGTGCCGGTTCGCTGGTGGCCTATGCGCTGAAAATCACCGATATCGATCCGCTGGAATTTGACCTGCTGTTCGAACGTTTCCTGAACCCGGAACGCGTCTCAATGCCCGACTTCGACGTCGATTTCTGCATGGAGAAGCGCGATCAGGTCATCGAACACGTCGCTGATATGTACGGACGTGAAGCGGTTTCCCAGATTATCACCTTCGGTACCATGGCGGCGAAAGCGGTTATCCGCGATGTGGGCCGCGTGCTGGGTCATCCTTACGGCTTTGTTGATCGCATTTCAAAACTGATCCCGCCCGATCCCGGCATGACGCTGGAAAAAGCCTTTATTGCTGAACCGCAGCTTCCTGCGATGTATGACGCAGATGAAGAGGTGAAGGCGCTGATCGATATGGCGCGTAAGCTGGAAGGGGTCACGCGAAACGCCGGTAAACATGCGGGTGGCGTGGTCATTGCGCCAACGAAAATCACGGATTTCGCGCCGCTTTACTGCGATGAACACGGGCAGTTCCCGGTCACTCAGTTCGATAAAAATGATGTGGAATATGCCGGCCTGGTGAAGTTCGACTTCCTGGGTCTGCGTACGCTGACCATCATCGACTGGGCGCTGAAGATGATCAACCCGCGCCGGGAGAAGCAGGGGCTGGAGCCGATCGATATCGCCTCAATCCCGCTGGATGATAAGAAAAGCTTCGATATGCTGCAGCGCTCGGAAACCACAGCGGTATTCCAGCTTGAATCGCGCGGCATGAAAGATCTGATTAAGCGTCTGAAGCCCGACTGCTTCGAAGATATGATCGCACTGGTGGCGCTGTTCCGTCCTGGCCCACTGCAGTCCGGCATGGTAGATAACTTTATTGACCGTAAGCATGGCCGTGAAGCGATCTCTTATCCCGACATTCAGTGGCAGCACGAAAGCCTGAAGCCGGTGCTGGAACCGACTTACGGCATCATCCTCTATCAGGAACAGGTGATGCAGATCGCCCAGGTTCTCTCCGGTTACACCCTGGGCGGCGCAGATATGCTGCGACGCGCCATGGGTAAAAAGAAACCCGAGGAGATGGCCAAACAGCGCTCCATATTCCGCGATGGTGCCGAAAGCATGGGCATCGACGGCGAACTGTCGATGAAGATCTTCGATCTGGTAGAAAAATTTGCAGGTTATGGCTTTAACAAGTCACACTCTGCGGCTTACGCACTGGTCTCCTATCAGACCCTGTGGCTGAAAGCGCACTATCCGGCCGAGTTCATGGCGGCGGTGATGACCGCCGATATGGATAACACCGAGAAAGTGGTGGGCCTGGTTGATGAGTGCTGGCGGATGGGGCTGAAAGTCCTGCCGCCCGATATTAACTCGGGTCTCTATCCCTTCCATGTTAATGACGCGGGCGAGATCGTTTACGGTATCGGCGCGATCAAAGGCGTGGGTGAAGGCCCGATTGAAGCGATTATCGACGCCCGTAATGAAGGTGGCTATTTCCGCGAACTGTTTGATCTCTGTGCCCGTACTGACACTAAAAAGATCAACCGTCGGGTGATGGAAAAACTGATTATGTCCGGGGCTTTCGATCGCCTTGGACCGCACCGCGCCGCCCTGATGAGTTCACTCAGTGACGCGTTAAAAGCCGCCGATCAACACGCGAAAGCGGAGGCGATTGGCCAGGCAGATATGTTTGGCGTGCTGGCGGAGGAGCCGGAGCAGGTTGAGAAATCGTACGCCAGCGTCACGCCGTGGCCTGAGCAGGTGCAGCTGGATGGTGAGCGGGAAACGCTGGGGCTATATCTTACCGGCCACCCTATTAATCAGTATCTGAAAGAAATTGAGCGTTATGTTGGCGGGGTGCGTCTGAAAGATATGCATCCTACCGATCGGGGTAAAATTACCGTGGCGGCTGGTCTGGTGATCGCCGCGCGGGTAATGGTCACCAAGCGCGGCAACCGAATTGGTATCTGTACTCTGGACGATCGCTCCGGTCGTCTTGAGGTGATGTTATTTACCGATGCGTTAGATAAATACCAGCAGTTGCTGGAGAAAGACCGAATCCTGATCGTCAGCGGACAGGTCAGCTTTGATGACTTCAGTGGCGGGCTTAAAATGACCGCGCGTGAAGTCATGGACATCGACGAAGCTCGCGAAAAATACGCGCGCGGACTTGCTATCTCGCTGACGGACAGGCAAATTGATGACCAGCTATTAAACCGGCTCCGTCAGTCCCTGGAACCTCATCGTTCAGGGACTATTCCGGTGAATCTCTACTATCAGAGAGCCGACGCGCGAGCGAAGCTGCGCTTTGGTGCAGCGTGGCGAATTTCGCCCAGCGATCGTTTACTTAACGATCTGCGCTCGTTGATTGGATCGGAGCAGGTGGAACTGGAGTTTGACTAGAACAGGAACATTATGAGTCTTAATTACCTGGATTTTGAACAGCCAATTGCAGAACTGGAAGCGAAGATCGATTCGCTGACTTCAATTGGTCGTCAGGATGATAAACACGTTAATCTGGATGAAGAAGTTCAGCGTCTGCGTGAGAAAAGTGTTGAGCTGACCCGTAAAATCTTCGCTGATTTGGGCGCATGGCAGATTGCTCAACTGGCGCGTCATCCGTTACGTCCTTACACCTTTGACTATGTTCGCAACGCCTTCGACGATTTCGATGAGCTGGCGGGCGACCGTGCTTATGCGGATGACAAAGCGATTGTGGGTGGGATTGCGCGTCTTGATGGACGTCCGGTGATGATCATCGGGCACCAGAAAGGCCGTGAAACCAAAGAGAAGATTCGCCGTAACTTCGGCATGCCAGCACCGGAAGGCTATCGCAAAGCGCTGCGCCTGATGGAGATGGCTGAGCGTTTCAAAATGCCAATCATCACCTTCATCGACACACCGGGTGCGTATCCTGGCGTGGGCGCGGAAGAGCGTGGGCAGTCTGAAGCGATCGCCCGCAACCTGCGTGAAATGTCTGGCCTGAAAGTACCGGTTATCTGTACGGTCATCGGTGAGGGCGGTTCTGGCGGTGCGCTGGCGATTGGCGTGGGCGATAAAGTGAATATGCTTCAGTACAGCACCTATTCAGTGATCTCGCCGGAAGGCTGTGCCTCCATTCTGTGGAAAAGCGCTGACAAAGCGCCGCTGGCTGCTGAAGCGATGGGCATTACCGCTCACCGTCTGAAAGAGCTGAAGCTGATTGACTCAGTGATCCCTGAGCCGCTGGGTGGTGCACATCGCCGTCCGGTTGATATGGCGCAGTCTCTGAAGCAACAGCTGCTGGCTGATCTGGCCGATCTCGATGGATTAAGCACTGAAGAGCTGCTGGATCGTCGTTATCAGCGCCTGATGAGCTACGGCTACGCCTGATTCAGGCTCAGCCAATCAGGAAGCGGACTTCGGTCCGCTTTTTTTATGCCGTGGGTTTAACGCGGTACGCTGCCTGATGCCTTTCAGCCTCATCTGATCGTCCCCTTGCTACACCTTCCCCTGGTTAGCGGTTATGCTTGTCCGGTTGCACAACAATCACGGAGATGGGCATTGAATATTCTGGCGATCATGGGCGCGCACGGCGTGTTTTATAAAGATGAACCGTTACGCGAACTCGACGCGGCGTTAAATCTGCAAGGCTTCCAGCTGCTTTACCCAAAAAACAGTGACGATCTGCTGAAACTGATCGAACACAATCCGCGTATCAGCGGCGTCATCTTCGACTGGGACGCGCACAACAGCCCGGAACTGTGCGGTGAGATTAATCAGCTCAACGAATACCTGCCACTGTATGCCTTTATCAACACCCACTCTCAGATGGACATCAGCATCAATGAGATGCGCATGCCACTGCACTTTTTTGAATATGCGCTGAATGCCGCCGACGATATTGCATTGCATATCCGGCAGTATACCGATGACTATCTCGACCACATTACGCCACCGCTGACTAAAGCGCTGTTCACCTATGTGAAAGAGGGCAAGTACACCTTCTGCACGCCGGGCCATATGGCGGGTACCGCGTTTCAGAAGAGCCCGGTAGGCTGCCTGTTTTATGATTTCTTCGGGGCCAATACCCTGAAGTCAGATATCTCAATTTCCGTTACCGAGCTGGGTTCGCTGCTGGATCACACCGGTCCACATCTTGAAGCGGAAGAGTATATCGCACGCACTTTTGGTGCCGAACAGAGTTACATGGTGACCAACGGCACCTCAACGTCGAACAAAATTGTCGGCATGTATGCGGCACCGTCGGGCAGCACCGTGCTGATCGATCGCAACTGCCACAAGTCACTGACGCATCTGCTGATGATGAGCGATCTGATCCCCATCTGGCTGAAGCCGACCCGCAATGCACTGGGGATTCTTGGCGGGATTCCAAAGCATGAATTCACCCGCGAGAGCATTACGCAGAAAGTCGCGACGACCGATCGCGCCACGTGGCCGGTTCATGCGGTAATCACCAACTCCACTTACGATGGGCTGCTCTATAACACCCAGTACATTAAAGAGACGCTGGATGTGCCGTCGATTCACTTCGATTCAGCCTGGGTGCCTTACACCAATTTCCATCCGATTTATGCCGGGAAAAGTGGTATGAGTGGCGAGCGCACCCCGGGCAAAGTGGTGTATGAAACGCAATCGACCCATAAACTGCTGGCGGCGTTTTCGCAGGCATCCATGATTCACATTAAAGGCGACTACGACGAACAGACGTTTAACGAAGCCTATATGATGCACACCACCACGTCGCCCAATTACGCCATCGTCTCCTCTATTGAAACTGCTGCTGCAATGCTGCGTGGTAATCCCGGCAAGCGGCTGATCAATCGCTCGGTTGAGCGTGCGCTGCACTTTCGTCGTGAGGTTCAGCGCCTGCGTGAAGAGTCCGACAGCTGGTTTTTCGATATCTGGCAGCCGGAACAGGTCGACGAAGCGCAATGCTGGGCGATCCAGCCCGGCGACGAGGATTGGCACGGATTTACGCAGGCCGATCGCGATCATATGTACCTCGATCCGATCAAAGTCACTATCCTGACGCCAGGAATGAGCGAGCTGGGAGAGATGGCAGACGAGGGGATCCCGGCAGCGCTGGTGGCGAAGTTTCTTGATGAGCGCGGCATCGTGGTGGAGAAAACCGGCCCCTACAACCTGCTGTTCCTTTTCAGTATTGGCATCGACAAAACCAAAGCGATGAGCGTGCTGCGCGGTCTGACTGAGTTCAAACGCGCCTACGATCTCAATCTGCGGGTAAAGAACATGCTGCCGGATCTCTACGCTGAAGATCCCGACTTCTATCGCAATATGCGCATTCAGACGCTGGCGCAGGGGATTCATCAACTGATCCGTCATCATGACCTGCCGCGACTGATGCTGCAGGCATTTGATGTCCTGCCCGAAATGAAGATGACGCCGCATCAGGCGTTTCAGCAACAGGTGAAGGGCAACATCGAAACGGTGGATCTCAGCGAACTGGTCGGGCGGGTGTCGGCCAACATGATTCTGCCTTATCCACCAGGCGTGCCACTGGTGATGCCAGGAGAGATGATTACGGAGAAGAGCCGTGCCGTGCTCGATTTCCTGCTGATGCTGTGCAGTATCGGCCGGCATTATCCGGGCTTCGAGACCGATATTCACGGTGCCAGTCTGACGGAAGAGGGCGAGTATCGCGTCCGCGTGCTGAAAAACGATCCGGCATAAATCTTTAAACGACTAATAGCGGCAGGGTGTCTGGGGACAGCCTGCCCGAATCAGGATATTCAACATGTTGCAGTTAACCGCTATTCACCACATCGCCATCATCGCTTCCGACTATCAGCGCAGCAAAGCATTCTATTGTGACGTGCTGGGCTTTCGTCTCATGGGCGAATATTACCGTGAAGCGCGCGACTCCTGGAAAGGCGACCTGGCCCTGGAGGATCGCTACACTATTGAGCTGTTCTCTTTTCCTGAGCCGCCGGCGCGCGTCAGTCATCCCGAAGCGTGTGGCCTGCGTCATCTGGCCTTTACCGTGCCGGATGTGGCCGCCGCTGTCGCAACGCTGGCCAGTAAAGGCGTAATCTGCGAGCCGATTCGCATCGATGAACTGACGGGTAAACAGTGTACGTTCTTTGCCGATCCGGATGGTTTGCCGCTGGAGCTTTATCAGGCGTAAAATAGCGCGCTCAGCGGGCGACATTCAGTGGCCCGACTTTCTGGATCCTGCCATGCCTTTGCCCGCTTTTGACGCCATGTTGCAACCTGATGCCGCGCTGGTGGTCGCCTTCAGTGGCGGACTCGATTCAACCGTGCTGCTGCATCAGCTTCGCGGCTGGCAGCAGCAGCATCCCGAATCCCATCTGCGGGCGTTACATGTTCATCATGGGCTTAGCCCGAATGCCGATTGCTGGGCAGCGCACTGCCTGTCGGTATGCGAGCAGTGGCAACTGCCATGTGAGGTACTGCACGTTACCGTGGATGGCAGGGAAAACGGCATTGAAGCCGCCGCCCGCACCGCCCGTTATCAGGCGCTCAGTGCGGCATTGTTGCCGGGTGAAGTGTTACTGACCGCGCAGCACCTCGACGATCAGTGTGAAACCTTTATGCTGGCGCTGAAGCGCGGCAGCGGTCCGGCCGGGCTGGCGGCGATGCCTGCTGCGCGTGCGCTGGGTTCGCATCAGCTGCTGCGTCCACTGCTGAATCAGTCGCGGCAGTCGCTTGAAACCTATGCCAGAACTCATCAGCTGGTGTGGATCGAAGATGAAAGTAATCAGGATCTTCGCTACGACCGTAACTTCCTTCGTCAGCGGCTGCTGCCGGCGCTTTACCAGCGCTGGCCCCATTTTGCCGAGGCGACAGCCCGAAGTGCGGCGTTGTGCAGTGAGCAGGAGCAGTTACTGGATGAACTGCTCACCGGACAACTCAATGAGCTCATCCAGCCAGATGGCAGCCTGCACTTTCCGCCCTTGATGGTCATGAGTGAGTTGCGTGCTAATGCGTTATTGCGCCGCTGGATCGCCGGGCAGGGCGGCAGGATGCCCTCCCGTGAAGCGCTGAAACGTATTCGCGATGAAGTCATGGCGAGCCGGGAGGATGCACAGCCGAAGCTGCGATTCGGTCAGGCTGAACTCCGCCGCTACCGTCAGCAGCTCTACTGGCTGCCGTTGCGCAGTTCACTGCGCGACACCGAGCTGGCATGGCCCGATCTCTGCCAGCCGCTGGTGTTACCGCAGAATCTCGGCACGTTATGCGCCAGCCAGGCGCAGAGCCTGTTGCGTTATCCTCAGCCGGATGAGCAGGTCAGCGTACGCTTTCATGCGCAGGGTCACGTTCATCTGGTGGGCCGTCAGGGTGGAAGGGAAATGAAAAAGTTGTGGCAGGAGTTGCAGATACCTCCGTGGCAGCGAGAACGGCTGCCGTTAATCTTTTATAACCAGACGCTGATCTGTGTTCCGAATCTGTTTGTCACCCACGCTGGCGCGGCTGTTGATCAACAGGGCTGGCAGATAGTCTGGGACAGGGCATGCAGCGCAGGGGAACAACAATAATGAAGCAATGGTTTATCGCCTTTTTAGTGGGCGCCGTATTACCGGCGTGGGCTGCGGGCGATGCGCAACGCGGCGCACAAAAAGCAGGGAGCTGCATGGCCTGCCATGGTGCAGCAGGTAAAGCGGCTGTGCCCCTCTATCCCAATCTGGCCGGGCAGCACGCACCTTATCTGGAACAGGCTTTGCACGCCTACAAAAAGGGCGAGCGCACTGGCGGCCAGGCTGAGGTGATGAAGGCATTTGTAGCGGGATTGAGTGACAGTGATATAGCTGATCTGGCGGCGTACTACAGTTCGTTGCAGCCCTGAGGGTTAACAGGGCGGGAATGTCCCGCCCGTGATGCGTCTATTACTCAGCGCTGACAACCACCGTACCCAGTTCGGGATGGGTAAAGCTGGCAATATGGTCGAGACGTAATTCGCGATGTTCACCGGAAAGATCGATAGCCAGATATTCCACGTTCTTGCGTGAAAAAATCTCTTTGGCCTTTGCCTTGAGCTGTTCGCCATCTTTCATTTCCAGCGACAGCATCCAGGTGTTCTGGCAGGCGAGTTCCAGATTATCGTAGTCATCACAATTGATAGGTTGGTACGCTTCATTTATCAACATAGTCGCTCACCAATAAGTTAGCAGCGGCGTAGGCCGCCTGTTCCCTGACAGAAGAGTTTAGCTCAGTATTTGCGGCAATATCATTAAGTGCCTTCAATGCGCAGCCAATCGCATCCGGAATGTAACCTAAGTCTCCGCTGCCGATTTCGGCATATTTCCGGCGAACTAACTCACAATAATTTTGCACATGGCCCCCCTCAGCAGAGCGTCGATACTCTGGTTAACTGGCGACTATATCATAGCCATTTAGAGGAAATCAGCCTGCGTAAAGCAGGAACAGTGCGCGAATCACTGCTAAAGTGACAGATTCCGCTGTCTGGGACGGAATGAATCAGAGCACAAAAGGTTAATTTGATGAACAGGTTATCGGAGGTCAACGTGATTAAGGTGTGGGGAGCAAGCTGATGATTATGCTATCCCGTTCGGTTGAGATTCCGGAGAGTGAGATCGAGCTGACGGCTATTCGCGCTCAGGGCGCTGGTGGACAACATGTCAACAAAGCCAGCACGGCCATTCATCTGCGCTTTGATATTGCTGCTTCTTCGCTGCCCGCGTTTTATAAAGAGCGGCTGCTCACTGCCAGTCATCATTTGATTACCGGAGATGGCGTGGTAGTGATCAAGGCGCAGGAGTATCGCAGTCAGGAGATGAATCGTGAAGCGGCGCTGCAACGTCTGGTCAATCTGATCCAGGAGCTGAGTACCGTGGAAAAAGCCCGGCGCGCTACGCGGCCGACCCGCGCCTCGAAAGAGCGTCGTCTGGAAGGAAAAGCCCGTCGCAGTTCGACGAAATCGATGCGCGGCAAGGTGCAATAAAAAACGCCCCGCAGGCGGGGCGTTTGAGTACTGATCAGGCAGCTCAGCGTGACTCTGGCAGCAACGAATAAGCGCATGGCGAAGGGAACAGGGTCAGAAGAGGAAAGCGTCCCGCGCCATGGACAAAAACGCCGGGAGCGTTTTTGAACAACGCCATGCGTTGGCCCGGTCAGGGCGCACCTCATGGATGAGGTGCGTAATCGCGCGGGCCGAGCATGCCATGGATGGCGGCTTTTGCGTCTTTCCGATCTGACCCTGTTTCCTGAGCAGATACGGAATTACAGCAACCGGGCAAACTCTTAAGCTGTTAGAGGCCACACAAGCAAGTTATCTGACCTTTCCTTCACAATTTACTTGTTCAGTGCTTTCAGCAGGAACTCAACAATTTCATCCTGCTTAATCATCTGCTTCTCACCGGCACGACGTGATTTGTATTCAATCTCCTGGTTGTCGAGATTGCGATCGCCGATGACGATGGTGTGTGGTACCCCGATCAGTTCCATATCGGCAAACATCACGCCCGGACGCTCTTTGCGGTCATCCAGGATAACTTCAACGCCTTTGGCACGCAGCGTGGCATATAACTCTTCTGCCAGCTCTTTAACACGGAACGATTTCTGCATATTCATCGGCAGAATCGCCACCTCGAACGGTGCCAGTGCGGCTGGCCAGATGATGCCACGATCGTCATGGTTTTGCTCAATGGCTGCCGCCACCACGCGAGTGATGCCGATGCCGTAGCAGCCCATGCTCATCACCTGATTACGGCCATCTTCACCCTGAACGGAAGCTTTCAGCGCGTCAGAATACTTAGTACCGAGCTGGAAGATATGACCGACTTCAATACCACGTTTAATCTGCAGCGTGCCTTTGCCATCCGGGCTTAAATCGCCTTCGACCACATTACGGATATCCGCAACGCTGGCCAGCGGCAGATCGCGCTCCCAGTTAATGCCGAAGTAGTGTTTACCATCGACGTTGGCACCGGCGCTGAAATCGCTCATCTTCGCCACGGTACGGTCAGCAATGATCGGCATCTGCAGACCCACAGGCCCGATTGAACCCGGACCCGCACCCACTGCGGCGCGAATCTCTTCTTCCGTCGCGAACACCAGCGGCGATGCAACGATGGCTGACTTCTCTGCTTTGATCTCATTCAGCTGATGATCGCCGCGAACCAGCAGGGCAACCAGCGCGTGACCGCTCTCTTCTGCACCTTTAACAATCAGCGTTTTCACTGTCTTTTCGACAGGTACATTGAATTGCTCAACCAGCTCCGCGATGGTTTTTGCGTCTGGTGTTTCGACCAGCTGCATCTCCTGAGATGGTGCGGCACGTTCACCGGCCGGTGCGACGGCTTCGGCCAGCTCAATGTTAGCGGCGTAATCAGAATCGGTAGAGAAAATCACATCATCTTCACCGCTCTGCGCCAGCACCTGGAACTCATGTGATGCGCTGCCGCCGATAGAGCCGGTATCGGCCTGCACAGCACGGAAATCCAGTCCCATACGGCTGAAGATCTGACTATAGGCGCGGTACATCGCGTCATAGGTTTCCTGCAGCGACGCCTGCGACGTATGGAACGAGTAAGCATCTTTCATGATGAACTCACGTGAACGCATCACGCCAAAACGTGGACGCACTTCATCACGGAATTTGGTCTGAATCTGATACAGGTTGAGCGGCAACTGCTTATAAGAGCTCAGTTCGTTGCGGATCAGGTCAGTGACCACCTCTTCATGCGTCGGACCCAGCACGAACGGACGC
This sequence comes from Pantoea hericii, assembly GCF_014155795.1. Taxonomy (NCBI): domain Bacteria; kingdom Pseudomonadati; phylum Pseudomonadota; class Gammaproteobacteria; order Enterobacterales; family Erwiniaceae; genus Pantoea; species Pantoea hericii. The sequence goes on from NZ_SCKV01000003.1 coordinate 552,290, forward strand.
TCGTGGCGATCGGCAATACGTAACAGTTCCGGGCCATACTCCTCCCAGCGACCGCTCTCCTGCCACAGGTCGGCGGGCTGCACAACCGGCATTAAAATCTCAACAGCGCCCGCGTTGTTCATCTCTTCACGCACGATGTTTTCGACTTTTTTCAGCACGCGAACCCCGGTCGGTAACCAGGTGTACAAGCCAGAAGCCAGTTTGCGGATCATACCGGCGCGCAGCATCAGCTGGTGGCTGATCACTTCAGCGTCGGAAGGCGTCTCTTTCTGAGTAGAGAGCAGATATTGAGTAGTACGCATTGATTACGGTTCCAGTTGATCGGAAAGTCACAGACAGAATTTTGCTGGCGGCTAGTGTACCAGTGAGATCACCGCCTCAAAAGCGGGTTTTAACGCGGGTCGATAGCGATCACTTCAGTACCGGCATCATCAATGCGCCAGCGGACATTAAAATCCATCAGCCAGGCCGCATATTCCCGCGCCTGCGTTTCGCCCTGACGATAAGCCGGACGGGGATCCTGTGCCAGCACTTCACGGATAAAGCGTGCCAGATTGGGGTAGCGCGACTGCTGCTGAAGCTGCTGCTGGGCCAGTGCGGAGAAGCGAACCGGCATATCAGCCGCAGGGGCCGCCTGAGCAAAACCTGCCTGGGCATGAGGCAGCGCTTCGGCAAAAGGCAGATAAGGTTTGATATCCACTACCGGAGTACCATCGACCAGGTCCAGACTGCCAAGCTGCAGAATCACCTGCTGCTTCTCAATCCTGATACCTTTCAGTTCAACCAGCGACATCCCAATGGGATTGGGACGGAACGTTGAACGTGTCGCAAAAACACCCATGCGCGCATTGCCGCCCAGACGGGGAGGGCGAACCGTGGGACGCCAGCCACCTTCCATCGTCTGATGGAATACAAACAGCAGCCAGAGATGGCTGAACGCTTCCAGCCCTCGCACCGCTTCCGGCTGATTGTAAGGTGGCTGCAGATGAAGTTCGCCGCCGCCATCCTGCACCAGGCCTGGCTGGCGGGGTACGGCAAACTTCTCCTTCCACGGCGAACGAATTACCCCAATTTGCGCAAAGGCGAATTCACTCATTGATTGCTGACTTTCAGCGCTGAACCCTGACACACCGCCTGGCGATAACAGCCTGGTGTGCCGGTAACGATTTCACACTGATGCAGCAGCACTGCATTGGCTTTCATCTGTGATGCTTTGATCTGCAGACGTTTCCGTGCTGTAGCGATATTGGCCGGGGAGTTCTGATTGCTCATCTGGCAATCTTCAGCGGAGACTTCACCCAGATCGCGGAACGGCTTACTGACCAGATCGGCGGCATCGGTATAGAGCTTAACGGGTGCGGGTCGTGCCACAGGCTTATGGGTCGGTTCACTGGATTGCTGCGGCCGGGACGGTGCGCTGCTTATCGGGTGATACTCATGAACACACCCTGTCAGCATCAATGCTAACAAGCAGAGCGGTAAAAAACGCATGGCAACATCCTCAGGTTTCAAAAAGTGGCGTTATTGAAACAAGGACAAGAATAAATAACAAGTCGGGCAGGGCACCCAATAGCAGAAAGGGCGGCATAGCGCCGCCCTTAAGGAGATCACGGACTGAATTACCAGCCTTTAACCGCGCCGCCGTTAAAGACTTTATTAGCTTCTGCGTTAACTTCGTCAGACTGGTAAGCCTTAACGAATTTCTTCACGTTTTCCGCATCTTTATTATCTTCACGCGCGACAATCAGGTTCACATAAGGTGAATCTTTATCTTCGACGAAAATGCCATCTTTCGCGGGTGTAAGGCCAATCTGGCTCGCGTAAGTGGTGTTGATCACCGCCAGAGCAATCTGCTGATCGTCCAGTGAACGTGGCAGCTGCGGCGCTTCCAGCTCAACAATTTTCAGATGCTTAGGGTTCTCAGTGATATCCAGTGAGGTTGGCAGCAAGCCCACGCCATCTTTCAGTTTGATCAGACCGACTTTCTGCAGCAGCAGCAGTGTACGGCCCAGGTTGGTCGGATCGTTTGGAATAGCAACCTGCGCGCCATCCTGCAGCTCATCCAGTGATTTGATCTTCTTCGAATAGCCCGCGATTGGGTAGACGAAAGAATTACCCACTGAAACCAGCTTGTAGCCACGATCTTTGATCTGCTGATCAAGGTAAGGTTTGTGCTGGAAGGCGTTAACGTCGATATCGCCTTTGCTCAGCGCTTCATTCGGCAGAACGTAATCGTTGAAAGTGACCAGCTCAACGTCCAGACCATACTTATCTTTAGCCACTTTCTGCGCGGCTTCAGCAACCTGCTGCTCAGCACCGACAATCACGCCCACTTTGATGTGGTTAGGGTCTTTCTCTTTTTGATCGCAACCTGCCAGCGCAATCGCGCCAATCAGTGCACCCACAGCGGCAATTTTCTTGAATCTGAAAGACATATCCTTTCCTTCTTAATAATGTGATATTGCTTACTTATGGGACACAGCATGCACGATGCGGTCGCCACAGAATTGAATGAGATACACTAAAACCACTAACAACACTAATACCGTATTCATCACAGTGGCGTTATATCCGATATAACCATACTGATAACCGATCTGGCCCAGGCCACCGGCACCCACCGCGCCACCCATGGCGGAGTAACCGACCAGCGTAATCAGCGTGATGGTCGCCGCGTTCACCAGGCCCGGCATCGCTTCCGGCAGCAGAACTTTACGGATGATCTGCATTGGCGTGGCACCCATGGCACGTGACGCTTCAATCAGGCCGGTTGGCAGTTCCAGTAAGGCGTTTTCAACCATACGCGCAATAAACGGCGCAGCACCGACGGTCAACGGCACGATAGCCGCCTGCAGTCCGATTGAGGTGCCGACGATCACGCGGGTAAAGGGAATCATCCAGACCAGCAGGATAATGAAAGGAATCGAGCGGAAGATATTTACCAGCGCGGAAAGCACGCGATAAAGACCCTGATTCTGAAGAATCTGTCCTGGACGGGTCACATAGAGTAAAACGCCGACCGGCAGGCCCAGCACAAAACCGAAAAAACCTGAGACGAAGGTCATCATCAGCGTTTCCCACACGCCCCGTCCCAGCAACCACATCATCGCTTCAGACATAACCTAACACCTCTACTTTCACATGATTCTCCTTCAGCCAGGCAATCGCCTCGCGGGTATCGCTCTCTGTGCCGTGCATTTCTGCCAGCATAATGCCGAACTTCACGCCACCGGCGTAATCCATCTGCGCACTGATAATGTTGTTATTCACGTTGTAACGGCGGGCCGCTTCGGAAAGCAGCGGCGCATCAACCGATTTACCGGTGAATTCCAGTCGCAGCAGCGGCACGGTATTTTCAGATGCGGTGGCAGAAAGGCGCTGCTGATAGTCATCCGGGATATCCAGATGCAGCGTGGACTGAATAAACTGCTGCGCCAGTGGCGTTTTAGGATGAGAGAAGACTTCGCTGACACTATCTTTCTCAATCAGCTCACCGTGACTGATGACCGCAACCTGATCGCAGATGCGTTTCACCACATCCATCTCATGGGTAATCAGCAGAATCGTCAGCCCCAGGCGGCGGTTGATGTCTTTGAGCAATTCCAGAATTGAACGTGTGGTCGCGGGATCCAGTGCGCTGGTCGCTTCATCACACAGCAGGACCTTGGGATTACTGGCCAGGGCACGAGCAATCGCGACGCGCTGCTTCTGTCCGCCCGACAGATTGGCGGGCCAGGCATCATGCTTATCGGATAATCCCACCAGTTCCAGCAACTCAGTGACGCGAGCGTTGATCTGCGCACGCGAGAGATTACCCAGTTCCAGTGGCAGAGAGACATTGCCCGCAACCGTTCGTGAGTTCATCAGGTTAAAATGCTGGAAGATCATGCCGATCTGGCGGCGCGCCTGGGTTAACTGGCGTTCGTTGAGTGCGGTTAAATCCGCCCCATCGACCAGTACGCGGCCCGAGGTTGGGCGCTCCAGCAGGTTAACGCAACGAATCAGTGTACTTTTACCGGCACCGGAAGCGCCGATAACGCCATAAATCTGTCCGGCAGGCACATGCAGGCTCACATCCGTTAATGCCGGAATAGTCCGCGAGCCTTGCTGAAACACTTTGGTGATATTTTCAAGTTTAATCATTATGTTATTAATTATCGTATTGCGTTGTCCGTGGTGTGGGAAACCTCGTCGCTTTTGTTCATTATAAAAGCTGGATGGATGTTAAGGCATCCAGACGTCTAAATCAATGAAAGTGATTCAATCTGACATTCTCCCTTTTATAGCAATCATGCGATACTGATCGGCAATTTTTACAGCAGGAGTTTCTACGTGGCGAATAAAGTCCCCGCTATTTTTCTTGATCGTGATGGCACCCTTAATGTCGATAATGGCTATGTCCATGAGATTGATGACTTCCAGTTTATTGACGGCACCATTGAAGCGCTGCAACAACTGAAGGCAATGGGATATGCGCTGGTGGTTGTGACCAATCAGTCTGGTATCGCGCGCGGTATGTTTACCGAAGATACCTTTATGCGGCTGACTGAATGGATGGACTGGTCGCTGGCCGATCGCGACGTTGATCTTGATGGCATCTATTTCTGTCCTCACCATCCTGAAGCAACAGTTGAAGCGTTTCGTCAGGAATGTGACTGCCGTAAGCCGCAGCCAGGCATGCTGCTGACGGCACAGGAAGAGCTGCACATTGATATGGCTGCTTCTTATATGGTGGGTGACAAGCTGGAGGATATGCTGGCCGGGCAGGCTGCCGGTGTCGGCACCAAAGTGCTGGTGCGCAGTGGCAAACCGATTACCGCTGAAGGTGAAGCCGCAGCAGATTGGGTAATTAATAGCCTTGCAGAGCTGCCAGGACGCATTAAAAAGGGTTAAAACGGCGCTTTTGTGCAAATTTCAGGCGAACAGTGAAAAAGTTGTAATTTGCACTTGCGCTATCTCAGCCGTTCCCTATAATGCGCCTCCACTGACACGGCAAACCG